>NZ_JAWIRS010000018.1:6223-57087 GCF_036320005.1 Stenotrophomonas sp. SMYL11
GGGGGGGGTCTTTCTCGTTTTTCCTGTTGCCAGCGCGCCAAACCACTTGGTGGGGGCGCCCCGCGGCGGTTCCCAGCGGGAACCGAGGAATCGCGCAGCGATTCCTGTAGAGCCGACTGTTAGTCGGCTGCATCTGCTATTGCCCTTGCTTTTGCCTTTGCCTTCGCCGACCGGCCGGCTGGCCGGGGGCGCGCCTGCCGAGCATGCCCCGGCCCAACAGGTCCGCATCACCCCGTGTCGCCCCCGGCACTTGCAGTTCCGGATATTAGTAGTAATACTACTAACCATGGACCTGACCGACACCCAGCAGGCGATCCTGCAGTTGATCGCCGAGCGTATCGAGAGCGAAGGCGCACCGCCGTCGCAGACTGAAATCGCACGTGCGTTCGGCTTCAAGGGCGTGCGCGCGGCCCAGTACCACCTGGAGGCCCTGGAGCAGGCCGGTGCGATCCGTCGCATCCCGGGCCAGGCCCGCGGTATCCGCCTGGTACAGGCGCCACCGGTCGAGAAGCTGGCCGAGCCGGGCCTGCCCGACAGCGTGCTGCGCCTGCCGGTGCTCGGCCGGGTTGCAGCCGGCCTGCCGATCGGTGCTGATATCGGCTCGGACGATTTCGTGGTGCTGGACCGGGTGTTCTTCTCCCCGGCGCCGGACTACCTGCTGAAGGTGCAGGGCGATTCGATGATCGACGAGGGCATCTTCGACGGTGACCTGATCGGCGTGCACCGCACCCGCGACGCCCATTCCGGACAGATCGTCGTGGCCCGCGTCGATGACGAGATCACCGTCAAGCTGCTGAAGATCGCCAAGGATCGTATCCGCCTGCTGCCGCGCAATCCCGACTACAAGCCGATCGAGGTGCTGCCGGATCAGGACTTCGCGATCGAGGGTCTCTATTGCGGCCTGTTGCGACCCAACCGTTGACCCGTTCCATAGCACATTACCCCGCGGTCTTTTGTGGCGATTCTCTGGTTCCACTGAGGTTGGTACGGATGTCCGATAATTCTTTTCAGAGCGCCGGGCAGAATCTCAGCCTGTGCGATACGTCCGACTTAAAGTGAACCCATGGCAAAGAAGACCCCCAAAGACAGCACCTCCAACGACACGACCTCTGCAAGGACCAATCCGATGGACGAGAACAAGAAGCGCGCCCTCGCTGCAGCTCTGGGCCAGATCGAAAAGCAGTTCGGCAAGGGCTCGGTGATGCGCATGGGCGACCGCGTGGTCGAACCCGTCGAAGCCATCCCGACCGGTTCGCTGATGCTCGACATCGCGCTGGGCATTGGTGGTCTGCCGAAGGGCCGTGTCGTTGAAATCTACGGGCCGGAATCCTCGGGCAAGACCACCTTGACCCTGCAGGCCATCGCCGAATGCCAGAAGATGGGCGGCACCGCGGCCTTCATCGACGCCGAGCACGCGCTGGACCCGATCTACGCCGCCAAGCTGGGCGTGAACGTGGACGACCTGCTGCTGTCGCAGCCGGACACCGGTGAGCAGGCGCTGGAAATCGCCGACATGCTGGTCCGTTCGGGTTCGGTGGACATCCTGGTGATCGACTCGGTCGCCGCGCTGACCCCGAAGGCCGAAATCGAAGGCGAGATGGGCGACCAGCTGCCGGGCCTGCAGGCCCGCCTGATGAGCCAGGCGCTGCGCAAGCTGACCGGCAACATCAAGCGCTCCAACACCCTGGTGGTCTTCATCAACCAGCTGCGCATGAAGATCGGCGTGATGATGCCGGGCCAGAGCCCGGAAACCACCACCGGCGGCAACGCGCTGAAGTTCTACGCCTCGGTGCGCCTGGACATCCGCCGTATCGGCGCGATCAAGAAGGGCGATGAGATCATCGGCAACCAGACCAAGATCAAGGTCGTCAAGAACAAGCTGGCGCCTCCGTTCAAGCAGGTCATCACCGAGATCCTGTACGGCGAAGGCATCAGCCGCGAGGGCGAGCTGATCGATATGGGTGTGGATGCCAAGCTGGTCGAGAAGGCCGGCGCCTGGTACAGCTACGGTGAAGAGCGTATCGGCCAGGGCAAGGACAACGCCCGTGGCTACCTGCGCGACAACCCGACGGTCGCTGCCAAGCTTGAAGCCGAGCTGCGCGAGAAGTTCCAGCCGACCGAAGCCACCCGTGAGGAAGGCGACGACGAAGGCGACGACGAATAAGGCTTGCTGTGGGGCAGGGCGGCGCCGTCAGTGACGTCGCCCTGTCCCGCAGGTTCGAATCGCCCAGGGATGGGCTGGGCGCCACGGATGGCGCCACCCTTGGAGCACCGATGTCCGACGCTGACGACATTCCCACCGGCCGCAAACGCCGGCCGCGCGAGCAGACGCCCGTGCAACGAGCGCTTGGCCTGCTGGTCCGCCGCGAGCACTCGCGCAAGGAACTCACTCGCAAGCTGACCGCTCGCGGCATCGAAGACGAAGCCGCGCAGGCCGCTGTCGCCAAGCTGACCGAGGCCGGCTGGCAGGACGACACCCGATTTGCCGAGAACCTGGTGCGGATGCGCGCCAACACCGGTTATGGGCCGATCCATGTCCGCGCCGAACTGAGCACCCACGGCCTGGACAGTGCCGCGATTGCCGCGGCGATGGACAGCTACGAAGGCGACTGGCAGGAAAACGCCCGTGATCTGGTCCGCAGGCGCTTTGGCGAGGCCGGCCCGCAGGACCTGACGCAGCGGCGCAAGGCCGCTGATCTGCTGGCCCGACGGGGCTTCGACGGCGACAGCATCCGCCGTGCGACCCGCTACGACCCGGATGACTGAGACTGGCGGCGCCGGGCCTGATACCCTTTAGGTTTTCGGCGGTCCCTCGCGACCCTGGCCAACACGGCCGGTGGTCCGGGCCCGCCGGCCCGCAGACTGCCAGCCCCCAATGAACGCATCCGCCAAATTCACGACTTCCCAGATCCGCAGCGACTTCCTTGAATTCTTCAAGGGCAAAGGCCACACCATCGTGCCGTCGGCGCCGCTGGTGCCGGGCAATGATCCGACCCTGCTGTTCACCAACTCCGGCATGGTGCAGTTCAAGGACGTGTTCCTTGGCGCGGAGAAGCGCAGCTACGTGCGCGCGGCCGACGTGCAGCGCTGCCTGCGCGCGGGCGGCAAGCACAACGACCTCGACCAGGTCGGCTACACCGCACGCCACCACACCTTCTTCGAAATGCTGGGCAACTGGTCGTTCGGCGACTACTTCAAGAAGGATGCGATCGCCTGGGCCTGGGAACTGCTGACCCAGGTCTGGAAGCTGCCGGCCGAGCGCCTGCTGGTCACCGTCTACCAGACCGATGACGAAGCGTACGCACTGTGGCGCGACATGGTCGGCGTGCCGGAAGAGCGCATCGTGCGCATTGGCGACAACAAGGGCGCACCGTTCGCTTCGGACAACTTCTGGCAGATGGCCGACACCGGTCCGTGCGGCCCGTGCACCGAGATCTTCTACGACCACGGTGACCATATCGCCGGCGGCCCCCCGGGCTCCCCGGATGAGGACGGCGACCGCTTCATCGAAATCTGGAACCTGGTGTTCATGCAGTTCGACCGCCAGCCGGATGGCACCCTGGTGCCGTTGCCGGCGCCGTGCGTGGATACCGGCATGGGCCTGGAGCGCCTGGCGGCGATCCTGCAGCATGTGCACACCAACTACGAGATCGACCTGTTCCAGGCGCTGATCCGCAAGGCCAGCGAACTGACCGGCACCGCCGACCTGGAAAACAAGTCGCTGCGCGTGATCGCCGACCACATCCGTGCCTGCTCGTTCCTGATCGTCGACGGCGTGCTGCCGTCCAACGAAGGCCGCGGCTACGTGCTGCGCCGTATCATCCGCCGCGCCCTGCGCCACGGCTGGATGCTGGGCGTGCGCCAGCCGTTCTTCAGCAAGCTGGTGCCGACCCTGGTCGAGCAGATGGGCGAGGCCTACCCGGAGCTGCCGGCGGCGGTGGATACCGTCACCCGTGCGCTGCAGGCCGAGGAAGAGCGTTTCGCTGAAACCCTTGATGCCGGCATGAAGATCTTCGAGGACGTGGCCGGCAAGGCCAGCAATGGCGTGATCCCGGGCGTTGACGCGTTCCGCCTGTACGACACCTATGGCTTCCCGCTCGACCTGACCCAGGACATTGCCCGCGAGCGCGACCTGACCGTCGACATCGCCGGCTTCGACGCCGCGATGGAGCAGCAGCGCGAGACCGCGCGCGCGGCCGGCAAGTTCGGGGGGGGCGTGACGCTGCCGGCCGAGCTGGTGGCGACCCTGAGCCCGACCCAGTTCCTTGGCTACGACCGCCTGCAGGCCGACGGCCTGACCGTGCTGGCCCTGCTCAAGGATGGTCGTCCGGTGCAGTCGGCCGATGCCGGTGATGCGGTCATCGTGATCACCAACCAGACCCCGTTCTACGCCGAGTCCGGCGGCCAGGTCGGCGACACCGGCGTGCTCACAGGCAATGGCGTGCGCCTGGTGGTGGAAGACACCCAGAAGTTCGCCGGCCAGTTCCATGGCCACGTCGGCACCCTGTCCGAAGGCGGCCTGAAGGTCGGTGATGTGCTTTCCGGCCAGGTCGACGGTGAGCGCCGAGGCGCCACCATCCTCAACCACTCCGCCACCCACCTGCTGCATGCCGCACTGCGCGAAGTGCTCGGCACCCACGTGCAGCAGAAGGGCTCGCTGGTCGCTCCGGACCGCCTGCGTTTCGACTTCTCGCACTTCCAGCCGATCAGTGCGGAAGAGCTGGCCGTGATCGAGCGCAAGGTCAATCAGCAGGTGCGCGCCAACAACGCCGCCGAAGTGCACAACATGGGCATGCAGGAAGCGCTGGACTTCGGCGCGATGGCCCTGTTTGGCGAAAAGTACGGCGAGCACGTGCGCGTGCTGAAGATGGGTGACTACTCCACCGAGCTGTGCGGCGGTACCCACGTCAACCGCACCGGCGACATCGGCCTGTTCAAGATCACCTCCGAGGGCGGTGTCTCCGCTGGCGTGCGCCGTATCGAAGCGGTCACTGGCCAGGGCGCCCTGGACTACGTGGACGCCGAAGAGGCCCGCCTGGCCGAAGCCGCAGACCTGCTCGGCGGCAGCGCTGCCGACGTGGTCGAGAAGATCCGTGCCCTTGGCCAGCGACAGAAGCAGCTGGAGCGCGAACTGGACGCCGTGAAGGCCAAGGTCGCCGCAGGTGCCACGGCCGACCTGTCCGGCCAGGCCGTCGAGGTTGCCGGCGTGAAGGTGCTGGCCGCCCGCCTGGAGGGCTTCGATGCCAAGGCCCTGCGTGACGCCATGGACCGCCTCAAGCAGCAGCTGGGCGACGCGGTGATCGTGCTGGCCGGCGCCCAGGACGGCAAGGCCGCCCTGGTCGCGGGTGTGAACGGCAGTGCAACGGGCAAGGTCAAGGCCGGGGAACTGTTGTCCCATATCGCCAGTCAGATCGGGGGCAAGGGCGGCGGACGCCCGGACCTCGCCCAGGGTGGTGGCGAGGACGGGCCCGCCCTTGCCACTGCGCTGGCTGCAGTCGTCGAATGGGTCAGCCCCCGCCTGTGATGAACCTGGCCGTCCCCCTCCTTGTAGGAGCGGGACGGCTGACGGTACCATTGCGAATCTTTTCCCTTTGTCGTGGTAGCGCTTCTTGACGGAGCGTCAAGCCGGTGGGGGATACCCTTCCACACGGTTCCATGGAGACTTACAAAAATGTTGATCCTGACTCGCCGCGTCGGCGAAACCCTGATGATCGGAGACTCGGTGAGCGTCACCGTGCTTGGCGTCAAGGGTAACCAGGTGCGTATCGGCATCACCGCGCCGAAGGACGTCGCTGTGCATCGCGAAGAGATCTATCAGCGCATCCAGCGCGGTGACGAAGCCGGTGGCACCGGTAGCGAAAATTCTGCCGAATAACGCTTTACCTTCGCACTCGATTAACGTTATGATTCACGCCCCGCTGAGGTGCAACGCACCAGACGCGGAGAAAACCCCGGAGTGATGCCCGAGTGGCCGAAGGGGCTCCCCTGCTAAGGGAGTATAGGGTCAAAAGCTCTATCGAGGGTTCGAATCCCTCTCACTCCGCCAGATACAAAGATGCGCCTGCAGATCCTCGATCTGCAGGCGTTTTTCTTTATCCGACACTCGAAAGTACAGCCGGCGTGGAGCTGACTATCCTGGCTGATCGGTGCGGGTGGCAGGCGTTGGCATGGGCGCGGGCGTCGCCGCTGGTGCCGCAGCGGGCGCACCGGGCAGATGTGGCGGTTCAAGATGGCGAGGTGGGGTTTCCCGCCACAGCAAGGCAAGCGTGCAGTCGTTGGCACGTTCCCTGCACATTCTTTCGGCCTTCCGCTGCGCGGCGTCCGCGGTTTTCTCACCCAGTGCAAAGCCCAACGCAATCGTGCCGGTCGCTATGGCCGAATAGCCTTCGCTGCTGGTGCTGGCGGACTGACCGCAATTGCGCGATCGCGCTGCGCAGTAGTGCAGCGACTGCTGCATCGCAGTGGTGAGGGAAGATTGGTTCATCGAATAGCCGTAGCGGCCATCCTTGTCGTAGGTGATCGCAGACGCAGCACTTGCGCCTGATGAAACGGACAACAAAAGCGCCAGTGAAACCGCATGCTTCCAGTTCATCACGCTCTCCTTTTCTCCCGATGGTGAATCAACCGGGGAGCGTGGCGCAACCACGCAGGGGGGGCGATGGACGATGCCTGCAGGCCGTCCGCCTGCAGGCGTGTACCGATGCATCCGGTTGTCAGAGCCGTACCGTTACACCCACCTGGAAACCACGCCCGGGCAGCGGCGCGATGTACTTCAGCGGCGAGTTGTGCGGGCGTGCTTCTTCATTGAGCAGGTTGCTGCCGTTGACGAACACCTCCATGCCAGCGATGTAGCTGTTGCGTACCGGCAGCTCACGGCTGACCTGCAGGTCGACCAGGTTGAACGCATCCAGCGGCACTTCCTCGCTGACGTTGCGGCCGAGGTACTTCTGCGTGTCGTAGTAGGTGCTGGACAGCTGCGCCTTCCAGCCCTCGCGCTGCCACTGCAGGTTGGCACCATAGCGGTTGGTCGGCATGTTCGGCAGGTACTCGCCATCATTGTGGGCACGCAGCGAATCGGGGCGGTCGGCCTTGTTCTTGACCAGGTCGGCGAAGGCGGAGACGTTCAACGTGCCATAGCGGCCCAGCTCCAGTGCATGCGAGGCATCGATCTCGAAGCCCTTCACCGTGGTGTCGGTCTGCTTCCAGTACTTCAGTGGCAGGCGGTTGGCGGTCTGCAGGCCGGAGTAGCCGAGGTAGAGGTAGTTTTCGTACCGCATCCGGTACGCGGTGGCCGACAGTTCGAAACCACCGAGGTGGAACAGGCCGGTCAGTTCCAGGTTCTTAGCCCGCTCCGGCTCGAGGTTCTGGTTGCCTTCTTCCTGGGTCATCACCGAGTAGTGTGCGTTGCTGGCATACAGCTCGTTGATCTCCGGGGCACGTTGCGAAGTCGAATAGCGCACCTTGGCCGCGAACATCGGCCCCAGCTCGATATACGAACCCAAGCTGTAGCTGTTGAGCCGGTAGTCACGGTCCTGCAGTTTCGTGTTGGCGGCATTGCGCGCGGTCTTGAAGCGGCTGGGCTGCAGCTTGTGGTCGATGCGCTCGTGACGCACGCCGGCATCGAAGGTGGCCCAGCCGAAATCCAGCGTTTCCTTCAGGAACACCGCATTGCTGCGGGTGTCCACGTCCGGCAGGTAGCGCAGAGAACCGCTGCCGGTGACATCACGCGACTGATGGCTGAAACCGAGCAGGCCGCTGAGCGGGCCGATGCGTTGATGGCTGAGCAGCAGCTCGGCCTGGGTGCTCTCGAAATCGTAGTCGTTGGCCTTGGTGGCGCCCAGCCGCTCGCCTGAGGTGTTGTCCAGCTTGGAAACGCGGAGTTCCGCGCGCTCAAACCACGGCAGTGGATCACGCAGCAGCGCTTCCAGCGCATAGCGCTGCTGCTTGATCACCACGCCCACCGGCAGGCCATCGGCATAGTTGGAACCGAACGACAGGTTCTGCATCGAGAAGCCTGGAACGCCGTACTCACTGTCCTTGGCATCAATGCTGACACCCACGTAGCCACGGTCGAAGAACAGGGTCGAGCCGAAGGCCACCTGACTGTTGCGCGCATAGCTGTTGCCCAGCCGATGATGGTAGTCGGGCGTCACATCGTTGTTGATCTGCTTCTGCACATACGACGGTGTGCCGGGCACGTAGGCCGGGTTGACCGGATTGATGTAGGTGCGGCGCTGCCAGACCGAGGTCGGATTGTTGGTGTAGAACGAGAAGTCACCATCGGCCCAGTCCGGGTTCTCGGTCATGAACTGGTCGATGTACGGCTGCGAGGCCTTGTTGTAGAGCTGCTGGACGCGCGCCTCTTTCTGGCAGGCATCGGCCAGTGCCGAGTTGACGCCCCCGCCGGCCGGGAACAGTCCGGTATTGCAGACGCTGGCCTTGCTGTTGCCGGGGATGTCGTAGTGCGAGATCCGCTGTCGCGAGACCTGCAGGTTGGTGGAGACGTTGCGCTGGTTGTTGAAGTTCATGCGGAAGCCCTGCGCGTTGGCGGCGTTGAAGCCCTTGCGCAGGACCAGTTCCATCGACTGGTCCTTGTCTTCCATGCTGCGCGAGATCAGGCCGGAGTCGATCTCCACGCTGCCACCGATCGCATTGCCGCCATAGCGCACGGTATCGGAGGACTTGTTGACGGTGACGCTGCGTACGAACAGCGGATCGAACGGGATGTTGATGTCACCGCTGATCGCGTTCATGCCCAGAATCGATTGGCCGTCCTGCAGGATCTGCACGCGGTTGCCGCTGAGGCTGCGGATGACCGGGGCGCCCGCATTCGGCCCGAAGGCGCTGCTCTGCACACCGGAGACGTGTTCGAGCAGGCCGCCGAGGGTGCGGTTCTGCGCCTGCGGGTTGTCCACGGTGACCCGGCTGTCGATGCGGGAGGGCTGCGAGGCCTGCACCTGGAGGGTGGGAAGGGTAGGTTCGTCCCCAGCCTGGGCGTTGTGAACGACGAACAGAATGGCGGCAGCAAGCAGGTGGCGACGCATGGAACGCTCCGTGAAAAAGGTGTGAAATGTTATAACGTAACTATTTGTATCGGCAAGGGCAGATCGGGCCTTGCCACGAAGGCTGGAGATGAGAGCGGTTCTCATATGACAATGGCACTGGATTTCCCTCAGGCGCCCCATGCACACCCTCACCCTTGCCGACCTGGACCGCTTGGGCCGCAGCAGTGGTTTCCGCTATCGGCTGCCAGCACTCGCGTCCGCTGCCGATTCGGGCGCGCTGTGCGTGGTCGAGGGCAGGGTGGAACAGCGCTGCCTGCGCCCTGGCATCAGCCTGGCGCTGTCGGACGTGGTCGCGCATCAGCCGTTCGAGGCGACTTCGGAGGCACCCCCGCCGTTCGCTGCGATCGTGATGCTGGAAGGTCGTGCCGGAGCACGCCTGGAAGGGCAGGCTGTGATCGGCATGAACCGCGGCGCCGGCGCGATGGTGTTGGCCGATGCCACGCCGATGACTGCGATTCATCCGGCCGGTCAACGGATGCGCAGTCTGAATGTCTCGCTGGATGCACCGGCCGAGATGGATGATCCGGTGATCAGCGAACTGCTGTTGCAGGCTCATCGCCATGGTCGCCGGCGGCTGCACAGCTGGCAGGTACCCGCGCATGTTGAACATGCCGCCGAACAGTTGCTGTCGGGGACCTGGCAGGGCGCAATGCATGCGCTGCTGTGCGAGGGTGTGGGCCTGCAGATGCTGGCGATGGCGCTGGGTGCGCCTGCCCAGGAGGCATCGCCGGACCAGCGTGTTTCAGCACGTGATCGCCGCATGCTGCAACGGGTGATCGACTGCCTGCAGGCATCACCTGCGGCTGACCACAGCCTGGAGGATCTGGCGCGCCTGGCCTGCATGAGCCCGAGCAGCCTACGGCTGAAGTTCCAGCAGGTGCACCGGTGTTCGGTGTTCGCCTGGCTGCGCGAGCGGCGCCTGCAGTTGGCCTGCGAGCAGCTGCGGCAGGGCTGCAGCGTGCAGCAGGCCGCACACTTCGTCGGCTACCGGCACGCCACCAATTTCGCGACCGCATTCCGCGCGCGCTACGGCATCGCGCCCAGCGAGCTTCGCTGAGTCCGGACCACCGTCGGCAGTGCGCATACGCCTGCTGCGTCCGCGCATACGTGCGCTCACGCTCAAATGACAATAATTCTCATCCAGCCTTTCCTTCCCGCTGGATCTCCCATGCCTGCCTGTTTCCGCCCGTGTGCCCTGGCTAGCGCCATCGGCACGACCCTGGCGCTGTTCAACGCTGCCCACGCCGCCGAACGCACTCCGTCCGTAACGCCTTCCCAGCTTCCAACCGTGCAGGTCACGGCCGACCTCGATGGCAGCACCGAAACGTCGCGTTCCTACACCACCGACTCGATGGGCACGGCGACCGGACTGTCGCTGACCTCGCGGCAGACCCCGCAATCCGTCAGCGTGGTCACCCGCCAGCAGATCGAGGACCGTGGCCTGCTCAGCACCGCCGATGCCTTGGCGACCGCACCTGGCATCTCGGTCACGCGCAGCGACGCCAACCGCTACTCGTTCTCCGCACGCGGCTTCGACATCGACAACTACCAGTTCGATGGCGTGGTGATGCCGGTGCTGTCGCCGTGGAATTTCGGCGAGAACAACCTGGACATGGTGGTGTATGACCGCATCGAGATCGTGCGCGGCGCCAACGGCCTGATGACCGGCGCCGGCAATCCCTCGGCGGCAGTGAACTACGTGCGCAAGCGCCCGCTGCGCGAGTTCGCTGCCAGTGGTGGCATCAGCCTCGGCAGCTGGGACGCACGGCGCGCGTGGGCGGATGTGTCCAGCCCGCTGAGCCGGGAAGGGCGTGTGCGTGGTCGCGTGGTCGCTGCGCAGGCAGAGGGCGACAGCTACACCGCTGGCCTGGACAGTACGGCGAAGACGCTCTACGGCGTGGTCAGCGTGGACCTGGGCGAGGACACCGGGTTGATCGCCGGCATCTCCTACCAGAGCAACGACAACCGCGGCTTCGGCAGCGGCTTCGCGCTGTTCAACGCCGATGGCACGCGTACCCGCTTCGACCGCTCGGTATCAGCCACCGCGCCGTGGGCACGGATGAGCACCGATACCCGCAACGGCTTCTTCGATTTCAACCATCGTTTCAGCAACGACTGGCAGGCGCGCGTCTCCTACAGCCGATCGCATACCGACATGGAGATGAAGCATCTCTATCGCGGTGGCTATCCTGACCCGGTCACTGGTGCCATGCCCAATGGCAACAGCTTCACCCGCTACGACGGTCCGGTGCGCCGCGAAGCGATCAGCGCCAGCCTGACCGGTCCGTTCCAGCTGTTCGGCCGCCAGCACACTGCGTCCATCGGCTGGTCGCGCTCACGCGATGAAATCGCGCTGGGGCAGTACCGCGCGCTGGCGCCGCTGCCGCCGTTGGCCAGCTATCTGGACTGGCACGGGCCGGGCACGCCGGAGCCGACGTGGGCCAGCAGCAAGACCCAGGCCGATGACCTGGACAACCATCAGAGCGGTGCCTACGCGGTGGCGCGGCTGTCGCTGGCCGATCCGCTGCACGTGATCGTCGGTGGCCGCATGAGCAACTGGGAGACCGACCAGGTCTACTTTGGCACCAAGCGGAAGTACCGCTACCGCAACGAGTTCGTACCGTATGCCGGCGTGGTCTGGGACCTCAACGGCTACAGCAGCGTGTACGCCAGCTACACCGGCATCTTCAAGCCGCAGAACAACCGCAACGAATCCGGGCAGATCCTCGATCCGGTCATTGGCCGCAGCTATGAGCTGGGCCTCAAGGGCAGCTGGCTGCAAGAGCGTTTGAACGCATCAGCGGCGTTGTTCCGCACCCAGCAGGACAACCTGGCCGAGGCCACCGGCGGGCTGGTCGAAGGCAGCACGCAGGCGGCCTATCGCGCGGTGAAGGGCGCAACCGTGGACGGCCTGGAACTGGAACTGGCCGGCGAGCCGCTGCCGGGCTGGAGCCTGGGCACCAGCTTCACCACCTTCATCGCGCAGGACGCGCAGGGCCGGGCGATCAATACCGCCAAGCCGCGCAGCCTGTTCAAGCTGTTCACCACCTGGCGCCTGCCGGGTACCTGGGACCGGCTGACGATCGGCGGTGGCGTGGACTGGCAGAACCGCATGTACCAGACCGCTACCGCGCCAGGGAATCGCCGTGTGCCGGTGGAGCAGCCCAGCTACGCGCTGGTGAACCTGATGGCGCGCTATCAGTTCAGTTCCAATGTGTCGGCGGCGGTCAACATCAACAACCTGTTTGACCGCCACTACTACTCGCAGATCGGCTTCTACAACCAGGGCTGGTACGGCGCGCCGCGAAACGTGATGTTCACGCTGAAGGTCGGCTATTGAGGCGGCAGTGGCGAGGTTCAGGGATCCAGTGGATCCATCGGGTCGATGCGAAGTGATTCGGGCGCTGGCACGAAGGTGATCGCGTACGGTGAAATGCGTGAACCGACCTTGCCGGGAACGTAGCCCAGCTCACGGCGGTTGCGGTCACTGAACCCGCTGCTGGCGACCGAATCGATATGCGACGGACTGCTGACCACCAGTGCCGGTTGCCGCGGCGGTGCCTGCAGGGCCGCCAGCAGCCGGGCTGCATTGCGCAGGTTGGTGGTGGTGTGGCGGGCATACGGTTCGATGATGATCGCATCTGCGGGAATGCCGAAGCGCGCGATCAGCGCTTCGCGCATCTGCACCGCTTCGACGCTTCGGGTGCCGCGTGGATGCACGGCGCCACCGGAGACGATGATGAAAGGTGCATCGCCCGCCGCATAGCGCTGCGCAGCGGCTTTCAGGCGCAGCTTGCTGCCAGCGCTGAGTGGGGTGGTCAGCTCGTCCGGTCCCTGGCCCAGCACGATGATCGCTGTGTACGGATGCGCATTCCAATCGAACTGTCGCGCGCGCGCGAATGGCGCGGCGTTGATTCCCGCGTTGATGGGCTCGAAGCGGATCGCATCGAGGCGGTCATTGGCATCAAGCAGGCCCACCGCCACGGCGATGCTGCGATCGAATGCGGTGTAGGCCGCGCCGGCGTCCACTTCGCTCATCTGCATGGCAATGGCAACATCGCCGGCCAGTCGCGTGCTGCCTGCCGCGCCGACCGGGCCGTCGATGGCGTCGTAGCGGGGCGGCTGGCCGTGGCCGTAGATGGAGAGGATGTTGTTGAGGCCCGCCAGCTCCCTTTCGATGGCTGCAGCGCGCGCCGGAACCGCGGCGCTCAACAGGCCCGCCTGCGCGGGCGTCCAGCGTGCGGCATCGAGTGTGCAGGCAGTGGTCCGGCAGGCCGCCAGCTGCTGCATGCGTTCGGCCAGGGCGGCGCGCGCACGATCGGGCAACGTATCGTGCTTCAGCTGCACGAGGGTCGGAAACAAGCGCGAGGCGAGGGCGGCGCTGTCGCGGTCATCGGCGGCTGCCGCAAGCGGCAGCACAGCCGTGGCCAGCAGGGTGAGGGACAAGCTCAATCGTCGGTGCATCACCAGCTCCTGCTGACCATCAGGCGGACGTTGCGGCCGAACAGCGGCCGCCCATAGATTGCCTCGGCCGAACCCTGTCCGGCCAGCGCGTCGGTGCGGGTGTTGCCCTCGGTGAGCCCCTTTTCATTGGTCAGGTTGTCGCCCACCAGCTGTGCGCCCCAATTGCCGCGCTTCCATGAAACGCCCAGACCCAGGGTCTGGTAGGCAGGCAACGCGGTCTGGTTGAACAGATCGACATAGGACTTGCCGACCACGTCATAGCGCAGCCAGGTCTCGAACTGGTCCTGGCCGTACTGGAAACTGAAGGTCGGTCGCAGGTTGCCGTAGAGCTTGGGTTCGCGGACGATCTGCTTGCCGTTGACCGCGGCCGGATCGGCGCCGGAATCGTTCTGCAGGCTGTCGTACTGCGGATCGCTGACCGTGATCGAACCGGCGATGCTGAACCAGTCCAGCGGTCGGAACAGGCCATCCAGCTCGATGCCCTTGGAGACGGCGGTGCCGATGAAGGGCACCGACTGGTCATTGCGGCCGGTCGTCGGATTGAAGGCGACGAAGGACGCATTGAGTGGATCGAACTTGGTGTAGAACGCGGTCAGGTACAGATAGGACCGGCCAAAAGCCGCCTTCAGGCCCAGCTCGTACTGGTCCAGCTGGGTCTGCACGATGGTCGGATCGATCGAGCGTGCCACCGATGAGTTGGGAACGATCTCCATGTGCGACACGCGGGCGTAGGCGCCCACCACAGGGGTGAAGTCGAAGTTCGCACCGACCGTCCAGTTGGTGGCGGACGGATTCAGGCGATGGTCCTGGATGATGCCGGTGAAACGCCGCGCGGTATTGTCGGCCAATGTGTTGCGATCGCCGAGGTCGACCTGGGCGGTCTGCTCGGCATAGCCCTCGTAGCGGTAGCGCTCATGGCGGATGCCGGCATCAAGCTTGAAGCGGTCCGTCAGTGCCCAGGTGTCATTGGCATACACCGCGAACATGCGGGCATCGACCTTGCCGCGATTGAGGGTGGTGGTGTAACGCAGCGTGCCCTTGTCGGTGACATAGCCCAGTGGGGCGCCATCGTTACCGTAGGCCACCAGATCAAGCAGGCGTGGCTTGCCGCGCATCTCCATCAGCATGTCCTGGTACAGGCTGAAGGACGTGGTGCCGAAGAAGGCGGTGTACGCGCCGATGTTCAGATCGTGGTTGCCCCAGGCCGTTTCAAACAGCCGCGTCGCACTGAAGTCGGCCTGACCGGAGTAGAAGTCAGAATCAGCAGCACGGTACTGGGCCGAGATCACCAGGCCGGAGTCGGCGTAGGGATCGTAGGCAGTGGCGCCGTTGCTGCTGGCCAGCGCGTAGCCCATCCGCGTGACGCCGGCACCGAAGGCGGTACGGGCCGCGCCCAGATAGCCGTTGGCGAAGCTGCGTGCGTCGACCGGATTGGTGGTCGAGTACAGCGCGTCGAAGGTATTGCGGCCCTTGGTGTAGCCGGTTTTCAGCGAGATCGTCCAATCGCTGGCGGTGTTCTCGTACTGGAAGCCGATGTTGCCGAAGCGCATGTGGCGGCCACCGGCCAGATCGCGGTTCATGCCCTGCAGGACACCGCCGCCATCGAGGTACTTCAGGTTGACACTGCGCAGCGAGGGCGAGTTCAGGGTGCCGTCGAAGTAGTCGATGTAGGGATCCAGCGGGACGCTGGGATTGCGAGGGTCGGCGACCGGGATCGGCAGGTAGAACGTATTGTGGTCGTCAACGAAGGTTCCGCTGACCTTGAACCAGCTGGTGTCGTCGAAGTAGTGCTTGATGTTGCCGCGGATCTGGCCGCCCTTGTCGTTCGGGAAGCCGTTGTCGCGGTAGCCGTCGTGCTGGCGCAGGAAGCCACCGACGGCGTAGAAGGTGTCCTTGCCCAGCGCGCCGGACTGGTACATCTCGCCGCGGTACAGGCCGGTATCGCCGATGGTCAGCTGCGCCTTGCCGTGGGTCTCTTCCGAGCCCTCGGCCAGGATGTTGTTGACGATGGCGCCGCCGCTGCTGGCATAGATCGGCGCCGGGCCCCCACGTACGATCTCTACCCGCTGGTTCATCACATCGAACCGGTTCATGCCGTCGCCGGAATTGAAGAAGTGACCATCCAGCTCCTGGTAGAGCGGCAGGCCATCCTGCTGGAAGGCGATGAAGCCACGATCGGTGGGAATGCCGCGCAGCCGGGTGATGTTCTGTACTTCGCCACCGGTGGCCTCGACATGGATACCGGGTACTGAGCCGAGCAGGTCGGCATAGCTTTTCGGTGCGAGTTTCTGCACGTCTTCGCGGCTGAGTGAATTGACCGCGAAGGACGCATCGAAGCGACGCTGGGTGCGTGCCGCACCGGTGACCACCACCGCATCCAGCGTTGCAGCGTCGGCACTGTCCTTGTTCTGGACAGGGGCGTCCTGCGCAGACGCACTGCCGTGCAGGGTGATCAGGGCCAGGGAGATGCCCAGGACCAGAGGGCTGATGTTCATCGGAGGGCGGCCATGCAGGGAAGGGGGACCGCTGCACGGTAGGTCCGGGCGATGACGGAATTGTTTACTTCGGCGGAAATAAACAATTAAGCGATGGCGTCGGCGCCCAGCTGATGGATCGGCAGCAGGGCCGCGCCCACCGATACCGCGGATCCTCCCAGCCGTGACACATGCACCTGCGGCAGGCGCAGGCTGTCCAGCGCACTGCTCCAGCGTGCCGGTTGCTGCAGGTGCTGCCCCAACACTTCCAGTACCTGCCTCGGCAGTGAGCCGGACAGGATCAGGGCGCCAGGATCGAGCCATGCCACACCGGTATTGGCCGCCACGCCCAGCTGGTTGCCCGCACGTTCTGCCCAGGCATTGATGATGCCGGCATGGGTTTCCAGGCAGGACTCAAGTTCGAACAGTGAAGGAATGCCGGCGCCGGCGTCGCGCAACGTGGCCAGCAGGTCGATGCCCGAGGGACGCGGTGCGTCCATGCGGAACAGGCGACCGATATCCCCGGCATTGCCGAACTCACCGCGCATCACATCACGTCGATGGATCACGCCACCGCCCACGCCGTGGCCGACATATAGCAACAGCGCCGACGCGCAGTCGCGGATCAGTCCGCTGTCGTAGTATTCCGCCAGCGCCGCCAGGGTTGCATCGTTCTCCACCCATACCGGGAAGCCGAAGTAGTCTTCGAAGAACTGGTCGTTGTCGATATCGCGCCAGCCATGCAGCCAGTCCACCGCGTGCCGGCGTGCCGGACCGGTTTCGACCACGGGCCCGGGAACCGCCACGCCGAGGCCCAGGAAGCGCGCGCGCATGAGCCCGGTGCGGCTGGTGAGGCTGCGCAGGCGCTGGTCCACCGCGTGCACGAAGTCGTAGGGATCTGCGCTGTCGAATGCGGTTGCATCGCGGGCGATGACCTGGCCAGCAAAATCCACCAGCGCGATCTCCAGCCAACCGGGATGTACCGTGGCACCGGCGGCATAGCCGCCCCGCCCGGACAGCGCCAGTGGCACCGAGGGTCGGCCGCGCTGGCCATCGGACAGTTGTCCCTGCTCCTCGATCACCTCCAGCATCAGCAGTTCACGCGCCAGGCGGGTCAACGCACCGTTGTGCATGCCCAACTGGTGGGCAATGGTGATGCGGGGAACGGCGCCCATCGTGCGCAACAGCCAGATGATGCGCTTGTGGTCGGCATCCAGCGCGATCAGCGGCTTGCGGCGCAGCCGCGATGTAGGAGCCAGGTTCATGGGTGCAGGCCCTCGGTATGCGGAAGCGCGACCGGCCAGGCCAATGCGGCCAGCGACAGCAGACTGCCGACGGCAACCAGCGAGACCAGTACGGCAGAGGTGCCCGGATCACCGGCCTGTACGCCGGGCAGCAGCTGGCCCAGCAGCAATGAGGAGGCGGCAATGGACAGTTTCATGGTTCCAGTGAGCAGCGCAAAACAGCTAAGGTCATCCTCGCGCCCGCTGCGGGCGGCATGCCGACGGGCGATCAGCGCGGTGCGCCGCCACAGCACCAGGCCGACACTGGCTACCGCCGCCCCATGGACAGCGGCACACGCAATCGCTACAGGCAGGGAGGGCTTGGCCTGGTAAACGCAGACGGCAGCGATGACCAGCACCGACATCAGCGCGATCAGGCCTGTCTCGCTGCACAGCGGGGGGCGCAGGCGCAGATGGAGCCAAGGCGCGACCACCATGCCCGCGACCATGGCGAAGGTCAGCGCTGCGCCCTGGTCGGCAAAGGGAAACAGACGCCCGGCCAGGCCCACCAGCGCCGTCTCTACCGCTGCGGCCAGCAGAACCGGCAGCAGTGCCGGCAGCGGCAGGGCGCCGGCAACGGGCCTGCTGGTTGTGGCGGGCTGTGCGGGCGTGGCGACGCAGGCCAGGGGAAGCGCGGCGGCCGCGATCAGGATGCCGATGATCATGCAGATCAGCAGCGCGCTGCCACTGCCTGCAGATTCAGGTGCACCGACCACGCCGAACAGTGCTGCAGCGATGCACAGCTTGGAGATCGGTACCACTACCGCGCGAGCGGAAACGTAGCGCATGGCCTCGTTCTCGTCGCGGGGCAACAGCGAAGTCAGTGCATTCTGGGCCACGTCGTAAACCGCGTAGCAGGTACGGAACAAGAGCGAGGCGGCCAACAGCGGCAGGAAGGCGGGCTCGGTCGCGGTGCTCGGACTGAACAGCAGGCAGGCGCTGGCGGCGGTGCCGAGCCCGCCGATCAACTGCAGGCGCAAGGCGAGGCGACGCTGGTCGTGCAGTCGGGTGAACACGGCGGCCAGCAGCAGGTCGAGCACGCTGCTGTAGGCCAGGGAGATCGCCAGCAGTTGGCCGGTGTGGGCAGCCGACAACCCCAGCCGCGCATGCAGGTAGTAGCCGAGTGCCAGGTCCACGAACGACCAGACCAGAGTGCGGGCGAAGTGGCCGGCGGCATAGAGCTGCCGCAGCGATGGCTGCGCGTTCAACGCTGTTTTGGGGGGGGGAGGAGGCCGGAGATCCGGGATCGTTCTACTACCCCTGTGTGACAGCGGTCTGACATGGTGCGAGGTCGGCCATTCAGCGAGTGGCTTGCAGCGCACGCCGTGGGCGAGCAGCATTGACCGTGCTGCGCCCCACAACGCCTCACGCAGAGCCTTCTTCGCCGAATGGAGCAACGTATGAAGCTGTTGTCCGCTGTGTTGTTGTCTGCGCTTTCACTCCCCGCCGTTCCGGCGCTGGCAATGGAGGCATCTCCTTCGCCGCTGTTGGGGCGCTGGTCGCTGGATATCGCCACGTCCGCGCTACCCGAAGCGCAGCGCCCGAAGCACGTGGTGCTGGAGTTCAAGGACGCCGGTGCCGGGCGCTGGAGTTCACACGTGGACATCGTCCTGCACGACGGCAAGACCATGAAGTCCGACGGCACTCTGGCCCTGGATGGCACGCCGGGCGCCCTGTCCGGCACCTATGGCGCGGACAAGGCCAACCTGAAACTGCCTGCACCGAACACGCTGGTGATGCAGCTGGTGGACCATGGCACGCCGGCCTCCACCCGCATCTACACGGTGGCGGATGACCAGGCGACGATGACCGAGACCAAGGCGTTCTACGGTCACGACGGTACGCCGATCCTGCAGACCAACCTGTTCAAGCGCATGCCGTAGCGATGCTGCGTTCACCACGCCCGCCGAACGGGCGCGGTGAACGCAGCGGCCTTACACGGCCGCCGGATCGCGCTTGCCGGTGTCGATGCCGTACCTGTCGATGGCGTGCTGCATCCGCGAGCGCTCGATGCGGCCTTCGTCGGCCAGCGACTTCAAGGCGGCCAGCACGATGAAGTGGCGGTCCACTTCGAAGAACGTGCGCAGCGACTCACGCGTGTCGGACCGGCCGAAGCCATCGGTGCCGAGCGCGGTGAGGCGGCGGTCGTTGATGAAGGGACGGATCTGGTCGCCGACGATCTTCATGTAGTCGGTGGCCACCACCACGGGCCCTTCGTGGCCCTGCAGGCACTGCTGCACGTACGGCACACGCGGCTCCTCGGCCGGATGCAGCAGGTTCCAGCGCTCGGCGGCAAGGCCGTCGCGGCGCAGTTCGGTCAGGCTGGTGGCGCTCCACACATCGCTGGCGACGCCGAAGTCCTGCAGCAGCAGTTCTGCCGCGGCTTCCACTTCGCGCAGGATCGAGCCGCTGCCCATCAGCTGCACGCGTGGCTGCGAGGCGGCATCGGCGGTTGCCGGATGCAGCAGGTACAGGCCCTTCAGGATGCCGGCCTCGACGCCTTCGGGCAGTGCCGGCTGCGGGTAGTTCTCGTTGAGTACGGTGATGTAGTAGTAGATGTCTTCCTGGTCGACGTACATGCGGCGCAGGCCGTCGTGGATGATCACCGCCAGCTCGTAGTTGTAGGTCGGGTCGTAGGACACGCAGCTGGGAATCACCGACGACAGCACGTGGCTGTGGCCGTCATCGTGCTGCAGGCCTTCGCCCATCAGCGTGGTGCGGCCGGAGGTGGCACCGAGCAGGAAGCCGCGGGTACGTGCATCGGCAGCGGCCCAGGCCAGGTCGCCGACGCGCTGCAGGCCGAACATCGAGTAGAAGATGTAGAACGGAATCGTGGCCAGCCCGTGGTTGCTGTAGGCGGTACCGGCGGCGATCCACGAACAGATCGCACCGGATTCGTTGATGCCTTCCTGCAGGATCTGGCCGTCCTTGGCTTCCTTGTAGTAACTCAGCTGGCCGGCATCCTGCGGGGTGTACAGCTGGCCCAGGTACGAATGGATGCCGATCTGGCGGAACAGGCCTTCCATGCCGAAGGTGCGCGATTCATCGGGCACGATCGGAATCACCAGCCTGCCCAGTTCCTGGTCCTTCAGCAGGCTGGTGAGGATGCGCACGAAGCCCATGGTGGTGGACTGGCCGCGATCGCCGCTGCCCTGCAGCTGGGTGTTGAAGATCGACAGCGGCGGAAGCGGCAGTGGATCGACCTTGGCCAGGCGCGCGGGCAGTTGCCCGCCCTGGATGCGGCGGCGCTCGGCGAAGTAGGCCGCCTCGGCGCTGCCCGGTTCCGGGCGCAGGTACGGCATGTCCTCCAGCTGTTCGTCGCTGACCGGCAGGTTGAAACGGTCGCGGAAGGCGCGCACCGCATCGGCACTCATCTTCTTCAGCTGGTGGTTGATGTTCTGGCCTTCGCCGGCTTCACCCATGCCGAAACCCTTGACCGTCTTGGCCAGGATCACAGTCGGCCGGCCGCTGGTGTTCACTGCCTGCTGATACGCAGCGAACACCTTCTGCGGATCATGGCCACCACGCGCCAGCGCCCAGATGTCGTCGTCGCTCATGTGCGCGACCAGCTCCAGCAGCTCGGGGTAACGGCCGAAGAAGTGCTCGCGCACGTAGGCACCGTTCTGCGACTTGAAGGTCTGGTAGTCGCCGTCCACGCATTCCATCATGCGCTGGCGCAGCAGGCCGCTGGGGTCGCGGGCCAGCAGGTCGTCCCAGCCGCTGCCCCAGATCAGCTTGATCACGTTCCAGCCGGCCGCACGGAAGGTGCCTTCCAGTTCCTGGATGACCTTGGCGTTGCCGCGCACCGGACCGTCCAGGCGCTGCAGGTTGCAGTTGACCACGAACACGATGTTGTCCAGCCGCTCGCGGCCGGCCAGCGAGATCGCTGCCAGCGATTCGGGCTGGTCCATCTCACCGTCGCCGAGGAAGGCCCAGACCTTGCGGCCCTGGTGTTCTTTCAGGGCGCGGTATTCCAGGTAACGCATGTAGCGCGCCTGGTAGGCGGCGGTCAGCGGGCCCAGCCCCATCGACACGGTGGGGAACTGCCAGAACTCCGGCATCAATCGCGGGTGTGGATACGAGGACAGGCCTTCGCGCCCGGCTTCGCGGCGGAAGTTGTCCATGCGCGCCGGATCGATGCGGCCTTCTACATAGGCGCGTCCGTAGATGCCTGGCGCGGAGTGGCCCTGGATGTAGATCATGTCACCGTCGAAGGTGTCGGTACGGCCACGGAAGAAATGATCGAAGCCCACGTCGTACAGTACGGCCGCCGACTGGTAGGTGGCGATGTGGCCACCGACGTTGGAATGCTTGCCGGCACGCAGCACCATCACCATCGCGTTCCAACGGATCATCGCGTTCAGGCGGCGCTCGATGGCCAGGTCACCCGGGTAGGCCGGCTGGCACTCGGGCGGGATGGTGTTGACGTAGGCGGTCCAGGCACGGGTATGCAGATCGCCGTGCTGCTGTGCATCCAGCTCGCTGAGCTGGTCGATCAGGTAGTGCGCGCGCGGCCGGCCACCGGCATGCATCACCGCTTCCAGTGATTCACGCCACTCGCGGGTTTCCAGCGGATCGGTATCGAAGGGAATGAGCGCTTGGTTCATGACTGTCTCCAGAGGGCGCCGGTCGGACTTCTGCCTGGGCGACAACACCGGCAGGGCGCACAGCACTGGAGCGGGGTCGCAACGGCGGGGCCGTGACGCGAAGGGCGACCGTGGCGGCCACCGAGAAGACAAGCGTAGGCCTGGCTCCCCCGGCTTCGATAGGCGGGCAGGGCTTGGGTCTCTGGCAAGCAAGGGTTGGCACGGCACGCCGTATCATGGGCGGGCGCGCTGGGTGCGGCCGCTGATCAGGCCGGGGACAGGCCCGGGAAGAACATCGGGATGACCGCCACGCCGATGCCCAGCAGGCACCAGGCCACGATCGGCAGCCAGCCTGAGAGCTGCTGGCAGCGTTCCGGCAAGCGGCGTCCTCCGATCCACAGCAGCAGGGTGAGCAGGACCAGCGCGTAGGCGAGGGCGACGACCACCGGATGCACGTGGACGACACGGCTGGGCGGCCACATCTGCTGCTGGTAGGCGGTGGTGTGGGCGACCAGCAGCAGGAACAGCAGGCTGCTGAGGGTGTTGATGGCGGTGCGGGCGTTCATTGCGGGGCACTCCTTGTGCCGGCTGCTGGAAACTGCAGGGGCGGCATTCTAGCGGCCGCGTGCCGGCAGTTGAAACGCCACTGTCATCGACGGCCGTCACCCTGCGGGGCTTTCCAGCCTTGGGGTGGTTGGCCGGCCGTGAACAGCGTGAGGATCTGGGAGAAGAGCTATGCGCTGCGGCGGCGGCTGCTGCGCGGCTTCTTCCTGCGCCGGGGTTCTGCCAGCGAAGATGCCGAGGATCTGGCGCAGGAGGTTTACCTGCGGCTGCTGAGCAGCACCGGTGAGCATGCCGACGCGGTCGAGAACCCGGAAGCCTACCTGTTCACCGTGGCCGCCAATCTTGCACGGGAGCACGCGCGCGCGCGTTCATCGCTGCCGCCGCTGGAGGACGTCGACCTCCTGGCCGAAGTGTTGAAGAGCGAAGAAGACATCGAAGGCGAATTCGAGCGCGCGCAGCGCTGGAGCGATATCCGCAGCACCATCGCACGGCTGCCGGCGACCACGCGGCGGGTGATGGAGCTGCATTACCGCGACGGGCTGGACTGCCCGGCAATCAGCCAGCAGCTGCAGGTGTCGGTGCACATGGTGCGCAAGCATATAGGCAAGGGGCTGGACGCCTGCAGGAAGGCGCTGAGCGCCAGAGAGCTCACATGAAACGGAATCCATCGGGTGCGGCCGACGACGTGATCGCCAGCGAGGCGATGGACTGGTTCCAGCGCAATCGCGAGGGAGTGCTGGGCGAAGCCGAGCGGGCTGCGTTCCTGGACTGGATGAAGCGCTCGCCGGAGCATGTGCGCGCCTATATGCACGCCCTCGCATTGCACCGGCAGGTTGGTGAGGCGCTGCAATCGGCATTGGCAGAAGAGGCCTCGGTGCCGCCACAGCGGGCCACTGCCAAGGTCGTGCCGCTGTTCGGACGCGCGCAGGCTCCGCTGCGCAGTGCGCCGCACAGCCGTCGCACGCGTTGGTGGGTGGCGGCTGCCGCAGCCTGTCTCGCCCTGCTCGGCGTGGGCCTGGTTCCGCAGTTGATGCCCACCGAGCAGCTGTACAGCGCCGACCATGGTGAACTGCGTGACCTGGTGCTGCCCGACCAGACCCAGGTGCGGCTGAACGCGGACAGCCGCCTGCGGGTGCGCATGGGCGGGTTCAGCCGCAGGGTGGAGCTGCTGCAGGGCGAGGCCACGTTCGACATCGCCCAGGACCGACGGCCGTTCGAGGTGCAGGTGAACGGATTGCAGATCCGCGATATCGGCACGGTGTTCGACGTGTCGCGACGGCTGCAGGGCACCCGCATCGGTGTGGTTTCCGGCGAGGTGGAAGTGTGGAGCCAGGGTGCCGATGCGCGACGTCTTGCACAACTGGGCAAAGGCCAGGTGGTGCAGGTCGACGCGCGCAGCCATGCGGTCGAGTCGTTGGATGTGCCGTTGTCGATGCTGCTGGACTGGCAGCAACGCAAGGTCTCTTTCCTGGACGAGCGGCTGGATGAGGTGGCCGCCGCCTTCAACCGCCACAACCAGGTGCAGGTTCGGGTGCTGGATGAAGGCGCGGCGTCGGCGCGCATGTCCGGCAGCCTGGACGCGCATCGCATCGGTGCGCTGCAGGCCTTCCTCGAGCGCGACCCGCGCTTCGTGGTGAGGCGCGAAGGCGACACCGTGCGGGTCGGCAGTCGCTGAGGTCGACATGGCCGTGGGCTGTCAGAAAAAATTCATCAAATCCGCGTTCTCCACTTCGGTGGATGCGGGCTCTTACTTGGGAGAAGCCGCTGCCGAGTCACGCAGCGGCACCTGCTGCTTTCTCTCTTCCAAGGACCCGTGATGCGCAACACGCTCTACCTGTCGATCATCCTCGCCCTGTCTCCCTGCAGCGTGCCGCTGGCGGCTGCGACCACTGCCGATGGACTCGAGGCCCGCGTTTCGGCGCCGATCGCGGCGCAGCCGTTGGCACGTGCACTGGAGCAGTTGTCGCGCAGTTCCGGCGTGCAGTTCCTGTATTCGGGCAGTGGCGAAGCGCACATGGCCGGTGCGGTGCCGCGCGGTGCCACCGTCAAGCAGGCGCTGGACGCGCTGCTGGCAGGGACCGGCCTGGGCTACACCGTGGTGGATGGCAACGTGATCGCCATCGATCCTGCGCCGGCACACAACGAACCAAAGCCGGCTGCGCCGAAGCCGCGCGAGGCCGAAGCGGCGGTGGCGCCGACCCTGGGCACGGTGAAGGTGATTGCTGCGCATGAGGTGATCGACCAGAAGAAAACCTCGCCGGTGATCAAGGATTCGGTGGTCTACGACGAGATGGACAGCTACGGCGACGAGACCCTGGCCGAGAGCCTGATGGCCGCGCCGGGCCTGAGTGCCGTGGAGGATGCCGGTGAGCCCCGTTACGTGACGGTGCGTGGCGTGCAGGCCAACCTCAACTACACCACCATCGATGGCATCGCGATTGCCAGCGTGGGTGGCAGTGGCTCGGGTGAGCGCATGAACAACCTGCAGCTGATTCCCAGCGACATCGGCACCCGCACCGACATCTACAAGAGCTTCAGCGCAGAGCAGGCGCCGGACGCGATCGGCGGCGTGATCGACATCATCAGCCGCAGCGCCTTCGACCGGTCCGGCAAGTACGTGTTCGCCGATGTGGCTGGCATCTATTCCACGGCCGAGACCAATGTCGAGCGCAGCGCCGGTGGCAACCACGAGACACTGGGCCATTTCGGCAAGAGCGCCAAGATGGTGTTCTCCAACCAGTTCGGTGCCGACCAGGAGTTCGGCCTTGTTGCGGTAGCGCGCTATGAGCAGCGTTCGCGCAACAGCGTCAAGCGCTGGGTGGAGTCGAACTACTACTACAACGACGCTGGCAAGTACCTCACCGACGGTACCACGGGGCCGGACGAGGCCAAGGGCTGGAATGGGCTGCGTGCGCCGGGCAACTTCAGCACCGGCACCTATACCAACTTCATCACCAACTTCGGTGGCTCCGCCAAGCTTGAGTGGAAGCCTTCGGATGATCCGTTCTACGCATCGCTGCTGCTGTACTCGTACCGGTTCTACGAGAACTCGACGATGAACAAGACCGATCTGTACGGCAATGCCAAGTTTCCGATCCGCAACCAGACCGAAGACAGCGGCACCACCCAGATCAACAGCATCTACATCAAGAACCGCCACGACCGCTGGGACCGCAGCAACCGTGGCGCCATCGCCAGCTTCAACTGGGATATCGGTGATCGCTCGCGGCTGACCCTGCGTGGCGGCCATACCGAAGAGACCTTCCACAACAACCAGGTCTACTGGGGGGTGCGCGCCTACCCAAGCAATCTGTTCGTCGATTACGAGAATGACAGCCACGGCTTCCCGAACGCAGTGGCGGTTTCCGATTCCAGCCTGTTGACCAGCTCGGCGTTCAAGCTCAACCCAGCACAGGCCTATGTCTCGCCGCGCGACGCCAAGGAGAGCATCGACAACCTGCGCGCCGACTTCAGCTACAACATCGATGCCGATGCGCGCGGCTTCGGCCTGGCCGCCGGTGCCGAGTACCGCCACCTGAAGATCTGGCAGGACATCGACTTCGATTACTTCAAGAGCAGTGCCACGCTCAACGATTACCTGTATCCGGGTTCGACGCTGCTGGGCAGCGTGCCGGGATTCCCGCTGATCGACAACCGCAAGTGGAACGAGGAGCTGCTGCCGAAACTGGGCAACAACAATGCGGCGTATCCAAATGCCAACTTCACCAGCGACTACAAATACGTGGAGGACATCACCAATGCCTATGTGTCCGCACACTACGCCTGGGACCGGCTGCTGCTGATCGGCGGCCTGCGCTACGACCACACTCGCTTCGATGCGTACAGTCCGTTCAGCGACGATGGCGGCACCACCTACACGTCTGCCTTCCGCAACACGAGCGGTGGCTACAACAACCTGCTGCCTTCCTTGAATGCGACGTTCAAGCTGAGCGAGGACCAGCGCCTGCGCTTCTCCGCCAGCCGCACGCTGGGCCGGCCGACACCGAGCAACATCGCCCAGGCCACCAGCACCAGCTGTGGCGATGACGAGGAGGGCAGGGGCTTCTGCACCATCAAGCAGGGCAACGCCAACCTGCAGCCGCGCCGTTCCACCAACATCGACCTCGCGTGGGACCTGTACTTCAACGGCAACAACGGCCTGGTCTCGGTCGCGCTGTTCGACAAGGTGATCAAGGACGACATCTACACCCTGACCACCTTCGAGAACGTGGGTGACACGCGCTACCGGGTCACCCAGCCGATGAACACCGATGAGTCCAAGCTGCGCGGCGTCGAGTTCGCGGTGGCCAACCGCAACCTGCAGTGGGGCCGCCAGCGCTTCGACATGTACTTCAACGCAACGCGGCTGGAAGGTCAGACCAACTACCGCATCAGTGATGGCACCGAGCGCCGCCTGGACCGCCTGCTGTACCAGCCGGACTGGTCGCTCAATGGCTCGGTGATCTGGCGCATGCCGTGGAAGAGCGCACAGCTGCGCCTGTCTGGCACCTACCGCAGCCGGATGCTGGTCGACTTCGGTGACACCCAATGGCTGGATTCCTACTACGACCCATACATGACCTTCAACATGGCCTTCAGCCACAAGGTCAGCAAGCACGTGACGCTGAAGTACGAGGCCAAGAACCTGTTCAACACCCAGCCGACCTACAGCACCGGCCCGAACGGGCGCTTCCGTACCGAGATCGACGACTACGGCCGCTTCTTCTATTTCCACATCATCTACAACTGAGGGCACAGCCGTGGATACGATCAATCGCAGGCGATTCCTGGCCCTGGCCGGCCTGTCCGCTGCCGGCGCATGGATGGGCACGGCGCACGCGCTGGCCGCACAGACCGATGCCACCGCGCTGAACCCGCGCAACCTGCTGGCCTCGCCGCGGTTCGCCAGCACGCCTTTCACCCTGGGCGTGGCCTCGGGTGATCCCTCGGCCGATGGCATGGTGTTGTGGACGCGCCTGGCGACCGAGCCGCTGGTGTTCGGCGGTGGCATGCCGACCCGGCCGATGGTGGTCGAGTGGCAGCTGGCCGCGGACGAGGGCATGCGCAGGGTGGTACGCCAGGGTTCGGCGATGGCGCATCCCGAACTCGGCCACGCTGTGCACGTGGAGCTGGGTGGGTTGGCGCCCGCACGGCCCTACTGGTACCGCTTCACCATAGGCGGTCACGCCAGTGCGGTCGGTTGCACCCGCACCCTGCCCGCAGCCACGGCAGCGGTGGATCGCGTGCGCTTTGCGGTGGCCGGTTGCCAGCACTACGAAGAAGGCCATTACACCGCGTGGCGGCGCATTGCCGAGGAACCGCTGGATTTCGTTTTCCACTACGGTGATTACATCTACGAAGGCGAGAGCCAGCCGGGCCTGCGGAAAATGAACGGCCAGCCGTTCACCAACCTGCGCAATCATGTCGGGCCGCAGACCTACACGCTGGACGACTACCGTCGCCGCTACGCCCAGTACAAGAGCGATGCCGACCTGCAGGCCGCGCATGCTTCGGCGCCGTGGTTCGTCTCCTTCGATGACCACGAAGTAGACAACAACTGGGCCGGTGCCGAGGACCAGGACGATACGCCCAGCGAGGTGTTCCTGTTGCGCCGTGCACAGGCGTTCCAGGCCTACTACGAGAACATGCCACTGCGCCGATCGGCATTCCCGCGCGATGGCCACATGCAGATGTACAGGCGTGCACGCTACGGCACGCTGATGGACCTGCACCTGCTCGACACCCGCCAGTACCGCAGCAAGCAGGTGAACATGGCGCTGCGTGAGGAGGTGGAATCGCCGGAGCGCAGCATTGTGGGGGCGAAGCAGGAGCGCTGGCTGTTCGACGGCCTGGCCGATGCCGCGCCGCGCTGGCACACCATCGCCCACCAGGTGGCACTGGGCAACTACATGCGCGAGAAGGACGGCGTGGTGCAGTCGTCCGATGACCAGTGGTCGGGTTATCTGGACAGCCGCCGGCGCCTGCTCGACCACATCCAGAAGGTGGGCTTCGGCAACGTGGTGACGGCGTGTGGCGACGCGCACCGGCATTACGCCAGCGACCTGGTGCAGGACCATCGTGATTCGGGCGTGATCTCCAGTGAGTTCCTTGCCACTTCGATTACTTCTGGCGCTGATGGCCAGGGTGTGGATGCATATGCCGAGAACCAGCTGCGGCACAGTCCGCAATTGAAGGCGACCACCGACAAGCGTGGCTATGTGCTGTGCGATGTTACCCGTGATGCATGGATCGGCGACATGAAGACGCTGGATACCGTGATGCAGCCGAACGGCGCGCTGCAGAGCTGGAAGCGCTACGCGGTGGAGCACGGCCGGCCGGGTTTGCAGGACGCCTGATCAGGCACGCCCCCTTGTAGAGGCGAGCATGGCTCGACTCTCCAACGGCCGGGTTGCTCAATCGTGCTCGAACCGCAGTGGTTCGCTGCCCATCGCCGGGTCACTGGTACCGGGACGCCCATCCTCGGCACGACCAGCGAGGCGCAGCACACTCTCACCTGCGCTGACCTGCAGGTCATACCAGCCGGCGGTAGGCGTTGCATCCCACGCCAACGACGTCTCTGCATGCGCGGGCAGTGCCAGCGTCTGCTCGGGCATGTGCCCGGCATAGGCTCCGGCATGCACGTGCAGCTGCTGTGGGGTATCGCTGAGATTGCGCAGGTGCAGGTGCAGCTGCAGCTGGCCGTCGGCGCGCTCGACCGACGCCTGCACAACGGGTCCTTTGGCAGCGCCCTGGAAGTGACGGTGGAAGCCGTTCGGGCCCAGCAGCCACAGGTCGTAGCGACCGTGTACATCCAGCGGCCAGCGCTCCCGCAGTGGCGTGCCCGGTGCCAGTGTATAGCGGCGTGGCACCGCACCCAGCCGCAGCCGATCGTAGACGTGCAGGACCGCCGCTGCACCTTCGCAGGACAACATCAGGTCCACGCCCGATGTGTCGATCGCAGCAATCGATGCCTGCGGCCGGTAGGGCAGGGCACGCGCCGGGCGTACGCCGCTTTCCTGTTTCGCCGGCTTCAGTCCGTCCGGCAACGCCGGCACGGTGCGTCCCGGCAGGGCGGCGGCACGTGCGGCCACCGCGCTGACGTCGGGCAGGCCGCGTACGAACGGACGGGTGTCGCGCTGGGCGAAGTCGAAGGTGTTGCTCAGGTCACCGCAGACTGCACGGCGCCAGGGCGAGATGTCGGGCGCGGCCACGCCGAAGCGGCGTTCGATCAGCCGTATGACCGAAGTGTGGTCGTACACCTGCGAATCGACCCAGCCACCGCGGCTCCATGGTGAAATCACGTACAGCGGCACGCGCGGACCCAGCCCATAGGGGCGGCCGCGCAGCTCGGCGGCGTCGTACTTCTCGTCGCCCGGTGCCGGATGGCGGTGGTACTCGCCTTCGGTACTGACCGAAGAAGTACCCGCCCAGCCACCGTTTATCGGTGAAGGCGGTGCCGGTGGCGGCATGTGGTCGAAGAAGCCGTCGTTCTCGTCGAACATCAGCAGCAGGGCGGTGCGGCTCCACACCTCCGGATCGGCAGTCAGCGCATCCAGCACGCGTGCGGTATAGGCCGCGCCCTGGGCCGGGCTGGAGGGGCCGGGATGCTCGCTGCCGGCCGCGTCGGCGATGATGAAGCTGACCTGCGGCAGGCGTCCATCGACCACGTCCTGGCGCAGCTGCGCCAGGCCACGGGTGCTGACGCCGCGTGCGCGCAGCTGCGGGTCATGCCCCGGCGCAGCACGGTAGGCCTGGCGGAACGCCTCGAAGCCGGCCAGCGGGTTGTCGGTGAAGTTGTCGGCCATGTCCTGGTAGATCTGCCAGGACACCCCCGCTTTCTGCAGGCGTTCGACATAGCTGGTCCAGCGATACGACGCCGGATGCCCGCCGTGCTCGGGGAAGTTGTCGTGCGAGTTTGCGATCACCGGGCCACCTGCATGCGCGTGTGCATCATTGTGGCCAGTCCACAGGAACACCCGGTTCGGGTTGGTTCCGGCCTGCATCGCGCAGTGGTAGGCGTCGCAGATCGTGAAGGCATCGGCCAGCGCGAACTGGAAGGGCAGGTCGCTGCGTTGGAAGTAGCCCATCGAGTGGTTCTGCTTGGCCTTCGGCCATTGCCCCATGCGCCCGTGGTCCCAGGCGCGCTGCGCATCAGGCCAGGTATGCGGCGTGCCTTCCACGCGCATGTAGCCGAAGTGCGCGGCGGTATCCAGCGGGAACGGTGCGATCGCGCGCGTGCCGCTGGCATCGGGTTGCAGCCACAGGCTGCGGGTACGGCCGCCGGCCTGTAGTGCCGGCGCCGGAGCGACGAAGCGATCGCCGAAACCCCGTACCCCCGGCAACGTGCCGAAGTAGTGGTCGAACGAGCGGTTCTCCTGCATGAACACCACAATGTGCTGCAGGTCTTCGAGGCTGCGCGTCTGCGCGGCGGGGGCGATCGCTGCGGCCCGGGCGATGCTGGGCAGCAGCGGGGAAAGGCCGCCGGCAACGCCGGCCTGCAACAACCGGCGTCGGCCGATATCAGTCACGGGCTCACTCACAGGTCCACACGGAAGGAGATGCCGACAGTTCGCGGGGCGCCGATGAAGGCGTTGTCGCGGCCGTCCACCCCTGCAAGATACCGCTTGTCGGTGAGGTTGCTCACCACCAGGTTGGCACCCATGCCCTTCAGGCGCGGCGACAGGCCCTGCAGATCGAAGCCGATATTGGCGTTGAACACGGTGGCCGAGGGCAGCTTGTTGACGTTGGCGGCGTCGAGGTAGCGGGTGCCCAGGTAGCGACCGGACAGGCCGAAGTTCCAGTTTTCGCCCTGCCAGTCGGCTGACAGCACCAGGGTCTGTTCGGGCTGGCCGATCACCTTGGCACCGTCGACGATGCCCAGCTGGGTATCGCGTGCGGCATCGCCACTGCCCAGGTACTTGGAACGGTTGTAGGTATAGGCGGCGTTGAGTCGCCAGCCATTGTCCCAGCCGTAGCCGAACGCCGCCTCCAGGCCGTTGCTTTCCACGCCACCGAAGTTCTCGTAGACACCGTCGGTCTCGCCCAGGTAGTCGATGCCGCTGACGAAGCCGGCCGGCAGGTAGACGATGCGGTTGTCGAACTTGATGTTGTACAGGGTGACCGACGCGGTCAGCGGCCAGCGGCTGATGCGCATGCCGACCTCGATGTTGTCGGCGGTCTCCGGTTCCACATTGCGGAAGCGCTGCGGGTCGGTCTCGCCGAGTACGCCCGACGGGATGGCGGCGAAGTTCTGCGAGAAGCCCGCGAACAACTCCATGCCTTCCACACCCGGCGCCCAGGTGAAGCCGGTGGACAGCAGCGGATCGGACCTGGAATCGGATTTGACGTGCTCACTGGCACCGATCACGCGGCGGCGCGACTGGTCGACGAAGAACTGCTTTACGCCCAGGCGCGCGCTAAACGGCCCGAAGCGGGCCACGTCCTCGACGTAGTACATCTGCTCGTCAACCTTGTACTTGTCCTCGAACTGCACCCAGTACGGCTGGTGATCGAAGGCGATGTCCTGGCCGACGTTGAGCAGGCGGTGCCAGTCGCGGCGCGCCGAGCGGTCCAGCTTCTCCACCCACAGGCCGCCGCGGATCGTGTTGTCGACCGCACCGAAGGTCTGGCGCCATTCGACGTCGGCGGTCACGCCCATGCGGTCGTTGTCGTAGTGGGTGTGGCGGTAGGACTGCGCGCCCAGCACGTTGCCCGCGTAGCAGTTCGGATCGTACTCGGCGGTGAAGCCCAGGCGCGGCGTGCAGCTGGCCAGGCGCTGCGCGGCGCTGCCATCGGGATTGACGAAGAAAATCTGGCCGCGGTTGCTGCCGCCGTACACGGTCTTGCCACCGATGTACTCCGACTCCGGGCGACCGGCACCCTCATCGCTGACCTGCGCCAGGTAGGGTGGCAGCCAGTCGCCACGACCTTCCATGCGGTGCCCGTAAGCCGCCACCGAGGCCTTGAAGCCGTTGCCGCCGTCGAAGGCCGCGCGCAGGTAGCCGAAGGTGTTCTCGCGCAGCGCACGCGAGCCGGAACGGTAGTTCTGGTCCAGGTAGGGGATGCCGGTGAGGGTGCCGACCAGGTTGTCGCGGTCCGGATTGGTGGCGAAGCCCTTCGGCGAGACGCTGGTGTACTCCGGCTCGTCGGCATCGTTGTAGGACAGGTGGCCGGTCAGTGTCCAGCGATCCAGCTCGGTGATGAACTTGCCGGCGATGTGGTCGTTGCTGGTCTTGCCGCTGCCATCGATCCAATCGTGCACGCGCGCCGACGAGGCACTGACCCAAGCGCGGGTGTGGCCGCCGAGCAGGCCGGTGTCGTAGCGCACGTAGTACTTCCGTGCTTCGTTGTCACCGGCACCGACCACGAAGCGCAGGCGGCTGTCCTGCAGCGGATCGCTGGTAAGGAAGTTCAGGGTGCCGCCCAGCGCCTCGTTCGAACGCGAGGAGATGTCGGCGGTACCCTGGCTGACTTCCACCGTTTCCAGGTCCAGGGTGTCGATGTAGCGGTTCGCCAGCGAGCCGCCGCCGTAGCCGGAGCCGCCATTGGGCAGGCCGTCGATGGTGGTGCCGATCTGCTGGGTGTCACGGTTGGTCACGAAGCCGCGCATGCTGATCTGCGTGCCCCACACCGACGAACCGGTGGCATCGGCCTCGCTGACCACCACGCCGGCCACTTCGTTGAGCGCGTCGTTGACGCTGCTCATCACCGTCTGCCGGTTCAGTGTTTCCGCGCGCACCGAAGTCTTCGCGTAGCTGGTGGCCTGACCAATCACCTGTACCTGGTCGAGGGTACGCGCATCGCTGCTGCGCGGTTCGGCCGCGTCGCCCTGCGGTGCTTCGGCCAGGGCATCCAGTGCGGGGGCGATCAGCAGGGCCAGCAGGGAGACACGGGGAAAGCGCGCAATCGTTCGCATCGAAACCGGACCTTGAGGGGAGGGAAGCCCCGGAGTGTCGGCAGCGCCAATGACATCGGAATGACGCGAAGATGCAGGAACCGTGTTGTGTGACGGCCGGTACCCGAGGCTGCCCTCCTCAGTACCGCGCGTCCTTGGGTTTCGGGTCGCGCGGCCAGTCATTTGCCTTGTTGGCGAAATCCGGTCGGGGCTGGTTGATGAAGTAGCTGGCGATGTCCACCGCATCCTGGTCGGGCATCACCTGCTGCCCCAGTGGCGGCGCGCGGGTCACCGCCGGCGGCATGTTGTGCTTGACGAAACCGGCCGCCTTGTACAGGCGCGCCATGCCAGCGCCGATGTTGAAGCTGTGGTCGCCCCACAGCGGCGGGAAGGCGATGTCACCGCTGGCGTCGCGCCGTCCTTCGCCGTTGTCGCCATGGCAGGCGGCACACTGCACGGCGTACAGCGCCTGGCCACGGATCGGGTCCGGGGTCAGCGTGCTGTCGATGGGGCCCTCGCTGGGGGCGGCCACCTTTGCACCGTCTGGCACAGGACTGCTCAGCCACGCCATGTAGTCGAGCATCGCGCGCATCTGCGGCGAGTCCTTCGGCAGCGGTTTGCCGTTCATCGAACGCTGCAGGCAGCCATTGATGCGCTCGGTCAGCCCGATCACCTTGCCCGGGCGCGGCATGTAACGCGGATAGGCGCCGCCGCCGGTGTTGAAGTAGTGATTGCCGAACGGCCGCTTGCCCTCGGCCATGTGGCACGAATTGCAGTTCAGATCGTTGCCGACGTTGTCCGGCAGCAGCCGTGCGGTCTCGTTGAGGAGGCGGCGGCCAAGCATCACCGATTCGGCATTGCCGAGCCCGGCGATCTCTTCGGCGCTGGGTGCGTGGTAGTGGCCGACCACTTTGCCCTGCGCATCGAGGATATCGATCGTGCTGGCCACGGCGGCATCCAGGTCCGGGTACAGATGGCGATAGGCGAGGGTGCCGGCGCCGGCCAGCAGCACGAGGGTGACCACGCTGCCGACCAGCAGGCGGGAGCGTTTGCGCGAACGTTTCATCGTGCGGCCTCCTGCGGAACGTAGTGCACCGGCTTGTCACGCACCACCCGGCGCATGCGCGCCACGTCGACCTCGCTCACCGCGCTGGCCTGGTTGCCCCAGCTGCTGCGGATGAAGGTCAGGATCTGTGCCAGCTGCGCATTCGGCAGCTGCTCGAAGCCGGGCATGGTGAATGCCATGCGGTCGTGCGGGGTATGCGGCGTGCGACCGCCGATCAGGGTCACCTGCACCAGCGAGCTGGGGTCATCGGCGAACACGATCGAGTTGCCGGCCAGCGCCGGATAGACGCGGGCCATGCCGCGCCCGTCGGCGCGGTGGCAGGCCTGGCAGTGCTCGGCATAGGCCAGCGAACCGGCAACACGGTAGTCGCCGCTGCGCAGCGCTGCGGTGGTGGTGTCGGTACCGGGCGACCACTGCGCACTGCGGCCCTCGCGCGCCGGCAGCTGTTTCAGGTAGCGGGCCATCGCCAGCAGGTCGGCGTCGGACAGGTACTGCGTGCTGTGCTCGACCACATCGGCCATGCCGCCGAAGGCTGCCGAGCGATCGGTGCGTCCGGTGCGCAGGAAGTCGACGATCTCGCCCTCGCTCCAGCTGGCCAGGCCGGTCGACTCATTGCGCAGGTTCTTCGCGTACCAGCCTTCCAGCACCGAGCCGGACAGGAACTGGCGGCTGCCATCATCGGCCATCGCCTTTTCCTGGAACGCCAGGCCGCGTGGCGTGTGGCAGGCGCCGCAGTGGGCCAGGCCTTCCACCAGTTCGGCGCCGCGCTGCTGGCTGGCATCCAGCGACGGATCCGGGTTGAACGTACGCGGGCGTGCGAACAGCAGCTGCCACCAGGCCAGTGGCCAGCGCATGTTGGCCGGCCACGGAATCGTGCTGTCGGCGTTGTCCTGCTTCACCGGCTGCACCGAGCCCATGAAGTAGGCGTACAGCGCCTTGATCTCGGCATCGCTGGCGATCACGTACGAGGCGTACGGCATTGCCGGATACAACGGCTGCCCATCGTGACGGATGCCGCGACGGACCGCGCGCTCGAAGTCGGCGTAGTCGTAGGCGCCAATGCCGGTATCCGGATCAGGGGTGATGTTGGTCGAGTAGATCGTGCCCATCGGCGTCTGCATGCCGAGGCCACCGGCGAACGGCTTGCCGCCGGGCGCGGTGTGACAGGCGGCGCAGTCGGCGGCGCGCGACAGGTACTGTCCCTGCGCGACCAGCGTCGGATCGTGGATGTCGACCTGCGCCGTCTGTCGCGGTGCGAACCAGTAGGGCGTGGTGCGGGCGATGCCGTAGGCGGCGGCCAACGTGGCGGCCAAGGCAATGGCGAGCTTGAGCGAGGTGCGCATGGCGGCACTGTGGGCAATCCGGCGCGCGCGTTCATTGATCCGGATCAATGACTGAACGGATACAGCTTGTACACCAAGCTGAATCGTTCCTGCGGTGTCATCAAGCCGTCATCCGCGCGCGATAGATGACGGGTCTATCGAGGCGTTAACGTCCTAGCCTGTCTGATTCACCCCTATGACGTGATATGAAGCGCCTGCTGCTGCTGTTGCTGGCGTGCGCCGGCCTGTGGCTGGCTGCATGCTCCTCCTCGATGAATGCCGCATCCACCTCGCTCGCCGATCGGCTGATTGCGCCAGGTGGTGTGTCGACCCTGCTCGATCGCCCGCGCATTGCCGCGGCCATCGCCGAACTGCCCAACCGCCATGGCTTCGCGCCGGGCCGCGATGGCGTGCCGATCTTCTGGCGTGTGTTCGATCCCGGCGACTACGGCGCGCGTTACCACTACCTGCCGCAGCGCCACGAGAACGGCCTGCCGCTGGATACCGGCCTGAGCCTGGCAGTACCGCAACCGTTCCACGCGCAGGCCCCGCGAGGCACCGTGGTGCTGCTGCACGGTTGGATGATGAACGGCGATTCGATGCTGCCGTGGTCGTTGCAGCTGGCCGAATCCGGCTATCGTGTGATCACGCTCGACCTGCGCAACCATGGGCAGTCCGGTGCAGGTCCGTCCGGATACGGCACCTATGAATCCGACGATGTGGTCGATGTAATCGGTGAGCTGCGCGCACGTGGTGAAGTAACCGGCCCGCTGTACCTGTTCGGCGTGTCCTATGGCGCGGCCACAGCGGTATTCACCGCCGACAAGCTCGGTGACCAGGTGGCAGGCGTGGTGGCAATGGAATCGTTCGCCAATGCCGGTGTGGCGATCCGCACGATGATCCCGCACCTGATGGGACTGCAGCCGGAAGGCCTGAAGGCGCAGGCGGTGGCGTCGTACGCGCGCTGGCGCTACGGCGGCCAGGACATCAACCAGGTGATCGCCGCCGCCAGCCGCCGCATCGACGTCGATCTGGACCGAGTGGATGTGGCGCGCGCGCTGGCCGATACCCGCGCCTGCGTGCTGCTCCTGCACGGCCAGGGCGACCAGCACATTCCGGTCAGCCAGGGCCGCGAACTGGCGCAGGCCAATCCGCGCGCGCACTACATCGAGATGCGCGGCGAGGACCACATCACCCTGCCGCTGCGGCTGGATCTGCTGGCCGGAGTGGTCGACGACTGGATGGCGCGCGACGAGCACCATCCGCAGAGTGCCTGCCCGGCCCCCCAGCTGCCGGCCCAGGCCGAGTGGCTGGCACGCAGCTGAGAAAAGGGGACGGAGGGGATTAAGTCGTTTCCCGCACAGCCGGGCCAGAAACGACTTAATCCCCTCCGTCCCCTTTTTCTGTCAGGCCACCCGCCTTGCCAGCGAGCGCGCAGACGCCGCGACGCCCAGCAGCAGCGCGGCCACGCACAGGAAGGCGAAGCCGAGGCTGGTAGCGTGTGCGAGTGCGCCGATCGCTGCCGGACCGGCGAGGATGCCGGCGTAGCCCAGCGTGGTGACCGCGGTGATGGCGATGCTCTCCGGCATCACCCGCTGCTGGCCGGCCATCGAGAACAGTGCAGGCACGATGTTGGCGCAGCCCAGCCCGACCAGTACGTAACCGGCCAGCGCCACCGGAAACGATGGCACCAGCGTGGCCAGGGTGAAACCCGCAGCAGCGGTGATGCCGCCGAAGACCAGGGTGCGGGTCCTGCCGAGGCGCTCGACGATGCCGTCGCCGAACAGGCGCATCGCGGTCATCGCCAGGGTGAACAGTGCAAAGCCGGCACCGGCCTGGTCACGTGGCACCTGCCGCACTTCGGCGAGGAACACCGCGCTCCAGTCCAGCATCGAGCCCTCGGCGAGGAACACAACGAAGGCCAGCACGCCGATGAACAGCACCACGCCATGCGGCAGTGCCAGCAGGGGGCCTTCATGCAGGATCCGTTGTGGGCGCCAGTGCGGTGCCGACAGCACTGCCACCAGCAGCAGAGCGGCCACCGAGGCCAACGCGGCCAGCCACAGCGGCGTACCCAGGATCAGCATGCCGGTCATGCAGCCGGCGCCGACGAAGCCGCCGATGCTGTAGAAGGCATGGAATCCGGACATCATCGCGCGCCCGGCGTCGCGTTCGACCGCGACCGCCTGCATGTTCATCGCACAATCCAGTGCACCGACGCCGGCGCCGAACACGAACAGGGCCGCGCCCAGCGCGACCGGAGAGGGCGCCAGCACCAGCAAGGGCAGGGCGCACAGCATCATCGCGCAGGTGATCACCATCACCCGGCGGCAGCCCAGCCGCCCGGTCAGCGCACCTGCCAGTGGCATCGCCAGCAGTGAGCCGAGCCCGAGGCACAGCAGCACCGCGCCGAGGCTGGCGTCGGACAGCCCGGCCTTGGCTTTGGCGTAGGGCACCATCGGCGCCCAGGCGGCGGTGGCGAATCCGGGAATGAAGAAGGCGGCACGGGTAGCGTGCTGTTGGGCACGTGGGGATGAAGGCGTCATGCGCGATGCGAAGCTCCAAGGATCCTCCATGAAAACGTTTGCAGGACGACTCGGCAAGTGCCATGCGTGACATCGGGCGACGCATACGATTGCAGTGACCCGAACACGTCACCCGAGATTGACGCACCGTGCGGACAGTGGCGACACGGTCGGCATTCCGCCGGCCGCTGTCGGGGGCCTGTACATGAGCACGACGGTGGTGATCTGGAAGGGGCCGCTGGCCAGTACGTCCGGTGATGTTCTGCACAGAAGCGCCCGCGATGTTCTGCAGCATCGCGGGCGTTGTGGTTACAGCGGCAGGTCGAACACCAGCACTTCGGCATCGTTGCCGTTTTCCAGGGTCAGCTGCGCTTCGTCGCTGACCTGCAGCGCATCACCGGCTTCCAGGGTGATGCCATTGACCTGCAGCTGGCCGCGGGCTACCTGGACATAGGCGCCACGGCCGTTGCCGAGCGCGTGGTGCAGCTTCTGGCCGCCATCGAGGATGGTGGCGAAGATGCGGGCATCCTGGTGGATGCGCAGCGAACCGTCGGCACCGTCAGGCGAGGCGATCAGGCGCAGCTGGCCGCGCTTGGTCTCCGGCGCGAAGTGGGTCTCCTCGTAGGACGGCGTGATGTTCTCCGCGTCCGGGAAGATCCAGATCTGCAGGAAGTGCACGGTCTCGTCGGCGGAGTGATTGAACTCGCTGTGGCTGACACCGCTGCCGGCGCTCATGCGCTGCACGTCGCCATAACGCAGCACCGAGCCGGTGCCCATCGAGTCCTTGTGCTCCAGCGCGCCGCCCAGCACATAGGAAACGATCTCCATGTTGCTGTGGCTGTGGGTGCCGAAGCCCTGGCCGCCGATCACCTTGTCTTCGTTGATCACCCGCAGCGGTCCGAAGCTGACGTAGCGGGGGTCGTAGTAGTTGGCGAAGGAGAAGGTATGGCGCGAGGACAGCCAGCCATGCTCGGCCAGGCCACGGGTAGCGCTCTTGCGGATCTGCAGCATGATGGAATCTCCTTGTTCGATGGTTTCGATGGGGCGGGGTGGGCGGCTAGCCGCTTTGTTTCCCCGTTGGAGAGAAGTATCCGCTTGCGCCCGGGGTTTGAAAAACGGATAGTTTTGACAGCCATCATCGAAAAATTCGAATGCTCAAGCTCAGCCTCGATGCCCTGCAGATCCTGGATGCCATCGACCGCCGCGGCTCCTTTGCCGGCGCCGGCAAGGCCCTGCACAAAGTGCCTTCGACCATCTCCTACACCGTGGCCAAGCTGGAGGAGGACCTGGGTGTACAGCTGTTCGACCGGGTCGGCCCGCGCGCCGAGCCGACCGAGGCTGGCCGCGCGCTGCTGGACGAGGGCCGGCACCTGCTGCGCGCCGCCCGCGAGCTGGAGCTGCGGGTGCGCCGGGTGGCGTCGGGCTGGGAGACCGAACTGACCCTGGCGGTGGACTCGGTGTTCCCGACCTGGCTGCTCGGCCCGGACATCGCCGCGTTTCGTGAGGTCGAGGCACCGACCCGGCTGCGATTGATCGGCGAGGCCCTGTCCGGTACCTGGGAGGCCTTGCTGGACCGCCGTGCCGACCTGCTGGTCGGTGCGCCGGGCGAGGGTCCCAGCGGCGGCGGTTACGTGGTCGAGCCGCTGGGCACGGTGGAGTTCGTGTTCGCGGTCGCGCCGGATCATCCGTTGGCCAACGTGCCAGGCGTACTCGGTCGCGAGCAGTTGGTCGAGCACTGCGCGATCGCCGTTTCTGATTCGGCGCGGCGGCTGCTGCCGCGCACGGTCGGCCTGTTGATGGGGCAGGAGATGCTGACCGTGCCGGACATGGCCAGCAAGCTGAAGCTGCAGTGCGAAGGCGTGGGCTTCGGTTTCCTGCCCGAGCCGTGCGCGCGCGCGGCGGTGGCGCGTGGCCAGCTGGTGATCCGTGAGGTGGAGGAACACAAGCCGGAAGAAACCTTCTGGCTGGCCTGGCGCACCGGCGAGGATGGCGCCGCACTGCGCTGGTGGCGCGAGCGCCTGCGCAGGCCGGAGCTGTTGTCACAGTGGTGGCAGTCAATGGCACGGGGTTAGGGGTACGGCAGGGCTGCGCCCTGCACCCGCCGAAGCAACAGCCACAGCCACAGCCGAAGCCGAAGCAAAAGCTGGTTTCCTGAGGGATGGCGGGGTGGGTCCGGTTGCGGGGGACGCTGCAAGTACGTCCATGTAAGCTCGGTCGCCGCATCCATGCGGCTCACGCCCCCGCAACCGGACCCACCCCGCCTTCGACAGATTTCCGCGATCTGTCGGAACGGCATGGACCGCTGTTGGTAGGTGTCGACCTTGGTCGACACAGTAGATCCACGCCATGCGTGGATGCTTTTCGATCTCGATTCGAAATATTCGATTCCGATGAAGATTCATCCACGCATGGCGTGGATCCATCAGATCGCGGAAACCTGTCAGAGGTGGGGCGGCATGGGGAGGCAGGACCGTTGGCGGCATGGATGCCGCCATCGAGCCCCCATGGATGGATTTACGGCGTGTCCTGCCTGTCCATGCCGCCCCGCCAACCCACGGAATGCCAGCTTTTGCTGTTGCGGTTGCCTTGGCTTGAAGCATCTGCAGGTGCAGGGCGCAGCCCTGCCGAAAAACACACATAAAAAAACAGCAGGCCGAGGCCTGCTGTTTCGGTGTAATGGTGCGCCCGGAGAGATTCGAACTCCCGACCGCCTGGTTCGTAGCCAGGTACTCTATCCAACTGAGCTACGGGCGCCAATTACATAAACTTGTTGTGCTGACTGTGTATGGTGCGCCCGGAGAGATTCGAACTCCCGACCGCCTGGTTCGTAGCCAGGTACTCTATCCAACTGAGCTACGGGCGCGCGGTACACAATCAACTTACTGCTTAATTTTACTGCATTTCCAGCGGCGGATGCTGAAAACCTGTCGAGTGGTGCGCCCGGAGAGATTCGAACTCCCGACCGCCTGGTTCGTAGCCAGGTACTCTATCCAACTGAGCTACGGGCGCCCTGCGACAGGAGCGGAATTATGCGGATGTCGGCGCGTACCGTCAACAGTTTTGTGAAAATTTTCATCCAACTGAATGAAAAAGCTGTCAGCTACGGCCTCCGGCGCCTTCAGCCACGCGAAATGATCGGCGCGCGTGCCCAGTTCCTGCGCGGACAGCACGCGCAGCTGCGCGTCTACATTCGGCAGCTTCGCCAGCAGCGTCTGCATCGATCCGGTCGGTGCCAACCAGTCGTGCTCCATCAACACGGCCTGTGCGCTGCCATGCACGCGCGCCATCTGCGCATCGAGGTCTTCGTCCATGCCGGCCGCGGCGTAGTGGTTGTTCAGGCCAACGCGCGCCCAGTCGGCGATCAGCCCGCGCGCTTCGGTGCCACCAAAGCCGAGGCGCCGACCATGCAGCACGCCCTGGCGTTGCGCGATCCACGGCAGGAAACGATAGACCAGTGGCAGCAGCCAGCCACGCGGTGGCGGGAAGCCGCGCCAGAACGGTGAGCCGCTGGCGGCCAGCCACAGCCGGTTGAAGTGCTGCGGGTTGCGGCCGGCATGCACGCAGGCAAGCTGCCCGCCCAGACTGTGTCCACCGATGATCCAGGGCAGGGTGCCGGCGTCGTCATCCGCTGCGGCCAGGACGGCCTGGCTGGCCGGCAGATCCTGTTCGAGTACTTCGCGATAGCCCCAGTCCTGCGTGCGCGACGGGCGCAGCGAACTGCTGCCGTTGCCGCGCCACTCGTGTAGGTAGACCGCCACGCCCTTCGCCGCCAGCGCCAATGCCAGTGGCAGGTAGTGGCGCGCGGCCACGCCCAGTGCCGGCAGCCACAGCAGGCGCGCGATGGGCTGTGCAGGCACGCAGGCGATCACTTCGTAGCAATGGCCGTCGTCGCACTGCACGGCGAGGACGCTCGGCGTCAGGCTCATGCGTGCGGTGCCGCGCCGAAGTGATCGAGCACCAGCACCTCGCTGCGACCAGGCGCGTAGCCCTGCTGCAGGCCGCGCGCAACGTAGTCGATGCCGGCTTCGCAGGCATTGGCCAGGCTCAGGCCGTTGCACAGCTGCGCGGCGATGGCCGAGGCCAGCGTGCAGCCTGTGCCATGTGCGTCCAGCGGCAGGCGGGTGTGGATGAATTCTTCGCTGCTGACGCCGTCGAAGTAGCGATCGATCACGCGGTTGCCTTCCTGCAGGTGGCCACCCTTGAGCAGGACTGCGCCGGCTCCGAGATCGAGCAGGGCAGAGGCAGCCTGTTCGGCGTCATCGCCGTTGCCGATCTTCCTGCCGATCAGGAGTTCTGCTTCCGGGGTATTGGGCGTAACCAGCGTCGCCAACGGCAGCAGGCGTTCGCGCATGGCCTTGAGCGCACTTTCCTCCAGCAGGCGCGCGCCGCTGGTGGCGACCATCACCGGGTCCAGCACCACGTGCGGCGGGCGATGCCTTTCCAGTGCGTCCGCGACCGCATGGATCACCTCGGCGTTGGCCAGCATGCCGAGTTTCACGGCATGGATGTCGAAGTCATCGAAGCAGGCTTCGATCTGCGCCTGCAGGAATGCGATCGGCGGCACATGCACGGCGGTGACGCCACGGGTGTTCTGTGCAGTCAGCGCGGCGAACACGGCCAGGCCATGCACGCGGTGCGCGGCGAAGGCCTTGAGATCGGCAGGGACGCCAGCGCCACCGCCGGAGTCGGAGCCGGCGATGGTGAGGGCGGAAACGGGAGTGGTCGGGCTCATCCGGCGATTGTGCCGTGGTCCAGCTGGGGAAGGTAGATCCACGCCATGCGTGGATGGCTTTGATTCAATGCCGCCAACGCGCCCACTGCTGGTACACCACATACCCCAGCCCGGTCAGGCCGGTCAGCAGGGCGGGGGCGAGCAGGGCGTCGTATTGCCAGCGCATGAACAGCCAGGCGCCGAGGATGCCTCCGGCGAGGAAGCCGCTGATGATCAGGCCGCTGAGGGTCAGCCGTCGTACCTGCAGCGGCAGCCCACGCAGCAGGTGGCCCAGGCCGATGCCGAGGTCGGTGAACATGCCGCTGAGGTGGGTGGTGCGCACCACCGCGCCACTGAAGGTGGTGGCCATCGCGTTCTGCAGGCCGCAGGCCATGGCGGCGGCCAGTGCGCCCCATATCTGGTGCTGTTCGAACAGCGGAATGGCTACCAGCAGCAGTGCCGATTCCAGCGCCAGCGCCACGCCGTAGCGACGGCCCAGCTGCAGGGCGCTGTCCTGGATCAATAGGCCGCTGAGCATCGCGCCCAGCGAAAACGCGATCAGCAATCCCCACAGGTGGCCGACCGCGCGCCAGTCGCCCTGGGCCAACGCCATGCCCAACTGGCTGGTGCTGCCGGTCATGTGGCTGACGGCCTGGTGTTCGAAACCGAGGAAGCCGACCACGTTGACCATGCCGGCCACGCACGAGAGCGCGACCGCACCGATCCAGACCCAGGTGGGCAGGCGTATTCCCATCGGCGGGGCCCCTCAGGGCCCGCCGAAGCCGCCGTTGAACTGCAGCTCGCTGAAGGTGTCGCTGGCCGGGTCGAACACCGCGCCCCAGAACTGCGTGCCGCCGTCACAGACGCGGATCGCTTCCCGTGCCGGGTTGATGCCGCTGTCGTCGGGCAGATGGAAGGCGTTGATGTAGATCAGCCGCTTGCCGGCGCTTTCGATGCCGACGTACTGGCGGTCGAAGTCGAGCACCTTCGGCACCTGGGCCTCCAGCGAAGAGAGCTTCGCTTCCAGCTGTTCGACCTGCTGCCGGCTGGGCGCCCAGTAACCACTGACGCGCCCGGCCTCGCGGCCGGGGCTGGCGCGCGAGCAGGTGTCGAGCACCTGCGCGGCGATGATCGGGCGGGTGACCACCCAGGACTGGCCGGTACGCTCGGCGGTCGGCACGCTGGCCGGGCCGCGCGTGGTGGTGCAGGCACCCAGAGCGGCTGCGAGGGCGATCGCAGCCGTGGGCAGCAGCAGGCGGGTGCAGCGGTTCACAACACCTCCGAAGCGTAATCGGCCAGGCGCGAGCGTTCGCCTCGGCGCAGGGTGATGTGCGCACTATGCGGCCAGTTCTTGAAGCGATCCACCGCGTAGGTCAGGCCCGAGGTGGTCTCGGTCAGGTACGGGGTGTCGATCTGCTCGACGTTGCCCAGGCAGACGATCTTCGTACCGGGGCCGGCACGGGTGATCAGCGTCTTCATCTGCTTCGGGGTGAGGTTCTGCGCCTCGTCCAGGATCAGGTAGCGCGACAGGAACGTGCGGCCGCGCATGAAGTTCATCGAGCGGATCTTGATGCGGCTGGCGAGCAGGTCGTTGGTCGCCTGGCGCCCCCAGGTGCCGCCTTCCTGGTTGTGCGTGAGCACTTCCAGGTTGTCGGTCAGTGCGCCCATCCACGGCGTCATCTTCTCCTCCTCGGTGCCGGGCAGGAAGCCGATGTCCTCGCCGACGCTGACCGTGGCGCGGGTCATGATGATCTCGCGGTAGCGCTGCTGGTCCATCGTCTGCGCCAGGCCGGCGGCCAGCGCCAGCAGGGTCTTGCCGGTGCCGGCGGTACCCAGCAGCGTCACGAAGTCGATCTCCGGATCCATCAGTGCGTTGAGCGCGAAGTTCTGCTCGCGGTTGCGTGCGCTGATGCCCCACACGGCGTGGCTGCCGTGGCGGAAATCATCGACCAGCGACAGCACCACCTTGCCGTCGCCGACCACGCGGCTGACGCGCAGCTCGACTTCATCTTCGCCAGGCAGGTAGACGTACTGGTTCGGGTACCACTCCTCGCCATCCTGCGCCAGGATTTCGTAATGCGTGCGGCCCTTGTCGCTCCAGCTGCGCAGGTCATCGCCGTGGCGCTTCCAGAAGTCTTCCGGCAGCTCGGTGGCACCGGTGTAGAGCAGGCTGAAATCGTCCAGCGCGCGGTCGTTCTCGTAGTCCTCGGACACGATGCCGGCGATGGCGGCCTTGATCCGCAGGTTGATGTCCTTGGAAACGAACACCACCGGCAGGTCCGGGGTTTCTTCCTTCAGCGCTAGGATCGCGCCGAGGATGGCATTGTCGGGAATGACCTTGCCAAAGCTCTTGCCGGCGTCGAAATGGCTGGTCTGGAAGCGCAGCTTGCCGGCGCTCTGCTTGCCGCGCAGCTGCAGGCCATTGGGGCGCTGCAGCGGAATGCCGTCGGCCAGGTTGTCCAGGCCGGACTCCTGCACCAGCTCATTGAGGAAGCGGCTCACCTGGCGGGCATTGCGGCTCGCCTCGGAGGTGCCCTTCTTGCCGTTGTCCAGCTCCTCGATCACCTGCATGGGCAGGTAGACGTCGTGCTCTTCGAATTTGAACAGCGCGGTGGGATCGTGCATCAGCACGTTGGTATCCAGCACGTAGATGCGCTTGCCTCGGGTCATCGTCGATTCCTGGTTACGGACAGGGAAAAACCACCACGGCCTGCTGCGGGGCAGGGTGATGGCAGACACAGTAGGCAGTGGGACTCACTTGGACTGGGAGGCCTTCAGTTCGGCGAGAACGGCATCGGCATGGCCGGCAACCTTGACCTTGCGCCAGGACTGCACGATGCGGCTGTCGGGGGAAATCAGGAAGGTGCTGCGTTCGATGCCACGTACCTGCTTGCCGTACATGTTCTTCATCTTGATTACGTCGAAGGCGCTGCACAGCGCTTCGTCGCCATCACTGACCAGCGGGAAGTTGAAGCCCTGCTTGGCACAGAAGTTGTCGTGCGACTTCACCGAGTCGCGCGAGACGCCGAGTACCACCGCACCTGCCTTCTTGAACTTCGGCAGCAGTGCGTTGAAGTCGATGCCTTCGGTGGTGCAGCCGGGGGTGCTGTCCTTGGGATAGAAGTACAGCACCAGCCAGTGGCCGGCGTAGTCGCCGAGAGTGGCCTGTTCGCCACCGGACAGCGCCAGCGGCAGGGAGAGGGTGGTGCTGTCCAGGGTATCGCCGTTGTTCATGAGGTCCTTCTGTCGAGCCTGGGATCTTTCTACGACAATTGCATGAAACGCCACGCGCCCGTGAGAAGCGCGCGAAGAATCAGAATTTCATCGGGTCCATGATCGCGTCCAGGTTCAGGTGGTCGCAGAATTCAAGGAAGTCGTCGCGCAGCGCGGCGATGTGCATGTTGGCCGGCACGCCGATGGTGACCTGCGCGCTGAACATCTCCGCACCGGTCTGCATGGCGCGGTAGCGCGTGCTCTGCAGGTTCTCGATGGTGATGCCCTGGCGGTCGAAGAAGTCGGCCAGCTGGAACAGGATGCCCGGCTTGTCGGCGGCGATCACCTCGACGATATATGGCAGCAGGTTGGACTGCGCCTGCTTGGCCGCGGTGCGGTACCAGACCAGCTTCAGGCCTTCCTCGCGCTCCAACCGGGTCAGCATCGCTTCCAGCTTGGCCACCGAGTCCCACGAGCCGGTGGCCAGGGCGGTGACCGAGACATCGCGGCCGACCGTGGCCAGGCGTGCGTCCACCAGATTGCAGCCGCTGTCGGCGATGCGGCGGGTGACGGACAGCAGGGGGGACTCCGGATGCGTCGTGTAGGCGTTGATCAGGAGGTGGTTTTCGCTCGGCGCGGGGCGCGGGGTGGTGTCGGTCAAGGCGATTCCGGGTAATGCATGCGTTAGTCTGAATGCCCGCCAGAGGCGGGGATCCACCGGTGTCCAGCATACTTGCCCGTGCTTTCGCGCCGCAAGTAACATTCAGGTCGCCCCCGGCCTTTCGTGGCGGGCGTTTTCCCTTTCCAGCCAAGAGCAGCACGTCCTTGTCCCTTTCCGGCCTCATCACCGCGCTGGCGACCCCGTTCCGGGCCGACGGCGCCCTCGATCCCGACGGTTGGCAGCGCCTGCTGCACCTGCAACTGGAAGGTGGCGTCCATGGCGTTGTCGTAGCTGGCTCGACCGGCGAAGCGGCAACCCTCACCGATGCCGAGTACGACCAGCTGCTGGCCAGCGCGGTCGAGCGTATCGGCGGCCGCATTCCGGTCATGGCCGGTACCGGCCTGTCGGGTACCTCCAAAACCATCGAACAGACCCGCCGCGCCGCCGCGCTCGGTGCCAGCCACGCGCTGGTGGTCACCCCGCCGTATGTGCGGCCGACCCAGGCCGGATTGATCGCGCACTACCGTGCCGTTGCCGACCAGGGCGGGTTACCGGTCGTGCTGTACAACGTGCCTGGCCGTACCGGCTGCGACATGCAGCCGGAGACCGTGGCCGAGCTGGCCAGCCATCCCAACATCGTGGGCATCAAGGAGGCCGTGGGTGACATCGGCCGGGTGCAGGCGCTGCTGGCGCTGCGCAGCGCGCAGTTCGCCGTGCTCAGCGGCGATGACGCTACGGCCGCGCGTTCGATCCGGGCCGGTATCGACGGCCTGATATCGGTCGGCTCCAACGTGCTGCCCGGCGCCTACCGCCGGATGTGCGAGCTGGCCGCCGCCCATGACCACGAAGCCACCGAGTCCTGGGATGCGCGCCTGCATCCGTTCCATGATTTCTGCGGCGTTGAACCGAACCCGATCCCGGTCAAGGCGCTGCTGCGTCGTATCGGCATCGGCCACGACCTGCGCCTGCCGCTGCTGCCGCTGTCGGCGCCGCATCATCCGGCGGCCGACCACCTTGCCGGCGACATTGCCGCCCTCGAAGCCCTTTCCAGCCACTGACCTTCCGTCTTGGTCTGACCCAGGAGATTCACATGCGTCAATCCGTATCCACCGTCCGCGTGCTGTCCTACGCCCTGCTTGCGGTGGCCGTTGCCGCCGGCACCACCGGCTGCTTCAAGCGTGGCGTCAAGGGCGACTATGCCCTGGCCCCGGAAATGCGTCCGCTGGAAGTGCCGCCGGACCTGAACCTGCCGACCACCACCGGTGACAACAAGGTGCCGACGCTGGCATCGGCGACCAAGCCGGCGGCCCCGGTGGCTGCGGCCCCGGCCGTGGGCAATACCGGTTTCACCATCGCCGGTGGCAAGGACGAGGCTTTCGCCAAGGTCGGCACCGCGCTGGAAGGCGTGGAGGGCGTGACCATCGCAAGCCGCGCGCAGCTGCTGGGCTCGTATGACGTGGCCTACGAAGGCAGCAACTTCCTGGTCCGCGTGGTCGCCGTCGATGCCGGCGCCTACATCTCCGCGGTCGACCCGCGTGGCCTGCCGGCCACTGCAGAAGCGCCGGTGAAGCTGATCGCCGCGCTCAAGGCGAAGCTGGCCCAGTAAGGGCCGGTCGGGTGGGTGCGGGCCCAGGTCTGCACCGGCCCGGGTAGAGGCCGACCTTGGTCGGCGCTTCTGTGCCAACCAAGGTTGGCACCTACCGAGAACAGAAAAGGGCGCCGATGGGCGCCCTTTCCGTTGCCGCAGCAGGCGCTTCTCAGCGCTCCAGCAGCTTCAGCTTGTCCGGCTTGCCGTCCCATTCGCCGGCGTCGGCGGGCGGGTCCTTGCGCACGGTCAGCACCGGCCACTCCTTCGCCAGCTCGGCGTTGAGGGCGACGAAGCTCTCCTGGCCGGCAGGAACATCGTCTTCCGGGAAGATCGCGTTGACCGGGCATTCCGGTTCGCAGAGGGTGCAGTCGATGCACTCATCCGGGTCGATCACCAGGAAGTTCGGGCCTTCGTGGAAGCAATCCACGGGGCATACTTCCACGCAATCGGTGTGTTTGCACTTGATGCAGTTTTCGGTGACGACAAAGGGCATGGGCTGGGGGTGGATCGATTCCTGAACCCGCCAATTCTAGAACAGGTTGGGCCCCGGTGTCGGCGCGGGGCGGAAAACGGGCGTCTGGCAGGCTCGGCTGCGCCCCCGTTGGCGACAGGGCGGGGCCTGTGCGACGCTGCGGGCGCCCGGTCGCCGCAGGTGGCCGCCTTCCCTTCCCAGCAGGATCGTCCATGACCCAAGCCCAGCCCGGCACCGCCTCCCAGGGCGGCGAGAACACTGCGTTCATCGTCCTCATCAGCTGTGTGGCCACCCTCGGTGGATTCCTGTTCGGTTTCGACAGTGGTGTCATCAACGGTACGGTCGACGGCCTGCGCCAGGCCTTCAATTCCAGCGAAGCGGCGCTCGGTTTCGAAGTCGCCTCGATGCTGCTGGGCTGTGCGATCGGCGCGTTCCTGGCCGGTTGGCTGGGTGACCGGCTGGGCCGCCGTGGCGTGCTGATCGTGTCGGCACTGCTGTTCCTGGTGTCGGCGCTGGGTGCCGGCGCCGCCCATGCCTCCTGGTTGTTCATCGTCGCGCGCGTGCTGGGTGGCTTTGCGGTGGGGGCGGCCAGCGTGATGTCGCCGGCCTACATTGCCGAAGTCGCCTCGTCACGCTATCGGGGACGGCTGGCCACGGTGCAGCAGATGGCCATCATCTGTGGCCTGTTCGCCGCCTTCCTCAGCAACTACCTGCTGGCACGTGCCGCCGGTGCGTCCACCGAGGCGCTATGGCTGGGCCAGGAGGCCTGGCGCTGGATGTTCTGGATGCAGGCACTGCCGTCAGGGCTGTTCCTGCTGTTGTTGCTGGTGATTCCGGAAAGCCCGCGCTTTCTGGTCCTGAAGGGGCGTCAGCAGCAGGCGAGGGCGGTACTGTCGCGGCTGTACGGCGAGGCGGCAGCGGCGACCAAGCAGGCCGAGATCGAAGCCAGCCTGGCCCGGGATCAGCACAAGCCGCGCTTCAGCGACCTGCGCGACACGGTCACCGGCAAGCTGCGGCCGATCCTGTGGGTGGGTATCGGCCTGGCCATGTTCCAGCAGCTGGTCGGCATCAACGTGGTGTTCTACTACGGTGCGGTGCTGTGGCAGGCGGTGGGCTTCTCGGAAAGCGACGCACTGTTGATCAACGTGCTGTCCGGCGCGCTGAGCATCGGCGCCTGCCTGCTGACGGTGCTGTTGATCGACCGCATCGGGCGCAAGCCGCTGCTGTGGATCGGCTCGGTTGGCATGTCGGTGGCGCTGGTGCTGATGGTGGTCGCCTTCGCCAGTGGCAGCCTGGCCGATGGTCGGCTGCAGCTCTCCGACGGCATGGGCCGGCTGGCGCTGGTTGCGGCCAACGTCTATGTGGTGTTCTTCAACATGTCCTGGGGCCCGGTGATGTGGGTGATGCTGGGCGAAATGTTCCCGAACCAGATCCGCGGCCCGGCGCTGGCAGTGGCCGGCGCGGCGCAGTGGACCTCGAACTTCGCGATCACGGTGACCTTCCCGATGCTGCTGGCCGGCATCGGCCTGGCCGGGGCCTACGGCATCTATACGGTCGCGGCGATCCTCTCGATCTTCTTCGTGGTGCGCTACGTACGCGAGACCAAGGGCAAGGAGCTGGAGCAGATGGAAGGCTGACAAATCTCGGCTTCGGACACGTTCCGCCTGGCGCCTCCGTGTCATCGAGGGCGAAGGCGGGGCAGCCCAATCCGGGACACGCCGTAAACCCTTCCATGGGGGCTCGATGGCGCCATCCATGGCGCCAACGGTCCCGGCTTGAGCTGCCCCGCCTTCGCACCAGGCATTGCGGTTCCGGCGGATTTTCCGAAGCGCGCCGTCCGGGCGGTTGCCACCGCCTTCGCGGGAAACTGTCAGGAGGGGGGGGGGGGGGGGGGGGGGGGGGGGGGGGGGGGGGGGGGGGGGGGGGGGGGGGGGGGCGGGGGCGGGGGGGGGGGGGGGGGGGGGGGGGGGGCGGGG
>NZ_JAWIRS010000018.1:57097-72987 GCF_036320005.1 Stenotrophomonas sp. SMYL11
AGGAGGGGGCGGGCCACCCTTGCCTGGACCGTTGGCGCTATGGATGGCGCCATCGAGCACCATGGATGGGCTTTTGCGTGTCCAGGCAAGGGTGGCCCGCCCCCTCTCACGCAGGAGCAAGGAGGCGCCAGAGCGACCAACCCGACCGCAGCCACCGGCAAACCCCGGAAAACAGAAAAGCCCACACAAGGCGGGCTTTTTCGGTTCCTGCTGCGGCGACTGGCGCTCCCTAGGGGACTCGAACCCCTGTTTTAGCCTTGAGAGGGCCACGTCCTAACCACTAGACGAAGGGAGCGTAACTGTGTCGCTGCCGAGGCAGGAGCGCTAGTATATGCACCTCGATGCCAGTGGGCAATCCCGAAACTTCAACCGGAAGCGCCAACATCATTTCCTCTGCTACATCACCGTTCAGCCTGCGCGTCATCCCGCGCGACCAGCACACGATCTCCCGCAAGGACATCAGCCCGAACGCCCTGCGCGTGCTTTATCGCCTGCGCGATGCCGGCTTCGGCGCCTACCTTGTCGGCGGTGCGGTGCGTGATCTGCTGGTCAATGGCCAACCCAAGGATTTCGACGTGGCCACCGATGCCACGCCCGAACAGGTCAAGCAGCTGTTCCGCAACTGCCGCCTGATCGGTCGCCGTTTCCGCCTCGCCCACGTCGTGTTCGGCCGCGAGATCATCGAAGTCGCCACCTTCCGTGCCAACAGCGACGACGGCAGCGGCGACCGCGAGATGGAAAACGGCATGCTCGTGCGCGACAACGTGTACGGCACCATCGAAGACGACGCCGTCCGCCGCGACTTCACCTGCAACGCCCTGTACTACGCCATCGAGGACTTCTCGGTGCGCGATTACACCGGCGGCTTCGAAGACGTCCAGGCGCGCCTGATGAAGCTGATCGGCGACCCCGAGCAGCGCTACCAGGAAGACCCCGTACGCATGCTGCGTGCGGTGCGCCTGGCGGCCAAGCTCGGCTTCCAGATCGAAGAGGGCACCGCCGCGCCGATCCCGCACTTGGCCGGCCTGCTCAACGAAGCCGCACCGGCACGCCTGTTCGAGGAAGTGCTCAAGCTGTTCCTGTCCGGGCACGGCGTGGCAAGCTTCGAAGGCCTTGAGCGTTACGGCCTCCTCGACGTGCTGTTCCCGGAAAGTGCCAAGGCGCTGAAGTCCAACCGCACCGGCGCGCTGCGCCGCATGCTGGTCGAGGGGCTGGCCAACACTGATGCACGTGTGGCCAACGACGAGCCAGTCTCGCCGTCGTTCCTGTTCGCGTTGCTGCTGTGGCCGGCGTTCTGCCGCGCCCAGGCAACCCTGCTCAAGCAGGGTGTAGCACCGGAAGAGGCGCAGCGCCGTGCCGCCGACCGCGTCACTGTGCAGCAGCTGAGCACCATCGCGCTGCCGCGCCGGTTCTCGCTGCCGATGCAGGAGATCTGGCTGCTGCAGTCACGTTTCGGCTCGCGCCAGCGCAAGCGCGTGTTCCGTACCCTGACCCATCCGCGTTTCCGCGCTGCGTTCGACTTCCTCAGCCTGCGCCAGGTGGCCTCGGCCGAGCACGCTGCCGATGTCGAGTTCTGGCGCGAGGCACAGGCGCAGTCCGCCCGCGAACTGGAATCGTCGCTGGACGTGATGCACAGCGAAGAAGGTGATGGCGAGAGCGGGGCGCCACGCAAGCGCCGCCGTCGCCGCCGTCGTCCGGGCGCGCCGGCCGGTGCGGCTGGCGAGTAAAACGATGACCCTTGCCTGGATCGGCCTCGGCGCCAACCTTGGCGATGCGGCCGTCACCGTCGGCGCGGCGATTGCCGCGCTCGACGACCTGCCCGGTACGCGCCTGAGCCAAGCGTCGAGGTTGTACGCCACCCCGGCCTGGGGCAATGAAGATCAGCCGCCGTTCGTCAACGCGGTGGCTGCGGTCGAGACCACGCTGCCCGCCGATACGCTGCTGCAGGCGATGCTGGCGCTGGAGCAGCGTTTTGGTCGCGTACGCGATCCGGCGGTGCACTGGGGCCCGCGCGCGCTGGACCTGGACCTGCTGCTGTATGGCGCGCAGGTGCTCGACCAGCCTGGTCTGCAGGTGCCGCATCCTTACCTGCACGAGCGTGCCTTCGTGTTGGTGCCGCTGGCCGAAATCGCGCCGGATCTGGCCATTCCCGGCCATGGCCGCGTGCGGGATGCAGTGATGCGGGTGGATGCCTGCGGGATTGCGCCGATAGGGTGATAATGCCCGGGTTATCTCCCCCGGTTATCAGCACATGAGCACCCACGCAGACAGCAAGCCCTGGACCGTTCCCGCCCTGGCCGATGCCAAGCGCAATGGCCAGAAGCTGGTCATGTTGACCGCCTACGACGCTGGCTTCGCCCGCACCTTCGATGCCAATGGCATCGACCTGATCCTGATCGGCGATTCGCTGGGCATGGTCGTGCAGGGGCATGATTCGACCCTGCCGGTGACCGTGGCCGACATGGTCTACCACACCCGCGCCGTGGCCCGCGTGCTGCAGCGTGCGCTGCTGGTGGCCGACCTGCCGTTCGGTGCCGATGCCACCCCGGAACGCGCGCTGGATGCCTCGCTGCAGCTGCTGCAGGCCGGTGCCGAGATGGTCAAGATCGAAGGTGCCGGCTTCAAGGTCGACATCATTCGCTACCTGGTCGAGCGCGAGATTCCGGTCTGCGCCCATCTCGGCCTGACCCCGCAGTCGGTATTGCGCCTGGGCGGCTTCAAGATCCAGGGCCGTGGCGATGCCGCGCGCCAGCTGGTGGAAGATGCCAGGGCGGTGGCCGCTGCCGGCGCCAGCATCATGGTGCTCGAATGCGTGCCGACCCCGGTCGCCGCGGAAGTGACCGCGGCGGTGGAGGTGCCGACCATCGGCATCGGTGCCGGCCCGCAGTGCGATGGCCAGGTGCTGGTGCTGCACGATTTCCTCGGCCTGGACAGTGGTCATCGCCGTCCCAAGTTCGTCAAGGATTTCCTTGCCGAAGGCGGTTCGGTGGCTGGTGCCACCCGCGCCTATGCCGACGCGGTGCGCGACGGCAGTTTCCCCGACGAACAGCACGCGTACGCCCAATGATCCAGACCTTCAACGAGCTCGGCGCGCTGCGCGAGCAGATCGCCCAGTGGAAGCGCGAGGGCCTGCGCGTGGCGCTGGTGCCGACCATGGGCAACCTGCATGGTGGCCACCATTCGCTGGTGACCCTGGCCCGCCAGTACGCCGACAAGGTGGTGGCGAGCATCTTCGTCAACCCGACCCAGTTCGGGCCGAACGAGGATTTCAGCCGCTACCCGCGCACGCCCGAGGCCGACGTGGCCGGGCTGGAGCAGGCCGCCTGCGATGCGGTGTGGCTGCCCAGCGTCGAGGTGATGTACCCGCTGGGCGTGGACAAAACCACGCGCATGCACGCGCCGGGCGTGAGTGAAGTGCTGGAAGGCGCCAGCCGTCCGGGGCACTTCGATGGCGTGTGCACGGTGGTGGCGCGCCTGTTCCTGCAGGTGCAGCCGGATGTAGCCGTGTTCGGCCGCAAGGATTACCAGCAGCTGGCGGTCATCCGCCAGATGGTGGCCGAGCTGTCGTTCCCGATCCAGATCGTCGGTGCGGACATCGTGCGCGACGAGGATGGCCTGGCCAAGAGTTCGCGCAACCAGTACCTGAGCGCCGAACAGCGCCCGCTTGCGACCACCATCCACCGCACCCTGCTGGGCATGCGCGAAGGCTACGTGGCCGGGCAGGCACGTGATCGCATCGAGGCCGACGCCACGGCGGCATTGCAGGCGGCCGGTTTCCAGGTCGACTATGCGGTGCTGCGCACCCCGGAGCTGGCCGAGCCGACCTTCGACGGCGGTGGCCGCGTGGCGCTTATCGCCGCACGCCTGGGTACCACGCGCCTGATCGACAACCTGGAGTTCTGAGCCACATGCGGCTCCGGGGCGCCCGCAACGGGCGCCTCTCGACTTCCCACGGACGGGAGACCGGAAATGAAGACCCCCAGCACCGATACCGGCCGTCTTGCCCAGGCCTCGATCCTGGCGGTGCTGGCCGCCGGCATGCTGCCGGCCCAGCTGTTTGGCGGCCTGTTGTTCGCGCTTGAATTCAGGCGCACGCCGATGCCTGCGATTACCGGCGGTGGGCTGATGTTCGTGTTGGCCGTGAGCAACGCGATCGCGGTGTTGCTGCCGATGGCGCTGATCCTGCAGTCTCAACAGCGGCTGCGCCGGACCGGATTCGTGCTGGTCGGCTCAGGGCTGGGCGCGTTGGCCATGGCCACCTGCACCTGGCCGGGCGCGGACAATGGTCCGCTGCTGCAGCGCCTGCGCTATGTCGACACCTTCGACGTGATCAGCTATGCCTTGCAGGTGCTGGCCGCAGGTGGCTTCGGCCTGGTCGCCGGGCTGGCCTTCCATACGGTGTTCCGGCTGTCTCTGGAGGGCAGTTCCGGGCGTGCCGCGCCGCCGCCGCCGGGGGAGGGGGCCTGAACAGCCTTCAGCGTCCTGCTGCGGCCCCCTGACGATGGCCAAGCGGGTGCTAGAATCCGCTCTTTCCTTTGCCGTTGCAGCGCCCCCATGCACCTGTCCCTGCTCAAGACCAAGATCCACCGCGCCACCGTCACCCATTCCGAGCTGAACTACGAAGGCTCGATCGCCATCGACGACGACCTGCTGGCTGCCACGGGCATCCGCGAGTTCGAGCAGGTGCACATCTGGGACGTGACCAACGGTGCGCGCTTCTCGACCTACGCCATCCGCGCCGAAGCCGGCAGCGGCGTTGTCTCGCTCAACGGTGGTGCTGCGCGCCACGTGCAGGTCGGTGACATCATCATCATCGCCGCGTTCGCCAGCATGACCGAGCAGGAAGCTGACAGCTTCAAGCCGAAGCTGGTGTACGTTGATGGCAAGAACCAGATCACCCACACCAACGACACGATCCCGACCCAGGCCGCATGACAACGAACAACGGATTCGACTCGCTGCACTCCCACGCCCAGCGCCTGAAGGGCGCAAGCATTCCCAGCCTGCTCGCCGCCGAACCCGGCCGCGTGCAGGATCTGGCGCTGCGGGTCGGTCCGTTGTACGTCAACTTCGCGCGGCAGAAATACGATGCCGCGGCGCTGCAGGCGTTGCTGGCGCTGGCTGCCGAGCGTGATGTCGGTGGCGCCATCACCCGCCTGTTCCGTGGCGAGCAGGTCAACCTGACCGAAGGTCGCGCAGCGCTGCATACCGCGCTGCGCGGCGACGTGGTCGATGCGCCGGTTGCAGCCGAGGCCTATGCCACCGCGCGTGGGATCCGCCAGCGCATGGGCGTGCTGGTGCGTGCGCTGGAAGACAGCGGCGTCACTGACGTGGTCAGCGTCGGCATCGGTGGTTCCGATCTCGGTCCGCGCCTGGTCGCCGATGCGTTGCGCCCGGTCACCGGTGCGCGCCTGCGCGTGCATTTCGTATCGAACGTGGACGGCGCCGCCATGCAGCGCACACTGGCCACGCTGGATCCGGCGAAGACCGCCGGCATCCTCATCTCCAAGACCTTCGGTACGCAGGAAACCCTGCTCAACGGCCAGATCCTGCACGACTGGTTGGGCGGCAGCGAGCGCCTGTATGCGGTCAGCGCCAATCCGGAACGCGCCGCCAAGGCCTTCGCCATCGCCGCCGATCGCGTACTGCCGATGTGGGACTGGGTCGGTGGCCGTTATTCGCTGTGGTCGGCCGTCGGTTTCCCGATCGCGCTGGCAATCGGCTTCGAGCGCTTTGAACAGTTGCTGGAAGGCGCGGCGCAGATGGATGCGCATGCGCTGGATGCACCGCTGGAGCGCAACCTGCCGGTGCTGCACGGGCTGACCGACATCTGGAACCGCAACCTGCTGGGCCATGCCACGCACGCGGTGATGACCTACGACCAGCGTCTGGCGCTGCTGCCGGCCTACCTGCAGCAGCTGGTGATGGAAAGCCTGGGCAAGCGCGTGCAGCGCGACGGCCAGCCGGTCACCACCGACACCGTACCGGTGTGGTGGGGCGGCGCGGGCACCGATGTGCAGCACAGCTTCTTCCAGGCACTGCACCAGGGCACCAGCATCGTTCCGGCAGATTTCATCGGCTGCGTGCATAACGACGATCCCTACACGATCAATCACCAGGCCCTGCTGGCCAATCTGCTGGCGCAGACTGAAGCACTGGCCAATGGCCAGAGCAGCGACGACCCGCACCGTGATTACCCGGGCGGCCGCCCGAGCACGCTGATCCTGCTCGACGCGCTGACCCCGCAGGCGCTGGGCGCACTGATCGCCATGTACGAACACGCCGTGTACGTGCAGTCGGTGATCTGGAACATCAATGCCTTCGACCAGTTCGGTGTCGAGCTTGGCAAGCAGCTGGCCAGTGGCCTGTTGCCGGCGCTGCAGGGTGAGGATGTGGCGATTGCCGATCCGATGACCCGCGAGATCCTGGCGCAGCTGAAGGGCTGACCCGGCCTGCGGATGTGCCGGCGCCGGCCGGCCATCCCATGCCTTTCCCGTTGCGTTCGATCCGGTCGTGCATGAATGTCCGCGCGGCCACGCATTCCGTGTCGTTTCCGTGCTGCGCATGCAGCGCATCCGCGTGCCTGCCGCAGCGCAGCTTGACTGTGCATCGCGTGCCAATGCAGTGTGCACGGGCGGCTGTACCTGTCATCCAGTATCGCTCGCAGCATGATGTTGATGCCAGGGACTGGCCGTATCCGAAGGGACGTGGAATCGATCCATGTCCTCAACGCCTCATGTTGTGAATGACAGGAGATTGCGAATGGATCTGAACGACGATGTTGTGTCCGGCTGGCTCAATGGCTCGGACGATGTGGATGGGTGTGCCAACCCTGCGGGTTCGCTGTTCATCTACGGTGCGGCAGCCACCGAAGCGGCCCTCACCGGAGCTTCGGACACCATGATCACCGGGGGCACCAACGAGTGCACCACCACGGTATCGGTGATCAACCACTGCCTGTGTTGCTGATGTAACCCGAGCCGGCACGCAGAGGCATGCAGCTGCGTGCCGGCGACTGGAACAGACTTCCCGATATCTCGCAGGGGGCGTAATGACCGCTTCTCCGGCTGCGGCCGCGTTTGCGCGCATCACCGAACATTTCCTTGCCCAGGCGCGCGCTGCGCTGGTTGCCGGCCTGCATGATCCCGCCATTGCACTGCAGCCTGGCGAGCGCGATCTGCTGCATGCACGGGGCGATGCGGCACTGCGTGAGCATGCCCAGCTCAAACTCAACCGCGTGCTGCTGCTGGAACTGCACGCCGCTGCGCGCAGCGGTGACATCAGCCCGCTTGACAGCGCTTGGGTGCTGGACGAATTCGTTGCCCTGGCCACCAGCGAGTGCTTCCGCACGCATCTGCAGCGACGCTATCCGGTGCTGCTGCCGCGCCTGACGCGCATGCTCGAAGGACAATGTGCGGCAGTGGTGGAGCTCGCTGTTCGCATCGGCAGCGATCGTGCGGCGCTGGCAGAGTTGCTGGGTGCGCCGGCGGGCACGCTGCATGCCGTTGCATTGGGACGGGGTGACCTGCATGGTGGCGGCCGGACCGTGGCACGGCTGCAGTTCGATGGCGGCACGGTGATGTACAAGCCACGCTCATTGCGCATCGATGCGACGCTTGATGGCCTGTTGTCCACGGTCTTCGGTGACGGCCCTGACCGTGTATGCGTGCCGAAGGTAGTTGATCGTGGCAGCCACGGCTGGGCCGCCTTCGCCGCGCACCGCTACTGTGCCGATGATCTTGAACTGCGTACCTACTACCGCGGTCTTGGCCATTGGCTGGCAATCCTGCGCCTGGTCGGTGGCACCGACATCCATCTGGAGAATCTGATCGCGGTCGGGCCGGTGCCGGTTGTGGTCGACGCCGAAAGCGTGTTCTCCCGGGTAATCGACATCGAGTCATCAGGGCTTGGCGATGCGTACGACACCGCCGTCAAGCTGATGCGTAATTCAGTGCTGCGTACCGGAATCGTGCCGTTCCGTACTGCCGGCCTGGGCATGGAAGGCGTGGATCTGTCCGCAGCTGGCGCACTGCCGGGCGAGCAGCCGCGGGTGCAGGTGCCGGTGATTGTCGAGGACGGGACGGAACCGGCCCGCTTGGGCATGGTCGAGGCCGAAGTCGCCATCGCACAGAACCACCCCAGTCCACAGCCGGACGTTTCGTTGTACTGGGATCACATCAGCGAGGGCTTCATCGACGCCAGTGGGCGCCTGCGCGCGCTCGATGCGAAGGGCGAACTGATGCCACTCCTGGCGGCTTTCGAGGGCTGCCAGGTGCGGGATGTGCGGCGGCCGACAATGGCCTACGCCGAGCTCGGGCGGATGCTCTGGCATCCAGCCTCGCTGCACAAGGAAGCCCAGGCGGTTGAACGCGCGATCGATCTGCTGGTGCGCAATGCAGCGGTGTCACCGGCTGCGCCATCGGACCTGGAAACCGTACGTGGAGAAGTGGACGACCTGCGCCACGGTGACATTCCGATCTTCACTTCGCAGCTGGACGCGACCCGCATCCGCTCCATCGCCGACAACTGGCGTGCGATGCGCATCGACCTCGAAGACGTGACCATCCGCAGCACGTTGGTGGCCACCGACCTGAACCAGCATGCGCTGGCCCGCGCCGAGGCTCGGTCCGGCTACAGCTATGCCGCACAGCATCCGCGTGCGGACGACCTGGATGCACGCCGTCGCACGCTGGCCGCGCGCGCGGTGGAGAGCCTGCTGCGGCTGGCGGTGCACGGCGAAGACGGTTCGATGACCTGGATCACGCCCGAGGTGACGCGTACCGGGTGGACCGTCCAGCCGGTGCAGCCCGACCTGTACTTCGGGCTGGGAGGCATTGCGTTCGCACTGGCGGCCTACCGCCGGGAAGTGGAGCAGGGCCGCGCCGATCCGGTGGCTGGGCTGGATCCGGCCATCGAAGGCGCCATTGCGGTGTTCCAGACCATGTGCGAGCGCCATCCCGCCGGGATCGATGGTGGATTCGTCGGCACGGGCTCGCAGATCTGGACCCTGCTGGCATTGCATGATCTGCTGCAGCGCCCGGCACTGCTTGCGCTGGCCGAGCGCTGTGCGGAAGGAGTGGAACGTCGTGGTTTCCAGGGGCCGGTAAAGTTCGAACTGATTGATGGCGTGTCCGGCATGATCCTGCCGTTGCTGGCGCTGGCCGAGGCCACCGGCAGATCGCGCTGGCTGGAGTTGGCGGCTGCGGCCGGGCGCCGCATGCAGGAAGCGGCGATCGTCGATGCCGACGGCGCACGCTGGCCGACGCCACAGTTCCGCGAGCCGATTGGTGGCTTTGGCCACGGCGCGATGGGCATGGGCTGGGCGCTGGCACGGCTGGCGCGTTCGGATGCCGGCAGCGTGCCCGAGCGGGCCGCCTGGCGGCAGTTGGCCGAAGGAGCGTTTGCGTTCCAGGCGGCGCTGTTCGAGCCGCATACCGGGCGCTGGCGCGATATCCACCTGCAGGACGGGCAGAAGAACTTCCCGACCTGGTGCCATGGCAGCGTCGGCATCGGTCTGGCGGCAGCGGATCTGTATGCCCGCACCGGCGATCCCGCGCAGTTGCGTGACATGCGGCGGGCTGTGGCCGACGCGCGCGGCAAATGGGGGTTCAGCCACACCCTGTGCCATGGCGATGTGTCCACCCGGGAGCTGCTGGTGCTGGCGGCTGCGTTGGATCCGGAGGGGTGTCCCTATCCGCAGGACGAGGCCGCCATCGAGATCGTTTCTTCGATCGAGGAGCACCAGGGCATGGTCGGCGGACTGACCCGCGCGGCCTTTACTCCGGGCCTGATGATCGGCCTGGCAGGGGCGATCTATGGCTTCCTGCGCATGCATCCGGCCTGCGCGCTGCCGTCGCCGTTGCTGCAGGAGACGGCGGCGGCGCGGGTCGATGCCCCAGCATCGCGTTCCAGTGCCGCGCAGGACCGACCGGCGCTGGCCGAGGTCTGAGCCGGACGGGTCCGGTCGCGATCAGCGGCTGGGATCGCGTTCCGGGCTTGGCCGCTTTGCCAGCTTGCGCTGCAGCGAACGACGGTGCATGCCGAGCAGGCGCGCTGCCGCGGACACGTTGCCGCCGGTCTCGTGCATCGCCTGCTGGATGTGTTCCCACTGCAGGCGGCTGATCGGCGTCATCGCATCAGGCACTTCCATTTCGCCATCGTCGGCCGGGCCGTCGTCTTCCTCGCCGAGGGCGCGCAGGATCATCGGCACCGTGGCCGGCTTCGGCAGGTAGTCGTCGGCACCGAGCTTGATCGCCTCCACCGCGGTGGCGATGCTGGCGTAGCCGGTCACCAGCAGGATCCGCATGTCCGCGCGCAGGGCACGCAATGGTTGGATCAGCGCCAGGCCGGAATCGCTGCCCAGCTTCAGGTCGATCAGCGCGAACGCCGGCGGATGCTGGCGGGCCAGTGCCAGTGCACTGGCAGCATCCTGTGCGGTCTGCGTTTCAAGCCCCTTGCGGGCCAGGCTGCGCTGCAGGGTACGCAGGTACAGCTCGTCGTCGTCGACCAGCAGGCCGAGAGTGGAGTGGTGAAGGCTCATGGGGTGTCCTCGCGTGGGGCCAGCGGCAGGCGGAAGCCGACGCGGCTGCCGGCCCCCTGGGCCGGGCGCATCCACATCTCGCCGTCGAGGCGTTCGATGGTGGCATGGGACAGGGCCAGGCCGACGCCCATGCCCTCGCTTTTGCTGCTGCCGAACAGCTTGCCCGGGAGCACCGCGGCACGCGCGTCGAAGCCGTGGCCGTAGTCGCGGACTTCGCCGATCAGGTCGTCGCCTTCGATGCGCAGGTCCAGGTCCACGCGCGGCCGGCCGGCCTGTTCGCCGGCATCGGCGGCATTGTTGAGCAGGACCATCAAAAGATGGCCCACGCCCGGGTCGAGTGGCAGCCGCAGCGGCGCATCGTCATTGCGATGCAGGTCGATGGTCGGCCGCACCAGGCGCCACTGTTCCAGTACCTGCTGGGCGCTGGAGTGGCTGCGACCCGGTGCATCGGCCGAGGCCGGTGCGGCCAGCGCCAGCACGCGCTCGCGGCACTGCACCAGCAGCTCGCGCAGGGTTTCCATGTCCTCGCGCACTTCCGGCTCTTCGCTGCGCTCGGCCACGTCATCGGCGAGCAGGGTCATGGTCGCCAGCGGCGTATTCAGTTCATGCGCCACCGAGGCGGCATGGGTGGCCAGGGCGACGATGCCCTCGTTGCGGGCGAAGCGTTCGCGCAGGGCCGACAGTTCAAGTTCGCGCTGGCGCAGCGCCAGTGCCAGGCGGGTGGAGAAGGTCAGCACGACCGCTGCGGAAATCAGGAAATTGGCGACCACGCCCCAGCGGTTGAGGTCCTGGGCGCGGAAATAGCCATCCGGCAGCGACTGGCCGAAGATGCCGCTGGCGGCGTAGCCGAGCAGGCAGGCCAGCGCGACCGCCAGTGCCCAGCGCAGGGGCAGGGCGAACGCGGCGAGCGCGATCAGGATCAGGAACAGCGAGCTGAACGGGTTGGCCATGCCGCCACTCCAGCCCACCATCCAGGTCAGGATGATCACGTCCACCAGAATGTGGCCGAATGCGGTCAGTGGCGCGGTGTCGGCCGCCTCCGGGCGCAGCTGGGTGTAGATGTTGAACAGGGTCAGTACCGCCACGCCCGCCCACAACGGCAGCTGCGGCAACGGCAGGCCCAGCACCCAGGTGGCAACCAGGATGGTGGCGGCCTGGCCACCTACGGCAAGCCAGCGCAGGCTGCACAGGGTTCGGAGAAACGGGGCGTCGGGACCGGTCATTCACGCTCATCGTATGCGTTCACGCGTGACCGTGCCTGCGACAATCGGCCGCACCCGTGCCGCCGGCTGAATGCGAGTGACCCGGAATGCGGAGGCGGGCGTTAGAATGCGCCCATGCACGACGCCGTTACCCGCCCGACGCCCCCTTCCGATGCCACTGCCTGGCCCCGCCGCCAGACCCATGCCGTCCAGATCGGCGGGGTCACCGTAGGCGGAGGCAAGCCGGTCGTGGTGCAGTCGATGACCAACACCGATACCTCCGACGTGGCCTCCAGCGTGAAGCAGGTGGCCGAGTTGTGGCGTGCGGGTTCGGAAATGGTGCGGCTGACCGTCAACACCGTGGAAGCCGCTGCGGCGATCCCGCGCATTGTCGACAAGCTTGCGATGATGGGCATCGACGTGCCGCTGATCGGTGACTTCCATTACAACGGCCATCAGCTGCTGACCGCCGAACCGGCGTGTGCCGAAGCGCTGGCCAAGTACCGCATCAACCCGGGCAACGTCGGCTTCGGCAAGAAGAAGGACCTGCAGTTCGCCCAGTTGATCGAGTTCGCGATCCGCTACAACAAGCCGGTGCGCATCGGCGCCAACTGGGGCTCGCTGGACCAGGCACTGGCGGCGAAGCTGATGGACGAGAACAACCTGCGTGAGCAGCCCTGGGACGCCGGCCGCGTGCTGCGCGAGGCGCTGATCCGCTCGGCGCTGGATTCGGCAGAGCAGGCGGTGGAGCTCGGCCTGCCGCGCGACCGCATCGTACTGTCGGCCAAGGTCAGTGGCGTGCAGGAGCTGATCGCGGTGTACCGGGACCTGGCCCAGCGCTCGGATTTCGCCCTGCACCTGGGCCTGACCGAGGCCGGTATCGGCAGCAAGGGCATCGTCGCCTCGTCCGCGGCGCTCAGTGTGCTGCTGCAGGAGGGCATCGGTGACACCATCCGCATCTCGCTGACCCCGGAACCGGGCCAGTCGCGTACGCAGGAAGTGATCGTCGCCCAGGAGCTGCTGCAGACCACCGGCCAGCGCGCCTTCACGCCGCTGGTCACCGCCTGCCCAGGCTGCGGCCGCACCACCTCCGAGTTCTTCCAGGAGCTTGCCAAGGTGGTACAGAACCACGTGCGCGAGAAGATGCCGCTGTGGAAGATCCACCACCCGGGTGCGGAGAACATGACCCTGGCGGTGATGGGCTGCATCGTCAACGGGCCAGGTGAGTCGCGCCATGCCAACATCGGCATCTCGCTGCCGGGCACCGGTGAAACCCCGGCTGCGCCCGTGTTCGTCGATGGCGAGAAGAAGGTGACCCTGCGTGGCGACAACATCGCCCAGGAATTCGTCGCCCTGATCGACGATTACGTCGAACACAAGTATGTCCGAAGCGCCGGATAAGCCTGCGATCCTCGCTGCACCGGAGTCCGCCTCCGGCTTCCGCCACTGGATGGCGCGCAACGCCTGGCGCCTGGTCCTGTTGTTCGGTGGCGTACTGCTGCCGCTGGCAGGCTTTGTCGCCCTGGCGGACGAAGTGCACGAGTTTGAATCGTTCCATTTCGACGCGCCGCTGCTGTGGCAGATGCATGGCCTGCATTCGCCGTGGCTGGACCGCTTCTTCGTGCTCATCTCGAAACTGGGCTACGAGTGGTTCCTGATCCCGGCCGACCTGCTGATCATCGGCGTGCTGCTGGGCTACCGGCGTTGGCGTGAGGCCACCTTCGTGGCGGTCAGCTTCGTCGGCTCGGCGCTGCTGAACATGGGCAGCAAGCACTTCTTCCAGCGCCAGCGGCCGAGCCTGTGGGAATCGATCGCGCCGGAATCGACGTTCAGCTTCCCCAGCGGCCATGCGATGGGCTCGATGACCCTGGCGGTGACCCTGGTACTGCTGGCCTGGAACACCCGCTGGCGCTGGCCGGTGCTGCTGCTGGCACCGGCATTCAGCCTGCTGGTCAGCGTGTCCCGGGTCTACCTGGGGGTGCATTACCCCTCCGATATCCTGGCCGGATGGTGTGCCGCGCTGGTTTGGGTGGTAGGGTGCTATCTGGTCATGTTCAGTCGCCGGCACCCATGGCGACGTCACGGCTCGCCGCCAGCGAAGGCCAGCGAAGCATCATCACAGGGGGTTTGACGTGGATGGCCGTTGAGGGACGTCTACGTGATAGATCAGTTGTTTCGTTGCAGCAGGTTCTGCAAGACAGGGGGCAAGCACAACGCGCCGTACTGTGATGCGCAAGGCAGATCGCCGCCGCCGCATTCCAGACGCGCTTGCAGGGTATCGGCACCCTGCCTAGCTTGACCTGCAATGGCCGCATTCGAAGAGGTACGTGAATGACGATTCGAGTCTACCTGGTGGATGACCACGCGCTGGTCCGCACCGGGATGAAGATGATTCTGTCGGGGGAAACCGACATCGAAGTGGTGGGCGAAGCCGAGACCGGCGAAGACGCGCTGCGTGAAGTCCGCCAGCTGCTGCCCGATGTGGTGCTGTGTGACCTGCACCTGCCGGGTGTGAGCGGCATGGAAGTGACCGAGCGCATCGTGCGCAGCCACCGCAATACCGGCGTGGTGATCGTGTCGGTGCTGGAAGATGGCCCGCTGCCGAAGCGGCTGCTCGAGGCTGGCGCCGCCGGTTACATCGGCAAGGGCTGCGATGCGCAGGAGCTGTTGCGCGCGGTGCGTGACGTGGCCGGTGGCCGCCGTTACCTGGGCACCAGCATCGCGCAGAATCTGGCCCTGTCGACGGTGGAAGGCAACGGTTCGCCGTTCGACAGCCTGTCGCCGCGCGAGCTGGAGGTGGCGTTGCTGCTGACCCAGGGCCTGCGCCAGGAAGACATCGCGCGGCGGTTGAGCCTGAGTGCGAAGACGGTGAACACGCACAAGGCGCGCTTGTTCGAGAAGATGGGAATCCACGACAACATCGCGCTGGCGCGGATGGCCAGCCAGTACGGGCTGGTGGATCCGGCACGGCCGTTGTGAGGGATTCGGCCAACGGCTGAGCCCCTCGCGGTGGAGTGCGGTTGGATTCTGGGGGATGGCCGGGCGGATGCGCTGTGCAGGGGGCGCTGCAAGTACGTCCATGTAAGGTCGGTCGCCGCATCCATGCGGCTCACGCCCCTGCACAACCCATCCGCCCGGCCACGGACAGGTTCCGTGCGCGTCCACCGCGGAAAGAAGAAGGGAAAAGCGAGAGCGGGTCGCGCGCTGCGCGCGCTCTGGATGATGGTTCTGTAGAGCCGAGCCCATGCTCGGCTGCTTTCCGTTCCGCTGGCGCGGAGCCGAGCGTGGGCTCGGCTCTACACCCGCGTCGGCTCAGTGGCCGCGCACGCGCTTGATGATCTTGGCGGCGTCGGCGGCGCTGGCGCGCACCTTGTCCCATTCGCCGTTGGCGATCCAGTTGCCCGGTACCATCCACGAACCGCCGATGCAGACCACGTTCTTCTGCTCGAGGTATTCGGCGGCGGTGTTTTCGGTGATGCCACCGGTCGGGCACAGCTTCAGGTCCGCCACCGGCCCTGCAAGTCCCTTGATCATCGCCAGCCCGCCCACGGCGGTGGCCGGGAACAGCTTGCACACGCGGAAGCCGCGCGCATACAGCGACAGCAGCTCGGTTGGCGTCGCCGCACCCGGCACCACCGGCAGCGGCGCTGCGGCCAGGGCATCAGCCAGCGCCGGCGGCGTACCCGGGGTCACCAGGAAGTCCGCGCCCGCATCGATCGACTGCTGCATCTGCTCCACGGTCAGCACCGTACCGGCGCCCACCACCACATCCGGCAGCTCACGCTTGAGCATCGCCAGCGCTTCCATCGCCACCGGCGTACGCAGCGTCAGCTCGATCGCCGGCAGGCCACCTTCCAGCAGCGCCGCACTGACTGCACGTGCCTGGTCCAGCGTATGAATCGTCACCACCGGCAGGATGCCCGCCGCACGCAACAGCTCCGCCGCCTTCACCTGATGTTGTTCGATACCCATGCTTTTGCCCTTGCCTTTGCTCTTCTTGATTCAGTGGCCGCAGCGCAAATGACGCGCCGGGAATTGTCCAAGGGCAGTAGAGCGCCCTGGCCGGGACCGTGAGCGGCATGGATGCCGCGATCGAGCCCCCATGGATGGGTTTACGGCGTGTCCCGGCCAGGGCGCTCTACTGCCCA
>NZ_JAWIRS010000018.1:72997-93555 GCF_036320005.1 Stenotrophomonas sp. SMYL11
CGCTCCAACCGCCGCCCCACCAGCCCAGGCCGAGCAGCAGCGCCAGCGACACCAGCACCTCCAGTGGCCGCAGCGCAAATGACGCGCCGGGAATTGTCCAAGGGCAGTAGAGCGCCCAAGCCGGGAAGCCTGCCGCGGCTTTTCGCTTCAGGCGTCTTTCGCCTCATGCGGCGCCGCCGCAGCCGCCGCATCGTGCCCCAGCTCATACTCCGCATCGTAGTCCCACGGCCCACCATCAGCCGCCGCCGGCCCGCACGAAATCGAAATCGCCCCCTGGTCGGCCGGACCCACCACACGACGGTTGATCGCGAACAGGTTGCGGCCCAGGTCATGCGCGGCAGGCGCAGTGTTCGGCGCCAGCGGACGCGCAGCCCATTCGGCCGCGTCCACCAGCACTTCCAGCGTGCCGGCCTCGCCATCGAGGCGGATCATGTCGCCCTCGCGGACCTTGGCCAGCGGACCACCGCGCGCCGCTTCCGGCGTCACATGGATCGCGGCCGGAATCTTGCCCGAGGCGCCGGACAGGCGGCCGTCGGTGACCAGCGCCACGCGCCGGCCCTGGTTCTGCAGCAGGCCCAGCAGCGGCGCCAGCGAATGCAGTTCCGGCATGCCGTTCGCACGCGGGCCCTGGTAACGCACCACCGCCACGAAATGCTCGGGCAACAGGCCGCCGGCATGCAGCTTGTTCAACACCTGCGGCGCATCGACCACCACCGCCGGTGCCTCGATCGTGCGGTATTGCGGCTTCACCGCCGACAGCTTGATCAGCGACTTGCCGAGGTTGCCGCGCAGCAGGCGCAGGCCGCCCTGGTGTTCGAACGGATTGTCGACGCCACGCACCACTTCGTCATCGGCGCTGCGTTCCAGGCCCGGCAGATAGACCAGCTGACCATCGCGCAGCTGCGGCTCGCGCGCATAGTCGGCCATGCCGCCGCGCGCCACGCTGACCAGGTCGCCGTGCATCAGGCCGGCCTTGATCAGTTCGCCGAACACGAAGGCCGGGCCGCCTGCTGCAGCGAAGCGGTTTACATCGGCTTCGCCGTTCGGGTAGACGCGGGCCAGCAGCGGAATCAGCTGCGACAGTTCGTCGAAGTCGTCCCAGGTCAGCACGATGCCGGCTGCGCGCGCCACCGCGATCCAGTGGATGGTGTGGTTGGTCGAACCGCCGGTGGCCATCAGCGCGATGACCGCGTTGATGATCGCTCGCTCGTCGATGATCCGGCCGAGCGGACGGAAGTCGTCGCCCAGTGCGGTGATGTCGAGCGCGCGCTCGGTGGCTTCGCGGGTCAGCGCATCGCGCAGCGGCGTGCCCGGATTGACGAACGATGCGCCCGGCAGCTGCACGCCCATCGCTTCCAGCAGCACCTGGTTCGAGTTGGCGGTGCCGTAGAAGGTGCAGGTGCCCGCACCGTGGTACGACGCGGATTCGGCTTCCAGCAGTTCTTCGCGGGTGGCTTCGCCAGCGGCATAGCGCTCGCGCACTTCGGCCTTCTGCTTGTTCGGGATGCCCGGGGTCATCGGGCCGGCCGGCACGAATACCGCCGGCAGGTGGCCGAACGCCAGCGCACCGATCAGCAGGCCCGGTACGATCTTGTCGCAGACACCGAGGTAGACGGTGGTGTCGAACATGTCGTGGCTGAGCCCGATCGCGGTGGCCTGCGCGATCACATCGCGCGAGAACAGTGACAGTTCCATGCCGCCGCGGCCCTGGGTGACGCCGTCGCACATCGCCGGCACGCCGCCGGCCACCTGTGCGGTGGCGCCCAGTTCGCGAGCGATCTCGCGGATCTGCTCCGGATAGGTCTCGAACGGCTGGTGCGCCGAGAGCATGTCGTTGTAGGCGGTGATGATGCCGAGGTTCGGCGTCACGCCGCCGCGCAGGCGGCTCTTGTCGGTACCGCCGCAGGCGGCGAACCCGTGGGCGAGGTTGCCGCAGCTCAGGCGGCTGCGGAACGGGCCCTCACGCAGGGAGGCGTCGATCGCGGCCAGATAGGCGGCACGCGAGGCGGCGCTGCGGCGGATGACACGCTCAGTGATGGCTTGCAGTTGCGGATGGAGGCTCATTGGCTACCGGCGTTCGTGGTGGCGAGAGGCAAGCGGCGGCGCGGCGCCGCCGCCGACATCAATCAGCCCAGTGGACACGCAGGCGCGCGCCGTCCAGGTTGATCGCGTTGAGGATCGGGTACTGCTGGGCGTCGTTGCTGTCCAGCGCCTGGCGCAGCACCTGCAGCTTCTGCTTGCCACGCAGCAGCAGCAGGCGCTGGCGGCACTGGCGCAGGCCGTGCGGGGTCAGCGTGATGCGCAGCGGCCACTGGTTGGCACCCGCGCAGCCGGTAGCGTCCAGCGCGGCATAGGGCAGGGTGCTTTCCAGTGCACGGGCCAGGTCCTTCGAGCCGGGGAACAACGAGGCGGTGTGGCCGTCGTTGCCCATACCCAGCGCCACCAGGCTCGGCGGTTGGCTGTGCTGCGCCTGCAGGTTGGCGGTGTATACGCATTCCGGCATCGGCTTGCCGATGCGCACCAGCGGATCGAAATGCGCACCTTCGGCGCGCTTGAGCAGATTCTCGCGCACCAGCCAGGCATTGCTGTCGCGATCCTGCGGCGACAGCCAGCGCTCGTCGGCCAGGCTCACTTCCACGCGGTCCCAGTGCACGTCCAGTTCGGCCAGCGCCTGGTAGACCGGTGCCGGCGTGGTGCCGCCAGACAACAGGATGCGGGCGCGGCCCACTTCGTCGATGTCGTGGGTGAGGGTCTGCGCCATCTCGGCGGCCACCGCCTCGATCCAGCCATCGGCATCGCCGTGCTGGATGAACTCGATGCGGTCGTCGTGGAAGGTGGTGGGGCTCATGCGGCAACTCCAGGTGTGTCACGTTCGGCGTCGGCGGCATAGGCGGCGGCGCCCAGCAGTCCGGCGTGGGGGTGCATCACGGCCAACGAAGGAACCCGCGCCATGATCGAGGAGAAGCGGCCCTTGTGTTCGAAGCGCTGGCGGAACCCGGAGTGCTGCAGCGAATCGAGCATCTTCGGGGTCAGCCCGCCGGTCAGGAACACGCCGTCCCAGGCGCCCTGGGTCAGCACCAGGTCACCGGCGATGGCGCCGAACACGGCGCAGAACACATCGACGGTGCGCATCGCCTGCGGGTCACCGTGCAGGGCGCGGGCGGTCACGTCCACCGGCTGCAGCTGGCCCGGATCGATGCCGGCCATCTCGCACACGGCGCGATGGATGTTGACCAGGCCAGGGCCGCAGATCAGGCGCTCGTTGGAGACGCGACCGAACTGCTCGGACAGGATCTCCAGGATGCGGATCTCCTCCGGGGTCCCCGGCGGGAAGCTGACATGGCCGCCCTCTGTTTCCAGCGGATAGCAGCGGCCGTGACGCAGGATCAGGCCACCGACACCCAGGCCGGTACCGGGGCCGATCACCGCGTAGTTGCGCGGCTGGCCCGGCTTGCCCGGGACCCAGGCGGCACCACCGACCTGGACCACGTCCTCGGGCTGCAGTAGCGAAATCGCCATCGCCTGTGCGGCGAAGTCGTTGATCAGGTGCAGTTCGTCGAAACCGAGCATGGCTGCGGTGCGGCTGCGCGAGATCACCCAGGGATGGTTGGTGATGCGTGCTTCGTCACCATCCACGCGACCGGCCACTGCGAACACGCCGCGGCTGGCCGTGGCGCCGATCTGTTCCAGATGGTGGCGCGCGGCATCACCCAGCGACGGGAACTCCGCCACCGCGTACTCACGGATGCTGTCCTTCTGCAGTGGCGCGTCCTGCGAGGTGTCGGCCAGGGCGAAGCGGGCGTTGGTGCCACCGATGTCGGCGACCAGCACCGGCTGCGAGCTGGCACTCATGCCGACGCTCCGCTGTCCGGCGCATCCACGCCCTGCGGCAGGAACTCGCCCGCGTTGGCCGGACCCCACTGGCCAGCGGGGTAGGGCTCCAGCGGCAGCTTGGCGTCCTTCCAGGCGTCGGCGACGCTGTCGATCCACGCCCAGGCGGCACGCACTTCGTCGTCGCGCACGAACAGCGTGTGGTTGCCGTTGAAGGCATCCAGGAACAGGCGTTCGTAAGCGATGCGGCGGTGCAGGCCGGTCGGCACCGACAGCTCCAGTTCCAGCGGATGCAGTTCCAGCGCGCCCCATTCCGGGCCCGCCAGGCTGCTCATCAGGCCCAGCTCGATGTTTTCCTGCGGCTGCAGCTGGAACACCAGGCGGTTCGGTGCGGCCTGCGCACGCTGCGGGCGCTCGAACAGCCAGTGGGTGACCGGCTTCAGCGTGACCACCACGCGGGTGGTGCGCTCGGGCAGGCGCTTGCCGGTGACCAGGTGGAACGGCACGCCGCTCCAGCGCCAGTTGTCGATGTGCGCGGTGACACCGGCGAAGGTTTCCACGTCGCTGCCTTCCGGCGGCTGGTAGGCCTGCGCCGGCTGGCCGTTGATGGTGCCGGCGGTGTAACGGCCACGGATGCTGTCACGCGCGGCGTGCTTGGCATCGAGCGGGCGCAGGGCGCGCAGCACCTTGACCTTCTCGTCGCGGATGCGGTCGGCTTCCAGCGAGGCCGGCGGCTCCATCGCCACCATGCACAGCAGCTGCAGGATGTGGCTCTGCACCATGTCGCGCAGGGCGCCGGAGCGGGCGTAGTAGGCGTCGCGGCCATCCACGCCTTCGCTCTCGGCCACCAGGATGTGTACCGATTCGATGTAGTTGCGGTTCCACACCGCTTCCAGCAGCGTGTTGCCGAAGCGCAGCGCGATGAGGTTCTGCACCGCCGCCTTGCCCAGGTAATGGTCGAGGCGGAACACGCGGTCCTCGTCGATCCACTGGCCGATGGTGCTGATGATTTCCTCGGCGCTCTCGCTGTCGCTGCCGATCGGCTTCTCCAGCATCAGGCGTGCCGGTGCGGCGAGCGCGCCGCCCTTGGCCAGGCCTTCGCAGGTGGAGATGTACAGGCCCGGCGGGATGGCGAGGTAGCTGACGCACTTGCGGTGCACCAGGTCGGAGACCGCGGCGGCAACCGAGTCGACGTCGCGCAGGTCCACCGAACGGTAGTCGATGCGGCGCAGCAGGGCGCTGATGTCGTCCTGGCTGGCCATCGGCATGGCCTGCTGCAGGCGCGGCCGCAGGATGTCATGGAAGGCTTCGGTGTCATGCCCGGACAACGCCAGTGCGCGGATGCGGAAGTCCTCCGGCAGCAGGCCGTCGCCAAGCAGGCGAAGCAGCGAAGGGAACAGGTAGCGCTGGGCCAGATCACCTGTGGCACCGAACAGGAAGAGGGTGTCGTGCATCGCTCGAGTTTCAGATCCGGGTGACATCGTTGTCAATCGCTTCATGGCTGGGTTCGGGGGACATCCGCGCAACTGCCTGTCCGAGGTTCGTCAGGGGCGATCTCCGGGGTGGCGGAAGACCGTTCCATTCGAAACCACTACCTCGGCGGAACCTTCGTTCAACCGCCGACGCAGATCGGTGCGCACCGATCATCGGATAGTGCCACGTGAAAACGTTTACATGGCAGAATGGGCAACTGTATTCGATTGCAGTGCTCGCCGTCATGCGGCAGGCGCGCAATCATCACTGCCATCGGGAGGGCCGAGGCAGTCCCAAAAGACAGCCCGGCTTCGGGCGGACCGGATTAGGTGATATGGCAAAAGTGCAGTTGCAGGGTGTGCGCAAGGTCTATGACAACGGCCAGGTCGCGGTGAAGGACGCCAGCTTCGAGGTCGCCGATGGCGAACTGATGGTGCTGGTCGGACCGTCCGGCTGTGGCAAGTCGACCCTGCTGCGGATGGTGGCCGGCCTGGAAGAGATCAGCGGTGGCACGCTGACCATCGGTGATCGCGTGGTCAACGACGTGGCGCCGAAGGATCGCGACATCGCCATGGTGTTCCAGAGCTACGCGCTGTACCCGCACATGACCGTGGCCGAGAACCTGGCCTTCGGTCTGAAGCTGCGCGGCCATGACAAGGCGACGATCGACAAGCGCATCGCCGAGGCGGCGCAGACCCTGGGCCTGACCGAGATGATGGACAAGCTGCCCAAGGCGATGTCCGGCGGCCAGCGCCAGCGCGTTGCGCTGGGCCGTGCCCTGGTGCGCGAGCCTGCGGTGTTCCTTCTGGACGAGCCGCTGTCCAACCTCGACGCCAAGCTGCGCCACAGCGTGCGTACCGAGATCGCGCAGCTGCATCGCAAGCTGGGCACCACCATGATCTACGTGACGCACGACCAGGTCGAAGCGATGACCCTGGGCCAGCGCATCGTGGTGCTGAAGGACGGCATCATCCAGCAGATCGATACGCCGATGGCGCTGTACGACCGCCCGGCCAATCTGTTCGTGGCCGGTTTCCTCGGCAGCCCGGCGATGAACGTGCTGCGTGGCACGCTGCAGGGCGATGCCGGTGGCGTGACCGTGGTCGACGGCGAGTGGCGTGCACCGCTGGGCCAGGCCACGATCGATCCGGCATGGTTGCAGAAGCCGATCGCGGTGGGCGTGCGTCCGGAACACCTGCAGCCGGCCATTGCCGATGATGCACATGCATTTGCCGCACGCATTGAAGGCATCGAACCGGTCGGCAACGAGATCTTCGTAAACCTGAGCAGTGGCCAGCACGCGCTGACCATGCGCGTGGCGCCGCAGGCGCTGCCGGCGGTGGGCGAGGACATCCGTGTGGCGATCCACCCGCAGGGCCTGCATTTCTTCAACCCGGAAACCGGCGAGCGCCTGTAAGCGGTAGTACCGGCCGCTGGCCGGCAACTTCAACCATGCGTGGTTGCCGGCCAGCGGCCGGCACTACCATTCATTCGCCGAAGGCGTGCGGACCAACGGTCCGCCCCCACCGGGTTCAGTAAACAGGGTTCAGTAGATCCACGTCATGCGTGGATGAGAGCCCTTCAGATTCAGCGCGCCAGGCCATCCAGCAACGGCATGCGCTGCGCCACCGCTGCGCCCACCTGCAGATCAGCGTCGCTGGCTTCCAGCGGCAGCACCGCCAGCGCCAGGTCGCCGGCCACGCTGGCAATCGTGCCCAGTGCAGCGCCATCCTGCTGCACGCCGTCGCCAGCCTGCGCCGGTGCCGCGGTATGCAGCAGCTGCACCGCACGCTTGGCCTTGCCGAGGAAGTGGGTACGGGCAACGATCTCCTGGCCCGGATAGCAGCCCTTCTTGACGCTGTAGCCGTTCAGGCGGTCCAGGCCCAGCTGTTGCGGGGTCCACACTTCGCGCTGGCTTTCCTCAAGCCGGGGCAGGCCGTAGCGCAGGTCGGCCTGGCGCCAGGCCAGCGCGAAGGAGGCCTCATCAGCTTCGCTGCCGGCGGGGAAGGCCTCGGCGGCGCCAATGCACAGGGTGCGCGGCAGGGCATCGCTGCCCAGATCCAGTTCCCAGCCGTCACCTGCAGTCTGCGCAATCGCGGCGCCGCTGGCGGCCTCGGGCGCAGTGAACGCGCCGGCCACCGCCAGATCGTTGCGCACCAGTACCTTCACCTTGCGACGGAACACGAAGCGCTGCAGTTGCGACGCAATCGCATCGGCATCGCCGTCGGCCAGCACCAGCATCACATGGTCTTCGGCCAGCCGAAGCAGCTGGAACACCGCCAGGGCGCGGCCCTTGGCGCTCAACCAGGCACTCCACTGCCAGTGCAGCAGGGGCAGGGCGGTGACATCGCTGCTGAACTGGGCGTGGGCGAAAACGGCCGCATCCACGCCCTGCAGGCTCAGCAGCTGGTGGCCGGGCAGGCGCGGATATTCGACGAAAGCAGGGGGCAGGTTGTCAGGCACGTGAACGAGGTCTAAAATTTGTGCGTTGCGAGACCGAACATGATAGGCCAAACAACCCCCACTCCCGACGACGAATCTGAAGCCCCGCTGGTCCCCGCGGCACCCGTGCCCGTGGAACAGGAAAAAGCAGAGGAATTCGGCGGCCGCGGCGGACTTGATCCGGTGCGGTATGGCGATTGGGAGAAAAACGGACGCTGCATCGATTTCTGATCAGCATTGAGCCAACGCGGCCGCGTGCCGCCCAGCCGAGACAACGAGCCCAGCGAATGGCGACCAGACAACGCCCACTTTCCCCGCACCTTCAGGTGTATCGCTGGCAGATTCAGATGGCCACCTCGATCCTGCATCGAGCCACTGGCGTCTTTCTGTCTGTTGGTGCCCTCATCATCGCCGCCGGCCTGCTGGCCCTGATGATGGGGCCCGAATCCTGGAACTGCTTCACCGGTCATGCCGGGGCCTGGTATGGCCGCGTGTTCCTGTTCGCGTGGACATGGTCGTTCGCCTATCACCTGTGCAATGGCATCCGCCATGTGGTGCAGGACTTCGCCATCGGCTTCAGCATCCCCGCCTTCATCCGCAGCAGCTGGCTGTCGGTCATCGGCAGCCTGGTGATCACCCTGCTGGTGTGGGCCTATGTGATGTTCGGAGGTGCCGCGTGAGCAAGTTCCGTACCCCGTTGAAGAACGTGCGCGGCCTTGGTTCGGCCAAGACTGGCACCGAGCACTTCGTGCATCAGCGCCTCACCGCCGCCGCCCTGGTGGTGCTGGGCATCTGGTTCCTGGTCTTCGTGCTGAGCCTGCTGGGCTCGGACTACGCGACCGCCGCTGCTGCCGTGGCCAAGCCGTGGAATGCGGTGCCGCTGATCGGCCTGCTGATCGCCATGTTCTGGCACGCGCAGCTCGGCATGCAGGTCGTGCTGGAAGACTACATCCACGAATCGCTGCTGGCCCTGGTGCTGCAGACCGCGGTGAAGTTCGTCGCCGTGCTCGGCATGATCGTCAGTGTGTTTGCGGTGGGCCGCATCGCCCTCGGCGTTGCCTGAGCCCAGGCACCAACACAGGAATCCAGATTAGATGTCCGCTTACAAGATCACCGAACACAAGTACGACATGGTCGTGGTCGGCGCCGGCGGCGCCGGCCTGCGCGCCACGTTCGGCCTGGCCGCCAAGGGCCTGCAGACCGTGTGCCTGACCAAGGTCTTCCCGACCCGTTCGCATACCGTTGCCGCCCAGGGCGGTATCTCGGCCGCACTCGCCAACATGGGCGAGGACGACTGGCGTTACCACTTCTTCGACACCATCAAGGGCTCGGACTGGCTGGGCGACCAGGACGCCATCGAGTACATGTGCCGTGAGGCCATCCCGGCCATCATCGAGCTCGAACACTACGGCGTGCCGTTCTCGCGTACCGCCGAAGGCAAGATCTACCAGCGTCCGTTCGGTGGCATGACCACCAAGTACGGCGAAGGCCCGGCGGCGCAGCGTACCTGCGCGGCGGCCGACCGTACCGGCCACGCGATGCTGCACACCCTGTACCAGCAGTCGCTGAAGCACGACGCGCGCTTCATGATCGAGTACTTCGCACTCGACCTGATCTTCGACGACGAAGGCGCCTGCCGCGGTGTGCTGGCTCTGGACATGTCCGACGGCACGCTGCACCTGTTCCGCGCCCAGGGCGTGGTGCTGGCCACCGGCGGCTACGGCCGTGCCTACTTCAGCGCCACCTCGGCGCACACCTGCACCGGCGACGGTGGCGGCCTGGCCATGCGTGCCGGCATCGCCATGCAGGACATGGAGTTCGTGCAGTTCCACCCGACCGGCATCTACGGCGCCGGCTGCCTGATCACCGAGGGTGTCCGCGGTGAAGGTGGCATCCTGCGCAACAGCAGCGGCGAGCGCTTCATGGAGCGCTACGCACCGCACTACAAGGATCTGGCCTCGCGCGACGTGGTCAGCCGTTCGATGACCATCGAGATCCGCGAAGGCCGCGGCGTCGGCGAGCACAAGGACCACATCCTGCTCGACCTGACCCACCTCGGCCCGGGCGTGATCGACGAGAAGCTGCCCGGCATCGCCGAGAGCGCCCGCATCTTCGCCGGCGTCGACGTGCACAAGCAGCCGATCCCGGTCATCCCGACCGTGCACTACAACATGGGTGGCATCCCGACCAACTACCACGGCGAAGTCGTGCGCAAGGTCGGCGACAACCCGGATGCGGTCGTGCCGGGCCTGTACGCCATCGGTGAAGCCGCCTGCGTGTCCGTGCACGGCGCCAACCGCCTGGGCTCGAACTCGCTGCTGGACCTGGTGGTGTTCGGTCGTGCGGTGGCCAACCGCTGCGCCGAGACCATCAAGCCGGGCGCTTCGCACAAGCCGCTGCCGGCCGATGCCTGCGACAAGGCGCTGGGCCTGCTGGACAAGCTGCGCCACGCCAACGGCGATACCCCGACCTCGGTCATCCGCGATCGCATGCAGCGCACCATGCAGGCCGACGCGGCCGTCTTCCGCACCAGCCAGACGCTGAAGGAGGGCTGCGAGAAGATGGACAAGATCTTCGACTCGTTCCAGGACGTGAAGGTCTCCGACCGTTCGCTGGTCTGGAACTCGGACCTGATCGAGACCTACGAGCTGAACAACCTGCTGCTCAACGCGGTGGCGACGATCAACTCGGCCGAACAGCGCAAGGAAAGCCGCGGCGCGCATGCGCACGAGGACTATCCGGACCGCGACGACGTCAACTGGCAGAAGCACACCCTGGTCAGCGTCGACGAAAAGGGCAAGTGCAGCTTCGACTACCGTCCGGTGCACATGTACACGTTGACCGACGACGTGTCCGTAGTGCCGCCGAAGCCGCGCGTGTACTGATCCGACCCCGCCTACCATGCAATCCGCGCCCACGGGCGCGGGCCGCCTGAGCCAACGAGAGCAGCCATGGCCGAGTTTTCACTCCCCAAGAATTCCAAGATCACGAAGGGCAAGCACTTCCCCGTCAAGAACGGCGGCAAGAACGTGCGCACCTTCAAGATCTACCGCTGGAGTCCGGACGACGACAGCAACCCGCGCACCGATACCTATGAAGTCGATCTGGACGCCTGTGGCCCGATGGTCCTGGACGCCCTGATCAAGATCAAGAACGAGATCGACCCGACCCTGACCTTCCGCCGCTCCTGCCGCGAAGGTATCTGTGGTTCGTGCGCGATGAACATCGACGGCACCAACACCCTGGCCTGCACCCGAGCCATCTCGGACTGCGGCAAGAAGGAAGTGCCGATCTACCCGCTGCCGCACATGAACGTGGTCAAGGATCTGGTTCCGGACCTGACCCACTTCTACGCGCAGTACGCCTCGATCAAGCCGTGGATCCGCACCCAGACTCCGGCACCGCCGGATCGTGAGCGCCTGCAGTCGCCGGAAGACCGCAAGAAGCTGGACGGCCTGTACGAGTGCATCCTGTGCGCCTGCTGCTCGACCAGCTGCCCGAGCTACTGGTGGAACGGCGAGCGTTACCTGGGCCCGGCGATCCTGCTGCAGGCCTACCGCTGGATCATCGACTCGCGCGATGAGGACACCGGTGCGCGCCTGGACGATCTGGAAGATCCGTTCAAGCTGTACCGCTGCCACACCATCATGAACTGCGCCCGGACCTGCCCGAAGGGCCTGAACCCGGCGCTGGCGATCGCCGAGATCAAGAAGCTGATGATGGAACGCCGCGCCTGATCAGGCCCGGCTGTACCCGGTAGAGCCACGCCACGCGTGGCTTTGCCACCCCAGTAGAGCCACGCCATGCGTGGCTTTGCTGTATCTGGAGAAACACGATGGAAGAAGATGTTCTGCTGAAGAAGCTGCGCTGGCGCTGCCGCCGCGGCATGCGTGAGCTGGACCAGCTGTTCGGCCGTTACCTGGACCACGAGTGGAGCACTGCGCCGACCGAAGAGCGCGAGGTTTTCCTGTTCCTGCTCGACTGCGAGGACGATAAGTTGTGGCGCTGGTTCATGGGCTACGAGGCTTGCCCGCATGCGCACGCGATCCCCCTCATGCAGAAGATCCTCGCCCTCAAGCCTTGAGTGGCGCCCCTCGCGGCTGCAGGCCGCCGCCCAGTTGGCGGTGCTGCTGGCTGCGCCGTGGCTGCTGCGCGTATCGGATCTGCCTTCACGGCTGCTGATGCCCGCGGTGGTGCTGGCCTGGGTCATCGGGTTGGCCGAACTGGCCTGGCGCCAGCGCAGGCCACGCGTGCAGGTGCTTCTGCCGGCACCGCCCGAGCCGCTGCAGGTGGCCGGGCAGGACGTCGATGAACCACGGTTGGTCGTGCGTGGGCCTTGGCTGCTGTTGCTGTGGCGTGAGGATCGGCGGCGCCGGCGCCTTCTGTTCTGGCCGGATGTGCTCGATTCCGGGCAGCGACGTGAACTGCGACTGGCCGTGGCCGCACGCGGCGTTTCCCGTAGGCCCCGGTCGATGGCACCATAAGCTGAATTGACCGGCGTGCCTGCATGTTCAAACCCATTCCCGTGGCCATTGGCCTGCGCTACCTGCGCGCCAAGCGCCGCAACGGCTTCATCTCCTTCATCTCGATGGCATCAATCCTGGGCATCGCGCTCGGCGTCACGGTGCTGATCACCACCCTGGCGGTGATGAGCGGTTTCCAGAAGGAAATCCGCAGCCGCCTGCTGCAGATGACCGCGCACACCACCATCAGCCGCGACGGCGAGCCGATGCCGGACTGGATGCGCGTGGTCGACGTGGCCCGCAAGGACCCGCGCGTGGCCGGTGCCGCGCCCTACATCGAGATCCAGTCGATGATCAGTGGCCCTCGCGTGCAGGGCGCGATCATCCAGGGCATCGATCCGGCGCTGGAGCCGAAGGTGTCGGTGATCGACAAGAAGGTCACCAAGGGCAGCTATGACAGCCTCACGCCGGGCAGCTTCAACCTGCTGCTGGGCAAGGAGCTGGCGATCTGGCTGGGCGTCGATGTCGGCGACCAGGTGCTGGTGACGTTCGCCGAAGTGCAGGGCACGCCTGCCGGTGCGGTGCCACGGATGAAACGCTTTACCGTGAGCGGCATCTTCGAGGCCGGCTACAACGAGGTCGACCGCGGCGTCGGCTTCGCCAACATGAAGGACCTGGAGCGCGTGCTGCGTTCCGATGGTGCTACCGGCGTGCGGTTGAAACTGCACGACATGGACCGCTCGCTGGAAGTGGGCGTGGACCTGGCGCAGAACCTCGGTGGTGCGTACCGGGTGAGTGACTGGACCCAGCAGAACGCCAACCTCTACCACTCGCTGCGCATGGAGAAGGTGGTGATGGGCATCCTGCTGTCGTTGATCATCGCCATGGGCGCGTTCAACCTGGTGTCCTCGCAGGTGATGCTGGTCACTGACAAGCAGGCCGACATCGCCATCCTGCGCACGCTCGGCCTGACCCCGGGCGGGGTGATGCAGGTGTTCATGGTGCAGGGCTCGCTGATCGGCATCTTCGGCACCCTGGCCGGCCTGATCGGTGGCATCACCCTCACACTCAACCTGGAGCGCATCCTCGGCGCCATCGAGAGCGTGTTCAACGTCAAGCTGATGCCGGAGGATGTGTACTACATCACCGGCCTGCCGACCGACATGCAGACCGGTGACGTGGTGGCGATCACCGTGGTCGCGCTGCTGATGAGCTTCCTGGCCACCCTGTATCCCGCCTGGCGGGCAGCACGCACCCAGCCGGCGGAGGCCCTGCGTTATGAATAAGGTCTTCAACCGCGGCGATGAAGTGATCCGCGCCGAAGCACTGGGCAAGACCTACGCCGAAGGGCGCATGCAGACCCCGGTGTTCGATGGCCTGGACCTGACCGTGACCGCCGGCGAAACCGTGGCGATCATCGGTGCTTCCGGCGCCGGCAAGAGCACGCTGCTGCACCTGCTGGGCGGGTTGGATATTCCAACCGCGGGCGAGGTCTACGTGACCGGCCAGCGCATGTCGGCGCTGTCCGATACCGCGCGTGGCCTGCTGCGCAACCAGGCGCTGGGCTTCGTCTACCAGTTCCATCACCTGCTGCCTGAGTTCACCGCGCTGGAAAACGTGATGATGCCGGTGCTGCTGGCCGGTACTGCAGTGGCCGAGGCGAGCAGCCGGGCCACCACGCTGCTGGAAGCGGTCGGCCTTGGCCATCGCCTGGACCACAAGCCGGGCGAGCTGTCCGGCGGCGAACGCCAGCGTGCCGCGGTGGCGCGAGCACTGGTCAATCATCCGGCCTGCGTGCTCGGTGACGAGCCGACCGGCAACCTGGATGACCGCACGGCTGCAACGGTGTTCGAGCTGATGCTGGAACTGAATCGCGCGCGTCACACCAGCCTGGTGCTGGTCACCCACGACCGCAGCCTGGCGCGCCGCCTGGACCGCGTGCTGGAACTGCGCGAAGGGCGCCTGCACGCACTGGCGCACGCCGACGTCTGAGGCGCTGGGCCCGCTTTGGTGGAAGCCGACCTTGGTCGGCTGCTCTTGCAGGGCAAGCGCCAACCAAGGTTGGCGACTACCGGAATCCGGAGCCTTGGGCCTGCTTGGGTTGACCGCCGACCGGCTGCTGAATGGGGTACTGGCTTTCGCGCCAGCGTTGTCTGCGCAGGCGCATGATGGCGACGGTTCCCCGAGGAGATCGCCATGAAGACCCCGATCCTGCTGGCCGGCCTCTGTCTGGCCCTGGCCGCCTGTGCCACCACCGGCCGGCTCAGCAGCACCGAAAAACTGGAGTTGTACCGTGCCCATGCCGGTGCGCCGCAGAACGACATGCAGTTCTTTGGCAGCCTCAACGGCTGGACCGAACTGGGTGACAGCGCGCTGGCGGTGTGGACGCGTCCCAGCGAGGCCTATCTGCTGGAATTGAGGGGTCCCTGCCAGGACCTGCCATATGCCACTGCCATCGGCCTGACCAGCCAGATGAACCGTGTTTCGGCGCGCTTCGACAAGGTGCTGGTGCGGGACCCTGCCGGTGGCCCGCGCATGCCGTGCTTCATCGACAGCATCCGCAAGCTGGACGTGAAGGCGCTGCGTGCCTCCGAACAGGAGCTGCGCCAGGCGCAGGTGCAGGAGCGCGAGGAAAACACGAAATAGCGTGGTAGAGCCGGCCGCTGGCCGGCATCGCGCAGATGCCAGGTTGCCGGCCAGCGGCCGGCACTACCTGTGCGTCAGGCTTCCGGGGTGAAGCCGGCCGGCTTTTCCGCGTCCTTCTCGAACAGGAACTTGACCAGTTCGCCTTCAAGGAACGCGCGATGCTCCGGCGTGCGTGGCGACAGGCGGTTTTCGTTGATCAGCATGGTCTGGTGAGCCAGCCATGCCGCCCAAGCCTGCTTGCCGATGTTGTTGAAGATGCGCTGACCCAGCTCGCCCGGGTAGGGCACGAAGTCCAGGCCCTCGGCATCGCGTTGTTCGTACTGGCAGAAGACGGTTCGGGACATGGCATTCACTCGTGGTTGCGGGGCTTCTTGGAGTTTCGTTTCGGCGTCTTGATCGTTGCGCCGTTGAGCAGTTTGCGGATCGGTGCTGGCAGGCCCAGCGCGGGCAGTTCGTCGGCGGCGACCCAGCGCAGCGTGGGTTCTTCCACGCGCAGGCCGTGCACTTGTCGCGACAGTACCTGCAGATGCAGCCTGTAGTGACTGAAGGTGTGCTGCAGCACTGGCAGCTCTTCGGCGTCTTCCAGCGAACCTTCGACGTGCGCGTCGAACCAGTCCTGCAGCACGCTGCCGGCGTCGGCCTGCGGCAGCGTCCACAGCTGCGCCCAGATGCCGGTGTCCGGCCGCTTCTGCAGCAGCACGCGCTGCTGGGCGTCGCGCAGCAGCAGGGCCACTGCTTCGCGCTCGGGCAGGGTCTTGCTGGGCTTGGGCGTGGGTAGTTCAGCGGTGCGGCCTTCGCGCCGTGCCACGCAGTCATTCTGCAGTGGGCAGATCACGCAGGCCGGTTTGGCGCGGCTGCACACCGTCGCGCCCAGATCCATCTGTGCCTGGGTGTAGTCGGCCATGCGCCCGGCCGGCACCTGCGCCACGTGCGCCTCGGCAATGGCCCACAACTGCTTCTCGACGGCCGGCAGGCCGGGGAAGCCCTCGATGCCGTGGTAGCGGCTGAGCACGCGTTTGACGTTGCCGTCGAGGATCGCGAACGGGTCGTTCCAGGCCTGGCTGAGGATCGCACCGGCGGTGCTGCGGCCGATGCCGGGCAGGGCATGCAGCGCGTCGAAATCGCGCGGCAGGTCGCCGTCGTGCAGTTCCACGCAGCGCATTGCAGCGGCATGCAGGTTGCGGGCGCGGGCGTAGTAGCCGAGCCCGGCCCACTGCGCCATCACCGCGTTGTTGCTGGCGGCGGCGAGGTCGGGCAGGGTCGGGAAGTGCTGGAGGAACCGCTGGAAATACGGGATGACCGTACTCACCTGGGTCTGCTGCAGCATGATTTCCGACAGCCAGACCCGGTAGGGACTGCGCGGGTGCTGCCAGGGCAGGTCGTGGCGGCCGTGGTCGTCGAACCAGTGCAGCAGGCGGTCGACGAAACCGTCTTCCTGGGTAGTATTGGCGCTGGCGTGCGGCTGGCGGGGCATCGGTGTTCCGGAGGTGGGCAGCCACCCATGGGGTGGCTCTACTGTGGTGGGTGCCGCCGCGATGAACCCCGCAGGGCCCAGAGCGCAGTAGAGCCACGCCAAGCGTGGCTGCACGGTGTATCAGCCGCCCAGCGCCTCAGGCAGCAGGGCGTCGACGAAGGCTTCCGGGTCGAACACGCGCAGGTCTTCCGGGCGCTCGCCGATGCCGGCGAAACGGATCGGAATGCCGAACTCGCGGGCCAGTGCGAACACCACGCCGCCCTTGGCGGTGCCGTCCAGCTTGGTCACCACCAGGCCGGTCACGTTCACTGCGGCATTGAACTGGCGCAGCTGCGACAGCGCGTTCTGGCCAGTGGTGCCGTCGATCACCATCAGCACTTCGTGCGGGGCGGTGGGGTCGATCTTGCCGAGCACGCGGCGGATCTTGCCCAGCTCGTTCATCAGGCCGGACTGAGTGTGCAGGCGGCCGGCGGTGTCGGCGATCAGCACCGAGGTGCCGCGGGCCTTGCCGGCCTGCAGCGCGTCGAACGCCACCGAAGCGGCATCGGCGTTCTGCCCCTGCGCGACCACGGCCACGCCGTTGCGCTCGCCCCAGGCCTGCAGCTGGGCCACGGCGGCGGCGCGGAAGGTGTCGCCGGCAGCCAGCATCAGGCTGTGGCCATCGTCCTTGAAGCGCTTGGCCAGCTTGCCGATGGTGGTGGTCTTGCCGACGCCGTTGACGCCGACGGTCAGCACCACGAAGGGCTTGGCGTTGCGGTCGATCACCAGCGGCTTGGCCACCGGCTGCAGGATCGCGATCAGTTCGGCGCGGAGCGCGGCCAGCAGCGCATTGGCGTCGGCGAATTCGCGCGACTTCATGCGCTTGCGCAGGCCTTCGACCAGGTCGGTGGTTGCGCCCACGCCGACATCGGCGGTGATCAGTGCGGTTTCCAGCTCGTCCAGAAGGTCGTCGTCGAGCTTGGGGTTGCGCGAGAACAGGCCACCGAAGCTGCGCGCGATGACGCTGTTGCGCAGGCGCTCGCGCCAGCCGGGCTTGCCGGCCGGCGCCGGGGCGGCATCGACCAGCACCGGCAGGTCAGTCGCAGGCGTGGCCGGCGCTTGGGCCGGGATGACCGGGGCCAGCGGTGCGAGCACGGCGGCCGCAGCCAGGGCCTCGGCTTCGAAGTCCTCCGCAGCGATGACGCGTTCCGCAGCCGGCGGTGCCGGTGCGGCGGCCGGCGCTTCGGGCACTGCGACGGGCGCCGGTGCAGGCGTCGGCGCGGGCGTGGCAGCCTCGGACGTGTTCGAAGCGGCTACCGGAGCGGCCGGGGCTTCTTCGACCGGGGCTGCGGACGGGAATGCGGCCGCCAGCTCTTCAGCCGAGTAGTGCTGGGTCTTGGGTGCCTCCGTTGCGGGGGCATCCTGGGGCTTCTTGCGGCGGAAAAAACTGAGCATTGGCAAAAGGCGCTGAAATCAGAGGGATATGCTACCACTCGGGCCTGTCGGGCCGATGTGGACTCAAGGTCGCGGCCCACCGGCCGTTAACCGGTCCGGAGGGCTGCGCGGTGCGGCCCGGAGACCGCCATGAACAACGTGATGGGAATCGCCCTCAGCGGCATGCGTGCGGCCCAGCAGGGCGTGCAGGTGGCCGCGCACAATGTGGCCAACCTGGCGACCCCCGAAGCCCAGCGCCTGCAGCTGCAGCGTAGTGCGATGGAGCAGGGCGGGGTGCAGGCCTCGATGAATTCCACCGGCGCCGATGCCGCCGCACCGCTGGGTGATCTGCTGGCCGCGAAAGCCGAGGTCGTGGCCTTTGCCGCCAATGCCACGGTGATCCGTCGCCACGACCAGATGCTGGGCTCGCTGCTGGATCGGGAAGCCTGAGCAACACCGCTTTGGCAGGTGCCAACCGCCGCCCCTGGTGGGTGCCAACCTTGGTTGGCACGCTCGATCCGCCCTGGTAGGTTGGCCTCTACCAGGGCATCGCCGGGTAGCGCCGGGCCATGCCCGGCGACACCCTGTCGATCAGGCCGACAACTCCAGCAGCAGCTTGTTCAGGCGTGCCACGTAGGCACCCGGGTCCTTCAGGCTGTCACCGGCGGCCAACGCAGCCTGGTCGAACAGCACCCGGCCGAGGTCGTTGAAACGCGCGCCATCGGCTTCGGCATCCAGCTTGGCGATCAGCGGGTGGCCCGGGTTGATCTCCAGCACCGGCTTGCTGTCCGGTACCTTCTGGCCGCTGGCCTCCAGGATCTGGCGCATCTGCAGGCCCAGGTCCTGTTCGCCGATGGCCAGCACCGCCGGCGAATCGGTCAGGCGGTGCGACACGCGCACTTCGGCCACGTCATCGCCCAGCACCGTCTTCAGGCGCTCGACCAGGACCTGCTTGTCCTTGGCCGCTGCTTCCTGTTCCTGCTTGTCCGCTTCGGTTTCCAGCGCGCCCAGGTCGAGGTCACCGCGGGCGATGTCGACGAAGCCCTTGCCGTCGAAATCGGTCAGGTAGCCCATCAGCCACTCGTCGATGCGATCGGTCAGCAGCAGCACTTCCACGCCCTTCTTGCGGAACACTTCCAGGTGCGGGCTGTTGCGTACCTGGCTGTAGCTCTCGCCGGTCAGGTAATAGATCTTGTCCTGGCCTTCGGTCATGCGGCCGAGGTAATCGGCCAGCGACACGCTCTGTGCATCGCCGTCGCCACGGGTGGAGGCGAAGCGCAGCAGGCCGGCCACCTTCTCGCGGTTGTTGTAGTCCTCGGCCGGGCCTTCCTTCAGCACCTGGCCGAATTCCTTCCAGAACGTGGCGTACTGTTCCGGCTTGTCGGCGGCCAGTTTTTCCAGCATGTCAAGCGAGCGCTTGGTCAGCGCCGCCTTCATCGAATCGATGACCGGGCCAGACTGCAGGATCTCGCGCGAGACGTTCAACGACAGGTCGTTGGAATCGACCACGCCCTTGATGAAGCGCAGGTACAGTGGCAGGAACTGCTCGGCCTGGTCCATCACGAATACGCGCTGCACATAGAGCTTCAGGCCCTTGGGTGCATCGCGGTGGTACAGGTCGAACGGTGCGCGGCCGGGCACGTACAGCAGCGAGGTGTACTCCAGCTTGCCCTCGACCTTGTTGTGGCTCCACGCCAGCGGGTCGCTGTGGTCGTGCGCGACGTGCTTGTAGAACTCGGTGTACTCGGCATCGCTGATTTCGGTGCGCGGACGGGTCCACAGTGCGCTGGCACGGTTGACGGTTTCCCATTCACCGGCGGTGCCTTCTTCGCCTTCCTTCGGCATCTGGATCGGCAGGCCGATGTGGTCCGAGTACTTCTTGAGGATGCTGCGCAGGCGCCAGCCATCGGCGAAGTCGTGCTCGCCATCCTTCAGGTGCAGCACGATGCGGGTGCCGCGCTCGGCCTTGTCGACAGTGGCGACTTCGAAATCGCCTTCGCCGCGCGAGGTCCAGCGCACGCCTTCGCCTGCAGCCAGGCCTGCGCGGCGCGAGGTCACTTCCACTTCGTCGGCAACGATGAAGGCGCTGTAGAAGCCGACGCCGAACTGGCCGATCAGCTGCGAATCCTTCTTCTGGTCGCCGGACAGCTGGCGCAGGAAATCGCCGGTACCCGACTTGGCGATGGTGCCGAGGTGGGCGATGGCTTCGGCGCGGCTCATGCCGATGCCGTTGTCTTCGATGGTGATGGTGTGGGCAGCGGGGTCGAAGCTGACGCGCACGCGCAGCTCGCTGTCGCCTTCCAGCAGGGCAGGCTGGGTCAGGGCTTCGAAGCGCAGCTTGTCGGCGGCGTCGGCGGCGTTGGAGACGAGCTCGCGGAGGAAGATTTCCTTGTTGGAATACAGCGAGTGGATCATCAGCTGCAGCAGCTGCTTGACCTCGGTCTGGAAGCCAAGGGTTTCGGTCTGGGTGGTCTCGGTCATCGATAAGGCTCCGTGTGCAATGCCGCGCCAGCGCGTGCGGCCTCGCCAAGGGGTATGGCTGATTGTCCCGAAATCAAGGGGTTGGTCGGGCAGGGTTGCACCCTGCACCCGCCGAGGCCGAAGCAACAGCAACAGCAACAGCAACAGCGGGCATTCCGTGGGATGGCGGGGCGGTGTGGTTTGGCAGGACACGCCGTAAACCCGTCCATGAAGTGACCCCCGGGAGTTGGACACCAGATCCAACCCCGAGGGATACATGAACAGATACGACGCGCGTTTCAAACTGCTGGTCGCCAAGGAGGCCTGCAAGACCTCCACATCGGTCAAAGCCATTG
>NZ_JAWIRS010000019.1:0-15234 GCF_036320005.1 Stenotrophomonas sp. SMYL11
TCATCCACGCATGGCGTGGATCTACTGCAGATCGCGGGAAACTGTCGAAGGCGGGGTGGGGGGGGGGGGGGGGGGGGGGGGGGCCGCGGGGGGGGGGGCGCCCCGGGGAAGGGCGGGGGGGGGGGGCGCCCCCCACCCCCCCCCCCCCCCCCCCCCCCCCCCCCCCCCCCCCCCCCGCCAACCCACGGATAGCCGGCTTTTGCCGTTGCTTCGGCCTCTGCGGGTGCCGGGCGCCGCCCGGCCGAACTACAATCCCGCTCATGCTGAAATTCTCGAATACCTCCCGCCGGGGGCGCCGGTGAGCGGCCGTGGGGGCAATGACGGTCAGGTCCGCATCATCGGCGGGCGCTGGCGCAATACCCGCCTGCCGGTGCCGACCCTGCCAGGGCTTCGGCCCAGCAGCGACCGCGTGCGCGAGACCCTTTTCAACTGGTTGATGCCCAGACTGGGCGGCGCGCGGGTGCTGGACCTGTTCGCCGGCAGTGGCGCGTTGGGCCTGGAGGCGGTCTCGCGCGGCGCCGCCCACGCCACTCTGGTCGAGCGTGACGCGCAGCTGGGACGCAATCTGACCGCGGCCGTGGCCAAGCTGCAGGCCTCCGGCCAGGTCACCGTCGTGCAGGCCGATGCCCTGCGCTGGCTGCAGGGCGCACCGGCACAGCAGGCCGATCTGGTGTTCATCGACCCGCCGTTCGCCGACGGCCTGTGGCAGGACGTGCTGGTCCAGCTCCCGCGGCATCTGGCTGCCGATGCCTGGCTGTACCTGGAATCGCCGGCCGGCCACGTGCCGGTGCTGCCGCCGGACTGGCTGCTGCACCGCGAGGGCGGCACCCGCGAAGTGCGCTTTGCCCTGTACCGCCGCGCCACTGCTACACTTTGACCTCATCTGAACATCTGCAACCGCCCATGACCGTGGCCAATCGCCGCATCGCCGTTTACCCCGGCACGTTCGACCCCATCACCAACGGTCATATCGACCTGGTGAGCCGGGCCGCGCCGCTGTTCGAAAAGGTCGTGGTCGGCGTGGCGCAGAGCCCGTCCAAGGGCCCGGCGCTGCCGCTGGAGCAGCGCGTGCAGCTGGCACGTGGCGCGCTGGCCCACCACAGCAACGTCGAGGTCATCGGTTTCGATACGCTGCTGGCGCATTTCGTACGTTCGGTGCAGGGCGGGGTCCTGCTGCGCGGCCTGCGCGCGGTGTCCGACTTCGAATACGAGTTCCAGATGGCCAGCATGAACCGCCATCTGATTCCCGAAGTCGAGACCCTGTTCCTGACCCCGGCCGAGCAGCACAGCTTCATTTCGTCATCGCTGGTCCGCGAGATCGCGCGCCTGGGCGGCGACGTGTCCGGTTTCGTGCCGGCCGCGGTGCTCGAAGCCCTGCGCAAGGTCCGCGAAGCGAAGTCGGCGCAGTCGTAAGCCCCGCGGTACCCGCACCCCCTTTACGTACAACACCACGCACCATTCCGGGAGGAAACCCATGAACACCACCATGCGCGCGATGCTGATCGCTTCGTTGGCCCTGGCCTTCACTGCCTGCAAGAAGGAAGAGGCCGCTCCGGTCGACGAGGCCAAGCAGGCCCTGGTCGCTCCGTCCAAGGACGACGATGCAGGCTGGAAGAAGTACCTGCAGGAAGTGGCGATCCAGAACATGGGCAACATCACCAACAGCCCGTTCCTGTACTACCTCTCGCCGGAATCGGACCCGGACTTCCAGGCCAAGTACGAGCGCCAGACCGAGAGCGCGACCCAGGCCGTGGCTCGTGGCGTGCAGCCGGGCAACATGCTGGCCTTCGGTTCGTCGGCCTCGGGCAAGATGGCTGACATGATCCAGGCCGTCTTCAAGGACGTGTCGCCGGATTCGATGAAGGGCGTGCGCGTCGTCTTCATCGGCCAGTCGGCCGACAACGCCCGCGTGCAGGCTGCCATCCAGCCGACCGGTGCCGAGTACATTTTCGTCGAAGCCAAGTAATACCGAGCCATGGCGGCCATGCTCCGGCATGGCCCGGGCGGCGTCCTGCAAGGGCGCCGCTGATGACCTGACCGGCCCGCGCGCCCGCGCTGGCCGGTCCTTTGTCCCAGGGCGCGGGCGAGGAGTATCGCCGTGTCGCTGAAAATCAATGAGCTCTGCGTCAACTGCGACGTATGCGAGCCGGCCTGCCCGAACCAGGCCATTGCGATGGGTGAAACCATCTACGTGATCGACCCTGCGCGCTGCACCGAATGCGTGGGTCATTTCGACGAGCCACAGTGCGTGGTCGTGTGCCCGGTCGAGTGCATCGACCCGGACCCGGAGATCGTGGAAACGGAAGACCAGCTGCTGGCCAAGCTGCGCCAGCTGCAGCACGATCACCCCGAACTCTACGCGGAGCCCCCATCCGAATGAAGACGCTGATCGTCCGCCCCCTGTTGCTGCTCGGCCTGCTGCTGAGCCCGATTGCCTGGGCCGACAGTCCGGCCCGTGCCGAGCGCCCTGATGGCGCGGCCATTGCCAGCGGCCATGCGCTGGCCACCCAGGCGGGCATCGATATCCTGGCGCAGGGCGGCAACGCCTTCGATGCCGCGGTGGCGGTATCGTCCACGCTGGCGGTGGTCGAGCCGATCAGTTCCGGCCTGGGTGGTGGTGGCTTCTTCCTGCTGCACGATGCGGCCACCGGCAAGGACGTGATGCTGGACGCGCGCGAGACCGCGCCGGCTGCAGCAACCCCGCAGGCGTTCCTCGACAAGCAGGGCAACCTCGACCGTGACCGCTCGGTCAATGGCGCCTGGTCGGCCGGTATCCCGGGCCTGCCTGCAGCGCTGGTTGAACTGTCGGCCAAGCACGGCAAGCTGCCATTGGCGGCCTCGCTGCAGCCGGCCATCCGTATCGCGCGCGAAGGCTTCCCGGTGTACGACCGCATGGCCAGGGGCTATGCCTCGCGCCGTGAAGTGATGGAGCGCTATCCCGGCACGCGCGAGGTCTACCTGCGCAATGGCAAGCCGATCGCCAGCGGTGACCTGTTCAAGCAGCCGGAGCTGGCACAGACGCTGGAGCGCTTGGCCGCGGGTGGCTTCGATGGTTTCTACAAGGGCCAGACCGGCAAGTTGCTGCTGGCCGGCGTGAAGCAGGCCGGTGGAAGGTGGACCGCTGAAGAACTGGCTGGCTACCGCGTGAAGCAGCGCGAGCCGATCGTCTTCAACTACAACGGCTGGAAGATCACCACCGCGCCGCCGCCGTCGTCTGGTGGTATCGCGCTGGCCAGCATGCTGCAGATCCTGGAAGGCTGGGACATCAAGAAAATGGACCCGGCGCACCGCACCCATCTGGTGGTGGAGTCGATGCGTCGCGCCTACCGCGACCGCACCTTCTTCCTCGGCGATCCGGACTTCGTGCAGATCCCGCAGAAGGTGCTGACCAGCAAGGACTACGCACAGGGCCTGCGGGCGACCATCCATCCGGAGAAGGCCACGCCCAGCGACCTGCTGTCGGGCAACCCGACGCCGCTGGAAGACGACGAGACCACGCACTTCTCGATCATCGACCGCGACGGCAACCGCGTCGGCGCCACCCAGACCGTCAACCTGCTGTACGGCTCGGGGTTGATTCCCAAGGGCACCGGCGTGCTGATGAACAACGAGATGGACGACTTCGCGCTGAAGCCGGGCACGCCCAATGCGTTCGGCGTGATGGGCTATGAAGCCAATGCGCCGAAGGCGGGCAAGCGCATGCTCAGCTCGATGACGCCGACCTTCATGGAAAACGCCGACAAGGTGGTGGTGCTGGGCACCCCGGGTGGCAGCCGCATCATCACCATGGTGCTGCTGGGCATCCTCGGCTACGACGACGGCCTGGATGCGCAGCAGGTTGCCGCGCTGCCGCGCTACCACCACCAGTGGCTGCCGGACGTGATCGAAGCCGAGGACGATGCGTTCGACGCGGCGACGGTGAAGCAGCTGCAGGCGATGGGTCACAAGATCGACCTGCCGGGCGACGTTGCCGCGGGCGGCCGCGGGTCCAGCCATGTGTGGGGCAACCTGCAGACCGTGGAATGGGACCGCAAGGCGAACAAGCTGTTCGGTGGCAGTGACCCGCGCAACCCGGTGGGCAGTGCCCAGGTGGTGCCGGCACACTGATCCGGTCGTGGCGGCTGCTGGCCGGCAATCCGGCTGATTATCGAAACCCCGCCTTTGCCGGCGGGGTTTTCTGTTTCCTTTCTAGCGATTATTTAACGAGCCGGCGCCGATAATCGACACATGAAACTCTGGTCTATTCGTGGAAACTCGCAGCGCCTCGATGGCGGCGCGATGTTCGGCAACGCGCCGCGCGCGTTATGGGAAAAATGGGCGGTACCGGACGAGCTCAATCGCATCGAGCTGGCCTGCCGTGCGCTGCTTGCCAGCCCGCTGGAAGGCAAGACGGTGCTGTTTGAAACCGGTATCGGGGCGTTCTTCGATCCGCGCATGCGCGAACGCTACGGCGTGCAGGAAAGCCAGCACGTGCTGATCGATTCGCTGCGCGAAGCCGGCTTCGAGCACGAGGATATCGACGTGGTGGTGCTCAGCCACCTGCATTTCGATCATGCCGGTGGCCTGCTGGCGGCATGGAGCGAAGGGCGTGAGCCCGAGCTGCTGTTCCCCAACGCAACCTATGTGGTCGGCGCGCAGCATTGGCAGCGCGCCGTGCAGCCACACCCGCGCGATCGCGCCAGCTTCATTCCGGAACTGCCCGGCCTGCTGCAGGCCAGTGGCCGGCTGGAAGTGGTGGACGGGGAGTACTCGAAGGCGCTCGGCCGCAGCGTGCGCTTCAGCTACAGCGACGGGCATACGCCGGGCCTGATGCTGGCCGAGATCGTCGGCCACGCGCACGCCGGCGAGGATGCGCACGGCGGGGTGGTGTTCTGTGCCGACCTGATTCCCGGTCGCTCATGGGTGCATGTGCCGATCACGATGGGCTACGACCGCAACGCCGAGCTGCTGATCGACGAGAAGCGGCAGTTCCTGGAAGACAAGCTGGCGCGCAACGTGCGGCTGTTCTTCACCCACGACCCGCAGGTGGCATTGGCGCAGCTTGGCAGGGATGACAAGGGGCGTTTCGTGACCCTCCACGAGCAGGGTGAGTTGAAGGCGCGCGCCCTGGGGTAATGAAAAGGCCGGGCAATGCCCGGCCTTCGTGTGCGGATAGATCCACGCCATGCGTGGATGGCGTTCTACCCGGACCTGATCGCTACGACGCCTTCAGGCAGCTGCTCATGAAGGTTTTGCGCGCATCACCGGCCAGCTTTTTGGCGCCCGCGTCAGCGTTGCACTTGCGCATGCGTTCCTGCTGCGTATTGACCGGCTTGGCGTCGGCGGCGTGGCCGCTGAGGCAGGAGCTCTGTGCAGTCTTGTAGGCATCGCCCTTCAGCCCTTTGTTCTTGGCCGAGCATTCGGCCATGCGCTGCTGCTGCGGAGTGGTGGCATTGGCAGCCAGGGGCAGGCCGACCAGCAGGACGGCGGCCAGCAGGAAAGAGGCTTTCATCGGGAGCTCCAAGGGGGGCGGGTGCGCGGAGCATTCGCTTCCCGGCGCCAAGAGCACGTGAAGAATCGCAACGCGGCCGCGACGGCCTGCGCTGTTGGGGTCAGATCCCTTTCGCGGCGAAAGGGCTCTGACCCCGGCTCGTCGGATCAGCCGACGCGGGTACCGAAGATGCGGTCACCGGCATCGCCCAGGCCCGGCAGGATGTAGCCCTTGTCGTTGAGCTGGGCATCAATGGCCGCGGTGTAGATCTCCACGTCCGGGTGCACCGCCTTGACCGCCTCGATGCCTTCCGGCGCGGCCACCAGGAAGATGCCCTTGATGCGGCGGGCGCCGGCACGCTTGAGCATGTCGATGGTGGCGATCAGGGTGCCGCCGGTGGCCAGCATCGGGTCCAGGATCAGCGCGTCGCGCTCTTCCAGGCGCCCGGTCAGGCGCTCGAAGTAGGGCACCGGCTGCAGGGTTTCCTCATCGCGCTGCAGGCCGACCACGCTGACACGGGCCGCCGGGATCAGCGACAGCACGCCACTGAGCATGCCCAGGCCGGCGCGCAGGATCGGCACCACGGTGATCTTGGCGCCCGCAATGCGCTGCACGGTGACCGGGCCGGCCCAGCCGGGCAGGGTGTGCGGCTCGGTCTCCAGGTCTGCGGTGGCCTCGTAGGCCAGCAGCGTACCCAGCTCGTTGGCCAGTTCGCGGAAATCCTTGGTGCTGAGCGCAGCGTTGCGCATCAGGCCGATCTTGTGCTGCACCAGCGGGTGGCGCACTTCGACGATCTTCATGGTCGGAAGGGGGGAGAAGGAGAGAGGACGCCATTTTGCCGGATTGGCGGGCCGAACCCAAACCTGGCCCGGAGCGGTGTCACTCGAAATGTGCAGGCGCATGTCACGGCCATGCAACCTTGCGGACATACCGTGCAGACCCATTCTTAACAGGAATGGGGATTCCCAGTGCATATCAAGACTCCGTTGGCCGTTGCCATCACGCTGACCCTGGCAATGGGGGCCGCAGCACCGCTGCAGGCCGCCGGGCAGCAGGCGGTAGCGGCCACCGGCGCCGTGGCGTCCGACGCGGTCGACCTGGACCGCATCGAAGTGCGCGCCCAGCTCGAATCGCAGATCCGCGCGGTCGACCTCAAGCGCAGCAGCGACGCCATCGAGGATGCGGTGTCCTCCGATGCACTGGGTCAGTACCCGGACAAGAACGTGGCCGAGTCGCTGCAGCGCCTGCCGGGTATCAGCGTGACCCGCGACCAGGGCGAGGGGCGCTTCGTGGTCATCCGCGGTCTGGACGCCAACCTCAACAGTGTCAGCGTGGATGGCATCGCCATCGGTACGCCGGAAGATTCCAGTCGTGCCGCACCTCTGGATGTGATTCCCTCCGATTCCACCGAGCGCCTGCGCGTGGTGAAGTCACCGACCCCGGACATGCCGGGTGATGCCATCGGTGGCGCCGTACTGGTGGAATCGGCGTCGGCCTTCGACCGTGACGGTCGCAGCCTGCGTGGCAAGATCGAGGGCAGCCATCAGCAGCTCTCCGGTGAGACCAGCCCCAAGGCCGCCTTCAACTACAGCGAAGTGTTCAACGACACTTTCGGCGTGGCGTTGGGCGTGAACTACCAGAAGCGCACGTTCGAGTCGGACAACACAGAAGTGGAGTACGACGGCGAGGACGATGCCGCCCCCGGTGATGTCACCGCGATCAATCTGCAGCACCGCAAGTACGAGATCGAGCGCAAGCGCATCGGTGCCAACCTCAACCTTGACTGGCGCCCGAATGAAGACAGCAAATACTACCTGCGCACGCTGTACAGCCAGTTCGACGACGCGGAGACCCGCCAGCGCGTGATCTTCAACTTCGACGACGCGAAGATGGTCAAGACCGGCACCGACCAGTATCGGCTGGATGCCATGCCGAAGGATTCCATCGACAAGCGCATGCGCTACCGCACCAAGAAGGAAAACACCTTCGCGGCCAGTCTCGGTGGCGAGAACAAGCTGACCAACGCCGTGGTCGATTACCGGATCGGCTACACCCGTACCGAAGAGCGGGTGAACGACGAGATGGAGGCGCGCTTCAAGCTCAACGGCAAGGCCTTCAACGGCACCCTGGACCAGAGCAGCCGCCTGCCCAGCTACAGCTTCGACAACCCGCAGTGGCTGGACAACAGCAACTACGCATTCGACCGCTTCGTGCTCTCGCCCAAGCAGGTCAACGACAAGGAACACAGCGCGCAGGTCAACGTGCGCTTCGACGGCGACAGCAGCAGCATCAAGTTCGGCCTGCTGGGCCGCTGGCGCGACCGCGACGTGAATGTGGACGAGCGCGAACTGCGCGTCGGCCCGAAGGTGGCGCTGTCGAGCTGGACCACTTCCTCGCCGGAGCACCGCCACGGCAACATGGGGGATGGCATGGACTCGGCCGCGATGCGCGCGTTCTGGGCGGCCAATGGCAGCCAGTACAGCGCGCGCCCGCAGGACATTGGCGGCAATGCGATGACCTCGCTGGAAGAAGACTACGTGGCCAGCGAGGACATCTTCGCCAGCTATGCGATGGGTACCTGGGACATCGGTGCGCTGCGCATCATCGGCGGCGTGCGCGTGGAGAACACCCAGTTCAAGGCGATCGGCAACCAGGTGGACGTGGCCGCCAACGGCCGCAGCTTCACCGTCACCCCGCGCGTGGCCAACAGCAGCTACACCAACGTGCTGCCGGGCCTGCACCTGCGCTATGACGCGGCCGAAGACTGGGTACTGCGCGCCTCGGCCAACAAGACCGTATCGCGTCCTTCGTTCGGCGATGTCTCGCCACGCGTGGGCTACAGCCGCGGCGACGAGGAAGTGCGCCTGGGTAATCCGGAGCTGGATCCCTACGAGTCGAAGAACATCGACCTGTCGGTGGAGAAATACATCGGCAGCACCGGCATCGTTTCACTTGGCCTGTTCCACAAGTCGATCGATGGCTACATCGTGCAAACGGTGCGGACCAATGATCCGGCCTACGACGGTTTCGATGTGACCCAGCCGATCAACGGCCGCAAGGCCACCGTGCGTGGCGCGGAATTCAACTGGCAGCAGCAGCTGGCCTTCCTGCCGGACGGCCTGGATGGCCTGCTGGTCGGTGCCAGTGGTACCTGGCTGGATACCAAATTCGATGCCGGCATCAAGGACCGTGCAGGCGAGGATTTCACACTGCCGCGCGCCTCCAAGCATGTCTACAGCGCCCACATCGGCTATGAAAAATATGGTGTCAGTACGCGGCTGGCGGCGGTGTACCGCAGCGAGTACCTGGACAGCATCGGCAAGGGCCGCGCGTTCGACATCTACGTTGCGCCGAACACCCAGCTCGATTTCTCGCTGGACTACAAGTTCACCTCGCGCGTAAGCATGTACTTCGAGGCGCAGAACCTGCTGGACAAGCCGCTTGAGCTGTACCAGGGCACGCGTTCGCGCACCCTGCAGATGGAAGAATACGGTCGCACCTATGCGCTCGGCCTGAAGGTGGCACTGTGATGGGGCGTGGCACTACTGCCCTGGCCGCCGCGCTGGCGGTAGCATTCGCCGCCGGCTGCACGCCGGCCACCGGCAATGACCCTGCCTCGGCCGCGGCGACAGCGAAGGCCAACGGCGAACGGGCGGTGACCACCATCGCCGAGGCCTTCCTTTCGCCGATGACCCCGGCTGACAACATCGATTCGCCGGCGGCCTGGCGTACCCCGGACGGCACGCTGTGGCTGATCGCCACCGCAAAGGCGACCGACAAGCTGGTGGTCTACGACGGCAGCACCGGCCAGCACCTGCGTGACGTCGGCACCAGCGGCACCGCACCGGGGCAGTTCGACCGCCCAAACGGCATCGCGGTGACCGACGACCTGCTGTGGATCGTGGAGCGCGACAATCACCGCGTGCAGGTGCTGAGCCTGCCGGACTTCGCGCCGCTGGCGACGTTCGCTGTGGACGACCTGCGCAAGCCGTACGGGCTGTGGGTCGACCGCCGTGCCGATGGCTACAGCGTCTACGTCACCGACTCCTGGGACAACGGCGAGGATGCGCAGGGGCGTGACATCCTGCCGCCGCTGGCCGAGCTGGACAAGCGCGTGCGCCAGTACCATGTGACCCGCGACGGCGCGAAGGTCGAGGCGAAGCTGGTGGCCAGCATCGGCGATACCACCGAGGCGGGAGCGCTGCGCGTGGTCGAGTCGATCTGGGGCGACCCCGAGAACGACCGGCTGCTGATCGCCGAAGAGGACGAGAGCTACGCCAGCGAGTTCAAGGTCTACACCCTGGCGGGTCGCTTCACCGGTACTACCTTTGGTCGCGATGTGTTCAAGGCGCAGGCTGAAGGCGTGACCCTGCGTACCTGCGGCAAGGACGGCTGGTGGATCACCACCGAACAGGGCAAGCAGCGCAGTGTGTTCCACCTGTTCGACCGGCACACGCTGAAACCGGTCGGCGCGTTCCAGGGCAATACCGTGGCCAACACCGACGGCATCTGGATGATGCAGCAACCCAGTGCGCGCTTCCCGCACGGTGCACTGTATGCCGTGCATGACGATCAGGGCGTGGTGGCGTTCGACTGGGAGAGCATCGCCAAGCAGTTGGCATTGCCGCTGGAGTGTGGCGCATGAGCGGGCATTGCGTGATGCGTACGCTGGCGTTGGGGCTGCTGCTGGCATTGCCGTCGCTGTCGTTCGCAGCGGCCGAACCCAATACCCAGGTGCCGGCGGGCAGCCGGCACTACGCAGCGACGGCGGTGCCGGACCGCATTGTCGCCTCGCCGGCGGTCGATCCCAGCCACGGTTTCGCCGTGGCCTGGCGTACCGATGGCAGCGTGCAGGCACCGCTGCTCGAGATTGCCCTCGCCGGGGATTCGCCGGCCATCGAGGGCATCCGCCAGGTGCGCGCAACGACCCGCGCGCTGCAGACCGAGAACGGGCTGTCGCATCATCATCGCGCGGACGTCAGCGGCCTGCAGCCGGATACCCAGTACGTCTACCGCGTGCAGGGCAACGGCAGCTGGAGCGCCTGGAACCAGCTGCGCACGCTCGCCGCGGCCGACCAGCCGCTGACCCTGCTGTACTTCGGTGATACCCAGAACAAGAACGTCAGCCATGTCAGCCGTGTAGTGCGCGCCGCGCAGAAGGCCGCACCGCAGGCACGCATGAGCCTGTTCGCCGGTGACCTGGTCAGCGGCGGCGACAACATGGATGACAGCGAATGGGGCGAGTGGTTTGCTGCTACCAGCTGGCTGGCGCAGGAAACCCTGGTGGCCCCGGCGATCGGCAACCACGAGTACTTCGAGGAATTCGAGGACACCCCGCAGGAGCGGCGCGTGCTGGGCAAGCATTGGCCGGTCACCTTCGCGCTGCCGGGCAATGGCGCCAGCGCAGCACAGCAGACCAGCTACTGGTTCGATGCGCAGGGCGTACGCGTGGCGGTGGTCGATGGCACCTCGGCACTCGACCTCGGCACCGCCAAGGCACAGGCGCAGTGGTTGGACAAGGTCCTGGCCGGCAACCGGCAGCCGTGGACCATTGTGCTGCTGCACCAGCCGTTCTACTCACCCCGTGAAGGCCGCGAGAACGCCGCGCTGCGTGACGTGCTGCTGCCGGTGGTGCGCCGCCACAACGTCGATCTGGTGCTGCAGGGCCACGACCACACCTATGGCCGCCGTGGCGAAGGGCAGGCCGCAACGCCGCAGTACGTGGTGACCGTGGCCGGACCGAAGCAGTATCGCCTTTCCGACGAGGCACGCAGGACGATGGATCCGGTAGCCGAGGACACCCAGCTGTTCCAGGTGTTGAACATCGACCCGCAGCACCTGCGCTACGAAGCGCGCACGGTGACCGGGCGTCTGTACGACGCCTTCGAACTGCGTCGCGATGCCAACGGTGGCAAGCAGCGCACGGAGCTGACCGAAGGCCGCATCACGCCACGCGACTGCCCGCGCGCGCAGACCGCCAAGGGTCGTGCCGACCGCTGCTGGGAGTGAGGAGACGCATATGACCGCGCCCCGTCGCATCGTTCCTCTCGCTGCCATTGGTGCGGCCCTGCTGTTGCTGGCCAGTGCGGTGACCGCTGCCGATAGCGTGCTGCATCCGTTCCTGGTGGCCCAGCCGCAGCAGGCCCCACAGGAGGTGAATCTGGCGGTGGAGATTCCGGCCGGCAGCTTCACCAAGTACGAGATCAAGGAAGACGGCCTGGTCCATGTAGACCGCTTCCAGTCGATGCCGGTCGCCTATCCGGCCAACTACGGTTCGATGCCGCGCACCTTGGCCGGCGACAACGATCCGCTGGATGCGCTGGTGCTGACCCGTGAACCGCTGCATCCGGGCGTAATCGTGCGCTTCCGGCCGATCGGCTACCTGAAGATGATCGATGGCGGCGAGCACGACGAGAAGATCATCGGCGTGCCGACCGACAAGGTCGACCCGACCTACGCCAGCATCCGCGACCTGAAGGATCTGCCGGAGGTCGAGCGTCAGCGCATCGAGGCCTTCTTCCGGGTCTACAAGGACCTGCCGGCGGGGCGCAACCCGGTGCAGCTCAATGGCTGGGGCAATGCCGCCGAAGCCCGCGCGCTGATCAGTGAAGCGATGGAGCGGTTCAAGCAGTAGATCCACGCCATGCGTGGATTCAGCCTCGCAGTGTCTCCAGCAGGCACTCGGCATCCAGACGGTTGCCAAGCACATGCGCAACCGCCTGCACAGCCGCTTCCTCGTGCATGGCACGAATGCCCCCATCGTCATCATCGTCATAGAGGTCGTCGCCGGCCTCCAGATACACGGTGCCGGCCGCCGCAAGAGCCGCCATCAGGGTGAGTACGTCGGCGGCGATCTCGCCGGCATCCAGCAGGCCCGCACCGTGGTGACTGAACAGCACACGGCCGTCATCCAGGTCGAGGATGAACGGATCGGCGCCGCGATCGGCAATCACCAGCCAGTTCGATGGCCAGTTGTCGATCGGCTCGCCGCTGATGCCATGCCAGCGATAACCGGCCTGGTGACTCCACATACGCCGCAGCGGCGGTATCCAGACATCGAGGCCCGGAATGGTGATGCCGGAGTTGCCCACCTTCGCATTGATCTCATGACCCAGCGGTCCCACCTGCGCGTAGAAGCGCGCCAGCACCGGAGGTAACGGGAACGGTCCCTGCCAGTCACCTTCGTACTGGGCCCGCAGCAGCCCGAAGCGGGCGAATGCGGCGTGCAGATCAACCATGGCGGGGTCCAACGAGGAGCGGCCCAGCAGCCTAGCAGACTGTGTCTGCGTGCAACGCCTTCACCGCCGCTGGCTATCATGTCAGCCTTCAACAACGAAGGCGGTGTCTGTGTCGGTAGCGTTGGTATGGTTCCGCCGTGATCTGCGGCTGCAGGACAATCCGGCGCTGCAGGCCGCGCTGGATGCCGGTCACGAAGTGGTGCCGATCTACATCCATGCGCCCCACGAAGAGGGTGAGTGGGTGCCGGGTGCCGCCTCCGATGCGTGGCGCCACCGTTCACTGGCCGCGTTGGACGCCGACCTGCGCGTGCGCGGTTCGTCGCTGGTGCTGCGCAGTGGTGACAGCTTGCCGGCCCTGCAGTTGCTGGTCGAACAGACCGGCGCCGAGGCGGTGTACTGGAACCGCAAGTACGAGCCGGCCACCCAGCCACGCGACGCCACCATCAAGCGCATGCTGCGCGAGCAGGGCATCGAAGCGCAGAGCTGCAATGGCAGCCTGCTGTTCGAGCCGTGGGATATCGCCACCCAGCAAGGCCAACCGTACAAGGTGTTCACGCCATACTGGCGCAACGTGCTCAGTCATTGGTGCCTGCCCGCGCTGCAGGACGCACCGGAGGCGCTGACGGCGCATACGGTCGACAGCCTCGCCCTGGACACGCTGCAGCTGTCACCGACGCTGGATTGGGATGCCGGATTCTGGGAGCACTGGCAGCCGGGCGAGGCCGGTGCGCTGGAGGCGCTGTCTGTGTTCGAGGACGGTGCGCTGCGCGGCTACCGCGGGCAGCGTGATCTGCCAGATCGCGTGGGCACCTCGCGGATGTCGCCGCACCTGCATTTCGGCGAGATCGCGCCGTGGCGCATCGCCCACGCGCTGGAAGACCTGCGCAGCGCCGGCACCGAGGCCGACATCGACGGCTATCTGCGCCAGCTCGGCTGGCGTGATTTCGCCTATCACCTGCTGCATCACTTCCCGAAGACGCCGACCGACAACCTCAACCCGCGCTTTGACCGTTTCCCGTGGGCCACACCGAGTGCCGCGCAACTGCACGACTGGCAGCGAGGCAACACCGGCGTGCCGATCGTCGATGCAGGCCTGCGCGAGCTGTGGCATACCGGTTACATGCACAACCGGGTGCGGATGATCGTGGCCAGCTATCTGTGCAAACACCTGCGCGCGCACTGGCTGCATGGCGCGCGCTGGTTCTGGGACACCCTGGTCGATGCCGACCTGGCCAACAACACGATGGGCTGGCAGTGGGTGGCCGGGACCGGTGCCGATGCAGCGCCTTACTTCCGAGTGTTCAACCCGGTCACCCAGGCCGAGAAGTTCGACCCGCAGGCCCGCTACATCAGCCGCTGGGTGCCCGAACTGGGGGCGCTGCCGGTGAAAGCGCGCTTCGCGCCGTGGCAGCATCCGTTGCTGCTGGCTGCACATGCCCCGGGCTATCCGCGCACGCCGCTGGTGGATCTGGCGGTTGGCCGCGATGCCGCGCTGGCTGCCTACCGGCAGTCGGGAGCGGGGTAAAGTGCGGGCTGAGCGATCCGGTCAGTTAGCTGAACGCGGCCCTGTCGACATGCCCGATCATCATTCCGGCATCGCATCGGGCTGTTTATTCTCTTTGCGCCCGCAGGCCGCCGGCCGACCGGAAACCAAGGAGAACCTCATGATCCGCAACACCACCCGCAACGTCGCACTGGCCCTGATGAGTGCGGCCGTCCTGTCGGCCTGCGCCACCGGCGGCTCCTACGTACAGAGTGACCAGTACGGCAACCCGACCGAGCAGCAGAACCGCACCGGCCGCAACGCGCTGATCGGCACCGCCATCGGCGTAGCCGCCGGCCTGCTGACCGGCGACAGCGCCACGGAGCGTCGTCAGCATGCGCTGATCGGCGCCGGTATCGGCGCGCTCAGCGGCGCCGCCGTCGGCCAGTACCAGGACCGCCAGGAACGCGCACTGCGCGAGCGCACTGCCAACACCGGCATCGATGTGCAGCGCCAGGGCGACAACATCATGCTGAACCTGCCGGACGGCATCACCTTCGACTTCGGCAAGTCGACCCTGAAGCCGCAGTTCTACGGCTCGCTCAATGGCGTTGCAGGCACCCTGCGCGACTACAACCAGACCATGATCGAAGTGGTCGGCCATACCGACAGCATCGGCAGCGACGCGGTCAACAACCGCCTGTCGAAGGAACGCGCCGACTCGGTCGCGCAGTACCTGATCGGGCAGGGCGTGCAGAGCGTGCGCATCGAAACCCTGGGCGCCGGCAAGTCGTACCCGATTGCCGACAACAGCACCGATGCCGGTCGTGCCAAGAACCGCCGCGTCGAAATCCGCGTGATTCCCCTGAAGCAGTAACGCGTAGCGTTACGGTTCCGGCGTAGCCGGAACGAAAATGCCGCCCTTGCAGGCGGCATTTTCTGTAGGTGCCGAGCGTTGCTCGGCACGCCGATAGCGCCCGTAGAGTCGGGCGTGGTCGGCTGTAGCGCCCGAGCACGCGAGCGCGCGCGCCTCTCAGGGATGG
>NZ_JAWIRS010000019.1:15244-42785 GCF_036320005.1 Stenotrophomonas sp. SMYL11
GCCGGCGCCCCCCCCCCCCCCCCCCCCCCCCCGCGGGGCGCGGCGCGGGCCCCCCCCCCCCCCACCCCCCCCCCCCCACCCCCGACTCTACGGAATGCCGGTAGATCCACGCCATGCGTGGATGCTTCCGGTCATGCCGCAGAAGCGGCCACCTTCTCCAGGATCCGCTTGCCGCTGCTTTCCAGCGCGGCGTCTTCCTTTTCCTTCTGCTGCTGCGCCAGCTTCGCGCCCGGGCACTGCGCCAGCATGTAGTTGGCGTCGAAGTTGAGCTTCTCGACCAGGAAGTCGACGAATGCACGCACCTTCGGCGAGACCAGGCGGCCACCGGCGAACACGGCGTTGAAGTCCACTTCCGGCCCGGTCCAGCCAGCCAGCACGCGGCGCACCATGCCCGACTCAACGAACGGCTTGGCCATCACGTCGCCGGTCAGCAGCAGGCCTTCGCCACACACCAGCGCACCATTGAGCGCGGACATGTCATTGGCGGTCATCAGTGGGGTGACCGGGAAGTCGCGCAGCTCGCCGCCGTTCTCGCCCAGCTGCCAGGTGAAGCGCGGCGAGTTGCCGGTGTGGTACGGCTTGCGCATCGCCAGGATGCGATGGAACTGCAGCTCTTCCGGGTGCAGCGGCTCACCATAGCGTTCGATGTAGGCGGGGCTGGCGAACACCTGCGTGCGCAGGCTGCCCAGCTTGCGTGCCACCAGGTTGGAATCGGGCAGGGCACCCACGCGCAGGGCCAAGTCCGCCTCACCTGCAATCAGGTCCAGCTTCTCGTTGCCCATGTGCATGTCCAAGCGGATCTCTGGGTACTGCGCATGGAACTGGCCCAGCAGCGGCGCAATCCAGGTGATGCCGATCGAGTAAGGCACAGTGAAGCGCAGCCAGCCGCGCGGACCGGACTGCAGCTGGCTCACCGCGCTCTCGGCTTCTTCCAGCTCGCGCGCGATGCGCTGGCAATGTTCGTGGTAGATCGAACCCGCTTCGGTCAGGCCGAGGCGGCGGGTGGTCCGGTGCAGCAGGCGCGCACCCAGGCGCGTTTCCAGCTCCTGCACTTTGCGGCTGACCGTGGTCTTGGGCAGGCCGAGCGATTTGGCAGCGGCAATGAAACTGCCTTGCTCGACCACTTTGACGAAGATCAGCGTCTCGTTGAGATCGTGGGACATGGTCTGGGATCCTGGACGTCGGGGATGGGACAATCGTGACAGAACGATTGGACCGGGAGCGGGATGATTATTCCCCTTAATCAGGACTAATCAAGTAAAGGTTTGAGGTCTATCGTGGCGCCATTCGTTATTTGGAGCCCGTCCGCTATGAGCCTGCGCAACATTCTTGCCCGTCTCCGGAACGCCGGCCAGAGCACCCTGGACCTGGCAATGACCGTTGAAGTCCGCCCGAGTTCCTTGGTACACAAGGACTTCCGTGAGTTTACCGCGCCCATGCGTCAGCAGCGTGGCGGTGCCATCCGCCTGTCCCCGCACAAGGGCGATCGGCTGCGTCGAATCGGGACTATCCCGGATTTGGGAGGAAATGTCCCGTGAATGGGATGCTGACGCCCGAAGTCCTGGTCCTCGGCGGTACCGGTGCCGTCGGCCAGGGCGTGGTTGGCGCACTGCTGGAAGCCGGCAGCCCGGTGTTGGTGATCGGTCGCGACCCGGGCCGGCTGGCGGCGCTGCATGAGCAGTTTGCTGATGAGCCGGGCCTGGAAACGCTGCTGGGTTCGCTCAGCGATGACGGCTCGGCGCGCGCACTGGCCGAACGCATCGCGCATCGCCCGCGTCCGCTGGCGGCAGTGATCGCCGCAATGGGCGGCCCTTACCGTCGCGGCCGGGTGACTGACCGCAACGGTGATGAACTGCTGGGCGCGATGCAGGCCGATCTGATGCCGCACGTGCACGCAGTGCGTCATCTGCTGCCGCTGCTGCAGGACAACGTGCATGCGCGCCGCTACGTGATGATCGGCAGCCCGGCCAATGCCAAGCCATGGGCGGGCTACGGCGAAACCTCGATCACCACCGCCGCGCTGCGCATGTACGCGCAGGTGGTGCACCAGGAAGCCCAGGCATTGGGCGTGCGCGCGCAGATGCTGGAAGTCTGCAGCCCGGTGTGTACGCCGGCCAACGCGGCCAATGCCTGCATCGAGTGGCCCAGCTCACTGCTGGTCGGCCGTCGCGTGGTCTCCCTGCTCGATGGCTGCCGCGACAACCGCGCCATCGTCCGCTGCGACAGCAGTGATGCCGAATTGCCGCGCGGGCTGCTGCACCTGGACGTTCCTCCCCTCTGGCGCGATACCGCGGGCGTCGCTTGACCTCGACCGTGGTTGAGGTCGCAGGATACGCCGCCTGTTTTTGCAACACGTTCTCATCTAGCTGTACCACCCCTCCGTACGGATGCATGCCATGACTTCCCCCAATTCCACCCCACATCGTTTCGGCCATCGCATCGCGATGGTCGGCGTGTCGATCCTCGCCGCAGCCGTGCTGGCGGCCTGCAGCGGCGGCCATGCCGAAGAAGCCGGTGCACCGCCGCCGCCGCAGGTCAGTGCTGCACCGGTGCTGGTCAAGCAGGTCAGCCAGTGGGACGAGTTCAGCGGCCGCGTCGAAGCGGTACAGAGCGTTGAACTGCGCCCGCGCGTGTCCGGCTACATCGACAAGGTCAACTACGTCGAAGGCCAGGAAGTGAAGAAGGGCGAAGTGCTCTTCACCATCGACGCGCGCAGTTACCAGGCCGAGTACGATCGCGCCGCTGCCGAACTGGCCCGCGCCCGCACCCAGGCCACGCTGGCCCGCAGTGAATCCGAGCGTGCCAAGCGCTTGTCCGAGCAGCAGGCCATTTCCACCGAGACGGCCGAGCAGCGTCGCGCTGCGGCTGACCAGTCCGGCGCCGCTGTACAGGCGGCCCAGGCTGCGCTGGATGCGGCCCGCCTCAACCTGGAGTTCACCAAGGTGCGTGCGCCGATCGACGGCCGTGCCGGCCGCGCGATGGTCACCGCCGGCAACCTGGTCACCGCCGGCGACAGTGCCAGCGTGCTGACCACGTTGGTCTCGCTGGACACCGTGTTCGTCTACTTCGATGCCGATGAAAGCACTTTCCTTCGCTATGCACAGATGGCACGCAAGGGTGAACGCCCGAGCGAGCGTGACAGCGATCTGCCGGTGAATGTCGGCCTGTCCGGCGAAGAGGGTTACCCGCATTCGGGCAAGGTCGACTTCCTCGACAACCAGGTGGCCCGCAGCACCGGTACCATCCGCGTCCGCGCGCTGCTGGACAACGCCGATCGCCAGTTCACGCCGGGCCTGTTCGCCCGCGTGCAGCTGCTCGGCAGCGGCCAGTTCCAGGCCCTGCTGATCGACGAGAAGGCCGTTCTGACCGACCAGGATCGCAAGTACGTGTACGTGGTCGACAAGGATGGCAAGGCCCAGCGCCGTGACATCCAGCTCGGCCGCACCGCCGACGGCCTGCGTATTGTCGAGCACGGCCTGGCCGCCGGCGACAAGGTGATCATCGACGGCGTGCAGAAGGTCTTCATGCCGGGCATGCCGGTGCAGGCCAAGGCCGTGGCGATGCAGCCGCAGGCTGCGCCGCCGGCACCGGGCCGCGATGCCACCGCCGCGCTGAACCACTGATCCGCCGTCTCCTGATCCGCGTCCCCGCTTAGCTGCCGGCGCCAGCAGCAGCCTTCCCTGCCTTCGTCATCCCGGCGAGGGGCGGGGAGGCTGTTGCCCGCCGAACGCCTTTCCCAGGAATTCCTCCATGGACTTTTCCCGTTTCTTCATCGACAGGCCGATCTTCGCGGCGGTACTGTCGATCGTGATCTTCGCCGCAGGCCTGATCACGATTCCAATCCTGCCGATCAGCGAGTACCCGGAAGTGGTGCCGCCGTCGGTGGTCGTGCGCACGGTGTATCCGGGCGCCAACCCCAAGGTCATTGCCGAGACCGTCGCCACGCCGCTTGAAGAGGCGATCAATGGCGTCGAAGGCATGATGTACCTGAAGTCGGTCGCCGGCTCGGACGGTGTGCTGCAGATGACCGTCACCTTCCGCCCGGGCACCGATCCGGACGCGGCGGCGGTGAAGGTGCAGAACCGCGTGGCGCAGGCGCAGGCGCGCCTGCCCGAGGACGTGCGCCGGCAGGGCGTGACCACGCAGAAGCAGTCACCGACCTTCCTGATGGTGGTGCACCTGACCTCGCCGAACGGCAAGTACGACACCCTGTACCTGCGCAACTACGCCCGCCTGCACGTCAAGGATGCGCTGGCGCGTATTCCGGGCGTGGGTGACGCGCAGATCTTCGGTGGTGGTGACTACGCCATGCGCGCCTGGCTGGACCCGGACAAGGTCGCCTCGCGCGGCCTGACCGCCAGTGACGTGGTGCGCGCGATGCGCGAGCAGAACGTGCAGGTCTCGGCCGGCCAGCTTGGTGCCGAACCGCTGCCGAACAGCCAGTTCCTGACCCTGATCAATGCCCAGGGCCGCCTGAAGACCGAAAAGGAATTCGGCGACATCGTGCTCAAGAGCGGTGTTGATGGCGAGATCGTGCGCCTGGCCGATGTGGCCCGTCTGGAACTGGGTGCCGGTGACTACACCCTGCGTTCGCAGCTGGACGGCAAGAACGCGGTGGGCATCGGTATCTTCCAGTCGCCGGGTGCCAATGCACTGGAGATCCGTGACCAGGTCATCTCGACGATGGACGAGATGCAGAAGACCATGCCGGCCGACGTGAAGTACGAAGCCGTGTATGACACCACCATCTTCGTGCGCGACTCGATCAAGGCCGTGGTCTCCACGCTGCTGGAAGCCATCGCGCTGGTGGTGCTGGTGGTGATCCTGTTCCTGCAGACCTGGCGTGCGTCGATCATTCCGCTGATCGCGGTGCCGGTGTCGGTGGTCGGTACCTTTGCTGCGCTGTACCTGCTGGGCTTCTCGATCAACACGCTGAGCCTGTTTGGCCTGGTGCTGGCGATCGGCATCGTGGTCGATGACGCGATCGTGGTGGTGGAGAACGTCGAGCGCAACATCGAAGAAGGCCTGTCGCCCACCGCCGCGGCCCACCAGGCCATGCGTGAGGTGTCCGGCCCGATCATCGCGATCGCGCTGGTGCTGTGTGCCGTGTTCGTGCCGATGGCCTTCCTGTCGGGTGTCACCGGCCAGTTCTACAAGCAGTTCGCGGTCACCATCGCCATCTCCACGGTGATCTCGGCAATCAACTCGCTGACCCTGTCGCCGGCCCTGGCCGCGCGCCTGCTGAAGGCCCATGGTGCGCCGAAGGACGGCCCGAGCCGCTTGATCGACCGCCTGTTCGGCTGGGTGTTCCGTCCGTTCAACCGCTTCTTCAAGTCCAGTTCGGAGAAGTACGAGCGCGGCGTGGCCCGCATCCTCGGCCGTCGTGGTGCGGTGTTCGTGGTCTACGCGATCCTGCTGGTCGGTACCGGTGTGATCTTCAAGCTGGTGCCGCCGGGCTTCATCCCGACCCAGGACAAGCTGTACCTGATTGCCGGTGTGAAGCTGCCGGAAGGTTCGTCGATCGCGCGTACCGATGAAATGCTGCGCAAGGTCGCCAAGATCGCCCAGGAAACCGATGGCGTGGCCCACACCATCTCGTTCCCGGGTTTGAACGCGCTGCAGTTCACCAATACGCCGAACACCGGTGTGGCGTTCATTCCGCTCAAGCCGTTCGCCGAGCGCCATGGCCGTACCGCCGCGCAGATCAACGCCGAGATCAACCAGAAGATCGCCGGCCTGCAGGAAGGCTTCGCCTTCTCGATGATGCCGCCGCCGATCCTCGGCCTGGGCAACGGCAACGGCTACCAGATGTTCATCGAGGACCGTGGCAACCTGGGTTACGGCGCGCTGCAGAATGCCGTACAGGCGATGCAGGGCACCGTTGCGCAGACGCCGGGCATGGCCTTCCCGATTTCCAGCTACCAGGCCAATGTGCCGCAGCTGGATGCCGAGGTCGACCGCGTCAAGGCCAAGGCGCAGGGCGTGCAGCTCACCGAACTGTTCGACACGCTGCAGACCTACCTCGGCTCGGCCTACGTCAACGACTTCAACCAGTTCGGCCGTACCTGGCAGGTCATCGCGCAGGCGGACGGTCCGTACCGCGAAACGGTCGAGGACATCGGCAAGCTGCGTACCCGCAATGACCGCGGCGAGATGGTGCCGATCGGTTCGATGGTCACCATCAAGCAGACCTTCGGCCCGGACCCGGTGCTGCGCTTCAATGGCTATCCGGCGGCGGATCTGGCCGGTGAAGCCGACCCGCGCCTGCTGTCTTCGGCCGAGGCGATGAACAAGCTGACCGAGATCGCCGGCAAGGTGCTGCCGGTGGGCATGACCACCGAATGGACCGACCTGAGCTACCAGCAGGCAACCCAGGGCAAGGCCGCCTTCATCGTGTTCCCGGTGGCGATCATGCTGGCCTTCCTGGTGCTGGCCGCGCTGTACGAGAGCTGGTCGCTGCCGCTGGCGGTGATCCTGATCGTGCCGATGACCCTGCTGTCCGCGCTGTTCGGCGTGTGGCTGACCGGTGGTGACAACAACGTGTTCGTGCAGGTCGGCCTGGTGGTGCTGATGGGCCTTGCGTGCAAGAACGCGATCCTGATCGTCGAATTCGCCAGAGAGCTGGAGATGGGCGGCAAGGGCATTGTTGAAGCTGCGCTGGAAGCCTGCCGCCTGCGCCTGCGCCCGATCGTGATGACCTCCATCGCGTTCATCGCCGGCACCGTACCGCTGGTGCTGTCGCACGGTGCAGGTGCCGAGGTGCGCTCGGTGACCGGTATCACCGTGTTCGCCGGCATGCTGGGCGTGACCCTGTTCGGCCTGTTCCTCACCCCGGTGTTCTACGTGGCCCTGCGCAAGTTCGTCACCCGCAACGGTGCTGGCCAGCTGGTGCAGCACGGCGAGCCGACCATCCATCACTGACATGGAACCCCGTCGCCGCCGGTCACTGGCCGGCGGCGGCTTCCCCCTCACGAGGCAAGAATCCATGAACTCTCATCAGAACAAGATCGCCCTGGTCACCGGCGCCACCCGCGGCATCGGCGCCGAGACCGTGCGCCAGCTGGCCCAGGCCGGCGTGCATACGCTGCTGGCCGGCCGCAAGCACGAGACCGCCGTAGAGCAGGCGCTGAAGCTGCAGGCCGAGGGCCTGCCGGTGGAAGCCATCCAGCTGGACGTGACCGATGCAGCCAGCATCGCCGAAGCGGTCGAGCAGGTACGCCAGCGCCATGGGCGCCTGGACATCCTGGTCAACAACGCCGGCATCATGATCGAGAACCCGGCGCAAGCGCCGTCCGAACAGTCGCTGGATACCTGGAAGCGCACTTTCGACACCAACGTGTACGCACTGGTTGCGGTGACCCAGGCCTTCCTGCCACTGGTCAGGCAGGCCAAGTCCGGGCGCATCGTCAACGTTTCGAGCATGCTCGGCTCGCAGACCCTGCACGCTGATCCGACCTCGGGCATCTACGATTTCAAGATCCCCGCGTACAACGCGTCCAAGGCGGCGGTAAACAGCTGGACGCTGGCGCTGGCGCATGAACTGCGCAGCACCCAGATCAAGGTCAACACCGTGCATCCGGGCTACGTGAAAACCGACATGAACGGTGGCAACGGCGAGATCGAGATCAGCGAAGGTGCGCGCTCCAGCGTGCAGATGGCACTGATCGGCCATGAAGGTCCGAACGGCAGCTTCACCTACCTGGGTGAGGTGCTGCCATGGTGATCCGCACGTTGGCGATGGCCGTCTCCAGCCTGGTGCTGGCAGGCTGTGTCAGCGTCGGCCCGAACTACAAGGCGCCGGTGCAGGAACCGGTGGTGCTGCAGGGTGCGCAGCAGCCGGTGTTCAGCACCACCTCGCCGGTGGCCAGCTGGTGGGCGCAGTTCGATGATCCGGTGCTGGAAGAGCTGGTGCATGGCGCGCTGTCGGATAACCTGGACCTGCGCGTGGCCGTGGCCCGCGTCAGCCAGGCCCGTGCGGTGTTCGTCGAGAGCCGCTTCGACCAGGCGCCGCACGTTACCGCGGGCGGCAGCTACGATCGCCGCAAGCAACCCGATCCGCAGCTGGGTGGGCAGCGGGTGTTCAGTGAAAGCTACCAGCTCGGCTTCGATGCGGGCTGGGAGCTGGATCTGTTCGGCCGCAAGCGCCGTGCTGCAGAAGCCGCGCGTGCCGACCTCGACGCCGAGCAGGCCAACCTGGCCGACGCACAGGTACTGATCGCCGCCGAAGTGGCACGCAACTACTTCGAGCTGCGCGGCACACAGAAGCGCATCGCCGTGGCCCAGCACACCCTGGTCAATCTGCGCGAGACGCAGAAGCTGACCGAGGCACGCTGGGAGCTGGGCGCCGGCAGCGAGCTGGACGTGCAGAGCAGTCGTGCCCGGCTGAAGGCGATCGAGGCCGACATTCCGCTGCTGGAAGTGGCCGAAACGCAGTCGCGCAACCGTCTGGCGGTTCTGCTGGGCCAGCGTCCGGAAACGCTGACCGCCATGCTCGCGCCGCACGAAGTGCCGGCATTCGCCAAGGCGCTGCCGCTGGGCGATACCCGCGAGCTGCTGCGCCAACGCGCCGACGTGCGCGTGGCCGAGCGTCGTCTTGCCGCCGCCACCGCGCGGGTGGGCGTGGCCACGGCCGATCTGTTCCCGCGGCTGTCGCTGTCCGGTTTCGTCGGCTTCCTCGGTGGCGATGCCAGTGGCCTGGTCAATGGCAACAACAAGGCCTGGTCGCTGACGCCGTCGCTGAGCTGGGCGGCCTTCGATTTCGGCACCGTGCGTGCACGCCTGCGTGCCAGCAAGGCCGAGGCTGAGGGCGTGGCAGCACAGTATGAGCAGACGGTGCTGCTGGCACTGGAAGACACCGAGAACGCGCTGACCCGCTATTCCAAGCAGCAGGCGCGGCTGGCGATCGTGGTCGAGCAGGCGCAGGCGGCACGCCGTGCCGAGTCGCTGGCGCAGATCCGCTATCGCGAGGGCTCGGAGGACTTCCTGACCCTGCTGGATGCGCAGCGTACGCAGCTGGCAGCCGATGATGCGTTGGCCGCGGCCGAGTCCGAGGTCAACGTCAGCGTGGTGGGGGTGTACAAGGCGCTGGGTGGTTGGGGTCAATCACCGCAGCCGCCGAGTGTGGCGCAGGTGCAGTAACCGCAGGGGACGGAAGCAGTGGCTTCCGTCCCTTTCTTCTTTCAGGGCCAGCGATTGGCCGGTACCTCGCGCTCGCGCATGCGCACGATGCAGAAGCGATGGCCGGTCGGTGCTTCCATCACCCACCACCGCTTGACGAAGCCGATCCGGCGCGCGCCGAGCTTCTCCAGGCGGTCGGCCTCGGCGTCGATGTCGTCACTCTCGATGTCCAGGTGCACCCGTGAAGGGTGATTGACGCGTTGCACCTCCACGTTCAGGCCTGCGGGCGCGCCCTGCAGGTCGGCGTACTCGGCGCCGTCTTCGGCATAGGCGGGCTGCGCTTGCAGGCCGAGCGCGGCGGACCAGAAGCGGGCGCCTTCGTCGGCGGGAATGCCCTCGCAATCGATGATGAAACCGGCCAGGCGACTCTGGTGTGCCATGCCTTTCTCCACAGTTTGGGAACGGGGGCAGGGTAGCGCGGTGTGTGCTGTGGACGTTGTCACAGTCGTGACGTTTCTGACTCTGCCGGAAGCCGTGTCCGCCGTGTAACTAGTGGGGCGGATTCCAGGGAGTAAAGACGATGAGCGATGACAGGCGGGATACCCAACGCATGCTGTTTGGCGACCCGGGGCCACCCGGCGCGGGCCTTTCGGTGGCGGTCGTTGTGCTGCTGGTGCTGGCGACGATGGCCGCTGCGATCGGGTTCCTGCGACTGCCTGATCCCATGCTGGGGCTGGGCCTGATCGGCGTTGCCGTGTTCCTTGCTGTCGGCGCCCGCATCTGCCAGGCGCGCAACCAGCACCTGGCGTTGTACCGGCTGTTGTCGCGGCAGCCGCTGCGGTAGCCACGGCTGCCGCAGAGATTCAGTGCTTCGGCCAGTCCAGCTCGACCACCAGCGGGAAGTGATCCGACGGCAGCACGCCGTCGATGCGGCGGTCATCGGTGAGGAAGCTGCGGGCATGGAAGCCGCGCACCAGCACCCAGTCCAGCTGCACGGTGGCCTTGCCGGTGAAGTCGTGGAAGGTCAGGCGTGGTCCCTGCGGTGCCTTAACCTGCGTGCGTGTGTCCTGCAGCAGGCGGGTGAACGCCTTGTAGGTGTCACCGCCGGGCTCGCTGTTGAAGTCACCGGTCAGGACCACCGGCAGGTCGGCAGGCAGGGCTTGCAGGCGCTTGCCGATCAGCTCGGCACCCTTCACCCGGCGCGGTTCGTCCTCGTCGCGGTAGGGCAGGTGGGTATTCATGAAGTAGAACCGGCGGCCATCGTCCAGGCGCCGGAACAGGGCCCAGGTGACCATGCGCGGGTACAGGTTGCCCCAGGTGATGCTGCCGGGTACTTCGGGCGTATCGGATAACCAGAAGTTTCCGGATTCCTCGATGGCCAGCAGCTTGCTGTCGTAGAACACGCCCATGTGTTCATCGCCGCTGCCACCGCGGCGGCCTTCACCGAACCAGCGGTAGCCGGGCAGATGCCCGGACAGGAAGTCGGCCTGTTCCTTCACCAGCTCCTGCGTGCCGATCACGGCCGGGTGTGCATCGAGGATGACCTTGACCATGGCATCGCGACGGTCCGGCCAGCGCTTGCCCGGTTCGGTATCGGCCGGGGTACGGACATTGAACGACATCACTTTCAGTGGCACCGGCGCAGCAGCCCAGGCGACGGCAGGCAGAGCAAGCGCCAGCAGCGCACACAGCGCAGGGCGACGGAAACGCGACAACATCGTGGAATCCCTCCATTCCATGAAAACGGTTTCATGAAGCATGCCATGGACGGTGGGGTCGGCGATATGCCGGGATGGGCGGATGGAAGATGCCGGGCGGGCGGTGAAGGTCCCGCCCGGCGGATCGCGCGGGCGCGATCAGGGGTCGTAGATCATCCCGTTCTCGTCACGGTTGTAATGACTGGTGACTTCGCGGGTGCCGTCGTCGTAGACCAAGTACGACGTGCAGCGCTGGTGGAACACGTTGCCAGCGATGCGGAAGGGCACGCACTCTTCCTGGACCTCGATGACCTCGGCAGCCGTTGTGGTGGCGACGGGGGCCAGCATCAACACGGCCAGCACGGTGGCAGGCGAACACACCGATACGCCTTTATGCAGTCTCATTCCCACACTCCTTGTCGATGAGGATTACATCAGATACGGGTTGCCGTATTCGTCGATCCAGTACTCGGTGAGGAAAATCTCGCCGTCCGCATCGGGCATGGTCACGATGCAATGCTGGTGGATGCGGTAGCGCTCCACTTCAAACGGTTCGCAGCGCGTCACGCTGCCGGGTGGGCTGGTTACCCCGGCGTTGGCGTTGCCGCTCGACATCATTCCAGCGAAGGCCACGGCCAGTGCGGCCATCGAGGCCAGGTGCAGTTTCATGGGCATCATCCTTGTGTCTGCAATCGCGCATCTGCGCGGTGTCGTGCAACTACCCCCCGGTAGAGCATGCGCCCGAGCGGCAGCCGCTGCATGCGCGCCGGACCGGCGGGCGGCCCGGCGCAGTCCCCCGCAGGCTCAGTCGCGCAGGTAAGGGTTGCCGTACTCGTCGATCCAGTACTCGGCTTCGTACACGTTGCCGAATTCATCGGTGTAGGTTTCCGTGCAGTGCTGGTGGACCCGGTTGTGGTCCACTTTCACCGGCACGCACGAAACATTTTCTTTCGGTCCCCCGGCATTGGCGTCCGCCACCGGAGCCAGGGTTGCCGTTGCCATCACCAACGCGGCCATCGCGGCCAGTTGCAGTTTCATAAGCATCGTCCTTGCTTTCTGCAATCGCGCACATGCGCATGGCGTGTGTAACACGCGAACCAGAGCACCGGAAGTGTCTTGCCCGGATCAGTCCTCGATCTCGCCGCGCCGACTGGCAGCACGCACCGCCTGCGCGGTGGTTGCCACGCCCAGGCGCTGGCGCGCGCGTCGCAGATGATTCTCCACCGTACGGGCGGAAAGCCCCAGCGTGGCCGCGATTTCCGCTTGGCGACGGCCGGCGGCGACCCAACGCAGCACCTCGCGCTCGCGCGTGCTCAACGCACTTCCGGAAAGCTCGGTGGGCGTCTCGGAAAGCCGGCGTGCGGCACGGAATGCTGCAGCTGCAGCAGCATCCAGCAGCAGTCGCGCGCTGGCCGATGCATCGATCGCTGTCCCGGCAAAACTGATCGCGCCTTCCAGCCCTGTGGTGCCGAACACCGGCACCTGCAGACCGTGCAGGCCTTCACCACGTGGCTGTTTCACCACCTGATAGCGTTCGCCGCGAACGCCCTGGCGCTTGCTCCAGAAGAACGGCGCGTCACTGTCCAGGACGTGGCGATTGACCGGACAGGCGTGCAGGTAGCGCGCGAGGTCGGTAGTGCTGCCGTCGCCGAACCAGTCGCCCTCGATCCAGTACACGCGCTGGGTACCGCGTTCCAACCCCGTGCCGGTGGCGAACACCAGCACGCGGTCGTAGCCGAGCGGTGCAGAGATGCCGTGCAGTACCGCGCCCACCGCACTCAGCGAGCGGGCGCGTTCCAGTTCCAGCAATGCCTGCACCAGATCGCTCACGCCAGTCAGCGCCCGGCCAATGCGTCGAGCAGCGTGCGCGCGGCCAGCTTGCCCAGCGCATTGCCGGCCAGCGGGCTGTCGCCGGTCAGCAACAGGCGGTCCTGCAGCACGCTGCCATCGATGCCGTCGTTGACGATCTGCACGCCCTGCTGCGCCAGGCGCTCACCGAAGAACCACCGCAGCTGCCCGGGCATGTAGCCGATCTCCGGCGTCTGCCGGTCCATCGCATCGGGGAATGCACAGATGCGGTAGCCGCGGAACAGCGAACCACCGTCGGCCTCGTCGACGCCTGCGGCCAGCAGTGCGGCCGGGCCGTGGCAGAGGGTGATGATGTGACGTTGCTCGGCCATCGCCCACTGCAGGGCCGCCTTTACCGCGCGACTCTGCGGCAGACCGATGAGGGCGCCGTGGCCACCGGGAATGAACACGGCTGCATAGTCCGACGCGGCATCGAGGCCTGCCACCACCTCTTCCAACGGCAGTGGCTGCCGGAAGCGGGCTTCGTAGCGGTCGTACAGTCCGCCGATCTCCTTGTCCTCATGCGGGAACGCCCACCACTCGAACTTGGCGGAGTTGCCGGACAGCGTGGCCACATCGATGTCGAAGCCGGCCTTGTCCAGGTGGTACATCGGCAGCAGGGTTTCCACCGGATGGTTGCCGGTGGAGAACAGGTGGTCGTTGGCGGTGGGCAGATAGCGTTCGTCCGCAGCGATCATCAGCACCTTCCAGCGGCCATCGCGGCGAGCGTCGGGATAGTCGGCGCCAGACAGGTTGCTCCTCGCCGATGTGAACTGTGACAGCGAGTACGGCGACGGGAAGAAGGCGTCGCGCTCGGCTGGATCGGGGCTGGGGTGGCGGCTGGGCTCTTGCGTTTTCATGCGGACCTCCAGTGGGGTAGTGGAGCCAGCATAGAAGGGCGGATGCGTACAGGCGATGAGGGTTTTCCCCTCATTCGCCCCCTGCTATTTCACCACGGCGCCGTGCTGTTGCATGTCTTCATGCAGGATCCGCCGCAGTTCGACGATGGCTGGCGTGGCTTCCTGCACGCTGTGCCCGGACACGATCACCTTTTCCGAATCCGCGTGCGGAAGGTGCGAGCTCCAGTAGGGCACCAGCCCGTCGTCGGTCTTTTCCAGCGGACCATCTGCCTTGGCGCGCGCGATGATCGAGTGGTAGCGCACCTTCGGTGCCATCGGCAGGTCGGCCACGGCGCGCACGAAGGGATCGTCCTTGTCCAGGTTCTGGATGCTGTTCATCTGGTAGCCGTGCTTGCCGTCGTTGCGATCGATCCTGCCGTCGTTGGCGATGGTGGCCACGTCCTCCAGGACAGTCAGTGGCAGCCGTACCAGGCGGCCGATCCAGCGGCCGAGGCGGGTGCCCGCCACGTCGGTACCGCGGTGCGGCGTGGCGATGAACACCACGCGCGACACTTCCGGCTCCGGCAGGAAGGTCAGCACCGGTGCGCCCTTGGTCCGCAGCAGTTCGCGCTGTGCCGGCGTCATCTGTGCAGTCGCCAGCAGGGTCTCTACCAGATGATCGCCGGAAGAGGAGATCATCAGCCGCGCGATCACCCCGCCCATGCTGTGCCCGACCAGCACCATGTCATGCGAGGCCTGCGCCTTGCCGCTGGGGTCGAAGTGCTTGAACACTTCATCCAGCGTGTGGCGCATCGCATCGTGGCTCATCGCGATGGGCATGTTGGTCGGGTAGTAGAACTGCCACACCTGGAAGTCCTGGCGGATTTCGTCGTCGCGCATCAGCTCGTTGGCGACGTTGACCCAGGCTTCCGGACTGCTTGCCAGGCCATGGATCATCAGCAGCACGCGGCGGTTCGGGTCGTAGGGCTGCATCATGTACAGATGCGGCGTGTCGATGCCACCCTTGCCACCAAACAACGAGCGCAGCGACTGGTGGCTGAAGTTGGAGCGTGCCAGCCACAGTGCATAGCCGGCAGTGAAGTTGGCCGCCAATGGCACCTGCTGCCCATGCAGGGTGACTTCCGTGACCTGGTAGGGATCGTGGATCTCCAGTTCCGGCTCGTCGTCGTGCAGTACTTCCCACAGGTTCTTTCCGGAGAAGCGCAGCAGCACCGTCATCGATGGCGACGGCATCTCGCTCCAGCTCTGCGTGACTGGCGTGGTGGCCTGCGCGGCGGCTGTGGTGGCCGGCGGCGTGGTGGCCGTAGTGGCGGCTGGATCATCCATCACGGCCACCAGTTCGGCACCGAAGCCATCGCGGCGATGCACGCTGCGCAGCGTGCCGGTGAACGACAGCGAGGCTGCCGGTACCAGTTCGGTCGGCGTTCGTGTGTCCAACGGTGATGCATCGGTGGACGGTTTCAGCACGAAGGTCCAGCGGCCCAGCGTCAGGTGGCTGGCATCGTTGCGGACGCGCCCAGTGGCATACGCGTTGTACAACTGCACCGAGGCCTCCTGCACGGCCAGATTGTAGTAGTCGCGCACCTGGGTCTGGCGGTCTTCGAAACCGCGCTGGTTGGCCGTGCGCTCGGTGAAGAACAGGTAGGCGTAGGCCTGCCGCGCGACCTGCATCCACGCGTCCAGGCGCGGCTGGAAGTCCGCATCCAGTTCGGTGATCGCGCTCTTGGCGCGGCCTGACGTGGAATACTCGCGCTTGGGCGCGGGCAAGGTCATCGCATACTGCAGCCACAGCTCGGCCAGGCTTGAGCGCTTGTCCTCCTCGCGCACCACGATGCTGCCTTCCATCGCCTCGATGCAGGGCAGGCCTGGCTTGGCGCAGACGCCTTCGTCGAGGCCGGCGACGCGCAGCGTCTCCATGGTGGCCGAACTGAGCTTGCCGGTAGTCAGGATGTCGCCGCGTTTCAGGGCGATGTACTGGCCGGGGGTGACCGAGGCCACCTGCACCGACGGCCCGAATTGGCGCAACGTCGCGCAGCCGCCCAAGGTGAGCAGCACGGTGATGATGAGGGTCGTGCGGCCGATGAAGCCCAAGCCCGTGGTTGCCATACGATCCTCCTGCGCGGTGGCGCCACTCTAGCGGTCGGCATGTCAAAGCGGAAGATACCGGGCGGGCGGTTTGGAGCGCGGAAATGCCGCCAGCCGGGCGATTCAGGCATTTCCGTGTGACACTGGGGTGAACAGGATGAATGCGGGGCTGCGATGCGATGGCTTGAGACCTGTGTTCCTCCGCCTCTTGTGATGCTGTTGTGCGCCGCCATCGGCTATATGGGCAGCCGATGGCAGCCGGGTGGGGGGCCGCAGCTAGTCGTGCCGGAGTTGCTTGCGGGTCTGGTGATGGCCTTCGGCGTGGTATTGAACCTGCTGCCGAAGCTGGCCTTCCGGCGCGTGGGCACCACGGTCAACCCCCTGCGGCCGGCGACGTCGAGCGTGCTGGTCACGCACGGCGTGTACCGCTACACGCGCAACCCGATGTACCTGGGCCAGGCCACTGTCCTGGCAGGTGCCATGCTGTACCTGCAGGACCTGACCGCACTACTGGCCGTGCCGCTGTTCGTGCTGTACATCAGCCGATGGCAGATCGTGCCGGAAGAGCGGGCACTGTCGGCCCGCTTTCCCGAGGCATACGCAGCCTTCCGCCAGCGCGTACGGCGCTGGCTCTAGCGCGGGTCAGGCCCTCACAGCGCGATCTGGCACTTCACGGCAGCGGAATAACCTTCGTAATCGTCACCGGCAATCACGTGCAGGGTGTGGAGCTTGTCGATGCGCTTCACGTAGGACGGTGCTTCGGTGTTGGCGTATTCGTTGACCGTGGTCACCGACCAGGTCTTGGCCAGGCGCTTGGGGTCGACACCTTTCAAGTAGACGAAGATGCTCTTCTCGCCCTCGGCGACATTCACGTCGGCATGGGTGACGGTACCGCCGAACAGGGCGACCGGCGTGGTTTCCGGCTCGAACGTGCCACCAGGCTTCCTGGCCAGGCCGGCTGCCTGCAGGGCATCGATGGCCTCGGCTTCGCTGAAGGTCGAGCCTGCCTTGCAGGCCAGCAGGGCTTCGAGTGTTGCGGTGCCGGTGGGGGCAATGGCAGGCGGGGCTGCGTGGGTGGCCGAGGTCGCGGCTAGAGCGGTCATGACCACGGCGAACGCGGTGCTTCTTGGTCTCATTGCAGGTCCTTCTGTAGGTGGCGGAACAGCGCGCCCGGCACCGGGCGCGCAACCGGATTATGAGCCTGCGCTGATGTTGCCTGCGTGTACAGATCGGATGCGCGACGAGGGCGCAGCGACCTTGCCAGGCCGCTGCGCCATGCCATCAGTTGCTGGCTGCCTTCACGGCTTCCGTCGCGTCCACGATGCCTGGCCCGCAACCTCCCGGGCAGTTTGCTGCCGCGATCGGGCGCGCGGTTCGACGCAGGATATCCTTGACCTGGTCGGTGGTCTTTGGCACCGGCGCCACCGCTTGCATCAGCGCGACGATGCCAGCGACGTGGGGCGCCGCCATTGAGGTGCCGGACATGAAGTCAAACGCGTTGTTGCCCACGGTGGACAGAATGCCCTGTGCCGGGTGCTGGCGGGTCGGTGCGCAGTTGGTCTGGTTCGGCGGCGTGGCCAGCGGCAGGAACTCGCCGACGGACGCGCGGCAGGACCAGGTTTCACCACCGGGTGCGGTGATGTGGATGCCGGCGCCATAGTTGGAGTAAAACGCGCGACGCCCGCCCTGATCGTTGGCAGCCACCGCGATCACGCCCTTGCAGTTCGCCGGAGCAAACTCGGACACGTCCAGATTGCTGTTGCCGGCGGCGACCACGACAATCGTACCCTGCGCCGTGATGTCGTCGATTGCATCCTGCTCGGCCGGCGAGCAGGCGCGGCGGCCGCCCAGGCTGAGATTGATGACTTCGGCCGGATTCGCATTGGCCGGGACGTTGGGCACGTTTATACCGGCACTCCAGAGCATGCCGTCGATGATGTCCGCGGAACCGCCATTGCCCTGGTTGCCGAGTACGCGCACCGGCACGACCTTCGCGTTGTAGGCCACGCCGGCCACGCCGATCTGGTTGTTGGTCACCGCAGCGACCGTTCCAGCGACGTGGCTTCCGTGTGCGATGCCCGAGGCATCGAAGGCATCGGCGTCGCGTCCATCGCCATCGTCGGAGCCGCCACAGCCGGGATTCATTCCGCCGATGATGCACTGCCAATCACTGAACGGACGGGTCGACGAGATCATGTCGTAGCCCGGCAGCAGGTTGGCCTGCAGGTCGTTGTTGTTGAGGTAGCCCGAATCGACCACAGCCACCACCACGCCCTGGCCAGTGGAGCGATCCCACGCGCCGGGCAGGCGCGCGCCACTGGTCGGATTGCTGTAGTGCCACTGCTCGCCGTAGCGTGGGTCGTTCGGTGTAGCGAATGCGCTCATCATGTAGTTCGGCTGCACATACTCGACATCAGGATCGTCAGCGATGCGCTGCATCAGGATCTGCGCTTCCGGAAGGTCCAGTGGCTTGTCCGTGGTGACCACGTCGGCCCCGCCGCCCATGCGGCGTTGATGGGTTACGGACGCGGCTGCTGGTGGTGCGCTGCCGATCGAACGCTTGCTGCGCTGCTGGACGCCGAGGCGTTTCTTCAGCGCATCCTGCGCGGTGGTGGCGGAGACGCGCTTGCTGCTGCCGTCCCGGTACTTGACGATGAAACTGCTGTACTGCTCGTTGCTGGCCATGCCTCGCGTCCATACCCGTTCGGTGGGTTGGGCGAAGGCGGGGGCGCTGGCCAGGACCAGGGTGATGGCGCTGGCAAGGGAAACCCGAAGCGACGTACGCATGGATACAGTTCCTTTGTGGAAGATGTGTCGAACAGGCCGTGCCCTACGGGCTCGGCTTGGATGTGAAGGGTGCGGTGTCCCGTGGTCTCCTTTTGATGGCGACCAAGGACGAACGGCTTCGCGGACACATCCCCCCCAAGGAGAGGGTGGGAAATTTCTGAAGTGGTTTAGTGATGTCGAAAGCGAGAGAAGATGGCGGTTGCCGACATTGCTTGACGGCATCGGACCGCGATTGCGCCGGGGCGTCGAACTTCGCAGCGGCGTAGAGCAGCCAGTAAAAAAGCCCGGAAACCCACGTTGGTGGAATTTCCGGGCTTCTCCGGTCCTGTTCGAACCGCTCATTGGTGGAGGTGGGCGGAATTGAACCGCCGTCCGAAGGCACTCCATCCCCAGCACTACATGCTTAGCTCACCGTTGAATCTCATCCCCGAGCAGCACGGTGTGCAAAGCGCACCCGGGAACCAGCCTGTTGTGTTCTAGTGCCGGACTGACAGGCAGCCGCCCAGCGCGATTCCATGATAATGACTCTACGCTGCGAGCATGGACACAAGCAGTTTCGAGGCTCCGCCTAAGTCGGCAGAAGGTCACGCACCGCAGTTTTTAGGCTGCGAGAGCGACCGGAGCGTAGTTGTCGTCGTTGGCAACTAGAGTTTTGCAGCTGGATTTACGAGGAAAGCTACCCCCTCGGCATGCGCCAGGCGACTTCACAACCCCCGTCGAAACCAATGCACCCCCGGTTTCTTCAAGCATTGCAAGGCTTTCAGGCCCTTGGTTGACCAGATGTTGACCAAGAACCCGCCTAACGATGTGGATGGTACGGCAATCTTCCTGAACAGTCACGCGTGGCCAGGGCCAGCGTCGGAACCGTTCAGTCGGCGCTGCCGTCCAGCAGCAGGCTGCGGGGCGGGGAGCGGCTAGCGGGTCCAGACCGCCGCGGCCTTGGCGCCGGCATCGGGGACCATCGATGGGATCCACCGGCCGTACTTCTTGGCGGTGATGGTCCAATCGCGGTGCCCCATCTGCCTCGCCATCCACATGACGTTTTCGCTCGCGCTGAGCGCCTGGGAGGTGAAGGCGTGGCTCATCTGACACGGCGTCCCTAGACAGCGCAAGCCCTGCTGACCCTGAGATAGGTCATAGTCCTCGTGCCGCCATCAGTCGCGTCTCCTGCTCGTGCTCTTGAGTACGCAGATCGCTCCGTGCACGCGATTCAGAGGCCACCTGCAACCTGGAAAAACTGTCCTCGATGGGCGTATTCAACGCAGTCTGATAGTCGAAACCCGCCCGTAGATGTGCCGGGGAGTCGAGTGCCCCCTGCACGACAAATGCTTGGCCGCGATTTCCGACCACAAGGTGATCCACCTGACTCAACCCAGCCTGCTGGGCTGCGATGGTTCCGGCCATCGCCAAACGCTCAACTGCCTGATCCGGCAATCCACCCTGGGTGCACGCCAGCCTCTCTGCCGCTTGGAAATTCTGCTTGTAGATGGCATTCGCCTCGTGGTCCGAATCACGCGGATCGAGGGTGGCGGTGCGGTCAGCGGGAGCCGGAGCCTGCTGCTGCGATTGAGCCGGCGCATTGAGCAGCGTGCCGTCTGAACGCGTGAGTTGCGCATTGATCGGGTGGACAGGCCCACGCGGGTCACCGTCCTGCGCCACTCGCTGCAGATGCTTGCCGAACTGATCGGCATTACCCTGCAGACTACGGGCTATTCCGATTGCGAATTCAAGACCGTCGCGCTGCGGCTGGTCGCCATGGCCAGCGCGAGCGATACCTGCCAATGGATCGAGATGTCCGAGGGGACGGTCGACCATCTTCTGGGTTCGCTGCATGAATTCCTGCATCTGCGCTTCGCTGAAACTGACCGAGACTTTTTCACCGGGATGGATCTGTCCCGGGCCCTCGGTCGATCCAGTTAAAGCCAGGTTCAACGCGGTGGCGATGTTGCGCTCCTCAACGGCTTCGTTTCGGCCACCAATCACCCTGTCCACAAAGCCCGGGGTCGGCACATCCGTGTCGACAAGGAACTGATACCTGCGCGCATCCACGTCCTCGCGGAGCCTTTCTCCGTCACGGGTGAAGGCGCGCACAATCGTCAGCTTCACGTTGTCGTCGTAGCTCAGTTGCTGGGTGACTGTGACCTTGCCGTCGGGAGCCGTGCTCTGGATCGCCGTGCCAGTATTGCGGCGCCCCGCGATATCGGCACTCACCAGGTCATTGACCAGTCCCACTTGCAGCCGCTGCTGGGAGCTGTAGTCCAACCGCTCCAGCTGAGCCACGTTGCTCACGCCGGGCGTCTGATCGGCCACCTGGCCTGTTGCGAGCATTCGGATGTAGGCCGCACGCGCATCCGGTTCGCGCAGGTCAAAGTCGGCGGTCTGCAGTTTGGACTGTCCAAGCGCATCCTGGCGACCGGCCATCACGCGCGCAATGCCTAGATCGACGCCCACGCCCTGCAGGGATTCGATTGCCTTGTTGGGCCCGGTAACGACCCGTACATGGTGTTCGTCCAAACGGCTGATCGCGACACCGACCCCCTCCGCTTCAGTGAGCTGGTTCACCGTTGCGATGTGGCGGAACGCCACTTTCAGCTCGCTCTGCTGGAATTGCTGGCTGTCCAGCATCACCCGGCCACCGATCGGCAGCGTGGTCGGGTTGAAAGGGTTCACTCTGGCAGCTTGCTCAGCCGTTGCAGGAGTGGATTTTCCCGCTTCAGGTGCGTTGGTGTCAGGCAGGGAGACGCGATAGCGCACACGGGCACCCACTTGCGACCCGGCTTCAAGCTCGACACCGGCCAGACGCTCTTTGCCCTCGACTTCGGCACGTGCGCCAACTGCAACCGACGCCTCAAGGCTGAACTGGGTGATGCGTTCGCGCTCGATATGGTTCTCGCCTGCCGTGCCCGTTACCTCTGTCACCTTCTTCATCGTGGCGCCTGCAAGAGCCACTTCTGCCTGAGTCTTCTCGATACTACGTCCGACAACCTTTACAGCGCCGTCTGCGGTCCAGGTCATCGAAGCGCGGTCACCCGGCAGTTTTGCACTGCGCTCAGTGGTAGAGCCGGAGTAAGTGGGGTCGATCGAATCGTCAGGATTGGAGGCCGTCGCAGTCATGCGAACTTCCTATGAAAAGGTGAGCCAGTCCCGAGTATAGACACCCTTCGGTTGATGGGGTCGGGACGGGCGGCCCTGGCGTTCTGCCTGACCCCGGCAGCAGAGTATCGGGGTTGATGGCATACGGATTCCCGATCCGCAGCCAATGGAAGGACGCCATGTCGCTTGAAGTCGCCGTAACCGATGATCCCAGCGACGAGGCGCTGGACCTGATTGGCAGTGGCCTGGACCAGTTCAATCTGAACGCTGCGGGCTACGCCGATCGGCGCACGCTGGCGGTGCTGGTCACCGATCCGGCCAGTGGCGAGGTGGTAGGGGGCCTTGCCGGGCGAACGTCACTGGGCCTGTGGTTTGTGGATCTGTTCCATCTGCCAGCGGCCTAGCGCGGCAACGGGCTGGGGTCGCGTGTGCTGGAGGCCGCAGAGGATGAGGCGCGACGGCGCGGTTGCCGTTCCGGCGTGCTGTACACCCTCAGCTTCCAGGCACCGGACTTCTATGTGAAGCATGGATGGCCCGAATTCGGTCGGGTGCCTTGCGACCCGCCCGGTACCTGCAGGGTGTTCTTCAGCAAGGATCTGTCAGCGGGGTGAGCGCGGCCGCCGCCCACGCGTATTGTCAATCCGCAACTTGTTGTAGAGCGCCTGTCATAGCGGATTGCTAACTTCGTGAACACGAATTTGCGACACACTGGCGACGACCATCCGGGCCAGGATAGACACGGAGACTGTGGGTGACCGATGCAAGCCAACAACGCAGCCTGCGGCAGCTGATCGGGCCGGTCGGTGCCGACTACCAGCGGCGTGCGTTGCCGCCGGGCTGGGTCTGGGCGGTGCTGGCGGTGCTGCTGGCGGCCACCTGGGTGACTGAGTTGCCGGCCACGGCAGCTGCGGCACTGGTCGCCAGCGCGGTGGTGGTGCACTGGTCGCAGCGCGGCCGCATCCATTGGCTGGGTTGGCGCCTGCCGGGCCTGGCAGTGCTGGCGGCCCTGCTGTGGGGGCCGGAAGTGCTGTCGCAGTGGTTCGAGCACGGGCTGGCTGTGGTGCTGATGTCGCTGGCCAGTCTCAGCATTGGCGTGCATGTGTGGCAGTCGCGACAGATGGCGCGCCAGCTGCAGGACGCGGCCGATGCACTGGATGACGCCCAGTTGCTGGCGTTGCTGCCGGCTGATGCCGCGAACCTGGCCCAACAGTGGCGCTCGGGCGATGATCGTTACGCACCGGAGCTGGCAGTGGTGATGCACCTGGCGGTGATGCACGCGGCGCTGTCGCCGCGGATGCGCAGGCAGGGCATGCTGGCGGGGTGACCTGCCTTTTGCAGAGTCGAGCCATGCTCGACTGCTTTTCTTACCGAAGCCGGGCATGGCTCGACTCTACAGAGAGCCAGAGCAGCCGAGCATGGCCCGACTCTACAGGGTGATGCGCAGCCGCCTTACGCGTCGCGGTTACCGCGACGCATCACACGCTGCTTCTCGATCGCCCAGTCGCGGTCCTTGGCGGCATCGCGCTTGTCGTGGGTCTGCTTGCCCTTGGCCAGCGCGACTTCGAGCTTGATCTTGTTCTTGCTCCAGTACATCGCCGTCGGCACGATCGTGTAGCCATCGCGCTCGACCTTGCCGACCAGCTTGTCGATCTCGCTCCGGTGCAGCAACAGCTTGCGATCGCGCCGGTCGTTGGCCACGACATGGGTCGAGGCCTGGATCAGCGGAGTGATCTGCGCGCCGATCAGGAAGATCTCTCCATCCTTCACGTAGGCGTAGGCGTCGACGATGTTGCCGCGGCCGGCACGGATCGATTTCACCTCCCAGCCCTGCAGGGCCAGGCCGGCTTCGAAGCGGTCTTCGATGTGGTACTCGTGGCGGGCACGCTTGTTCAACGCGATGGTTTTGTTGGCCGTCGCGCTCTTTGCTTTATCCTTGCCGCTGTTCTTGCTCATTTCCGTATTGTCTCCGATTCGGGCCCGCCCGGTCGATTGCCGAAACGTCCTGTATTCATGCCTACTATCCGCCGCAGCGCCCTGGTCGAACATTCGGCCGCGCGCATGTTCGACCTGGTCAATGATGTCCAGGCCTATCCGCGCCGTTTCCGCTGGTGTTCGGCTGCCCAGATCCTGGAGCAGGGCGAGGACCGGCTGGTAGCGCGCCTGGACCTGGGCCTGGGCTCGTTCAGCACCTGGTTCCAGACTGAAAACACCCTGCAGCGCCCGCACAGCATCGACATGCAGCTGCGCGATGGCCCGTTCAAGCAGCTGCACGGCCGCTGGGAGTTCCATGCGCTGGCCGAAGATGCCTGCAAGGTCACCCTGACCCTGGACTTCGAGCCCAGTTCGCGCCTGCTCGGCCCGGCGCTGGCGTTGGGCTTCCAGAGCCTGGCCGATCGCATGGTCAACGACTTCATCCGCGTTGCCGACGAGGCCTGAGCGATGATCGAGGTCGAGGTGGTGCTGGCCTGGCCGCAGCGGGTGCTTTCGCGCCGGTTGCAGCTGGACGAGGGCGCGACCGTGGCCGAGGCCATTGCCGCCGCCGCGCTGGAAGGCAGTGCCGACTGCCCGGCGGCGGCCGTGCATGGGCTGCTGGCGCGCCCGCAGCAGGTACTGCTGGATGGCGACCGCATCGAGCTGCTACGCCCGTTGCAGGCCGACCCCAAGGACAACCGCCGGCGTCGCGCGCTCGGCGGTTGATTCCTGTCGCCCGTCCGCGAGGACGGGCAGGGGGCGTCAGCGACCCTTCTTCTTCTTGTCCTTCGGCAGATTGCGGCCGAACTGGCGCACGGTCTGCTGGGCCAGGGCCTTGTCGTTACCCGGGAAGTAATCGCCTTCCCAGCGGGTCACGTTGTCATTGTCGAAGAACACGGTGAAGTTCTTCACCTCGGTACGGCCCAGGCGGTTCACGCGCTGGCTGGAGGTGTAGTCCCAGCGCTGGGCGTGGAACGGATCCGGAATGGACGGGGTACCCAGCAGCGCAGTGACCTGCTGCTTGCTCTGCCCGACCTGCAGCTTGGCCACGGCATCTTCCCGGATCAGGTTGCCCTGATAGATGGGTTGCTTGTAGATGATGCCGCACCCGGTGGTGGACAGGGCGACGGCGGCGACCAACAGGAGATTGCGCATCGGGACTGGCGGTTGGGGAAATCAAACCGATGATACACTCCCGGCGTGCCACCGCGACCCAATCCGAGGCAGCTGGCGCTAAATCGCCAATGAACGGAGACCTATGGAAACCCACGACCTGCGAAAAGTCGGCCTGAAGGTGACCCATCCACGGATGCGGATCCTGGCGCTGCTTGAACAGCGCAATGCCCAGCACCACATGACCGCCGAAGACATCTACCGCCAGCTGCTCGAGCATGGCGACGAGATCGGTCTGGCGACGGTCTACCGGGTGCTGACCCAGTTCGAGGCAGCCGGCCTCGTGCTCAAGCACAATTTCGAAGGCGGCCAGGCCGTCTATGAGCTGGACCGTGGCGGCCACCACGACCATATGGTCGACGTGGACAGCGGCAAGATCATCGAGTTCGAAAGCCACGAGATCGAGGAGCTGCAGCGCAAGATCGCCGCAGACCACGGGTATGAGCTGGAAGAGCACTCGCTGGTGCTGTACGTGCGCAAGAAGCGCAAGTAAGCCGTTCCGGCCAGCTGGATGCGACGAAACCCCGGGCCTGCCCGGGGTTTTTCGTTGGGCGGGGTCAGATCCCTTTCCCAGGGGAAAGGGATCTGACCCCGGAGGTTTCGGGTGAGCCCATCAACACCTCCAGATCCACCGCCTCGGCCATTGCCCGGTTGCCCGCATCGCCCGGGTGCAGGTGATCGCCGGAGTCGTAGGCCGCAGCCATCCGTGACGGATCGGCCGGGTCGCGCAGCGCCGCGTCAAGGTTGATCACCGCGTCAAACGGGCTGTCCGTGCGCAGCCAGGCGTTGAGCTGCCGGCGCAGGGCGTCCTTGTCCGGGTGGTAATAGTCAGCCAGCGGCGTGCCGGGCAGGGCGCCGGCGAACGGCGGCAGGGTGGCGCCCACGATGCGAACGCCTCGGGTGTGGGCCTGCTCGGCCAGGGTGCGATACCCCGCCTGTAGTTCGGCCAGCGTGGGCCGGGCCTGGTTCCGGGCGAAGGCGGTGCCGGGCCAGCTGATGTCATTGATGCCGATCAGCACGACTACGCTGACCACGCCTGGTTGATCCAGCACGTCACGCCGGAAGCGGGCCAGGGCGGATTCGCCCATGCCGTCGCGCAGCAGCCGCCCCCCGGAAATACCGGCGTTGACCACGGCAACGCCCCGCGGTGCCAGACGCGCGGCCAGGTGGTCGGTCCAGCGCTGGTCCTGGTCGAGGCTGGCGGTGGCGCCGTCGGTGATCGAGTCGCCGATCACCACCACGCTGCGTGCGCTTGCAGCGGCCTCGACCTCGATGCCGGCCAGGAACAGGCGGGCAGTGGTGCTGCTGGCCCCGCTCAGAACCTGGGCCTGGCTCTGGTTGCCGGGCGCAATCCAACTGGTCTGTCGACCCTCCCAATGGAACGTCTGCACCGGCGTCGGCCCGGGCACGAAGACACTGACCTGCAGCGCCTGCCGGCTATCCGTGGCCAGTGGCAGCGGATCGCTCAGCCGTTCCTGCCCGGGGCCGATCAGCACCCCGGGCTGGCCGTCGAAACTGAGCGGCTGCGGGGTGGCTCCCGCACGTGCGGCCACGCTCGCCGCCCCGATCCGCAGCGGCTGGGTGCCGTAGGCATTGCTCAGCCGCACCCGCAGCCGCGGCCCGCCCAGGCTGATGCGCGCGGTCTGGCGGAAGGTCTGGTCCTGCAGCGTGGCCGGAACCAGGGTCGGGAACAGGAAATCGGCGCCCCAGACCGGTTGCGGGCTGGCCTGCCAGCTGGCGACCCATTGCGGGGCCGGGGCGGCGCTGGCGGCGCTGGACAGTGCGATCAAGGCGGTCGCGGTGAGCTGGCTGAAGCGGTTCATCGGGCAATCCCGGGAGGACGGAGCGCCATGGTGATTCCACACTCATCTGTGAACTAGACTGCGCATGGATAATCATCTGTGAACTACATTCATAGCCATGGCACGACCCGACATCAATCGATCCGGCGAACTGGAAGTGTTCGTGCGGGTGATCGAGACCGGTGGCTTCTCTGCCGCCGCCCGCACCCTGGACATGACGCCGTCGGCGGTCAGCAAGCTGGTGGCGAGGCTGGAGCAGCGGCTGGGTACGCGCCTGCTGCAGCGTTCCACCCGCCAGCTGCAGCTGACCCCCGAAGGCTGCGCATTCTACGAGCGTGGCCTGCGCGTGCTGGCCGACCTGGAGGAGGCCGAGCGCTGCGCCAGCGCCCATGCCGAGCCGCGCGGACGCCTGCGGGTCAATTCCAACGTGCCGTTCGGCCAGCATTTCCTGTTGCCGCTGCTGCCGGCGTTCCTGGAGCGCAACCCGCAGGTGGGGGTGGATCTGACCCTCAACGACGAGGTGATCGACCTGCTGGAGCAACGTACCGATGTGGCAGTACGCGCCGGTCCGCTGAAGAGTTCCAGCCTGGTGGCGCGACGGCTGGGTGCGACGCGGATGATGATCGTGGCCGCGCCAGCCTATGCGCAGCGGCATGGACTGCCGCGCAACGCTGAGGAGCTGCAGTCGCACAACCGTCTGGACATCGGCCATGCACGAGCGATGCAGGGCTGGCCGCTGCTGCAGGACGGACGCGAGCGGATGGTGCTGCCCAGTGGCAATGCCCGCGCCAGCAACGGCAACGCGCTGCGTCAGCTGGTGCTGGGCGGGTTGGGCATGGCGCGGCTGGCGACCTACCAGGTGCAGGAGGACATCGCCGCCGGACGCCTGCTGCCGGTGCTGGAAGAGGCCAACCCCGGTGACCTGGAAGAGGTGCACGCGGTGTTCCTGGGGCAGGGCGGCTACCTGCCGCTGCGGGTGCGCGCGTTCCTTGATTTCCTGGTGGAAACGGTGGATCTGGCGCGGCCACGGGGGTCGTGGCGGGGGGGGGGGGGGGGCCCCGCCGCCGGGCCCCCCCCCCCCCCCACCGCGCGGGGCGGGCCGCGGCGC
>NZ_JAWIRS010000019.1:42795-78961 GCF_036320005.1 Stenotrophomonas sp. SMYL11
GTAGTGCCGGCCGCTGGCCGGCAACCTCACGATCTTCGCCCACCCGCATCGAGTTGCCGGCCAGCGGCCGGCACTACCGTCGGGCGGTGTCAGACCTGCAGCAGCTTGCGTGCGGCGGCGCGCGCTTCCTTGCTCACTTCTACGCCACCCAGCATGCGCGCCAGTTCTTCCTCGCGTGCCTTGCTGTCCAGCTTTTCCACCGCGCTCTGGGTCATGCCTTCCACCGGCGCCTTGCTGACCCGGTAATGCGCGTGGCCCTTGGAGGCGACCTGCGGCAGGTGGGTCACGCACAGCACCTGGCGCTTCTCGCCAAGGGCGCGCAGTTTCTGGCCGACGATATCCGCCACCGCGCCACCGATGCCGGAGTCGACTTCGTCGAACACCATGGTCGGCACCGCATCCAGGTCCAGCGCGGCCACTTCGATGGCCAGCGAGATGCGCGACAGTTCGCCACCCGAGGCCACCTTGCGCAGGGCGCGCGGCGGCTGGCCGGCGTTGGCCGCCACCAGGAACTCCACCCGTTCGGCACCCTGCGGGTCGGGCTTGCCGGCGTCCTGCGGTTCCAGCTCGATCAGGAACTGGCCGCCGCCCATGCCGAGCTCGGCGATGATGCCGGTGGTGGTGGCCGACAGTTCGGCAGCGGCGCTGCGACGGCTGGCGGTCAGCACCTCGGCCTGTACGCGCCAGGCGGCGGCGGCCTTGTCGATCTCGCCGGCCAGACGCTGCAGGCGTTCGTCGGCGCCGCGCAGCTGTTCCACTTCGGCATGCATGCGCTCGCGCTGCGCGCCCAGCTCGTCCATCGGCACGCGGTGCTTGCGGGCCAGGTCGTGCAGGCGGCCGAGGCGACGCTCGTTCTCCTCGAACTGCTCCGGGTCGGCATCAAGGTCGTCGTGCACCCGGTCCAGCAGCGACAGGGCTTCGTGCAGCTGGATCGAGGCGTTCTCGATCAGGCCGTCCACCTCGCCCAGGCGCGGGTCGTGTTCGATCAGGCGCGACAGCTCGTGGCGCACCTGCTGCAGCAGGTCTAGCGCGGAACTGCCGTCGTCGCCATTGAGCTGGTTGCTGGCTCCCTGGCAGGCGCTCAGCAGGGCGCTGGCGTGGGCCTGGCGGCGGTGGCTGGCACCGAGCGCGACGATCGACTCCGGCTCCAGGTCTTCGCGGTCCAGTTCGCGCAGCTGGTGTTCCAGGAAGCCGATCCGGTCACTGACGTCGCCCTGTTGCGACAGCGCCAGCGATTCATCGACCAGTGCCTGCCAGGCCGCGGCGGCGCGGCGCACCTGGCGGCGCTCGTTCTCGTTGCCGGCATAAGCATCCAGCAGGGCCAGCTGCGACGGGCGCGTCAGCAGGGCCTGCTGTTCGTGCTGGCCGTGGATCTCCACCAGCAGCGAGGCCAGGTCGCCCAGCTGGGCCAGGGTCACCGGGCGGCCATTGATCCACGCCCGCGAACCGCCGTCGGCACGGATCACGCGGCGCAGCTGGCATTGTTCCTCGTCGTCCAGCTCGTTGTCGGCCAGCCATTGGCGCGCGGCCTGCAGCTGGTCCAGCGCGAATTCGGCAGAAAGCTCGGCGCGCGCGGCGCCGTGGCGGACCACGCCGCTGTCGGCGCGCAGGCCGGACAGGAAGCCCAGCGCGTCGACCATCAGCGACTTGCCGGCGCCGGTCTCGCCTGAAACCACGGTCATGCCTGGCCCGAACTCCAGTTCGGTGGCGCGGACGACGGCAAAATCCTTGATCGAAAGATGTCTGAGCATGGGTAAGGGGGTATCAGCAGCCGCGCAACGCTAGCACGCGCGCGAGGGAGGTCCAATGACTTGCCAAGGTGATGCGCCGCCATTATCTAGTGTCCGTGTCTCACAGGTTGATTCCATGCACGGTTCTCCCGACCAGCTTGCCCCGCGTGCGCGCCATCTGCTGCGCACGCTGATCGCGCGTTACATCCAGGACGGTGAGCCGGTCGGCTCGCAGACGCTGGCGCGCGTGGCTGGCCTGGAGGTCAGCCCGGCCACCATCCGCAACATTCTCGGCGACCTGGAAGACCTGGGGCTGCTGGCCTCGCCGCACACCTCGGCCGGGCGCATCCCGACCGCGCATGGTTACCGGGTGTTCGTCGACAGCCTGCTGCAGATGCAGCCGCCGGGCGAGGGCGAGCTGGCTCGGTTGCGCCAGGAACTGGCCGGCGGTGGCAGCACCCAGGCCCTGCTTGGCAGCGCCTCGGAGCTGCTGTCGGCGATGAGCCACTTCGTCGGCGTGGTCAGCGCGCCGCGTCGCGAGCAATTCGCCTTCCGCCAGATCGATTTCGTGGCGCTGGACGGGCGCCGGGTGCTGGCGATCCTGGTGTTCGCCGACAACGAGGTGCAGAACCGCGTCATCGAGACCCGCCAGGAGTTCGCGCCGGGCCAGCTGGAGCAGGTCGCCAACTACCTCAATGCCCATTTCGCCGGCCTGCCGATGGCCGAGATCCGCACCCGCCTGCTGCTGGAGCTGCGTGATGCCCGCTCCGAGCTGGAGCAGCTGCTGGCCCACAGCATCGAGCTGGCCGAGCAGGCCCTGCAGCCGGCCGCCGACGACATGCTGGTGGCCGGCCAGACCCGTCTGATGGGGGTGCAGGACCTGTCCGACCTGGAGCGCCTGCGCGAGCTGTTCGAGCTGTTCTCCAGCAAGCGCGAGATCCTGCAGCTGCTGGAGCGCACCATCCAGGCCCCGGGGGTGCGCATCTTCATCGGCGAAGAGACCGGGATGATGCCGTTGCAGGGGGTCTCGCTGGTCACCGCCCCGTACACCGCCAATGGCCAGGTACTGGGCGTGCTGGGCGTGATCGGCCCCAAGCGGATGGCCTACGACCGCATGATCCCGCTGGTCCAGGCCACCGCCGATGTGCTCGGCGCGGCCTTTTCACCGGCCGGGCGCACTCCCGGAACATCCGACGCTTGAAACGCAGCATCCCGCCCACACTAGGGTGGGTGGAGGCGGGCTGTGACCGCCAGGGACCCAGACATGAACCACGAAAACCCCGATATCGAATCCCAGCAGAGCGCGGCCGATGCAGCGGCTGCGGCCGGCGTCAGTGACGAAGTGGAGCGCCTGCGCGGCGAGATCGAGCAGATCAAGGCCGACGTCCTGCGCGAGCGCGCCGACCTGGACAACCAGCGCAAGCGCGTGGCCCGTGACATCGAGCAGGCCCGCAAGTTCGCCAACGAGAAACTGCTGGGCGAGCTGCTGCCGGTATTCGACAGCCTGGATGCCGGCCTGAAGGCCGCCGGCGACGACCCGCATCCGCTGCGCGAAGGCCTGGAGTTGACCTACAAGCAGCTGCTGAAGGTCGCTGCCGACAACGGCCTGGTCCTGCTGGACCCGATCGGCCAGCCGTTCAACCCGGAACACCACCAGGCCATCAGCCAGGTGCCGACCCCGGGCGCCGCCCCGGGCAGCGTGGTGACCGTGTTCCAGAAGGGCTACCTGCTCAACGAGCGCCTGCTGCGGCCGGCGCTGGTGGTGGTGGCCGCCGACTGATCGGCCGGGCCGGGCCATACGTGGCAAGGTTTTCCAGGCGCTGAACACAGCGTTCGGGAGATGGCTTGAATGTTCCACGAGCCTCCCCCACATCGTATTCATCCACCGGCCGAGCGGCCGGACTGACCCCAACAAGCATCCTCAGGAGTCTCCCCCATGGGCAAGATCATTGGTATCGACCTCGGCACCACCAACTCGTGCGTGGCGATCATGGACGGCGGCAAGGCCCGCGTCATCGAGAATTCGGAAGGCGATCGCACCACCCCGTCGATCGTCGCCTACACCAAGGACGGCGAAGTCCTGGTGGGCGCCTCGGCCAAGCGCCAGGCCGTCACCAACCCGAAGAACACCTTCTACGCGGTGAAGCGCCTGATCGGCCGCAAGTTCACCGACGCCGAAGTGCAGAAGGACATCGCCCACGTCCCGTACAGCATCCTCGCCCATGACAATGGCGACGCCTGGGTGGCCACCAGCGACGGCAAGAAGATGGCCCCGCAGGAAATCTCGGCCAAGGTGCTGGAGAAGATGAAGAAGACCGCCGAGGACTTCCTCGGTGAGAAGGTCACCGAAGCGGTCATCACCGTGCCGGCCTACTTCAACGACAGCCAGCGCCAGGCGACCAAGGACGCCGGCCGCATTGCCGGCCTGGACGTCAAGCGCATCATCAACGAGCCGACCGCGGCCGCGCTGGCCTATGGCCTGGACAAGGGTGACAACAAGGATCGCAAGATCGTGGTGTACGACCTGGGCGGCGGCACCTTCGACGTCTCGGTGATCGAGATCGCCAACGTCGACGGCGAGAAGCAGTTCGAAGTGCTGGCCACCAACGGCGACACCTTCCTGGGCGGCGAAGACTTCGACAACCGCGTCATCGAGTACCTGGTCGAAGAGTTCAACAAGGACCAGGGCATCGACCTGCGCAAGGATCCGCTGGCCCTGCAGCGCCTGAAGGATGCTGCCGAGCGCGCCAAGATCGAGCTGTCCAGCGCCCAGCAGACGGAAGTGAACCTGCCGTACGTCACCGCTGACGCCTCGGGCCCGAAGCACCTGAACATCAAGCTGACCCGCGCCAAGCTGGAAGCGCTGGTGGACGACCTGATCAAGAAGTCGATCGAGCCGTGCCGCGTCGCCCTGAACGATGCCGGCCTGCGTTCGAGCGACATCAGCGAAGTGATCCTGGTCGGTGGCCAGACCCGCATGCCGAAGGTGCAGCAGGCGGTGACCGAGTTCTTCGGCAAGGAACCGCGCAAGGACGTCAACCCGGACGAAGCCGTGGCACTGGGTGCAGCGATCCAGGGCGGCGTGCTGGGCGGCGACGTGAAGGACGTGCTGCTGCTGGACGTGACCCCGCTGTCGCTGGGTATCGAGACCATGGGCGGCGTGTTCACCAAGATCATCGAGAAGAACACCACCATCCCGACCAAGGCTTCGCAGGTGTTCTCGACCGCCGAGGACAACCAGTCGGCCGTGACCGTGCACGTGCTGCAGGGTGAGCGCGAACAGGCCCGCTTCAACAAGTCGCTGGCCAAGTTCGACCTGTCCGGCATCGAGCCGGCGCCGCGCGGCCTGCCGCAGGTGGAAGTGTCCTTCGACATCGACGCCAACGGCATCCTGCACGTGTCGGCCAAGGACAAGAAGACCAACAAGGAACAGAAGGTCGAGATCAAGGCCGGTTCGGGCCTGTCCGAGGAAGAGATCGCGCGCATGGTCGCCGACGCGGAAGCCAACCGCGAAGAAGACAAGAAGTTCCAGGAGCTGGTGCAGGCCCGTAACCAGGCCGATGCCCTGATCCACGGCACCCGCAGCGCCATCACCGAGCACGGCAGCAAGGTCGGCGGCGATGTCATCGGCAAGGTCGAGGCGGCGCTGGCCGACCTGGAAACCGCGATGAAGGGTGACGACAAGGCACAGATCGAAGCCAAGTCGAAGGCACTGGAAGAAGCCGGGCAGTCGTTGTTCGCCGCCGCTTCGGCCGACCAGGGCGGTGCCGCCCCGGGTGCCGACGCTGGCAATGCGGGCAAGCCGCAGGATGACGTGGTGGACGCCGAGTTCACCGAAGTCAAGGACGACAAGAAGTCCTGATCCGGACCGACACGGGACGCTGGCCATCAGCGTCCCGTTGTCGCATCAGGGTCCTGACCGCTCACCGGCGTGTCGGGGCGCCCGACGCAAGAGCGGACCTGGTTCCGCTCTTCCGCTTTGACGAATCCCGACTTTCCGGAACCCGATTCACGATATGAGCAAGCGCGATTACTACGAAGTGCTGGGCGTTGCCCGCACCGCCAACGACGAAGAGCTGAAGAAGGCCTACCGTCGCTGCGCGATGAAGTTCCACCCGGACCGCAACCCGGGTGATGCGGCGGCCGAAGCCTCCTTCAAGGAGTGCAAGGAAGCCTACGAAGTGCTGTCCGACGGCAACAAGCGCCGCATGTACGACAGTCATGGCCACGCCGCGTTCGAGCACGGAATGGGCGGTGGTGGCCCGGGCGGCCCGGACATGAACGATATCTTCGGCGATATCTTCGGCAACATCTTCGGTGGTGCCGGTGGTGGTTCGCGCCAGGCCCGTCGCGGTGCCGACATCGGCTACGTGATGGAGCTGGACCTGGAAGAAGCCGTGCGCGGCGTCGAGCGCCGCATCGAGATTCCGACCCTGGCCGAGTGCGGCGACTGCGATGGCAGTGGCTCCGAGGACGGCAAGGTCGAGACCTGCAACGTGTGCCATGGCCGCGGCCAGGTGCGCATCCAGCGCGGCATCTTCGCCATGCAGCAGGCCTGCCACAACTGCGGCGGCCGTGGCCAGATCATCGCCAAGCCCTGCAAGACCTGCCACGGCAATGGCCGTGTCGAGGAAGACAAGGTGCTGTCGGTGAAGGTGCCGGCCGGCGTCGATACCGGCGACCGCATCCGCCTGCAGGGCGAGGGCGAGGCCGGCCCGGCCGGTACGCCGCCGGGTGACCTGTACGTGGAAGTGCGCGTGCGCGAGCATGCGATCTTCCAGCGCGATGGCGACGACCTGCACTGCGAAGTGCCGATCCGCATTTCGCAGGCGGCACTGGGCGACACCGTGCGCGTGGCCACCCTGGGCGGCGAAGCGGAGATCCGCATTCCGGCCGAGACCCAGACCGGCAAGCTGTTCCGCCTGCGTGGCAAGGGCGTGCGTTCGGTGCGCAGCCGCAGCGAAGGCGACCTGTACTGCCGCGTGGTGGTGGAGACCCCGGTCAACCTCACCAACGAGCAGCGCAAGCTGCTGGAGCAGTTCGAGGCCACCTTCGTCGGCGAGGAAGCGCGCAAGCATTCGCCGAAGTCCGCCACCTTCATGGACGGCGTGAAGGGCTTCTGGGACCGGATGACGTCCTGATCCATCGACGCATGTGTTGAACGACGGCGCCGGGCATTGCCCGGCGTTTTCGTATGCGGATGTCTGGTGCATTCCGCCGGGCCCTGCTTGGATTGCTGCACCCTGGTAGACCCACGCTACGCGTGGATGCCGTTCAAGGAATCAGCGGAAAAACGCCGCCGGTGTCTGCCCCAGCTGCCGCTTGAACATGCTGGTGAATGCGCTGGGGCTGTCGTAACCCATCGCCAGCGCGACATCGATCACCTTGTCGCCGACCGCCAGCCGTTCCATCGCGGCCAGCAGCCGCGCCTGTTGCCGCCACTGCCCGAAGGTCATGCCCAGTTCGCTGGCGAAATGACGCTGGATGGTTTTCACGTCCACCTGCAGCGCCTGTGCCCAGTCCTGCAGGGTGGCGTCGTCGCCGGGATGTTTCTGGATGTGCTGGCAGATCCGCTGCAGGCGCGGGTCGGAGGGCGAGGGCAGGTGCAGCGGCAGCACGTCCATGCGGTGCAGCTCGTCCAGCAGCAGGCGCACCACGCGACCGTCGCGGCTGTCATCCACATGCGCGGTCTCGATCAGGCTGGCGGCGAGCAGCAGTTCGCGCAGCAGCGGCGCCACCTGCACCGCGAACGCCTCGTCCGGCAGCTGTGGCGCGAAATCCGGTTCCACGTACAGGCTGCGCATGTGTACTTCGGCGATGCAGTCCACCGCATGGGCCATGCCGGCCGGTACCCAGATCGCGCGGGTCGAGGGCACCACCCAGCGGCCGCCGTCCGCACGCACCACCATCAGTCCGGACATGGCGAACACCAGCTGGTGACGGCGATGCCGGTGGGGCGCGATGTGGGTGCCGGGTTTGTAGTGGCGGGCGCGGCAGGTCACCGGCCGGTGCACCGGAACCTCGTTCCACGGCGCAGTCTCGCGGACCGGGCAGGGAGTGTCCTTTTTGCGATATGCCATGACCCGAACGCGGCAGAAGGGAGGAGGAGGCCACCGTAGCATGCGTGGCTCGCCCCCAACCTGACTGTGTCCATGTCGACCCTGGCTTCTCCCGCAACGACCTCACGCCCGGTGGCCCCCGGCGTGCTCGCCGCCATTTCCACCTCGCATGTCGTCAACGACATGATGCAGTCGCTGATCCTGGCCATCTATCCAGTGATCAAGGGCGGCTTCAATCTCAGCTTCACTCAGATCGGCCTGATCACGCTGACCTACCAGCTCACCGCCTCGATCTTCCAGCCGTTGATCGGCATGGCCACCGACCGTCGCCCAGCTCCGTACTCGCTGCCGATCGGCATGGCCTCGACCCTGTGCGGCATGCTGCTGCTGGGCTTCGCACCGAACTACGCGGCGGTGCTGATGGCGGCGGCGATGGTCGGCATTGGCTCGGCCATCTTCCATCCGGAAGCCTCGCGCATCGCGCGGCTGGCCTCGGGCGGCCGTCATGGTTTCGCGCAGTCGGTGTTCCAGGTGGGGGGCAATTTCGGCACCGCGCTGGGCCCGTTGATTGCCGCCGCGGTGATCGTGCCGTATGGCCAGCACGCTGCATCGTGGTTTGCCGGTGCTGCCCTGATCGGCATCGCATTGCTGACCTATGTCGGTCGCTGGTACGCGCTGCACCTGGGTACACCGCGTCCGGCCAGCACCACATCGATAGCTCCACGGCATCCGCCGCGCACCGTGGCCAAGGTGCTGGCGATCCTGTTGGTGTTGATCTTCAGCAAGTACTTCTACATGGCCAGCATCGGCAGCTATTTCACCTTCTACCTGATCCACCATTTCGGCATTCCGGTGGCGCAGGCCCAGCTGCACCTGTTCGCGTTCCTGGTGGCGTCCGCCGCCGGCGGCTTCCTCGGCGGCCCGCTGGGTGACCGCATCGGCCGCAAGCCGATCATCTGGACTTCGATCCTGGGCGTGGCCCCGTTCGCACTGATGCTGCCGCATGCCGATCTGTTCTGGACCACGGTGCTGGCGGTGCTGATCGGTTTCGTGTTGTCGTCGGCGTTCTCGGCGATCGTGGTGTACGCGCAGGAGATGATGCCGAACCGCATCGGTATGGTGTCCGGCCTGTTCTTCGGCTTCGCCTTCGGCATGGGTGGACTGGGTGCTGCGGTGCTCGGCCTGCTGGCGGACAAGACCAGCATTGAGTACGTCTACCAGTTGACTGCGTTCCTGCCGCTGCTCGGTATCGTCGCGGCGTGGCTGCCACCGTCGCGGCCTGCTGCTCACTGAGGGGTTTGGGTTTGCAGGGCTTGCAGCCCTGCACCCGCAGAGGCAACGGCAACAGCCGAAGCGCGATCTCCGCGGATTGGCGGGGTGGGTCCGGTTGCGGGGGACGCCGTGAATACGTCCTTGTAGGCTCGGTCGCGCCATCCATGGCGCTCACGCCCCCGCAACCGGCCCCACCCCGCCTTCGACAGTTTTCCGTGATCTGTCGGAACGGCTTACTGCTCTGGTAGGTGTCGACCTTGGTCGACACATCTGTCAGATATCGAACGAATTCATCCGTGTCGACCAAGGTCGACACCTACCAACAGCTGCGTGAACCCGCCGTCCCACGGAATGCCGCTTTGGCTTTTGCCGTTGCCGTTGCATTGAGCAGGTGCATGGCGCAGCCCTGCCGAAAACCCCCTTGGGCGTAGAATGCGGCCATGAGCGAATCCCTTGATAACCACCTGGTCCACGGCCGCCGCCAGCGGCCCGACGGCCCGTCGCCGATCGATGTCATCTCGGTCCAGTCGCAACTTGTCTACGGCCACGCCGGCAACAGCGCCGCCGTACCGCCGATGCGCACACTCGGCGTACGCGTCGCGGAAATCCCCACCGTGCTGCTGAGCAACGCGCCGTTCTACGACACCACCCGCGGCCGCGTGCTGCCTGCCGACTGGTTCGCCGACCTGCTGCTCGGCGCCCACGAGCGCGGCCTGCCGCAGCGGGCGAAGATGCTGGTTTCCGGTTACTTCGGCAGCACCGCCAACGGTGCCGCCTTCGCCGACTGGCTGGACAACATCCTGCCGGACTGCCCGCAGCTGCGTTACTGCCTGGACCCGGTGATGGGTGACACCCACACCGGCCCCTACGTGGAACCCGGCCTGGAGGCGATCTTCGCCGAGCGCCTGCTGCCGCATGCCTGGCTGGTGACCCCGAACGCCTTCGAACTGAATCGTCTGACCGGTATGCCGGCACTGGCCGAGGCTGATGCCATCGCCGCCGCGCGTACGCTGCTGGACCGTGGCCCGCACTGGGTGATCGCGCACAGCGTGGGCGGTAACCCGGGTGAGCTGGTGACCCTGGCGGTCGGTCGCGAGGAAACCTGGCGCTGGACTTCGCCGCTGCTGCCGGTGGACGTGGCCGGCACCGGTGACGTGCTGATGTCGCTGGTGGTGTCGTTCCTGTTGCGAGGTGAATCGATGCAGCAGGCGATTTCGCGTGCGATTGCCGGTACCCATGCGGCGTTGGAGGCGACTCTGGACAATGGCTTCGAAGAGTTCGACGTGATCGCGGCGGCGCCTGCCGCACTGGCCGAAGGCACGCGCTTCCGCGCCGAACGCGTGGCATGAGCGGCTTGCTCGAACGCACGCCGCGCACGGTCGGCATCGTCGGCAGTGCCGGCGCCTATGGGCGCTGGCTGAGCCGCTTCTTCCAGCAGCACATGCAGCTGCAGGTGATCGGCTACGATCCAGCCGATCCGGACTCGCATACGCCGGAACAGCTGCTGGCGCAGGCCGACGTGCTGGTGTTCTCGGCACCGATCCGGCATACGCCGGCTCTGATTGCCGAGTACGTGCGGCAGTCGGCCGGCCGTGAGCAGGACCGGCTGTGGCTGGACGTGACCTCGGTGAAGGAAGCGCCGGTGCAGGCGATGCTGGCCTCTCAAGCCGAAGTGGTCGGCCTGCACCCGATGACCGCGCCACCCAAGGCGCCGACCCTGAAGGGCCGGGTGATGGTGGTCTGCGAAGCGCGGTTGCGGGACTGGCAGCCATGGGTTGATTCGCTGTGCACTGCGCTGCAGGCCGAGTGCGTGCGGGCCACGCCGCAGCACCACGACCAGATGATGGCGCTGGTACAGGCGATGGTGCATGCCACTCACCTGGCCCAGGCCGGCGTGCTGCGCCAGTACCAGCCGCAGCTCGGCGATCTGGCCGCGATGATGCCGTACCGCTCGGCATCGTTCGAGCTGGACACGGCGATCATCTCGCGCATCCTGTCGCTCAACCCGGCCATCTACGAAGACATCCAGTTCGGCAACCCGTACGTGGCGCCGATGCTGGAGCGGCTGGTCGGCCAGCTGCAGGCCCTGCAGGCGCAGATCGGGCAGGGCGACGACCATGCGCGTGGTGATTTTCGCGAGCAGCTGCTGTCGGCCAACCGCAATGCCTTCGGCGAGCAGGCACTGGCGGACGGCAACTACACCTTTGAACGCGTGGGTTATCTGCTGGCTGACCTGACCGAGCGTAATGCGTTGTCGGTGCACCTGCCGGAAGACCGGCCCGGCTCGCTGCGTGAGCTGCTGAACGTGTTCGAGCAGCATCGCATCAGCCTGGCTTCAATCCATTCCTCGCGCACGCCTGGTGGCGAAGTGCATTTCCGCATCGGGTTCGTGGCCGGCAGCGATGCTGCGGCGATCACCCGGGCAGCAGCTGAAGTGGACGCCAGCGGCATCGGGCGGGTACTGGGCTGAATTCATCCACAGGCGGTGTGGATGGTTCCTGAGCAAACGTGTGGATAACCTCGCTCAGGCCTTGCCAGCCAAGGCTGTCAAGATGCCTGGCCAAAAAATGATCACGCCTTTTGTAGAGTCGAGCCATGCTCGACTGCCTTGGGCAAAAAGGCGCGTCGACCAAGGTCGACACCTACCAGTGGCAAAAAGCGTGTCGACCAAGGTCGACACCTACCAAAGGCCAAAAAAGGCGTGTCGACCAAGGTTGGCACCCGCCAGAGCGGGGCGATACGAAATCCGGTAGCGCCGGCCCATGCCCAGCGAACCTCAGATCGTCAGTCGCAGCTCGCCGCCACTGGTGGTGAATTCGCGGCCATCGCGCACCAGCGGCCGCCCGTCATCCAGTTCGTAGCGTGGCGTGGCTTCAGAGTGATGCCCGCTGCCATTCGCCTCGGGCTTGAACTCGATGATGATGTGGCTTTCGCCGTTGCTGTCGACGGCGGGGAACTGACGGAACGACATCGTGCACCTCCTTCAGCGGATGCGGCTGTTGCGCGGCCAGCTTGGCCGCGCCGATGTTAGCCGGACGTCATCAATCGATGAACTGCAGGCGCGCAAGTTCAGCGTACAGTCCACCTTCGGCCAGCAGCTGCGCGTGCGTGCCCTCGGCGACGATGCGGCCCTGGTCCATCACCACGATGCGGTCGGCCTTGAGCACGGTGGCCAGGCGGTGGGCAATGACCAGTGTGGTGCGGCCCGCCATCAGCCGCTCCAGCGCTTGCTGCACGCTGTGCTCGCTCTGCGCGTCCAGCGCGCTGGTCGCTTCGTCCAGCAGCAGGATCGGCGCATCCTTCAGCAGCGCACGGGCAATCGCCACACGCTGCTGCTGGCCACCGGACAGGCGGGCACCGCGCTCGCCCAGCTCACTGTCATAGCCCTGCGGCAACGCGCGCAGGAAGCCATCGGCCTCGGCGGCACGCGCGGCATCCTCGACTTCGACGTCGCTGGCCTGCAGGCGGCCATAGCGGATGTTGTCGCGCGCACTGGCAGCGAACAGCGTCGGCTGCTGCGGCACCAGCGCCAGCTGCGCACGCAGCTCGGCCGGGTCGACCTGGCGCACGTCGATGCCGTCCACGTCGATGCGGCCGCTGGCTGGATCATGGAAGCGCAGTAGCATTGACAGCACCGTGCTCTTGCCCGCCCCCGACGGACCCACCAGCGCCACGGTCTCGCCGGGGCGGACGTGCAGGTTGAAGTGGTCCAGTGCGGCCTGGTCCGGTCGCTGCGGGTAGTGGAACACCACGTCGTTGAACTGGATCTCACCGCGCAACGGTTGCGGCAGCGCGTGCGGCTGGGCCGGCGCGCGGATCTCGATGTCTTCCTGCAGCAGTTCGCCGATGCGGCCCATGCCGCCGGCCGCGCGCTGCAGCTCGTTCCATACTTCGGCCAGTGCGCCCACCGAGCCGCCGCCGATCAATGCATACAGCACGAACTGGCCCAGCGTACCGGCGCTGAGGCGGCCGTCGATGACGTCGTGCGCGCCCAGCCACAACACACCGACGATGGCGCCGAACACCAGCAGGATGGCGCTGGCGGTGACCAGCGACTGTGCGCCGATGCGGCGACGGGCGGCGCCGATGGCATCACCGAGTGCCTTGTCGAAGCGTCCGCGTTCGTACGGCTCGCGTGCATGTGCCTGCACCGTGCGTACCGCACCCAGGGTTTCACTGGCCAGGCTGTTGGCATCGGCGATGCGGTCCTGGCTGTTGCGGGCGACCGTGCGCAGCTTGCGCGCGCCGATGATGATCGGCAGCACCGCCAGCGGAATGCCGAGCAGCGACCATGCGGCCAGCCGCGGGCTGGTGACGAACAGCATTGCCAGGCTGCCGATGACGGTGACCGTGCTGCGCAATGCTACGGACATGGTCGAGCCAACCACGCTGCGCAGCAGTTCGGTGTCCGCGGTCAGGCGCGAGACCAGCTCTCCGCTGCGGCTGCGGTCGTGGAAGCCGGCGCCCAGCTGGATCAGGTGGGCATACAGCTGGCTGCGCAGGTCGGCCACGACCTTTTCACCCAGCAGCGATACGAAGTAGAAGCGCGCGGCCGTGCCCAACGCCATGACGACCGCCACCAGCATCAGCAGGGCGAAGGCACGGTTGATCTGGCCGCCGCTGCTGAAACCGTGATCGATCATCTGCTTCACCGCCGGAGGCAGGCTCAGCGTGGCTGCAGAGGACACCGCCAGGGCCAGCAGCCAGGCGGTGAACAGGCCGCTGTGGCGGCGCACGAACGGCCACAGCGTGCGCAGGCTGCCGAGGCGCCGCAGCGGCGGGGTCGAAGCGGGGGCGTCGTCCTTGTCAGTCATCCTGGTTGTCGTCTTCTATGCGGATACGGTCACGGGTGGCGTCGCGCAGGCGGATTTTCAATGCGTCGACCTGATCGGCAGGCAATTCGATCCGCAGGCACACACCATTGGCATCGAACTGTTCATCGCGCTTTTCGGCACCGAAGGCGGGCAGGGTGGCGTGCAGGGTGCCCAGGTCCTCGAAGCCGGCCAGCAGCTGCAGCCGGGCCATCGCCACCAGCGGCAGGCGCGGGGCGGTGCGCAGGCACTCGGCGGCGGCGCCGCCGTAGGCGCGCACAAGGCCACCGGCGCCGAGCTTGATACCGCCGTACCAGCGCGTCACCACCACCATCACCCGGTCAAAACCCTGGCCGTCGATCGCCGCCAGGATCGGACGTCCAGCCGTGCCGGCCGGCTCGCCATCGTCGCTTGAGCGATAGTCCTGCCCGTGCCGGTAGGCCCAGCAGTTATGGGTGGCATCGGCCACCGCGACCTGCTGCAGGAACGCCATGGCGGCTGCGGCGCCGTCGATCGGCGTGGCATGGGCGATGAAACGGCTGTGCTTGACTTCCAGCGTATGGCTGACCGGCTGGGCGAGGGTATCGGGCATTCCCACCATTCTACGGTGTTGCTCCCGATTTCCGTGGTACTCAGTCGTCCAGCAGCGGGCGCAGGTCGCGCGGCAGGCGCGCTTCCGGGTACTGCTGCATGTAGCGCTCCAGGCTGGCACGGGCCAGATCGCGCTGGCCGTCGTCGCGTCGTGCACGGATCTTCTGCAGCCACTGCCGGCGCGGCAGTCGTGCGTCAGCCTCCACCTCGGCCTGCACGGCGTCCGCGCTCAGGCCCGCATCGCTGCCGCGGCGCATGATGCCTGGTGCGGAACGGCTGGGAGCCTCACGCTTCACCGAGGTGATTTCTACCCGGTCCAATGCCGGGGCCTGTTCGGCCTGCACGCTGTTGGACTCTGGCGTGCCTGCCGAGCGCGCCTTCAGCGAACCACTGGCGACAACCGGCGCCATCAGCGGCGCGGGTGCCGAGTAGGCGGTGGGAGCCGGAGGCGCAGGGGGTGCTGCTGCCGGCGCGGGCGGCAGGGCCGCAAAAGAGGTATCGGCGGCCGCATCCGCAGCCATCGATCGTGCAGCCTGGGCCGGCGCTTCAGCGGTCCCGGTCGGCGCAGGCCTGGGCGCGCGCGCGATGGCCGGTGCCGGGGCAGCGGCAACCGGGGCTGCCTCGGGTGCTGCGGGCGCAGCGGCCGGTTCCGCAGCCCCCACCGCGCTGTCGGCTGCACTGCGCTCAGCGGCCTGATCGGCAGCCGCGACGTCTTCTGCCGCAGCCGGTGCCGCCGCAACAGCGGCCTCACCCGCCGGAACCGGTGGCGGCTCCGGGCGCAGCTGCCAGGCGATGCCGATGGCGAACACCATCGAGGCGGCGATGCCGAACACCGCCGGCCAACGCGGGCGTGTGCGCTGCGTGCGCGGGGCCTCGGGAGAGGCGACCGCATCGGCAGCCGGAGCGTCCACGGCAGCGCGGGCCGCGGCCAGGATGGCGGCGTCCAGTGCGGCGGGCGGTGCCTGTTCGGCGCGACGGCCGAGCAGCCGGGCCAGCTCGCGTTCTTCCGCCGTCAGCGGTTCGTCTCGGTTCATGCGTTCAATCCCGCACGCAGCTTGTCCATCGCATAGCGCAGCCGCGATTTCACGGTTTCCCGGCCTACGCCGGTGATCTGGCCGATCTCCTCCAGGCTCAGTTCCTGATCCAGCCGCAGTTGCAGCACTTCGCGCTGTTCGGGCGGCAGTTGTTCCATCGCCAGCTGGATGCGGCGACGTTGTTCGAATTCGGAAAGCTCGCCTTCCGGGGTCTGTCCATCCTCGATCGCGGCGAGGCGCAGATCGGCATCGGCCGGGGCAGCCGGCCGGTGGCGGGCGGCGCGCCAATGGTCGTTCAGGCGGTTGTGGGCGATGCGGAACAGCCAGGTGCTGAACGCCGCGTCCGGTTGCCACCCCGCACGGGCGCTGATCACCCGCTGCCAGACGTCCTGGAAGATCTCCTCGGCCAGCGCGTTGTCGCGCAGTTGCCGCAGCAGGAAGCCGAACAGGCGCTTGCGGTGGCGCGCATACAGGCTTTCAAACGCACGCAGGTCGCCACCGGCCCAGGCCAGCATCAAGGCTTCATCGGTTGGCAGTGCGCTGGCTTCCACGGCGTACAGGGTAAGGCCTGCAGGCGATGGCGCATAGCCGGTGGCGGGGGCGGGCAGGGCGAGGGTCATGGCTCGGAAGGGGCTACGGTCATCAGGAAAAACGTACGGGCGCACGATTCGGGGTTTACGGGCTTCCATTGCCCCCCGGGTGGCGCGCTATGCTCGGCGGCTCAGGGGAGGCGACGCACAGACGGCGCCAAGAGATTGTCATTTGTCCACGCATGCTGAACCGGCGGAAGAACCACTACACGAGGCCGTGCTGAGCACGGCGCTGGTGCGCGCGTTGCATGCGCTTTTGCCGGAAACGGCCGTGGTCCGCGTCGGCTGGGATGACCCGCAGCTTGGCCGTGGCCAGGGGGCCTGGCCGAGGGCGGCTGCCGGAGGTGATGCGGCAGCGCCAGGCGTGGGCGATGGCCAGCACGGTTGGGAACATGATGGGGCGCGCCTGCTGTTGTCGGTGGAAGGCGCGGTGCCTTCGCCGGCATGGTGGGGGGTTGCCCGGCAGGCGATGGAGCTGGCGCTGCAGCGCGGCCGCCAGGCCGGCCAGATCAAGGCGCTGGAAGAGGCCGAGCGGTTGCAGCAGGCCTTGTTCCAGATTGCAGATCTGGCCGGTGCCGACCTGGAAATGGCCGAGATGCTGCGCCACGTGCATGGTGTGCTGGGCACGCTGATGTATGCCGAGAACTGCTACATCGTGGAATACGACGATGTGCGCGACCAGATCCGTTTCCTGTACTTCGCTGATCAGGTTGATGATTTCGTCGCCGATCCCACGCAGAGCCATGATGCCAGCGAGATGCCGCGCAGCCTGACCGTGGCTTTGCTGCGTCATGGCAAGCCGCTCAGTGGTCCCTCGCGCGAACTGCTGGCGCAGGTGATGGAACAGGAGCACGACCCGCAACGCGGGCCCGAAAGCCTGGATTGGCTGGGCGTGCCGATGCTGCGCGATGGCCGCGTATGCGGTGCCATCGTGGTCCAGAGCTATGAGCAGGCAGCCCGCTATGGCGAGGCCGAGCGCGCATTGCTGGGCTTCGTTGCGCAGCACGTGCAGACCGCGATGGACCGGCGCCAGGCGCAGGTGCGGCTGGAGCAGCAGGTGGCGCGGCGCACCCAGGAACTGCAGCGCGCCAATCACAGCCTGCAGGACGAGGTGGCCGAGCGTCGACGCGCCGAACAGCTACAGACCGCCCTGTACAACATCGCCGAGATGGCGATGTCGGCCGACAGCCTGGCGCAGTTCTACGGACAGGTGCATGGGGTGGTCGGGCGCCTGCTTGACGCACGCAATTTCTACATCGCCCTGGTCAACCCGGCCGGCAATGGCCTGGACTTCGTCTATTCGGTGGACGAGCACAATGCCAGCCGCGCGCCGCGACCGTTCAGCCGGGGCCTGACCGAGTACGTGGTGCGCAACCGGCGGCCACTGTTGGCATCACGCGCACAGATCGATGCGCTGCTGGCCAGTGGCGAAGTGCGTGAATCCGGTGCGCGTTCGCACTGCTGGCTGGGCGTACCGCTGCTGCGCGACGACGAAGTGGTCGGCGCGATCGTGGTGCAGAGCTACAGCGAGAACAGCATTTTCAGCTTGCATGACCAGCGCCTGCTGACCTTCGTCGCGCAGAACATCGGTACCGGCCTGGCCCGTCAGCGCGACCAGCAACGGCTGCGCTCGGCGCATGCCGAGCTGGAGAAGCGCGTGGAGGAACGCACGCGCGAACTGGCCGAGGTCAACGAAAAGCTGCTCGGCCAGATCGGCGAGCGCCTGCGTGCCGAACAGCGCTTGACCCACCAAGCCATGCACGATGCGCTGACCGGCCTGCCCAACCGCCTGCATCTGCTGGACCGACTGCAGGATGCGCTGGCACTGGCCAAGCGTGAGGGCGGCCCGGTGTTCGCCGTGCTGTTCCTCGATCTGGACCGCTTCAAGCTGGTCAACGACAGCATCGGGCATGCCGCCGGCGACCGCATGCTGGTGGAAGTGGCCAAGCGCATCGTATCGATGGCCGGCACCGGGGACGTGGTGGCCCGGCTGGGCGGCGACGAATTCGCGGTGCTGCTGCAATGCCCGCAGGGCCTGGCGCAGGCCTTGGATTTTGGCCAGCGCCTGCTGCTGGCGCTGCAGGAGTCGATGTGGATCGCCGGGCGCGAACTGTTCCCGTCCGGCAGCCTGGGCATCGCGCTGTGGAACCCCCGCTACCGCACCGGCGAAGAGCTGCTGCGTGATGCCGACGCGGCAATGTATCGGGCCAAGGCGCAGGGCCATGACCGCTGTGCGATCTTCGACGAGGACATGCGTGAGCAGGCCATGCGCAGCCTGGACCTGGAAGCCGACCTGCGTCGGGCGATCAACAACCGCGATTTCGTGCCGTTCTACCAGCCGATCGTGCGCCTGTCCGATGGCGAGGTGGTGGGCCACGAGGCGCTGCTGCGCTGGCAGCATGAGCGCCGCGGCCTGCTGCTGCCGGGGGCGTTCCTGGAGCTGGGCGAGGAAAGCGGCCTGATCGAACAGGTCGACTGGCTGATCTACGAACAGGTCATCGCCGGCCTGGCCGAAGGCGGGCACACCTATGTCTCGGTGAACGTATCACCGCGCCATTTCCGCTCCGCCGGGTTCAGCGGGCGCCTGTTCGGCCTGCTGGATGCATGTGGTGCCGATCCGTGCCGGCTGCGCCTGGAGATCACCGAGGTGGCGCTGCTGGACGATGGCCCGCACACGCTGCGCATCCTGCAGGGCCTGCGAGAGCGCGGCATCCAGGTGCAGCTGGACGATTTCGGTACCGGCTTCTCCGCGCTGTCCTACCTGCACCGTTTCCCGATCAGTACGCTGAAGATCGACCAGAGCTTCATCGCCGGCCTGCATGGACCGGAAGTGCAGAGTACGCGCGCGCTGGTCGAGGGCGTGCTGTCGCTGGCGCGCACGCTGGGCATCGAGACCATCGGTGAGGGCATCGAAACCGAGGCGCAGCGGCAAACCCTGCGCGAACTGGGCTGCGACTACGGGCAGGGCTATCTGCTGGGGCGGCCCGCCCCGTGGAGCTGCGCGGCGGTCTGAGCCGCCGCGCAGGAAAGCATCAGCGCAGGGCGGCGCGACGCTTTTCGTCGATCCACTTCGAGGCCTGCGCTGGCTTGTAGTTCTTCATCCACTCCAGCATCTCTTCGATGTCCGAGCCGTACCACAGGTCCTGGCGCTGGTCCGGGTGCAGGAAGCGCTCTTCCACCATGCGGTCGATCATGCCGATCAGCGGGGCGTAGAAACCTTCCACGTCGAGGAACGCGCACGGCTTGTTGCCGATGCCCAGCTGGCGCCAGGTCAGCATCTCGAAGATCTCTTCCATGGTGCCGAAGCCGCCGGGCAGCGTGACGAAGCCATCGGCGAGGTCGAACATGCGTGACTTGCGTTCATGCATCGAACCGACAATTTCCAGTTCGGTCAGGCCGCGGTGGGCCACTTCCCAGTCGGCCAGCTGGCGCGGGATCACGCCGGTCACTTCGCCGCCGGCGGCGAGCACGGCATTGGCCACGGTTCCCATCAGGCCGACATTGCCGCCGCCGTATACCAGGCGCATCCCGTCGCGGGCGATGCGGTCGCCCAGGGCAAGGGCGCGTTCGGTATAGGCCGGCTTGCTGCCAGCGTTGGAACCACAGTACACACAGATCGATTTCATGGATCTTCCTGTCTCTTGGCCGGAAACGAAAACGCCCCGTCGCCGACCGCAGGGCGGTCAGGGACGGGGTGTCCAAGGATTATGAGGCCTTGAGAGGCCTTCTGTAGAACCGAGCCGCGCTCGGCTGCTCTTCGTTCAGTAGAGTCGAGCTTGCTCGACTATCGCGGTGCCTGAACGAAGTGCAGTCGAGCAAGCTCGACTCTACAAAGAACGAGACTTACGCCGCCGCTGCCTGCTCGCGGCGCGGGCCTTCACGCAGCGCGCGGCCGACCATCCCCACCAGCAGGTCCAGCTCTTCGCTGTCCATGCCGAAGTGCGGGGTGAAGCGCAGCGAGTTCTCGCCACCGTGGATCACGTTGATGCCGTGCTGGCGCAGCCATTCCTCGGTGGAGTTGGCGCCGTAGCACTTGAACTGCGGCGCCAGTTCGCAGGAGAACAGCAGGCCGGTGCCCTGCACCTTGGTGATCAGTCCGCCCAGCTCGTTCTTCAGCTGTTCCAGCTTGCGCACGGCCTCGGCACCACGCTCGGCGATGTTGGCGCGCACCTGCGGGGTCAGCTGGGCCAGGGTGGCGCAGGCCACGTCCAGCGCCCGCGGGTTGCTGGTCATCGTGTTGCCATAGATGCCCTTGCGGTACAGCTGCGCGGCATGCTCGGTCACCGCCAGCACGGACAGTGGGTACTGCGCGGCGTTGAGCGCCTTGGAGTAGGTCTCCATGTCCGGCGGGTCCAGGCCTTCGAAGCCGGGGTAATCGACCACCGAGAGCACGCCATGCGCACGCAGGCCGGCCTGGATCGAGTCGAGCAGCAGCAGGCTGCCATGGGCACGGGTCAGTTCGCGGGCGACGGCATAGAACGACGGCGGCACCGAGCGGCCCGGGTCGCCTTCGCCCATCACCGGTTCCAGGAACACCGCCTCGATGAACCACTGGTTGCGCGCGGCATCCTCGAACACCTTGCGCAGGCCGGCTTCGTCGTACGGCGCCACGGTGATCACCGAGTCTTCGCCACGGTAGCTGGCCAGGTGCTGCATGTAGCTCTTGCGGCTGGAATCCGAATAAAGGGCAGGCCGGTCGGTGCGGCCATGGAAGCTGCCCTTGACCACCACGCGCTTGATCGCAGCACCGGCGTGGCGTGCGCCGGGGTCGGTCTGCAGCTTGGCGTTGACGTCGGCGATGCGCGCGGCCAGGCCGACCGCCTCGGAACCGGAATTCAGGCACATGAAACGGGCGAACGGGCAGCCGCCACGGCGGTGGCCGATCTCGGCGCGCAGGGCGGTGATGAAGCGCTGCTGAGACAGGCTGGGGGTCATGATGTTGGCCATCACCTGCGGGCGGGCCATCGCCTCCAGCACGGCGTCCGGGGTGTGCCCGAAGCCGAGCATGCCGTAGCCGCCGGCGTCGTACAGCACGGCGCCCTTCAGGGTGACCACCCACGGGCCGCGCGCAGCCAGTGCCACATACGGGGTCACCGCGTCATCGGCATAGAAATTGACGAAACCGTCCTGCATCGCGTCGATCTGCGCCTGTTCGTCCTGAGCCAGCAGCGGCCCCAGGTCGGCCTGCACGCGCGCGAACTCTTCGGCGGCGGCGTCCACCGCGGCGATCAGCTGCGGGTGGTTGGCGGACAGGGCGGTCAGGGTGGCATCGTCCAGCCCGGTGGTGAGACGGGTGCCGGGCTGGCTGCGCAGGGGGGCGAGGCGTTCGATGAAGCTCATTGCAGATCTCCTGAAACAATGGGTCGCACGGGTCTTCAAAAGCAAAACGCGCGTCATCACGCGCGCTTGGGGCAGGCTCGTGCAGCGGACTTCCGGCTCGATGCTAGCACTTGTTTTTTTGCGCGATAACCCCGCAGAAACCTGCTGCATAGCAGCATTTTGCGCGACGTTCGCCGCGAAGCACGCCGGCTCGCAGACGCTGCACGTACAATGCGCGCCATTGTCGACCTGTTGCCGCCCACTGCCTTGAAGAAGTCCGATTTCAACTACGACCTGCCGGCTGAACTGATCGCGCAGGCGCCCCTGGCCGAACGTTCCGCAAGCCGCCTGCTGCTGGTGCCTCCAGCGCCCGATGCCTTCACCGACCTGCAGGTGCGCGACCTGCCGTCGCTGCTGCAGCCGGGCGACCTGCTGGTGTTCAACGACACCCGGGTGATCCCGGCGCGCCTGTTCGGGCAGAAGGCCAGTGGCGGCCGCGTGGAGATCCTGATCGAGCGCCTGCTGGGTGGCCAGCAGGCCCGCGCGCAGGTGGGCGCCAGCAAGTCGCCCAAGGCCGGCAGCCGCATCGCGCTGGATGCCGGTGGCGAAGCCGAGGTGCTGGGCCGCGATGGCGAGTTCTACGTGCTGCAGTTCCATGTGCCGGAATCGCTGGAACAGTGGCTGCTGCATGCCGGCCGCCTGCCGCTGCCGCCGTACATCCAGCGTGAGCCGGGGGTGGATGATCGCGAGCGCTACCAGACCGTGTTCGCGCGCGAAGTGGGCGCAGTGGCGGCACCGACCGCCGGCCTGCATTTCGACGAACCGCTGCTGGCGGCGTTGAAAGGGAAGGGCGTCGAGTTCGGTCATGTGACCCTGCATGTGGGCGCGGGCACGTTCCAGCCGGTGCGGGCCGATGACCTGAAGGATCACGTGATGCACCGCGAGTGGCTGAACGTGGGTGCCGAACTGGTCCAGCAGGTGCGGCGCACCCGTGAGGCCGGTGGTCGGGTGATCGGCGTGGGCACCACCGTGGTGCGCGCGCTGGAAAGCGCGATGCGCGATGGTGAACTGCTGCCGTTCGCTGGGGAGACCCAGATCTTCATCACTCCGGGCTACCGCATCCGCAGCGTCGACGCGATGGTGACCAATTTCCACCTGCCGGAAAGCACGCTGTTGATGATGATCTCCGCGTTCGCCGGCAAGGAGCGCGTGTTCGAGGCCTACCAGCACGCGATCGAGCAGCGCTACCGCTTCTTCAGCTACGGCGACGCGATGCTGCTGTTCCCACAGGCGGGGTAGGGAGCTGACCTCTGCCTGCTTGTGGTGGGTGCGCACCGTTGGTGCGCACTTGCAGGTGCCTGGAGGCCAGGAAAGTCACGCATGGCGTGGCTCTACTGCCTTCAGCGCTGTAGTAGATACATGCCATGCGTGGATAATTCCTTCCGCAAGCCGGTTCCGCCGGGCTGCTCAGCCCAAATCCACCTTGCATTCGCTGAGTGGAACGGACTGGCCGTCGGAGATGATCAGGTGGTCAGCTTCAATGCGGGCCAGGCGAAGGCCGAGGTTGCGTGCCCCGGCTTCCACCGCCTTCCGCCATCCATCCAGATCGCCGTGGAAGGAAAGGGCGAGGAAGCACTGGCCGTTGGGCAGGGCTATCCGGCAACTGTCCGATACGATGCCACCGCTGCTCGCGGTGAACTCGCCAGCAGAGGCCAGCAGTTTGCGGAACTGACTTAAAGCGCTGCTGGTATGGAAATCCTCGTAATAGATGAACTCCACTCCGGCTACTGGGTTTATACCCGGGGCGATTCGATCGGCTCGTTGCGCGATTTTTCCCCCAAGAATTGCTTCCAGTACCTCGCGGTCACTTCTATTCATCTTGGGCCTGATTTCCTGGCGAAATACGTAGGCCGCCCATCTTGGAGGGTCGACAAGCCAAGGCCAAGGCCAGATGCGACAACCCAACAGTCATGTCGCTTGGACATCGGTCCATTCGGGCCTGGATGGCCGAGGTGCCTGGTTTTGGGAGACAATAGGCGACTATTTGCCTGAACGACCGCTCCATGTCCCGATTGCAGTTCCAGCTCCAGACCCGCGACGGCCGTGCCCGCCGTGGCCGCCTGACCTTCCCGCGTGGCACGGTGGAAACGCCGGCCTTCATGCCGGTGGGGACCTATGGCTCGGTCAAGGGCATCCTGCCGGACCAGGTGCGTGCGCTGGGCGCCGAGATCATCCTCGGCAACACGTTCCACCTGTACCTGCGCCCGGGCCTGGACATCATCGCCGACCACGGCGGACTGCACGGCTTCTGTCGCTGGGATGGCCCGATCCTGACCGACTCCGGCGGTTTCCAGGTGTTCTCGCTGGCCCACCGCCGCAAGATCACCGAGCAGGGCGTGACCTTCGCCTCGCCCACCGACGGTGCCCGCGTGTTCCTGGGCCCGGAAGAGAGCATGAAGATCCAGAAGGTGCTCGATTCGGACGTGGTGATGATCTTCGATGAGTGCACCCCGTACCCGGCCACCGAGGACGTGGCGCGCCGCTCGATGGAGCTGAGCCTGCGCTGGGCCCAGCGCAGCCGCAATGCGCATGACGAGCTCGGCAACGACGCGGCCCTGTTCGGTATCGTCCAGGGCGGCGTGCACACCGACCTGCGCAGCCGCTCGGCCGAGGCCCTGCAGGCGATCGGCTTCGACGGTTACGCCATCGGTGGCCTGGCCGTGGGCGAGCCGGAGCACGAGCGCAACGCCATGCTCGACCACCTGGACCCGGAACTGCCGGGCGACCGTCCGCGCTACCTGATGGGTGTGGGCCGGCCGGAGGACCTGGTCGAGGGTGTCGCACGTGGCGTGGACATGTTCGACTGCGTGATGCCGACCCGCAACGCGCGCAACGGACACTATTTCACCTCGTTCGGCACCGTCCGCATCCGCAATTCACAGTACGCGCGCGACATGGACCCGATCGAGCCGGGCTGCGGCTGCGTGGCCTGCACCGGCGGCTATACCCGTTCCTACCTGCGCCACCTGGACCGCTGCAACGAGATGCTGGCGCCGATGCTGGGCACCCTGCACAACCTGTTCTATTACGAAAAGCTCATGGCCGACATCCGTGCGGCCATCGAGGCGGGAACCTTCCTGGCCTTCCGTGAGTCTTTCTACGCGGCACGCGGGGCGGTCGCGCCGCCCCTGTAACCCGGACGCCCCCTGCCAAACGGCCCAAGGACGAATGCCCGGGGCCGTGGCATACTTCAAGGCTGACCCAGATCCGCGGTCGACACCTCGTGCCCGTGAAAGGGCCGAAGCGCCGCCCAACCAAAGGACCAACGATGAACCTGCTTGCCTTCCTGATTCCCGCCGCCCACGCCCAGGCCGCCGGTGGCCAACCGCAGGGCATGGGCCTGACCACGCTGCTGTTCCCGGTCATCCTGATCGCCATCATGTACTTCCTGATGATCCGCCCGCAGATGAAGCGGCAGAAGGAGCACAAGGCCATGCTGGAGAAGATCAAGCGTGGCGACGAAGTGCTGACCAACGGCGGCATCGCCGGCATCGTCACCGACATCGGCGACAACTTCATCACCATTGAAGTGGCGGACAACGTGCGCATCCGCGTGCAGAAGGGCGCTGTCGGCAACGTGCTGCCGGCCGGTACCCTGAAGTCGGCCCAGTAAGCCACTCCCTTTCCGATGCACAACCGCGGCGCCGGGGATGGCGCCGCGCGGGACCCAAGCAATGCTCGAATTTCCACGCTGGAAGTACGTCGTCATCCTGATCGTACTGGCGCTCAGCGCGCTGTACGCGCTGCCCAACATCTACCAGAAGGACCCGGCCCTCCAGATCACCGCCAACCGTGGCGGCCAGATCGACGATGCGCTGCGTGACCGTGTGCTGGCCGACCTGAAGAAGGCCGGTGTCGCCACCGTCGGTGCCGAGAAGGAAGGGGAAAGCCTGATCGTCCGCCTGCCGGACCTGAAGGCGCAGTCCGCTGCCAGCGACGCCCTGCGTGACACGGTCGGCGAAAAGTACACCGTGGCCCTTAACCTGGCCTCGACCGTGCCGGACTGGCTGGCCAACCTGGGCGGTCGCCCGATGGTGCTGGGCCTGGACCTGCAGGGTGGCGTGCACTTCGTGCTTCAGGTCGACCAGAAGGCCGCCCTGGACAAGCGCCTGGACGCCTACACCGAAGACGTGCGCAGCACCCTGCGCGACGCCCGCATCCCTTACCAGTCGGTGGAACGCCGCGCTGACAACAGCATCGTGGCGAACCTGAGCCCGTCCGCCGGTGACGACGCCGCGCAGCGTGCCCGCACCGCCCTGGTGAAGGCGCAGCCGACCCTCGGCTACGACGTCAGTGGCAATCGCATCACGGTGACCGTGCCGGAAACCGAGATCACCCAGATCGCCAACGGCGCCATCGAGCAGAACATCAACACCCTGCGCAACCGCGTGAACCAGCTTGGTGTGGCCGAGCCGATCATCCAGCGCCAGGGTGCCGACCGCGTGGTGGTGCAGCTGCCGGGCGTGCAGGACACCGCCGAAGCCAAGCGCATGATCGGCGCCACCGCTACCTTGGAATACCGGGCCGTGGTGGACGGTAATCCGACAAGTGTCGCTGACAAAATTGTGAGTGGCCGCATTCCGCCGGAGGCGAAGATCTATCAGCGTCGTGATGGCGGTGGTCCGGTCCTGCTGAACAAGCGCGTGATCGTCACCGGTGACCAGATGGTCGGCGCGCAGGCGGTGACCGATTCGAACAGCGGCTCTCCGGCGGTCAGCGTGACACTGAACAATGTCGGCGGCCAGCGCATGTTCGACTTCACCAGCGCCAACGTGAACAAGCCGATGGCGGTGGTCTATACCGAGCGCGTGCCGACCGTGACCGTCGTCGACGGCCAGGAAGTGCGTGGCTTCAAGGTCAACGAGGAAGTGATCTCGGTGGCCAACATCAACGGCGTGTTCGGCAAGAACTTCCAGACCACCGGCCTGCAGAAGAAGGAAGCCGAGGACCTGGCCAAGCTGCTGAAGTCGGGTTCGCTGGCCGCGCCGATGGACTTCGTCGAAGAGCGCGTGGTCGGCCCGAGCCTCGGTGCCGAGAACGTCAAGAACGGTATGCGCGCGGTGGTGTTCGCATTCCTGTTCACCCTGGTGTTCTTCAGCGTCTACTACCGCATGTTCGGCGTGATCACCTCGATCGCGATGCTGTTCAACCTGCTGATCGTGGTGGCGGTGATGTCGCTGTTCGGCGCGACCATGACCCTGCCGGGCTTCGCCGGCCTGGCGTTGTCGGTCGGCCTGTCGGTGGACGCCAACGTGCTGATCAACGAGCGTATCCGTGAAGAGCTGCGTGCCGGCGTGCCGGGCAAGACCGCGATCGTGACCGGTTACGAGCGTGCTTCCGGCACCATCCTCGACGCCAACCTGACCGGCCTGATCGTCGGTGTGGCGCTGTTCGCATTCGGTACCGGTCCGCTGAAGGGCTTCGCGCTGACCATGATCATCGGTATTTTCGCCTCCATGTTCACCGCGATCACCGTGTCGCGTGCGCTGGCGACGCTGATCTACGGCCGCCGCAAGAAGCTCCAGAACGTGGCCATCTGACGGGACGACACGCACATGAAACTGTTTCCGCTGCACATCCTCCCGAACGACACCAAGATCGACTTCATGCGCTGGCGCCATGTCGCGATGGTCGTCACGGTCATCGTGTTCCTGGCCTCGGTCGCCATCATCGGCGTGAAGGGCTTCAACTACGCCCTGGACTTCACCGGAGGCACCCTGATCGAAGCCCGCTTCGACAAGGCGGTGGACGTCGAGCAGGTCCGTACCAAGCTCGAGGAAAGTGGCTTCGACGGTGCCCAGGTGCAGAGCGTCGGTGGCAACACCGATCTGCTGATCCGCCTGGCCCCGCACGGTGAGCACGCTGCCGGTACCGGCGACGCCGCGCACGAGGACAAGGCCACCGCCGCCGCCGTGGTGAAGGCACTGTCCACCGCCGACAACCAGGCCACCGTGCTCCGCAATGAGTTCGTGGGTCCGCAGATCGGCAAGGACCTGGCGATGAATGGCCTGTACGCCACCATCTTCATGCTGGCCGGCTTCCTGATCTACATCGCGGTGCGCTTCGAATGGAAGTTCGCGGTCACCGCCAGCATCGTGGCGATGTTCGACCTGATCGTGACGGTCGCTTACGTGTCCCTGCTGGGCCGTGAGTTCGACCTGACCGTGCTGGCCGGCCTGCTGTCGGTGATGGGCTTCGCGATCAACGACATCATCGTGGTCTTCGACCGCGTCCGCGAGAACTTCCGCAGCCTGCGCGTGGACTCGATGGAAGTGCTGAACCGTTCGATCAACCAGACGCTGTCGCGTACGGTGATCACCGCGGTGATGTTCTTCCTGTCGGCGCTGGCTCTGTACATGTACGGCGGCAGCTCGATGGAAGGCCTGGCCGAGACGCACATGATCGGTGCAGTGATCGTGGTGCTGTCCTCGATCCTGGTGGCGGTGCCGATGCTGACGATCGGTTTCCTGCGCGTCAGCAAGCAGGACCTGCTGCCGAAGGCGAAGGACGTCGAGGCCCTGGCTCGTCGCCCGTAAGCGTTCGCGCTGCACGCAATGCACAGAGAACCCCGCGCAAGCGGGGTTTTTTGTTGGCAGGGCTGCGCCCTGCACCCGCTCAATGCAACGGCAACGTCAAAAGCCGGAGCTGGCTTTCTGCTGGTTGGGCGGGGCCATGTGGGTTGGCAGGACACGCCGTAAACCCGTCCTTGGGGGCTCGATGGCGCCATCCATGGCGCCAACGGTCCTGCCAACCCACATGGCCCCACCTCCGACAGATTCCTGCAACTGTTGGTAGCTGTCGACCTTGGTCGACATATCTGTCAGATAATCAAACTTGGATCAGATCTACTGTGTCGACCAAGGTCGACACCAACCAGAGAAGAATGCCGTTCCGACAGATCGCGGGAAGCTGTCGAAGGCGGAGTGGGTCCGGTTGCGGGGGCGTGAGCGCCATGGATGGCGCGACCGAGCCTCCAGGGACGGATTCACGGCGTCCCCCGCAACCGGACCCACCCCGCCATCCCTCAGGAAACCCGCTTTTGCTCTGGCTCTGGCTTCCAGCGGGTGCAGGGTGCAACCCTGCGAAAGAAACACCACCCTACGCCAGCGTCGGTTGTGCATTCGGCCCACGCGCACTACGATCCTGCGGTTCGCGCGCGCAGGCGCGCGCCTGTATTCCTGCTGAGCGCCCCGTGCGCCGCATCTGCCAACCCGAGGTATCCATGGTCATCAAACCGCGCGTCCGCGGCTTCATCTGCGTCACCACCCACCCGACCGGCTGCGAAGCCGCGGTCAAGCAGCAGATCGACTACATCCGCGCACGTCCACCGATCCAGAATGGTCCCAAGCGCGTGCTGGTGATCGGCGCCTCCACCGGCTACGGCCTGGCCGCGCGCATTACTGCCGCCTTCGGTAGCGGCGCCGCAACCCTGGGCATCTTCTTCGAGCGCCCGGGCAGCGAAACCAAGCCGGGCACGGCCGGCTGGTACAACTCGGCCGCGTTCCATAAGTACGCCGACGAAGCCGGCCTGTACGCCAAGAGCATCAACGGCGATGCCTTCTCCGATGAAGTAAAGGCCAGGACCATCGAGATGATCAAGGCCGATCTCGGCCAGGTCGACCAGGTCGTCTACAGCCTGGCCGCGCCGCGCCGCAAGCATCCGAAGACCGGAGAGATCATCAGCTCCACGCTGAAGCCGATCGGCGAGCCGATCACCCTGCGTGGCTTGGATACCGACAAGGAGGTGCTGACCGAGACCCATCTGCAGCCGGCGACCCCGGAAGAGATCGCCGGCACCGTCGCGGTGATGGGCGGTGAAGACTGGCAGATGTGGATCGATGCACTGGCCGATGCCGGCGTGCTGGCCAACGGCTGCACCACCACCGCCTTCACCTACGTGGGCGAAGAGATCACCCAGGCGATTTACTGGAATGGCTCGATCGGTGCGGCCAAGAAGGACCTGGACACCAAGGTGCTGGGCCTGCGCGAGAAGCTGGCCAAGATCGGTGGTGATGCACGCGTGTCGGTACTGAAGGCCGTGGTCACCCAGGCCAGCTCGGCCATTCCGACCATGCCGCTGTACCTGTCGCTGCTGTTCAAGGTGATGAAGGAAAAGGGCACGCACGAGGGCTGCATCGAACAGCTCGACGTGCTGTACGACATCCTCTACGGCGGCAAGGCCGATGGCGTGGCGGTCGATCGCCTGCGCCACGACCTGGTCGATGGCGATGGCCATACCGTCGCGCTGGTCGATGACGAAGGCCGCCTGCGTGCCGATTACAAGGAAATGGCCGCGGACGTGCAGGGCAAGGTGGTCGCGCTGTGGCCGCAGGTGACCAACGAGAACCTGTACGAGATCAGCGACCTGGCCGGCTACAAAGCCGACTTCCTGCGCCTGTTCGGTTTTGGCGTGGAGGGTGTCGACTACGAGGCCGACGTCAATCCGGACGTGAAGATCGAAAACCTGGTCGACATGACCTGATCGACGAAGAGGCCGGCGAAAGCCGGCCTTCTCTTCTGGTAGTGGCGGGGGGGGGGGGGGGGGCCGGCCGGGCGGGGGGCGGGGGGGGGGGGGGGGGGGCGGGCCCCCCCCGCCCCCGCCCCCCCCGGGGGGGGGCGCGCCCCCCCCCCCCCCCCGCCACTACCATCGGTCACCCGAACTCGAAACCCATCTCCGGCAACGCCGGGCCGACGAAGTCGCCCTGCACGTAGTCCACGCCGGCGCTGAACAGCAACGTCATCGAATTGGCATCGCTGACGAACTCGGCGATGGTGCGGATGCCGGCTTCCTGCGCGCGCGCGGTGATCTGGCTGATGCGGTCGATGTTCTCGCGGGTGGCCGCCAGATCGCTGGTGAAACCGCGGTCCAGCTTGAGGAACTGCGGCTGGAAGTGGGCCAGCAGCTGGAACGAATCCAGCCCCGAACCGAACTGCTCCAGGCCGATGCGGCAGCCCAAGGGCGCCACTTCGGCAAGGAACTGCTGCGCACTGCGCAGGTGGGTGAACACCTTCGCTTCCGGCGCATGCAGCCACAGCCGTTCACCGGGTACACCCTGAGCCTGCAGCTCGCGGCGCAGGGTGGCAATCATCTGCGGGTCGTCGAACGATTCCGGCGTTACCTTCACCAGCATCTGCGTGGCATGGCCTTCGCGTGCGCGCTGGCCCAGCACCGCGATCGCCCGTGACACCACCCAGCGGTTGATGTCGGCCAGCAGGCCGTGTTCCTCCGCGATACCGAGGAACGCGGTCGGGCTCAGCAGTTCGCCATTGTGTTCCAGGCGCAGGTAGGCCTCATACAGTTCCAGCGACTCGCCCTGAAGGTTCAGCACCGGCTGGTAGTGCAGCTGGAAGCCGTCCCCGGCCAGCGCTTCACGGATACGGGCGACCCAGCGCAGCACGCGTTCTTCCTCCACTCGGTCGGCAGCGGCCGGGTCGAAGATGCGGCAGGTGTTGCCCAGTTCGGCGGCGGCCTGCGTGCATTCGCTGGCGCGTGCCAGCACCTGGCCGATGCTGGCGATCTTCTCGCCCACCTGCACGCCACCGATGCTGACCGTTACCGTGGCCGAACGCGCGCCGATGCTGAAGACGTGTGCGGCGTAGGCTTCGCGGATGCGCTCGGCCAGCGCCACGGTCTGCGCGTAGGGCCCGGCCTGCAGCACGGCGAAATTGTGTTCGCCGAAGCGGGCCAGCTGCGCGTCCTCGCCAACCACCTCGGCCAGCAGCGCGGCGAGGGCGCCGATCAGGGTGTCGGCCGAGGCCAGGCCGATGTCCGGCAGCAGGCGCGCGTAGTGGTCCGGCTCGATCAGCAGCAGGCCGAACTGGCCTTCGCTGCGCCCGGCCTGGGCCACCGCGCTTTCCAGCTGCAGCATGAAGGTCGGGCGATTGAGCAGGCCGGTGACCTGGTCGCGCTGGCGCAGGTCCTCGACCTCGCGCGCCAGTTCCGGGTCGAACTCCATGCGGCGGCGGAGCACCACCTGCAGGCAGGACTCGCCTTCATAGGTGGCGGCAGTGAATTCCATCGTCGCGGGAAACGCACTGCCGTCCTCGTGGCGGGCATCGAGCTGGTACTGCGGCGGCGGCGCTTCGCCACGGCTGAGGCCCTTCAGCAGCTGCTTGAAGCCCTCCACGTGCTGGGCGGCGACCATGTCCAGCAGCGAGATGCCCTCGATGTCGTCGAAATGCTCGTAGCCGAACATCTCCAGATAGGCATCGTTGGCGCGGATGTGCATGCCTTCGTGCACGTAGGCGATGGGATCGCGCGAGGAGGCGATCAGCGCGTCGCAGCGGCGCTCGGTTTCGCGCATCTGCGCCTCGATGCGGCGCAGGCCGCGACGCGCCTGCAGGTCCACCCACTGGTCGCGGACCACGGCGAGCAGATGCTCCGGACGCTGGCGCAGGGCGAGGGCACGGATGCCGTGGCTGCTGGCCTGTACCAGTTCGTCTTCGTCGATGCGCTCGGCCAGCAGCACCAGCGGAATGTCCTTGCCGCTGGCGGCAATATGCTGGGCCACCAGCGGCAGCGGGATGCCCTGCGAGGGCGACGCCAGCACCAGGTCGATGGCCTGGCTGGACAGCACCTGGGCCAGTTCGGCTGCATCCTGCGGGCGCCACGGCCGTACCGCGATGCCGCTGTTGCGCAGGGTGCTGACGATGGCTTCGGCATTCTCGCCGCTGTCATCGACGATCAGCAGGCGGATGGTGATGTCGTTCGCGTTCTGCATGCACTGCTCCCCAATCTGCGAATCTAGATACACGATGCGCGGCGAACCGTCCATGCGCGCGCCCCTTGCACGCATCGAACGGCGATGTGGTTCACACCACGCCACCGGCTGCGTGGCCGCTGGCCCAGGCCCACTGGAAGTTGTAGCCGCCCAGCCAGCCGGTCACATCCAGCACCTCGCCCACGAAATGCAGGCCGGGCACGCGCTTGGATTCCATCGTCGAGGACGAGACCTCGGCAGTGTCCACGCCGCCCAGGGTGACCTCGGCGGTGCGGTAGCCCTCGGTGCCACTGGCCACCAGCGGGAACGCGCCCAGCAGCTGTGCGGCCTGGCGCAGCACCGGCTCATCCAGTTGGCGCACGGGCCGGTCAGGCAGCCAGTGCTCGCACAGCCGCTGTGCCAGCCGCTTCGGCAGCACCTCGCCCAGTACAGTACGTAGTTCTGCGGCAGGCCGCTCGCGCTTCATCTGGCGCAGCCACTCGCCGGCATCGTGGCCGGGCAGCAGGTCCAGCTCCAGCGCGTCGCCGGGTTGCCAGAACGAGGAGATCTGCAGGATCGCCGGGCCACTCACGCCGCGATGGGTCAGCAGCATGAAATTCTGGAAGCTCTTTCCGTTGCAGCGCGCCTCGATGGGCAGCGCCACGCCGCTGAGATCGGCCAGCCGTTCCTGGTGCTTGCCGCTGAGCGTGAGCGGCACCAGGCCGGCGCGGGTCGGCAGCACCTGGTGGCCGAACTGTCGGGCCACTTCATAGCCGAAGCCGGTGGCGCCCATGCTGGGAATGGACAGGCCGCCGGTGGCCACCACCAGCGAGGCGCAGTGGAACAGGCCATGGGTGGTGTGCACGCGGAAACCGTCGCTGCCGTGCTCGATGCGCTGCACACTGCAGTCGGTACGCACCTGCACGCCTGCCGCCTGGCATTCGTCCGTCAGCATCTTCACGATCTGCTTGGACGAGACATCGCAGAACAACTGGCCCAGCTCTTTTTCGTGATACGCGATGCCGTGCTTGCTGACCAGCTCGATGAAGTGCCAGGGCGTGTAGCGCGCCAGCGCCGACTTGCAGAAGTGCGGGTTGGCCGACAGGAAATTGGCCGGGGTGGTACCGGTGTTGGTGAAGTTGCAGCGGCCACCGCCGGACATCAGGATCTTCTTGCCAACCTTGTTGGCATGGTCGATCACCTGCACCTGGCGGCCGCGCTGGCCAGCCGTGATTGCGGTCATCAGCCCGGCCGCACCGGCGCCGATGACCACCACGTCGCAGCGGATCGTGCTCATGCCTTGGCGCGCTTGCGCCAGTTCGGGATCACGTCGAGCTGGATCTGGTCGTTGAGCAGCTGCACTTCACCGTCCTGGATCAGCACGCTCCAGCGCATCGCGCGCTGGATCTGCTGGCCCCAGCGCTCGACGAATTCACCGTTCAGATCAACCACCGAGAGATTGTCGAAACGCGCCAGGCCCTTGCCCTGCTTGCCCCACCAGATCTCCGAGGCGTTGCCGCCGTAGTTGATCACCTGCACCTGGCGGCTGCGGTTGCTGGCCTTGCGGATGCGCGATTCGTCCGGATGGCCCAGGTCGATCCACTGCAGGATGTCGCCGGTGTAGTCGTGTTCCCACAGGTCCGGCTCATCGTCGGTACTCAGGCCGCGGCCGAATTCCAGGCGGTCGCCGGCGTTCAGCGCGAAGGCGAGCAGGCGCACCATCAGTCGTTCGTCGGTCTCGGACGGGTGCTGGGCCAGGGTCAGGTTGTGGGTCGCGTAGTAGCCGCGATCCATGTCGCTGATCTGCAGTTCGGCCTTGCGGATGGTGGCGGTAAGAGCCATGGGGGATCCGTGGACTAAAGACGTCAATGATAGAGGTTTGCTCCAAGGGTGTCCGTTGCCGGGCTGTCTGCGCAGTGTCAATGGTGGCACTCTTGGCGATCTTTCCCGTGGCCGGAATGGACGCCATGACCCTGCCCAGCCAACTGCAGCTGCCCCCCGGCCACTGGCCCAGCCTGCTCGATGGCCTGTGCGCGCGTTTCCCGCGCATCGACCGCGCGCAATGGCAGGACCGCTTCGCCCGAGGCCGCGTGCAGGATGCGCAGGGCAGGGCACTGGCGTCGGACATGCCGTGGCAGGTGGGGCTGGAAATCCAGTACTTCCGCGAGGTGGCCGACGAGCCGGTGATTCCCTTCGCCGAGACCATCCTGCATCTGGATGCGCACCTGCTGGTGGCCGACAAACCGCACTTCCTGCCGGTGACGCCGGTCGGTGGGTATGTACGGGAAACCCTGCTATCGCGCCTGGTCGCCCGCACCGGCAACACCGAACTGGCGCCGCTGCACCGCTTGGACCGGCTGACCGCCGGCCTGGTGCTGTTTTCCACCCAGGCAGCCACGCGTGATGCCTATCAGCGGCTGTTCCGCGAGCGGCGCATCGGGAAGACCTATGAGGCGCTGGCACCGGCGCTGCCCGGGCTGGCGTTTCCGTTGCGGCGGGACAGCCGGCTGGTGCCAGGGGAGCCGTTCTTCCGCATGGCCGAAGTGCCGGGCGAGCCCAATGCGCACAGCCGGATCGAGCTGATCGAGGCCGAGGGGCCGGTCTGGCGCTACCGGCTGCTGCCGGAAACCGGCCGCAAGCACCAGCTGCGCGTGCATATGGCGATGCTGGGCGCCCCCATCGAGGGCGATGACCTGTATCCGCAGCTGAGGCCGCGCCCGGATGAAACGGTCGAGTCGCCCCTGCAGCTGCTGGCGCAGGGGCTGGCCTTCGACGATCCATTGAGTGGGGTGCGTAGGCGGTTCAGCAGCCAGCGTCGCCTGTGCCTGCCCGGCCAGGGCGGGTAGGGCCGTTCAGCGAACCGGGCGTCGGGCCAGCCAGCGGTCCAGCTCGGCGGCGAACAGCTGCCGGTCGCGCGGGCCCAGCGGCGGCGGGCCCCCGGTCTGCACCCCGGCGCCGCGCAGCTCTTCCATGAAATTGCGCATCGACAGCCGCTCGGCCATGTTGTTCGGGGTGTACAACTGGCCGCGTGGGTTCAGGGCCACCGCCTTCTTCTCCAGCACCAGCGCAGCCAGCGGGATGTCCTGGGTGACCACCAGGTCGCCGGCGGCGACCCGTTCGACGATGGCGCTGTCGGCCACGTCCAGGCCCTGGGGGACCTGGATCGAGCGCAGCCAGCGTGAGGGCGGGGTCCGGATCCATTGGTTGGCGACCAGGGTCAGCTCGATCCCAACGCGTTCAGCGGCACGGAACAGGATGTCGCGAATGACGGTGGGGCAGGCGTCCGCGTCTACCCAGATGCGTGGGAGAGCGGGTTCAGCTTGGGTTTCAGCTTCAGTCATTTACCCAGTGTAGGGTAGGAAAATCCTGAATGGGGACTCGGGGTTAGCCTCGATCGGCTGCCAGCCCTTGTCACGTCTAGCGGGCGGGGTCTGCCCATGAACGTCCGGGCTATCGCTTTTTGCAGAAAACACGCGTATCGTTCGTCCCACTGTGTTTGCTAGGGTCACCGTGAATCGTGGCCTGGTGCAGTTGATCTCACGATCCGCTCATCGATCCGCTTTACCAACGCCTGCAACTCAGTCTCGGCCCCGATACCCGGTGGCTGCGATTTTTTCAACATGTGTTTCAGGAGTTAGTCAAATGTCTGATCGTCAGACCGGCACCGTCAAGTGGTTCAACGACGCCAAGGGCTTCGGCTTCATCACCCCGGAAAGCGGCCCGGACCTGTTTGTGCACTTCCGTGCCATCCAGGGCACCGGCTTCAAGACCCTGCAGGAAGGCCAGAAGGTTACCTTCATCGCCGTCCAGGGTCAGAAGGGTATGCAGGCTGACCAGGTGCAGGCGGTCTAATCCGTCTGCTACCGTTTGGTAGCCAGAACGCCGGAAGCGAAAGCTTCCGGCGTTTTTTATTGCCCGCTGTTTTGTAGAGTCGTGGGGGGGGGGGGGGGGGGGGGGCGGCGGGGGGGGCGGGGGGGGGGGAAAAAGCACGGGCCCGGGG
>NZ_JAWIRS010000019.1:78971-81837 GCF_036320005.1 Stenotrophomonas sp. SMYL11
CCTGCTTTTGGCCCGCCCGCCCCCCCCCCCGCGCCCCCCCCCCCCCCCCCCCCCCCCCCCCGACTCTACAAAAGGCATGCAGCTGGCGCGGTACGATGCAGGTCTTCCCAAGGATCGTCCCCATGCGCATCGTCCACCACCTGGAAAACTCCCGTTCCCTGCGCGTGCTGTGGATGCTGGAGGAGCTGGGGCTGGACTACGAACTGCGCCGTTATCCGCGTGATCCGAAGACGCTGCTGGCGCCGCCAGAACTGCGCAACGTGCACCCGTTGGGCAAGTCGCCGGTGCTCCAGGATGGCGAGCTGGTACTGGCCGAGTCCGGGGCAATCCTCGACTACCTCGCTGACCGTTACGACACCCAGCGCCAGCTGTCGCCGTCACCGATGCCGGCCGACGGGGCTGAACGCATCGCCTACCGCTACTGGTTGCACTATGCCGAAGGTTCGGCGATGCCGCCGCTGCTGCTGACCCTGGTGATGGGCCGCATCCGCAATGCGCCGATGCCGTTCTTCGCGCGCCCGATCGCGCGCAGCATCGCCGACAAGGCCGAGCGCGGCTTCATCGGTCCACAGCGGCGGCTGCACCTGGAGTGGATGGAGCGCCGCCTGGCCGAAAGCCCGTGGTTTGCCGGCGAGCGCTTCAGTGCGGCCGACATCCAGATGAGCTTCCCGATCCAGGCCGCTGCCGCGCGCGGTGGTGGCCTCGACGACAAGCCGGCACTGCGTGGCTTCCTCAAGCGTATCGGTGAGCGCCCGGCCTACCAGCGTGCCGAGGCCCACGGCGGCCACCTGCAGGCGCTCAGCGGCAATTGAGGCGGGCGGCCGTCGCCCCCATCTTCAGCACCATGGATACCGACAGCCCCCGTTTCGACAACCGCCTGCTGCATACCCTGCCGGGCGACCCCGAATCCGGCCCGCGCAGGCGTGAAGTGCTGGGCGCGGCCTGGTCGCCGGTGATGCCGACCCCGGTGACGGCGCCCACACTGTTGGCCTGGGCGCCGGACGTGGCCGAAATGCTTGGCTTCGATACCGCTGAGGTCGAGAGCGAAGGCTTCGCCCGTGTATTCGGTGGCAACGCACTGTATGCAGGCATGCAGCCTTGGGCGGCCAACTACGGGGGCCATCAGTTTGGTCACTGGGCCGGCCAGCTCGGCGACGGCCGTGCGATCTCGCTGGGTGAACTGGTGGCGCCGGATGGCCGCCACTGGGAGCTGCAGCTGAAGGGGGCCGGCCCCACGCCATACTCGCGCGGGGCCGATGGGCGCGCAGTGCTGCGCTCGTCGATCCGCGAATTCCTGTGCAGCGAAGCGATGCACCATCTGGGTGTGCCGACCACGCGCGCGTTGTCGCTGGTAGGCACCGGCGAAGACGTGGTGCGCGACATGTTCTACGACGGCCATCCGCGTGCCGAGCCTGGTGCCATCGTATGCCGGGTGTCACCGTCGTTCCTGCGCTTTGGTTCCTTCGAGCTTCCGGCATCGCGCGGGGAAACCGCCTTGCTGCAGCAGTTGGTCGATGCCTGCATCGCCCGCGATTTCCCCGAACTGCAAGGGCAGGGCGAGGCGCTGTATGGCGACTGGTTCGCGCAGATCGCGGTGCGCACTGCCGAGATGATCGCGCACTGGATGCGCGTGGGTTTCGTGCATGGCGTGATGAACACCGACAACCTGTCCGTGCTCGGCCTCACACTCGATTACGGCCCTTACGGCTGGGTCGAGGATTTCGATCCGGACTGGACGCCGAACACCACCGATGCCCAAGGCCGGCGTTATCGTTTCGGTACCCAGCCGCAGGTGGCGTACTGGAACCTGAGTCGGCTGGCCCAGGCGTTGTCGCCGTTGTTTGCTGATGTGGCACCGCTGCAGTCAGGATTGGCCGCATACCAGTCCACGTTCGTGGCCTGCACGCGCCGCGATGCCGCAGCCAAGCTGGGCCTGGCCGCCGCCGACGATGACGACCTGCAGCTCCACCTGCGCTGGCAGCAGCTGATGCAGGACGGTGCCATGGACATGACCCTGGCCTGGCGCGCGCTGATGCGCCTCGATCCGGCGGCACCGGATGCGGCGCTGCTGGACGCGGTGTACTACGACGAGGCGCGCCAGCAGGCGGTGCAGGCACCATTGCAGCAGTGGTTGCAGGATTATGCGACGCGACTGCGTGTTGATCCGCTGTCGGCCAGCGAACGTGCTGCGAAGATGGCCGCGGCCAATCCGCTGTACGTGCTGCGCAACTGGTTGGCGCAGGAAGCCATCGACCGCGCCGAACAGGGCGACCTCGGCGGTGTTCATGCGTTGCAGGACGTACTGCGAGATCCGTACACCGAGCGCGCCGGGCTGGAGCATTTCGCCGGCAAGCGCCCGGCGTGGGCCGACAACCGCGCCGGCTGCTCGATGCTGTCTTGCAGTTCCTGAGGGTGGGTTTCGGCAGGGCTGCGCCCTGCACCTGCAGAGGCCACCGCGCAAGCAACGGCCAAAGCCAAAGCGGCTCTGGATTGGCTGATGGTCTGGCGGGACGGTGTGGGGCTGCAGGACACGCCGTAAACCCGTCCATGGGGGCTCGATGGCGCCATCCATGGCGCCAACGGTCCTGCAGCCCCACACCGCCCCACCTCCGACAGATTCCCGCTGCTGTGGGTAGGTGTCGACCTTGGTCGACACGGTAGATCCACGCCATGCGTGGTTGCAGAGCGAAGCGATCCGCTTCCGCTTTTGATCTTCTCTTTATTTTCCGTGGTGGACGCACACGGAAACTGTCCGTGGCCGGGTGGGATGGGTTTGCGGGGGTGTCCGCGGCATGGATGCCGCGGCCAAGCCTCCACGGACGGATTCACGGCGTCCCCCGCAAACCCATCCCGCCCGGCCAACCCC
>NZ_JAWIRS010000020.1:0-33242 GCF_036320005.1 Stenotrophomonas sp. SMYL11
GTGGAATACATCCAGTACTACAACGAAGAACGCATCAAACTGAAACTGAAAGGTCTGAGCCCGGTAAAGTACCGGGAGCAGGCCCAATCGGCCGCGTGACCCCGTCCAAGTCTCGGGGGTCACTTCAGGATGGGTTTACGGCGTCTCCCGCCACCGGACCCACCCCGCCTCCTCGCAGGAAATCGGCCGTTGCCGTTGCTGTTGAGGTTGCCGGCCAGCGGCCGGCACTACCGCAGCTGCAGGGCGCAGCCCTGCCGACCCCCATTCACCCAACATTAGCGGGCGCGGCCGGATGATCCGGCCGCCATGTCCCGTCACCCTCTCCTGCTTGCGCTGTTGCTGCTGCCCGGCCTGTGGCCCGGGCTGGCCGCCGCACGCACCGTCTACCGCTGCGTGCAGGGCAACACCGTCAGCCTGGCCACCGCCCCGGAGCCGGGCTCGCGCTGCACCCCGAAGGAAATCGACGACAACGCCATCCAGACCCCGAACCTGTGGGGCAACATGGGCGTGTTCAGCGGCGTCCTGTACGAGCGCGAGCAGGATGGCGTGCTGGTCTATTCCACCCGCAACCTGCCCGGCTCGAAAGTGTTCCTGAAGTTCACCATGGCTACGCCGCCGGGTGAGCCTGCGCACGAAGGCCTGGGCAAGGTCGGCAAGCCGCAGCTGGCGCAGCACGCCAAACAGTTCAAGGCTGCGGCCAAGGCCACCGGCGTGGATGACGCGTGGCTGCGCGCGATCGCCCATGCCGAAAGCAATTTCGACGCGCTGGCGGTCTCGACCAAGGGCGCACAGGGCGTGATGCAGCTGATGCCGGATACCGCGCAGGAGTACGGGGTGAGCGATCCATTCTCACCGCAGCAGTCGATCGATGGCGGCGCCCGCTACATGCGCGCGCTGCTGCGTCGCTACAACGGCGACCGGCCGCTGGCAGCTGCCGCCTACAACGCCGGCATCGGCGCGGTCACCCGCTACAAGGGCGTGCCGCCCTATGCCGAGACCCTGGCCTATGTGGACAAGGTGATGGCGCTGTACGCGCGCTACCGTGAAGCGATGGGCATCCGTACCGAGGTGCCCGCGCGTTAGGCTGGCGGTGCTGGATGTGTCGTGTAGAGCCGAGCACATGCTCGGCTCATGGTGACGGCAGCTGCGCATGGGCTCGGCTCCACAGCGCATCTGCTCAGCGCGAGGTTGAGCTGCTGACCAGTTCGTAGTGCTCGATGCGGCCGACGCGGGCGACCTCGGCCTGCACGTCCGCGCGTTGCTTGAGGGCACGCCAGGCCGCATCGATCTTCACGTCACCCGGCAGCGAGGGATAGGTACGCATGTCCTGCAGGCTGGCCAGCGTCTCGCCGCGGTCATCGGGTGAGCGCAGCTGTTCGATCAGCACCGCCGCTGCGCCCTCCAGGTTGCCTTCGTCCAGCAGCATCTCGCGATGGAACAGGCGTGCGTCGTTGCGCTGCGCAAGGATCACCTCGCGCGCGGCGCCCATCGCCTTGGCATCGCCCCGCTCGCGCGCGGCGGCGAACTGCACCAGGGCCTGTGCAGCCTTGCCGTAGCCGGCGAGGCCCTGGATATCGCTTGCCGTCTGCGCAGCCTCCTGCATGCGGCCCAGCGAGGTGAACACGAAGCTGACATTCAACTGATGCTCGATGCCGTCCGGGCCCAGTGCGCCGATGCGGGCGGCCTGCTGTGCTGCCGCCAGTGCATCGTCGGTGCGCCCCAGCCGGCGCAGTGCCGTAAGCCGGCTGTTGAGCAGCCACGCCACCCATTCGGCTTCCGCCGCTGAAGGGGACTCGCCTTCGGCAGCCGCAGCGGCCATGCCATCGGTCAGAGCCAGCACTTCCTCGTTGCGGTCCAGCATCAGCAGCGTGCTGCTGAATTCGGCCATGCGTGCATCCAGCTTGCGATCCAGCAGGCCGGACACACGCAGTTCGTCGAGGTGCTTCTGTGCAGCCTGCACCGGATCGAAGCGGGCATCGTTGCGGTCGACATAGCGATCGAAGCGCTTGTCACTGCGCAGCCGGATGATCTCGGCGGGGGCGGTGATGCGGGCCAGGGTGGCGGGGATGTCGTCGTCCCGGCCGTTGTCGGCCTGCAGCGTGGCCAGTGCCAGCCACAGTCCGGTCGGCTCCAGGCCGCCACTCTTCCAACCGTTGTCGAACAGTGCTTGCAGCAACTCCATGCGCTGCAGCGGCTGGTCGCGCAGGCGGTACTGCAGATAGTTGATGGCCTGGTGCTCAAGCGGCAGCGGCGCGTCGGCATGCTTCAGCGCCTGCACCAGAAGCCTGGTGGCCGGAACGGGCTTGTTCTCGGAAAGCTCCAGCGACATCAGGGTCAGCAGGATCTGCGCATCGTCCGGCAGTGCTTCCTGAGCGCGCTGCAGGTAGCGGCGGGCCTGGTCCGGCTTCTTCTGCACCATCGCGGTCCAGCCGGCCACCTGCGCGGCGCGGCCGCGATGTTCGGCATCGAAGTCATCCAGCATCGGATCTTCCATCAGCCGTTCCATCGCGATCAGTGCGCCCAGCGTGTTGCCGCTGCGTGACTGCTGGATGGCCTCATCCCAGCGCGTGGCATAGGCCTGGTGCATCGCATCGGCGGTGACTGACGGCTTCTGTGGTGCCACCGTGATCGAGGCGGAGGCCGGCGTGCTGGCCAGGGCGGCCACCAGCAGGGCGGCGAGGGGGAAGACGCGGGGCATGGAGGATCTCCATCCGTGGGAAGAGCATTGAACCCGCTGTGGCCAACGAGAACAAGCGCAACGCATGGAACTCTGGTATCCGGCAGTACGATTGGCCGTGGCGGATCGCGTCTCCAGCGTCTATTGTCGGTGCCTCTTCAAGCAGCAGGCAGGCAGCGCAGCACGATGGCACGGTGGCAATGGATGGCGGCGGGCGTAGCGTTGGCAACGGCGGTGGCATTGGCCGCCACCTGGTGGGAGACCCCGCTGCACACCCTGGCTGAACCGGCAGGCCCAGCGCCCACGCCGCTGGCCTGGACCGCGCAGATCGAGCCGCTGGCCGGCGATGGCCACCCGGGTGACCGCGATGGCGCGTCCGCGCAGGCGCGTTTCGCCGACCCGTACGCGTTGCTGCGCAGTGCCGATGGCAGCGTCTATTTCACCGATGCCGGCGACAACAACCGCATCCGTCGCCGCCTTCCCGATGGCCGCGTTGAAACGTTGGCTGGGCAGGGCGAGGGGCGCATCGACGGCCCGGCACTGCAGGCCAGTTTCAATACGCCCTCGGGCATTGCCGCCGACGCGCAGGGCAACATGTATGTGGCCGACACTGGCAACCACGCGATCCGCCGTATCGGCACCGATGGCCAGGTGACCACGCTGGCCGGTGGCGAACAGGGCTACGCCGATGGCCCTGCCGCGCAGGCGCGGTTCGATGCGCCGATGGGCATCGCGGTGGACGCGCAGGGTCAGGTCTATGTGGCCGACACCTTCAACGACCGCATCCGGGTGATCGGCACCGATGGCAACGTGCGTACCCTGGCCGGCGGCGAGCGTCCGGGGCTGGCCGATGGCCTGGCGGGCGATGCACGCTTCGATACCCCGGTGGCGCTGGCCTTCGATGCGCACGGCGCGCTGCTGGTGGCCGACCTGTTCAACAACGCGGTGCGTCGGGTCGGTGCCGACGGCATGGTCAGCACGCTGCTGGGCGATGGCGGCGTGATCAATGGGCCGCTGTCGCTGGCCACCACGCACGACGGCGTGCTGTACGTGGGAGATCTTGATGGACGCATCGTGCAGGTGACGCCGCAGGGCCACCAGATCGCGCTGGTGGGCAACGGCCGCTTGCCGCGCCTGGCCCGGCCCAGTGGTCTGGCGATGGATGCCGACGGCAGCGTGCTGGTCGCCGATTCCGCCAGCTATCGCCTGCACCGCCTGCGCCCGCTGCCGGTGGGTGATTTGCCGGCACCGGCGCTGGTCGGGCCCGCGGCCGATGCAGCGTTGCCGGACACCGGTAGGCGCTGGCCATTGGCACCCCAGGACGGATGGCATGAAGTGGTGGGCACGCTGGGCGAGGTGCGCGGCAACTTCAAGGGCGAGAGCCGCCACCACCTGCACGGCGGTTTCGACGTGCGCGGTGATGTCGGCCAGACCGTGCTGGCGATCGCCGATGGCAAGATCAGCAGCCCGGTAGCGGCGTGGAGCCTGGGTGGGCAGGCCGAGGGCCTGGCCGTGGACCGCCTCAAGTACATTCACATGCGGGTCGGTCGCACCCCGCGCGACCAGCCGTTTGATGCGCGCTGGCAGGCGCTGTACGACGAACAGGGAAAGCTGGAACGTATGCGGGTGCGTCGCGGCACGCGCATCCACGTCGGCGATCGCTTGGGCAGCATCAACAACCAGGCGCACGTGCATCTGGCGGTGGGCACCGGCGGCTTCGAAACCAACGCCGTGGGGCTGGGCTTCCACAACTACGCCGACCACTTCGCACCGCGCATCACCGACGTGGCGCTGCTGGACGACAACGACCAGCCGCTGGCGGCGGGCAGCGACGGCGTGGTGATGCTGGCGCGGCAGGGACGCGGCGTGCAGATCGTGGTCGAAGCCTGGGACCAGGTTGACAACAACCTGCCGCGGCGCCGGCTGGGCATGTACCAGGTGGGCTACCAGATCCTCGATGCTGCCGGGCAGCCGCTGCAGGGCTATGAGCAGCCGCGCTGGAACATCGTGTTCAACCGCATGCCGCCGCAGAACGAAGCGGTGCGCGTGGCCTATGCGCCGGACAGCGGCATCACCGTGCATGGCAGTGCGGTGACGCGCTTCCGCTATCTGGCCACCAACACCGTGCGTGATGGCCTGATGGAAACCGGGCGCTGGCAGCCGGCGGCATTGCCACCGGGCGAGTACACCGTGCGCGCCAGTGTGCGCGACTACAGCGGCAACGAAGGCGTGGGTCCGCGCGAGATCAGAGTACGGCTGCTGCCATAGCCGCCGCCGGGGCGCCGCAGCGTTCGCGCTCGGCGTCCATGTCTTCCAGCGGCCGCACCTCGATGCTGCCGAAGCGCGCCCAGGGGAAGTCGCGGGCGATGCGCATGGCTTCGTCGCGGTCGCGGGCGACGATCAGGTTGAAGCCGGCCAGCAGTTCGCGGGTTTCGGCGAACGGGCCATCCAATACACGGCTGTGGCCATCGCGCACGCGCAGGGTCTGTGCGGTGTCGACCGGTTGCAGCTTCTGCGCGGCCAGCAGCGTGCCTTCCGCCTGCAGCTTGTCGGCGTGGGCCAGGCAGTCGCGCATCAGCGCGTTGAATTCTTCGGTGGGCAGGGCCTGCAGCAGGGCAGGCTCGATATAGATCAGAAGCAGGTACTGCTGCATGGCATGGTCCAGGCGGGGGCGGGGTGTCCATGATGGCGCAGGTTTGCCTGCCGGCATGCTGCAGCGCGAAAAGCCGCCTTCGGCGGGCGATCGGCGAACGGCGGAGCCCCTCCGTGGTGGGTCGGTTGGTAGCTGAAAGCTCGGGTTCTTGGATTTGGCCGGGTGGGGAGGCAGGGCAGGGGGCGCTGCAAGTACGTCCATGTAAGCTCGGTCGCCGCATCCATGCGGCTCACGCCCCTGCCCTGCCTCCCCACCCGGCCTTGGACAGATCTCTGCGGCTGACCCGCCACGGGATATCAACAACAAGAGCAAAAGCGGGTCGCTTCGCTCGCAAAGCCGAGGCCGCCAGCCAACCGCCGTTGCTGTTGCTTCTGCCTTTTTTCTTGATCTTCCCGTGGTGGAACGGAGACAGGAATTTGTCCATGGCCGGGTGGGTAGGCGGGGCGGGGGTGTCCGCGGCATGGATGCCGCGGCCAAGCCCCCAGGGACGGGTTTACGGCGTCCCCCGACCCGTGTCTACCCACCCGGCAAAGCCCAGGAAGCCGCCTTTCAGCGGCCAACCCACCCCACCACGGAGGGGCTCCGCCGTTCGCCGACTTCCGCCGAAGGCGCGCTTTCCACGAAAGAAATAATTCTCAGAAGACGTGTCGATTCCCAGCCCCCTGGTTCGTTGTACCCAGTGAAGGGCACGCACCACGCGTCCCCACGGGAGACCGCAATGAAAGTGATGGTGATCGTGAAGGCCAACGCCGACTCCGAAGCCGGCCGCATGCCCAGCGAACAGGAACTGTCCGAAATGGGCGCCTTCAACGAACAACTCGTGGCCGCCGGCATCATGCTGGCCGGTGAAGGCCTGCACGCCACCCAGCGCGGTCGCCGCATTCATTTCGGCAGTGGCGCGCCCAAGGTCGAGGCCGGTCCATTCGGTCCTGCCAGCGAACAGATCGCCGGCTTCTGGCTGTGGGAGGTGCGCTCGCTGGACGAGGCCGTTGAATGGGCCAGCCGCGCGCCGTTCAACAGTGGCGGCACGCTGGAGCTGCGCCCGCTGATCTCCGCCGAAGACTTTGGCGAAGCCTTCACCCCCGAATTACAGCAGCAGGAACAGCGTCTGCGTGCACAGCTGGAAGGTTGACCCGATTCATTTCCCCGCCGGGCATGGCCCGGCACTACCACCCTGAAACCCACGACGGAGCACTGCCATGAAATTGATTCCCTTCCTCGGCTTCAGCGGCCAGGCCCATGAGGCGATGGCGTTCTATGCCAAGGCACTCGGTGGCCAGGTCACTTCGGAAATGAAATACCGCGACATGCCGCCCTCCGATGGCTCGCCGGGCTGCAACGAGATGCCGCCGGAAACCCTGGACCACGTTGCGCATAGCCAGCTGGAAATCGGCAGCGCCATCGTGATGGCGGCCGACGGTCCCGGCGGTGGCGAGGGTGGTTCGACCACCATCAATGTCGACGTCGACAGCATCGAAGAAGCTGAGCGCGTGTTCGCAGCGCTGGCCGAGGGTGGCCAAGTGCAGATGCCGATCGCCGAAACGTTCTGGGCGCACCGCTGGGGCATGTTGATCGACCGTTACGGCAAGCCGTGGATGGTCAACTGCATGAAGCAGCCCTGAGTCCTCTCTCTTTCATCCACAAGGAGCTTCACCGATGAGTGCACCGCAACCGCAGATGATCTTCGTCAACCTTCCGGTGAAGGATCTGGAAAAATCCAAGGCCTTCTTCACCGCGCTGGGCTATACCTTCAATCCAACTTACACCAACGATGACGCGGCGGGCATGGTCATCAGCGAGAGCATCTACGTGATGCTGCTGACCAAACCTTTTTTCCAGCAGTTCACCAACAAGCCGATTGCCGATGCGCACACCCACACGGAAGTGATCAACGCACTCTCGGCACCCAGTCGCAAGGCAGTTGACGCGTTGGTGGACAAGGCCCTGGCCGCCGGCGCCATCGAACCGCAGCCGGCGCGCGACCTGGGCTTCATGTACCAGCGTGGCTTCCAGGATCTGGACGGCCATCTCTGGGAAATCGCACACATGGACGGCGAGCCGGGCTGACGGCCGCCGCAGGGAGAACCCTCATGGCTTACGTGGATGCTTACGTGCTGCCGTGCCCGCAGGACAAGGTGGCGGCCTACCGCCGCCTTGCCCGCAAGGCCGGCGCGGTGTGGAAGGACCATGGCGCGCTGCAGTACATGGAGTGCGTGGCTGACGATGTGGAACCAGGAAAGAGCACGTCGTTTCCACGTGCGGTCAAAGCGAAACCGGGCGAAACGGTGATCGTCGCCTTCGTGGTGTTCCGTTCGCGCGCGGCGCGCGACCGTATCAACGCGAAAGTGATGGCGGACCCGCGGCTGGCATCGCTGGGCCCGAAGGACATGCCGTTCGATACCAGGCGCATGTTCTGGGGCGGCTTCAAGCCGATTGTTGAAGCGTGAGCTGCTGCGCTTGTGCGGGCCCGGTGCGCGTGCTGTGATCGGCGCATGCTCGAGCCCGCACTGACGCAGCGTCTGGAAACCCTCTGGCGGATGGAGTCGCCGGTGTTGATCGCGCGCCTGGCGCGGCTGCTTGGGGGCGATGTCGGCCGTGCCGAGGAGCTGGCCCAGGACACCTGGCTGGCAGCGCTGGAGCGCTGGCCGGAGCAGGGCATCCCGGACAACCCCGGAGCCTGGCTGATGACCACTGCGCGCAACCGTGCCATCGATGTGCTGCGCCAGCACCAGCGGGTGGCGCAGCAGCATGCGCAGTGGGGCGAGGAACTGCATCCGGCACCCTTGCCGGCACCGGATGACAGCCAGGCGCTGGAGGATGATCTGGGTGACGACCTGCTGCGGCTGATGTTCGTGGCCTGCCATCCGGTGCTGCCGGCCGACGCACGGGTGGCACTGACCCTGCGCCTGCTCGGTGGCCTGACCACGACCGAGATCGCCCGTGGCTTCCTGCAGCCCGAGCCGACCATCGCCCAGCGCATCGTGCGCGCCAAGCGCACCCTGGCGCAGAAGCAGGTGCCCTATGAAGTGCCGCGTGCGGACGCGATGCCCGAGCGGCTCGGCTCGGTGCTGGAGGCGATCTACCTGGTGTTCAACGAAGGCTATGCGGCCAGTGCCGGTGACGACTGGATGCGTCCGGCGCTGTGCGAGGAGGCACTGCGGCTCGCGCGCATTCTGGCGCACCGGCTGCCGATGCCGCCGGTGCTGGGCCTGCTGGCGCTGATGGAACTGCAGGCCTCGCGTGCCGCAGCACGGACCGATGCGCAGGGCGTGCCGGTGCTGCTGGACCAGCAGAACCGCGCGCGCTGGGACTGGCTGCAGATTGAACGCGGGCAGCAGGTGCTGGCGCGCGCGCTGGCCGCCGGTGGTGGTGGTGATCCCTATGTACTGCAGGCGCGCATCGCAGCGTGCCATGCAGCGGCGCGTCGCCCCAAGGATACCGACTGGCCGCGCATCGCAGCACTCTATACGCAGTTGCTGCAGGTGCAGCCTTCGCCAGTTGTCGCATTGAACCGCGTGGTGGCGATACTGCGCAGCGACGGTGCTTTCGCTGCGTGGGGGCAGCTGCAGCCGTTGCTGGTGGACACGCGACTGCGCGAGTACGCGCCGCTGCAGGTGGTGTACGGCGAGCTACTACAGAAGATGGGGCGCGAGCAGGACGCACGTCACGCTTTTGCGGAAGCCGCCAGACTCAGCCAGAACCAGGCAGAGCGCGGCCTGCTACGGCAAAGGGCCGGTCTGCCCCCCGCGGAGTGACCTCGACGAAGGCAGCACTTGTCGGCAGGCCCGCGAGCCGTTATGTTGCGCGCCCAGTGGGCGCATGAGCGTCCGCTTTCCGTGCGTAATGACCGAGGAGCGGTTGGATGTATTCAAGGACGAAGAGCGCATCGCGCGCTTTTGCGCGCCTGCTTGCCTGTGCTCTGTGCCTGGCCGTGTGGCCGATGGCCGTGCAGGCGGCAGACAAATCGCAGCAGGCCTATTGGGCCGGTTTTGCCTATACCGCTGATGCCGCTGCCGTGCAGGCGACCACGCCGCATGCGCACGCCGTGCTGGAAAAGCGTGGCTTGATCCCGCTCAACCAGACCCTGGCGCAGGGGCTCAAGCGTCGCCCGCCAGCCAATCTGGAACTGATCGACCAGCCGGTGGCGATGCTCGACGGCACCACCAGTGCCACCGTGCTGGCCGCAGCGCTGGACCGCGAGCTGGTGTCGGTCGAGCCGATCGGCAACCAGTACAAGGTGCTGGTGGAAGTGGCGCTGCAGGCGCTGTTCTTCGACTTCCGCGAGCGCCAGGTGATCGCGGCTTACCCGCTGACCCTGCAGCGCATCGATGTGCAGGATTACCGCCCCGACAACGACGATATCGATGCGATCGTCGCCGATCTGCTGTACGGCAACGCTGCGACCAGCCTGTCGCAGGTACTCGCGGCCAGCCTCGCCCAGGCCAAGCTGCCCGATGCCGCCGTGCGTCGCCTGCAGGTCGGTGGCGTGACCCTGTCCGACGCGGTCCGCGCCAAGCTGCCCGACCCGAAGTGGGACGCCCCGCTGCGCGCCACGCTGGCCCATGAACTGTCCAAGACGCTGTCTTCCAATACCGGCGTCGGCCTGTTGCCGCCGGCTTCGGGCCAGGCGATCGGTGGCGCGATGGCCGCCCGCTTTGCCGACGGCAAGGTCTACCAGCTGAAGATTCCCGAACCCGACTACGTCATCCAGCTGCAGGTCGATGCACTGAAGAACGGTGTGATCGAGGAAACCCCGGCGATGAAGACGATGCTGTTCGGCGCCTTCTTCACCGCCAAGGTGACCGAGCCGTTCTCGGGCAAGGTCTATTTCGAACAGCCGCTGCGCAAGGGTGCCACCAAGGTGGTGCCGGTCACGCAGTGGCAGGTCGACCAGTGGTCGGCCAGCTACGAAACCCTGCTGGCCGGCTTCGACGCCTTCGCCGGCGCCGCCGCCAAGCACGCCGATTCGCGCGCCTGGCTGGACGAACAGAAACCGGGCGGCCGCCCGTTGCAGCAGCAGACCCAAGCCCTCCAGGAGTTGATCAAGTCATGTCGTTGATGCGTACCATCCTGCTCATCCTCATCGCCCTGGTGGTGGCCTCCCCGGTCGCTGCCCAGACCGCCAGTTCGCGCGGTACCGGTTCGGCCAGCTACGGACTGCGTCTGAGTGCCGACACCCGTGCCCAGGCCCTGAACAAGGCCAAGGTCAATGCACTGGAGGCGTACATCGCCGAAACCGGTGCGGCCAAGCTGCGCCTGTTCGAAGCGCGTCGCGCCGAGTTCATCGGCGAGATCGACCGCTACGTGCTCAGTGCCGTGCAGCTGTCGGACACCGAAGACAAGAAGGCCAAGACCTACACCGTCACCGTTCGCGCCGAGATCAACACCACGCTGCTGCAGACCAAGCTGGATGCCGGCTCGGCCGTGGCCGGTGCCACCGCCGCCCAGCGTTCGCTGCTGACCTTCCTGTTCATGGCGCGCTCGCAGGACACCGTGCAGTCGTTCCAGGACAAGGAATACCGCCGCACCGACGTCAGCTCCAGCTACAACGAGAACACCCGCGAAGGCGACAGCTTCCGTGGCAACTCGGTCAGCACCAACGGCAGCATCAACCAGAATGCGTCGATGTCGGTCACCAGCGGCGGCAGCACCACCCAGCGCAGCGACAACATCAGCTGGAAGGTGGCCAATGCGGCCGAAGTGAACACTGCGATGACCGGTGCCTTCAGCGCCGCCGGCTACGAAGTGGTCGAAGCCGAATACGTGGAAGGCGAGTCGCGCGGCCTGCTCAGCATCGAGCGTATCCGCAAGGACTTCAGCACCGGCAACGACCTGGCCCCGGCCACCCTGCGTGATACCGCCAACGGTATCCGTGCAGCCAACATCCCGTACATCGCCGTCGGCACCCTCGACGTCGGCATGCGCGACCGTGACCCGGCCAGTGGCAACACCCGCGTATTCGTCACGGTCACCGGCAAGGTGCTGGACGTGACCGGTCGTTTCCCGCGCACCGTGTCGTCGGTGGGCCCGGTGCAGTTCTCCGGTACCGGCCCGAATGAAACCGTGGCCCGTACCAACGCGCTGCAGCTGGCGGCTGAAAAGGCTGCGCAGCAGATGATCAACGAACTGAACGTCAAAGCCGTCCGCTGATCCGCCACCCAGGTGGGTGCCGAGCTCGCTCGGCATCGCCCTGGGGTTACCGATTTTCCACGCGCCGCTTCGCGGCCGTCTCTCCCAAAGGACACTCACATGATCCGCAATACCGCTCTTGTCGTGGCCATCGCTGCCGCCACCCTGTCGATGCCGGCCCACGCTGGCCTGGGCAAGCTGAAGGACCTGGCAGGTGCCGCCACCGGCACCTCCAGCAGCAGCGCCTCCAGCGCCGCCGCCCCGGACGAAGCCGCTCAGGAAGCGCTGGTGCGTCGTTTCGTTACCTCGCAGTCGCACTCGCTGCAGGCCCAGACCTCGTTCGCCCGCGCCTTCGGCCTGGCCGAGCAGGTGCAGCTGCTGGAAGCCGAGCGCCAGGCGCTGTCGTCGGGTTCGGTCAGCGTCGATGCGATGAAGAAGTCGGTGTCGGTCAGCGAAGCTGCGCAGGCGGCGATCAACGAGCGCCAGGCCGCACAGCCGGAACTGAACGCTGAATCCAAGCAGCACTACGCCGAAGGCCTGGTCTCGCTGCTGTCCTCGGCGGCCGAAGCACAGAAGCTGGGCGGCGAAGCCAGCAACTTCACCGCCGGCATGAAGAACCTGGGCGCGACCCAGCTGGCCACCGTCGGCCGCAAGCTGGCCGCCGGTGCATGGGTGGCCAAGGAATCGCCGGGCTTCATCCAGGGCCTGTACGGCTCGACCAAGTCGGCCGTGACCTTCGCCAAGAAGAGCAAGGTGAAGGTGCCGTCCAACGCCGATTCGATGCTCGACACGCTCTGATCCGAGGCGAATCTCCATGCGTATGACCTCCCGTTTGATCGGCCTGGGCCTGGCTGCCGCGCTGCTTGCAGCCTGTGGCAAGCAGGACACCCCGGCCGAAGCGCCCGCCAAGGACAAGGCAACCAGTGCACTGGCCAGCAATGCGCCAGTGGAAGCAGCGCCCCTGCGTGGCACGCCGGATTTCGGCGGCACCACCCAGGTCGCGCGCGAAGCTGACGGCATCGGCAGCACCCCGGAACTGGCGGTGCTGGCGGCATTGCAGTCGGCGGTGGCGCAGGTCAACGGCGTACGCGTGGCCAGCCAGATGCAGAGCCTGCGTGCAGGCCTGCATGTGGATGTGGATGACGAACACGTCGGCGATATCCGCGCCGACGCGTTCACCCAGCAGATGATCGCCGGCTCGCAGGGCGCGGTGCTGGGCTATGAAATCCTGTCGCAGGATGAAGTGCGTCAGCTGGACGAGGAAACCATCGCCCGCGTGCGCGCCAGCGACGAAGGCTGGAGCTTCAAGGGCTCGGCCTCGGCCAGTGCCTCCGGCGAAGCATCGGCCAAGGGCGGTTCGGCGTCGGCCAGCGTCAAGCAGAGCTACGACGAGAAGGTGAGTGTCGATGGCAAGCGTGGCGCCAGCTCGTTCGATTCCGATGTGACCCATCGCAGCATGCGCAGCTACTGGAAGGTGCGCGTGCGCGCACAGATTGCCCAGTACCGCGCGCCGGACGAGCAGGGCAAGCCGAAGATCGTGGTTGCACTGCCGCGCACCAAGGCCGGCAGCTATGCCGTGGGCGACGGCCGCGTGGACGCGGACGAAGTGGCCGACGCGATCCGCGCACGCCTGTCCGACACGCTGACCCAGACCCAGCGCTTCATCGTGCTGGACCGCGAGTTCGGCGACGAACTGCAGGCCGAGATCGACCACATCAACAGCGGCAACGTGCGCCTGCAGGACACCGCACGCGTGGGCCAGCAGCTGGCGACCGACCTGATCCTGATCCCGACCATCGAACGCTTCGAGTACCCGCGCAGCGTGCGCAACCTGCGCATGTCCGACCGCCAGGTGACCTCGTACTCCGGTGGCGGCCGCATCACCCTGCGCCTGATCAACGCCACCACCGGCCAGGTGGTGATGTCCGACAGCTTCGACCACCAGCTGGCCTCGACCGGCCCCAGCACCCTGCCGCGCGTGGTCAACGGCCGCAACATGGCCGCGGCGATGATGGAATCGCTGTCCGGCCAGATCGGTACCACCATCGTCACCACGCTGTTCCCGGTGTCGGTGGTTTCGGTGGACGGTGACCAGGTGGTGCTGAGCCAAGGCGGTGACACCGTGCAGGCCGGCCAGCGCTGGCAGGCCGTGCGCCTGGGCGAAGAACTGAAGGACCCGCAGACCGGCCGCTCGTTGGGCCGCAGCGAACACCCGTGCTGCACCATCCGCATCGACCGCGTGGCTGCACAGACCTCGTACGGCACCATCGAAGACGGCGTCGACGCCATGCGCGGCGGATTCCGTCCGGGCCAGATTGAACTGCGCCAGAAGCTGGGCAGCAAGCCGGCTGCTGCCGCTACTGGCGCAACGGCTTCGGCTGCACCGGCCGCCGCCGCGCGCCCGGCGGCCAAGCCGAAGCCCAAGCCCGCTGCCGCCCCGGCCGAAGACCCGAACTGGTAACAGGCTCAAGCAACACACCGATGGGGTCAGAGACCTTTCCCGCAGGGAAAGGGAACTGACCCCTTCTTGTTTCCGTTCGTGTCGACCAAGGTCGACACCTACCAACAGCGGCGTGGGGCCCCACGGGGACACCCCCCCCCCCCCGGACCCACCCCGCCATCCCACCGAAGGCCTGCTTCTGCTGTCGCTGTTGCTGTTGCGTCGGCTGTTGCTGTTGCCCTGGCATCGGCAGGTGCAGGGCGCAGCCCTGCCGAATCCCATTACACTCCAGAAGGATTTCCCTGCTGGAGAGAGCAATGAAACGAGTGGTACTGGGCGTGCTGGCCCTGTCGGTGTCGAGCGCACTGATGGCGGCCACCCCGAAATTCGATGGCGCGCGGATCTCCGCCGACGTCAAGGAACTGGCATCCGATGCCTACGAAGGCCGCTCGCCGGCCACCGCCGGCGAAGAGAAGACCATCGCCTTCCTCAGCAAGCAGTTCGCCGACGCCGGCCTGCAGCCGGGCGGTGACCTCAAGGATGGCAAGCGCCTGTGGACCCAAGCGGTGCCGCTGCGCAAGGGCGACATCGTCGGCGCACCGCAGCTGGCGCTGCACCAGGGCGGCAAGACCGTTGCGCTGGAACAGGGCAAGCAGATCGCCGTGCGCGCTGCCATGAACGGCGCCAGCAACGTCGACATCAGCAAGGCCCCGCTGGTGTTCCTCGGCTACGGCGTGAAGGCCCCGGAGCGCAACTGGGATGACTTCAAGGGCGTGGACCTGAAGGGCAAGATCGCCGTCGTGCTGATCAACGACCCGGACTTCGAGACCGGCCAGGGTGATTTCGACGGCAAGGGCATGACCTATTACGGCCGTTGGACCTACAAGTACGAAGAAGGCGCCCGCCAGGGGGCGCTGGGCGTGCTGATCGTGCACGAGACCGCACCGGCGTCGTACGGCTGGGCCACCGTGGCCGGTTCCAACACCAACACCATGTTCGACGTGGTGCGCGACAACCCGGCCGACAGCCACCCGCTGCTGGAAGGCTGGATCCAGCGCGACCTGGCGGTGGAACTGTTCCGTTCGGCCGGGCAGGATTTCGAAGCGCTGAAGAAGAAGGCGCAGCAGCGTGACTTCACGCCGGTGCCGCTGACCGGTGCCAGCCTGGATGCGAAGTACGCGGTGAAGACCGAAGTGATCACCTCGCACAACGTGGCCGCGCGCCTGGAAGGCAGCAGCCACCCGGACGAGACCGTCATCTACAGTGCGCACTGGGACCACATCGGCGTGGGCGAGCCCGATGCACGCGGCGACCGCATCTTCAACGGCGCGCTGGACAACGCCAGCGGCACCGCATCGCTGATCGAACTTGCCCGCGGTTTCGCCAAGCAGAAGCGCCCGCAGCGCTCGGTGCTGTTCCTGGCGGTGACCGCCGAAGAGAAGGGCCTGCTGGGTTCGGAGTACTACGCCACCCATCCGCTGTACCCGCTGGAAAAGACCGTGGCGGTGATCAACATGGATGGCATGGCGCCGTTCGGGCCGTCGCGTGATTTCGGCATCTACGGTGCCGCGCGCTTCGAGCTGCTGGACCAGCTGAAGGACGTGGCCAAGGGCTGGGATATCCGCTACACGCCGGACCCGAAGCCGGAAGCCGGCCTGTTCTTCCGCTCCGATCACTTCCCGTTCGCCAAGCGTGGCGTGCCGGCGCTGTCCTGGTCGGCCGGCCAGGACTGGGTGGACGGCGGCGTGGCCGCAGGCAAGAAGGCCTCCGAGGACTACACCGCCAAGCGCTACCACCAGCAGGGCGACGAGTGGCAGCCGGACTGGGTGTTCGCCGGTGCCGCCCGCGACCTGGAGGTGCTGTATACGCTGGGCAACCAGCTGGCCAACGCGCGCAGCTGGCCGAACTGGAGCAAGGACGAGTCGTTCCGCGCCGTGCGTGACGCCAGCGCCGACCAGCGCAAGTAACGTCGTTCGGTAGTGCCGGCCGCTGGCCGGCATTGCCCTCCCCGGAAACGCCGGGCCATGCCCGGTGTTTCCATAACGGCTTCCATCCCCGCTTTCCGGCCCTTCGTCGCAACCCGCTTGTTTGCCCGGCGGGCCGCCCTATGCTCGGCTCACCCCCTTCCACCAAGGCGCCGCCGTGATCGCCAGCCTCTCCCTCATCCTCCGTCACCTGCTGGCCTGGGCCGCGGCGCTGTTCGTGGCCGGCATGGTCTGGAGCGGCATTTTCAGCGGCATGAACGACGGCCCCGGCTGGGTGTTCGGGCTGCTGGTGATGTTCCTGATGATCTCGGCGCTGGGCAGTGCGGTGACCCATGTGCGCCGGGTCTGGCTGGTGGCCGGCCGCCTCGATGGCGCCACCCTTTCCGGGCGCCAGCGCCGACAGATCGAACTGCCGATGGATGCCGGCCACGCCTTCGCGGTGGTCGAGGCGGCGGTGGGCGAGCTGCCGCGGGTGGAGGAGGTGGAAAGCTCGGCCGGCAGCCTGCAGGTGCGCGCCTATGTACGCCGCGTCGATCTGTGGAATGGCCGCCAGCCATCGCGCTGGAACCTGCCGGCGCGGCTGGCGATCAAGCGCAACAGCGTGCTGGCCACGGTCACGCCGGGGCAGGGCACCAGCACCGTCACCCTGCTGTTCGAACCGGACGCAGGCTGGTGGGCCGACCTGCTGGCGCTGGATGAGGGCAGCAACTACGAGAATGCCGAAGCGGTCACCCGTGCGATCAGTCGACGCGTTGCCGACCAGCGCCGCGACGAGCAGGCCGCCGCCGAACAGACCCAGGTCGAGAAGGAGCTGTCGGTGGCGCGGCTGAACCTGCTGCATGCGCAGGTCGAACCGCACTTCCTCTACAACACGCTGGCCAACGCGCAGGTGCTGACCCGCACCGACCCGGCACGTGCCGACCAGATGCTGGGCCACCTGATCCAGTACCTGCGCAGCTCGTTGCCACAGGTGGACGAATCGCTGTCCACGCTGGGCGTTGAGCTGGAGCGCACCCGTGCCTACCTGGAGATCCTGCGTATCCGCATGGGCGCACGGCTGGGGGTGGAGGTGCAGGTGCCGAACGAACTGCACGGCGTGCAGCTGCCGGCGATGGCGCTGCAGACGCTGGTGGAAAACGCGATCAAGCACGGCCTGGAACCCAAGCCCGGCGGCGGCACGATCTGGATCCTGGCGCGTGGTTTCGATGACCATGTGACGGTGACGGTGGCCGACGATGGCCTTGGCTTCGGCCAGGGCACCAGCGGCACCGGCATCGGCCTGAAGAACCTGCGCGAGCGCCTGCGCCTGACCTGCGGCGAGCAGGCCGGTGTGGCGATCGTTGCCAACTTCCCCAGCGGCGTGGCCGCGACCATGACCCTGCCGCAGTCGAGCAAGGAGCGCAGCCATGCCGCTTGAGGCGCTCATTGCCGAAGACGAAGAACTGCTGCGGCAGTCACTGGTGGAGCAGCTGGGCCGGCTGTGGCCGGAACTGAAACTGGTGGCCGAGTGCGAGGACGGCGCCAGTGCGCTGGAACAGCTGGCCGAGAAACAGCCGGACATCGCCTTCCTCGATATCCGCATGCCCGGCATCAGTGGCATTGAAGTGGCGCGTTCGCTGTCCGAACTGAGCCCGCGCACCCAGGTGGTGTTCGTTACCGCCTACGACCAGTACGCCATCGACGCGTTCGAGCAGGGTGCGATGGACTACCTGCTGAAGCCGGTCAGCGACGAGCGCCTGCTGGCCACCCGCGAACGCATCCTGTCGCGGCTGCCATCAACGCGCCAGGACGATGCCGTACTCGAACGCCTGCTTCAGCGGTTGGGCCCATCGCAGGCCGCTGCCGAGCGCCCACCCTTGGCCTGGATCACCGCCAGCAACGGCCGCGAGACGCAGCTGATCATGCTGGAAGACGTGGCCTACTTCCGTGCTGACAACAAGTACACCACTGTGATGACCGCGGCGGGTGAGAGCCTGCTGCGCACACCGTTGCGCGAGCTGCTGGAAGTGCTCGATCCGCAGCACTTCCGCCAGATCCATCGCTCGACCATCGTCAACATGAAGGCGGTGGCAGCGGTCAGCCGCGACGATACCGGGCGCGGGGTGCTGCGCCTGCGTGGGCGTACGGAGACGCTGGTGGTCAGCCAACCCTTCATGAGCCTGTTCCGCGGCATGTAGCCGCACCCTGGAGGCACCATGCGCGAGTTCCTGTTTGCCTGCGTTGCTGCGCTGTCATTGGCCGGCTGCGAGAAGTCCAGCGAAACCTCGATCACCCGTACCAATGCCAACGGCGTGGACACGCTGTACAGCAAACGCACCGTGGTCGATGGCGAGGCGCGGTTCCAGTGCATCGCCAGCAGCAGTGGCCACTGCCACTACGTGGTGCTGGACCCTGCATGCAGCAGCGAGGCCGCGTGTGCCACGCCGCCGTTGCGTCGGTTCGCGGTGGCGGTGGGAAAGACCGAGGCGATGCGTGATCTGCCCAGGGGCTTCCACCAATGCGTCAGCCAGGACCCGATAGAACAATGCCACCGTGAGTGATCACGGTGGCATTGTGGATCCCCCCGCTTCCCTGAAGGGTCAGTAGGCAGGTTGCAGTGTCAGGTCGTGGTGGTGCTCGTTCTCACCCACATGGTTCAGGCGGCCGACCAGTTCTGAGTGCTGCTTCATGCGCCCGATCTCGGTCATGATGCGGATGTCCTCATGGCGCAGCTCGCGCTTGGCGGTGACGGCCTGCTTGTAGTCCAGCACTTCCGGGTAGTGCTCGGCCAGGTCCAGTGCCTCGGCCACGTTCTCGACGCTGTCGGCCTTGGAGCTGATGCGGGCGCGGCTGTTGAAGGCCTTCATCCAACGCTCGAAACCGGCGGTGCGGTCGAACATGTTGGCCATGAACCAGATCACGAACAGGATCGAGATCCATGAGCCGAACACCACGACCACGCGGGTGAAGGTGATGTGGTAATCGTCGCGCCACAGGTAGTTGGTGATCAGCCCGAGGATCAGCAGCGAGGCCGCCTGCCAGCCGACGATCGAGGCGATCAGCCATTGGCACTTGGCCTGGGCCAGCACAGCCACTTCATCGCGGATCTGCTGCTCGCTGAGGCTGCGCCAGTGCGCGACCTGTTTTTCGAACGGGCTGCTGTAGAGCTCGTTGTCGCGAAGCAGTAGTCCCAAACCCTTGAACAAAGCAATCATGGCTGGCTCCTTGTGGAACGTGCGTCGATCAGCGTTGGACGGTGTGGCGGGTTCAGTTCTAGCACTTCCAGCGAGCCGTGCAATGGGCGCAATGCCTAGCGGCGTAAGGGTTTTGTCTGAATGGGTGAATGTTGTTGCATCGCAACATCATGGTCACAGCCTGCGACAGGATGTCGCAGGGTGAAACGTGCTGCGGCCGCACATGAAACCGTGGCTGAGCGCGGAGACTCGCCGTCGGCGTCGTGATCGCCCAGAATCGGGGCCGACCGCGCAACCTGCGGCCGCTCTTCCGCCTTTCCTGGACCTGTGATGCCGGCTCTGCTGCAGCGACTCTCCCGCCCCGTCACCGCGCCTATCCGGCGCTGGGTACTGGAGGCCTTCCCGCGTGGCCAGAGCGGCATCGATTACGACCACCCGCTGGGAGACCCGGGCTGGTTCGGCCCGGACAGCGTCACCTGGCGCCTGCACGCCGAGTTCCCCTCGATGCTGGCCGGTGGCCTGTGTGCGCTGATGCTGCAGACCCTGCACCCGCGCGCGCTGGCCGGCGTCTACGACCACTCCAATTTCCGCCAGGACCTGGTGGGACGCCTGCGCCGCACCACCGCCTTCGTTGCCGGCACCAGCTATGCGCCCAGCGGCGAGGTGGAGGCTCTGGTGGCCAAGGTACGCCGCATCCATGCGCAGATCCGCGGCCAGACCGCGCAGGGGGAGCCCTATGCGGCGGACGATCCGCAGCTGCTGACGTGGGTGCATGTGACCGAGGCATTTGGCTTCCTGCAAGGCTTCCGCCGCTACGGGCGCGAGGTGCCGGCGCACATCGCCGATCGCTACTACGACGAGTACCGCTGCGTGGCCGAGGCACTGGGTGCGGTGGATGTGCCGCGCAGTGAAGCGGAAGTGGCCGCGTACTTCTGCGCGCGGCAGCCGGAACTGCGTGTCGACGAACGCTCGCGCGAAGTGCTGGAGGTGTTGTCCGGTGTGCGCCTGCCGGTACCGGTGCCGGGCCTGTCGCGCGAAGTGTTCCTCGGCGCCGGTGCGGCGCTGCTGCCGGACTGGGCCGAGGGCATGCTGGAACGCAATGCGCGCCAGCGCGCGCAGGCGGCGGCGTCGGCGAAGCTGATGCAGGGCATGGCGCCGCTGTTCCGCCGCGCGCTGCCCGATGGCCTGGCCAGCCGCGCCTGCACGCGCATGGGCCTGCCGGTGGGCGTCCTGCGCGAGTGGCCCGAACTGCTCCGGTAGGTGCCAACCTTGGTTGGCACGCGTTGCGCGATAGAGCTTCATCCACGCATGGCGTGGATCTACTGACACCATGATTCTGGTAGCTGCCAACCTTGGTTGGCACGCATTTCGCGCGGTGCCGCAGAAGCGCCAACCAAGGTTGGCCTCTACCAGAGCGGATTCCGCAGTAAGTCCACGCCATGCGTGGATGGGCTTCACCCGGCCGACTTCAACCCACGCAACAGCATCTCCAGCGCCGCCGTCGCCTGCTGCAGGCGCGCGTCGCCATCTTCGCCCTCGGCGATCCAGAACGCGGCCTCGGCCAGGCTGCCGTAGATCAGCGACGCCAGCGCCTGTGCGTCCACCGGCGCCACCACGCCCTGCGCCACCAGATGTTCGATCAGGTGCTGCATCGAGTGCACGCAGTGGCGCTGCGATTCCGGTGAGGCACCACCCAGTACCGCGCGCGCATCGCGCAGCACGATGCGCTGGATCTCCGGTTCCAGTGCCATCTCCAGATAGGCGCGGCAACGCTGCACGAAGCCGTCCCAGGCATCATCCGCGCCATCGCTGATCGCCTGCAGGCGCAGGTCGGTCTCGGCATCGAGCTGGGTAACGACAGCCGCCAGCAGCCCCTTCTTGTCGCCGAAGTGGTGGTAGAGCGCACCGCGGGTGAGCCCGGCCTGGGCGGTCAGGTCGTCCATCGAGGTGGCGGCATAGCCATGCTCGCTGAACACGCGGCGGGCGGTGGCCAGCAGGCTGGCACGGGTTTCTTCCATCTCGGTGCGGGTGCGACGGACCATCCGGAGCTCCTTACATACGCAGTGCATGATTATTTACATACGACGCGTATGAATGTAGCCTCTTATTCATACGCTCTGTATGTATTGTCGTGGCGCCGGGTGCGCCAGGCAAGCCGCTGCCCTGGAGATCCTGATGGCCACCCCCTACCGCGACCTGTTCGCTGCCCCTGGCACCGCCGGCCTTGCCCTGGCCGGGCTTCTGGCACGCCTGCCGCTGCCTATGACCGGCATCGGCATCATCACCCTGCTGTCGCAGTTGCGCGGCAGCTATGCACTGGCCGGTGCGGTGTCGGCCACCTTCGTGCTGACCTACGCGTTGCTGTCGCCGCAGGTGTCGCGCTGGGTCGATCGGCGCGGGCAGGGCAGGGTGCTGCCGTGGGCCACGACGGCCAGTGCGGCCGGGTTGCTGTTGCTGCTTGCGTGCACGCTGCTGGCCGCGCCGGACTGGACGCTGTTCATTGCGGCGATGCTGGCCGGTTGCATGCCCAGCGTGTCGGCGATGGTGCGCGCGCGCTGGACCGCGATCCATCGCGGACGCCCGCAGCTGCAGACTGCGTATTCGCTGGAGACCGTGTTCGACGAGGTGACCTTCATCGCCGGGCCACCGTTGTCCGTCGGGCTGTCGGTGGCGGTATGGCCGCAGGCCGGGGTGCTGGCCGCCGCCCTGCTGCTGGTGCTCGGGGTGACTGCACTGGTTCTGCAACGCGGTACCGAACCACCGCTGCAGCGCTGCGAAGGCGCAACACCCTCGCGCTCGCCGCTGCGGCAAGCGGAGATCCGCCTGCTGGCGTTGCTGATGCTGGCGATGGGTGTGATTGTCGGTACCGTCGACATCACCAGCGTGGCCTTCGCCGAACAGCGGGGGCAGCCACTGGCTGCCAGTTGGGTACTGTCGGCCTATGCGCTGGGCAGCTGCGCGGCGGGCCTGCTGTTTGGTGCACTGAAGCTGCAGATCCGGTTGCCGCGCCTGTTGCTGACCGGAGCAGCGGCCACTGCATTGGCCACGCTGCCGCTGCTGTGGGTCGGCAGCCTGCCTGCCCTGGCCGTTGCCGTGCTGCTGGCCGGGGTGTTCTTCGCGCCGACGATGATCGTTGCGATGTCGCTGGTCGAACAGTACGTGCCCGAATCGCGCCTGACCGAAGGCATGGCCTGGTTGCTGGCCGGATTGAACATCGGCGTGGCGCTGGGCGCGGCGCTGTCCGGGCAGAGTGTCGATGCGGGGGGCGTGCGCAGCGGCTTTGTTGTTGCGCTGGTGGCAGGCGGTGGCGTGCTGCTGTTCGCCGTGCTCGCGCAACGTGCACTGCGCCCGTCTGCCTCGACCACATCCCCTGAAGGAATCGTCCCGTGAGCGCTTCATCGCCTGCGCACGCCGCGCCTGTGCCTCGTCATCCGTGGTGGGCGGTTTCCGCCATCGGCCTCGCCACGTTCTCGGTGGTCACCACCGAAATGCTGCCGGTCGGCCTGCTGACCCCTATCGCCGAAGATCTCGGCGCGTCCACCGGCACCGCCGGCCTGATGATCTCGCTGCCGGCCCTGCTGGCGGCAGTGTTCGCACCGCTGGTGGTGATCGCAGCCGGTGGCATCGATCGCCGTCGCATCCTGTGCGCGCTGCTTGCGCTTCTGCTGGTCGCCAACCTCGCGTCGGCGCTGGCACCGGGCATAGGCTGGCTGTTGGCCGCACGGGTGCTGGTGGGGTTCTGCATGGGCGGCATCTGGGCCATCGCCGGCGGTCTGGCTGCGCGCCTGGTGCCGGCTGACCGCATCGGCCTGGCAACCTCGATCATCTTCGGCGGCGTGGCCGCAGCGTCGGTGCTGGGCGTTCCGTTGGGCGCGCTGATCGGGGATGCATTGGGCTGGCGCAGCGCCTTTGCGGCGATGGCGCTGCTCAGTGCGGCGTCGATGCTGCTGCATCTGCGGGTGGTTCCCGCGTTACCTGTAAGTACATCGGTGCGGCCGCGGCAGTTCGTGCAGCAGCTTGGCCAGCGCGACCTGCGGCGTGGCCTGTGGCTGACCGTGCTGCTGGTGTCCGGGCACTTCATCGCCTTCACCTACGTGCGGCCGCTGCTGACATCCATATCGGGCGTGGATGCATCGTGGATCGGTGCACTGCTGTTTGGCTACGGCCTGGCTGGTATCGCGGGCAACTTCATCGCCGGGCCGCTGGCAGCGCGCGATCCGCGCGGTACGTTGCTGGCGATCGCGTCCGGCCTGCTGCTGACGCCGCTGCTGTTGCTGTGGTTGGGCGGCACACCGAGCGGTGGCATCGCGGTACTGCTGCTGTGGGGCCTGGCCTATGGCGGTGTGTCAGTGGGCCTGATGAGCTGGATGATGAAGGCGGTGCCGCAGGCCGTGGAAATCGCCACCGCGTTGTATGTAGGCGTGTTCAACATCGGCATCGCGCTTGGGGCGTGGGGCGGGGGACGGCTGCTGGATGGTGTCGGGCCGTACGCCACGCTTTGGGCTGCTGCGGTGTTGGCTGCGAGCGCTCTGCTGATGGTTGCCACCACCCGCAGGTAGATCCACGCCGTGCCAACCAAGGTTGGCACCCACCAAAGTGGGGCATGTGCCGGCCAAGGTTGGCAGCTACCGGGAAATGAAACGGGCGCCTTGCGGCGCCCGTTCCGGTTACATCACCACACCTTGACCCGCTTGTCCGGGGCCAGGTACAGCTTCTGGCCTTCCTTCACTTCGAACGCCGGGTACCAGGCGTCGATGTTGCGCACGGTGAGTGCGCGGAACTGGCCCGGTGCATGCACATCGGTCAGCAGCGAATTACGCAGCGCCTGCTCGCGGCTCTTGCTGCGCCAGGCCTGGGCGAAGCCGAGGAAGAAGCGCTGGTCCGGGGTGAAGCCTTCCAGGGTCTGGCCTGGCTTGCCCTGCAGCGACAGCTGGTAGGCATCGTAGGCGGTACCCAGGCCAGCCACGTCGGCGATGTTCTCGCCCAGGGTCAGCTTGCCGTTCACGTGCACGCCCGGGAACGGTTCGTAGCTGCTGAACTGTGCGGCCAGCGCGTCACCGGCGGCGTTGAACTGCTTCAGGTCTTCAGCGGTCCACCAGTTGTGCAGCTTGCCGGTCTCGTCGAACAGCGCCCCGGCGTTGTCGAAGCCGTGGCTGATCTCGTGACCGATCACCGCGCCGATTGCACCGTAGTTCACCGCATCGTCGGCGGCGCCATCAAAGAACGGCGGCTGCAGGATCGCGGCCGGGAACACCAGTCGGTTTTCCAGCGGCACGTTCATCGCATTGATGGTCTGCGGCAGCATCGCCCACTCAGTGTGGTCGACCGGCTTGCCCAGCTTGGCGATGTTGCGCTGGTATTCGAACAGCTCGGCGCGCTGTGCGTTGCCCAGTGCGTCATCGCGACGGATCTCCAGACCGCTGTAGTCGCGCCACTTTTCCGGGTAGCCCATGCCCACGGTCAGGCCGGCCACCTTGGCCTTGGCGCTGGCCTTGGTCTGCGGCGACATCCACGCGAGCGCGTCAATGCGCTTGGCGAAGGCGGCGATGATGTTCTTCGCCATCTCGTCCGCGCGTTCCTTGGTCTTGGCGTCGAAGTGCTTCTCGACGTAACGCTTGCCGATCGCTTCGCCGATGGCATGGTTGGCGTCGTCCACTGCACGCTTCCAGCGCTCGCTCTGCTGTGGCGTGCCGCTCAGCGTGGTGCCGTGGAAGGCGAAGCGGGCATCGGCGAATTTCTTCGGCAGGTAGGCAGCGGCGCGGTCGAGCGTGTGGAAGGCCAGGTAATCCTTCCAGACATCCAGCGGCTCGGTGGCGACCAGCTTGGACAGGCCGGCCACGGCCTTGGGCTGCCAGACGATGAAGTCCTGCTGCTGGCCCAGCGCGGCCGCGTCGAGGAAGGCGTTCCAGTCCATGCCCGGCGCCTTGGCATTGAAGTCGGCCTGGGTCCAGGGATTGGCGCCCTTGGTCACATCATTGGTTTCTTCCTGGGTGGCGTGCGCCTGCGCGATCTTCGTCTCCAGCGCGAGGATGCGCTGCGCCTTGCCCGCCGGATCGGCGACACCGGCCAGCTGCAGCATCTGTGCGATGTAGGCCTGGTACTGCTTGCGCAGCTCGGCCATGCGGCCGCCGCCCAGGTAGAAGTCACGGTCGGGCATGCCCAGGCCGCCCTGCACCAGGTACGGCGCGTTGCGGTCCGGTTGCAGCAGGTCCACCGACACCCACAGGCCGAACAGGCGGTCGGTGTAGAAATTGGTGGCGTTGAGCAGGTCGACGTCGGCACGCACGTCGCCGCCCAGGGCACGGGCCAGGCCGGCCTTGTCGGCGATTGCATCGATCGCCTTCAGCTGCGGCTGCACCGGCGCGATGCCGTGCTGCTCGATGCCGGCCTCGTCCATGTAAGCAGCGTAGTAGTCGCCGATCAGCTTGTCGTCACCGCTGGCCTGGGTGTTGCCGGCGGCGCCTTCGAGAATGGCGCGGGTGTCGGCCAGGGTCTTCTCGGCGATGACGTTGAAGCTGCCGAAGCGCGAGCGGTCGGCCGGGATCTCGGTGTTCTTGACCCAGGTGCCGTTGGCGAAACCGAAGAAGTCATCGCCGGCGTTGATGCTGCGGTCCATGCCGCTGGCATCGAAGCCGAAGCTGCCCAGCATCGGCTTGGCGGCCGCAGGTGCGGCATCGGCCGGCGCGGCGGTGCCGGCCGCCGGTTCGGCCGGGCGGTCGCAGGCGGCCAGGGACAGACTGGCAACGATGGCCAGTGCCAGGGAGGGACGGCGCAGCTTGGACATGGACTTCTCTTGCAGCGGAAAACCCCAAGTCTAATCCGCTCCGCCCCGGCTGGCCCTCCCGTAGTGCCGCCCGCCCTGTGCGGGATCTGGCTGAACGCGCGCAAGCGATCTTCACGCCGTCACCGGTGTGGTGCATGCTGGCCTCAGGAGCCCTGCGCGGACACGGGGAGGTGGCCATGCGGGGGCGGGTCAGGCGTCAAGAATGGCGTCCGCCGGCCGTTGAGGTCGGGGATGTGGAGGATTCGTTCGCGCATGAAGCCAGCCGACAGCACAAGGAAGCTCAACCGATGCCCGCGCTGAAACGGGCGTTGGCCCGGCCACTGCGCGCCATTACCTGGGGCGGAGTGCTGCTGGGCGTGTTGCTGGTGGCTGGCCTGGCCACCATGCTGATCAACGACCACCAGCGCCGGCTGGAGGCAGCGCAGCGCCAGAGCCGCGCGCTGGCGGTGGGCAGCGAGCGCCTGCTGGCGCTGGAGCTGCGCAACCTGGAGCGGGCCATGTCCGGCATCGCCACCGACGCTGCTGAGCTGTTCCGCAGCGTGCCGGTACAGGCGCCGGCCCTGCTGGATGCCTCCATCGGCGGCGTGCTGCGCCGGCATGCCGAGCTGCACAGCATCGTGGTGCTCGACAGCCATGGCCGACCGCTGACGGCCGGCAAGGGCGACCTGCAGCTGCCGCTGTGGACCGACCCGCAGCGCCGAGGCCAGGGCAGCGCGCTGTATATCGGCCCGCCGCAGCGGGCCAGTGATGGCGGCTGGGTGGTCCCGCTGGCGCTGCCGATGGCCGGCGACCGCTGGCTGCTGGCGCGGCTGCGCTGTGGCGAACTGCAGCGCATCGTCGGTGGCCTCGATGTCGGCCCGAACGGACTGGTCTCGATCAGCGATGCCGAAGGCTACATGCTGGCCCGCGTGCCCGATCCGCACGGCACGGTGGGCCGCCGCTACGATCTGCCGCGCCGTGACCTGCTCGGCAAGCAGGCGGTGGTCGAGCTGGGCAGCCTGCCCGGCGTGGTCGACGGCGTGCCGCGCATCATCACCATCAGCACGCTGGAACGCAGCCCGCTGGCGGTGCAGGTCGGCTTGGCCGACGAGGACGTGCTGGCGCCCTGGTGGCCGTACCTGCAGGCGTCGGTGGCGATCATGCTGGCCTACATCGCGGTGTTGCTGGTGCTGCTGTACGCCGTGCGCCGCAGCACCCGCCGCCAGCAGGCGATGGCCGAGGAGCTGAAGACAGGCCACGCCGAACTGCGCCTGGCCCACCAGGTCGGGCGCGTCTGCACCTGGTACGTGGACGAGGATGCCGCGCTGTTGCGCTGGTCACCGCTGGCGCGCGAGATCTTCGGCGTGCAGACCGATGCGCTGCCGGTGGCCGATTTCTTCGCGCGCGTGCATCGTGATGATGCGGCGCGCCTGCAGCAGGCCTTCGACCAGGCCTTCGCCGGTGGCGCGGTGCTCGACCAGGTGTTCCGCCTGGTACTGCCCGGAGGCGCAGTGCGCTGGGTGGGCGCACGCGGGCAGCGGGTGGAGGTGGCCGACAGCGAGCGCCGCATGATCGGCGCGCTGACCGACCTGAGCGAGCGCTACCAGGCCCGCGAGCAGATGAGCGAAGTGGAACGCCGCTTCCGCCTGTTGTTCGACCGCAATCCAGCGCCGTTCTGGGTGTTCGATCCGGACACGCTGCGCTTCATCGAGGTCAACGATGCCGCCGTGCGCCAGTACGGCTACAGCCGCGAGGAATTCCTGGCGATGAGCATCCTCGACATCCGCCCGCGCGAAGGCTGGGACGAGGTGAAGGGGGCGATCGCCAAGGCCCGTGCCGGCGAGCTGCAGGATGCCACCGTGCGCCTGCACCGGCGCAAGGACGGCAGTGTGTTCGAAGTGCGCGCACATTTGTCCAAGCTCGATTTCGATGGCCAGCCCGCCTGCCTGGTGCTGGCCGAGGATGTGAGCGAACGGCTGGCTTACGAGCGCGACCTGGCCTACCAGGCGCGGCACAACCCGGCCACCGGCCTGCTCAACGTGCGTGCGTTGACCGGACAGCTGGACGAGCAGCAGGAGGGCTACACCATCGCCTTCGTGCAGCTGCGAGGACTGCAGCTGGTGGCCGACACGCTGGGCCGCGAGATCGGCGATGCGGTGCTGCAGTCGATGGCGACCCGGCTCGGTGGCCTGGGCGCGCGCTGCGGCACGCTGGCATTCCAGCCGGCAGAGGACTTCGTGTTCGCCATCGGTGCCGAGCACGATACCCAGCGCGTGCTGGACGACCTGCTGCAGATCGTGTCGGCGCCGATGCGCGGCAAGGATTCGCTGCACCAGTTCGAGCCGCGCATCGGCGTGGCCGTGCATGTGCCGGGTGATGGCCACTCGGCCGAGCAGGTGATCGGCATGGCTGCACAGGCCGCGCATGCCGCGCGCGCCGAAGGCAACGTGGTGGTCTGGTTCGACGCGGCGGTGACCACGCGGTTGGCCGACCGCCTGCGCCTGGCCGGACGCATCCACGCCGCCATCGACAACGAGTTCGAGCTGTACTTCCAGCCGATCCGGCACGCCAGCGATGGCAGCCCGGCCGCGCTGGAGGCCCTGCTGCGCTGGCCGCAGGCCGATGGCAGCTTCATCCCGCCCAACGAGTTCATCCAGCTGTGCGAGGACACCGGGCTGATCCTGGCGCTGGGCCGCTGGGTGATCCGTGCGGCGGCGAAGGCGCAGCGCCGGCTGGTAGAGGCCGGTTGGGGCGAGCTGCCGATCGCGGTCAATGTATCGGCGGTGCAGTTCTTCAATAGCGACCTGGTGGCCGAGTTCACCCGCGCGCAGCAGGAGTTCGGCCTGGCCCGCGGCGCGCTGCACGTGGAGCTGACCGAGAGCAGCCTGATGCGCAAGCCGGCGCAGGCGATGCAGACCATGCAACGCCTGCACGAGCAGGGCATCAGCGTGTCGCTGGATGACTTCGGTACCGGATATTCCAGCATGTCCTACCTGCAGCACCTGCCGCTGGACATCCTGAAGATCGACCGCAGCTTCGTCGCTGACGTGGAAACCAATCCGCGCAATGCCTCGATCTGCCGCGCGCTGCTGTCGCTGGGCCACAGCATGGGCCTGACCATCATCGCCGAAGGCGTGGAGACGCCGGGCCAGCTGGACTGGCTGGCCGCGCATGGCTGCGACCAGGTGCAGGGCTACCTGCTGGGGCGACCGGCGCCGCTGGAACAGATCATCGATGCGCTCGATGAGGTTGCCGCCTAAGTGGTAGTGCCGGCCGCTGGCCGGCATTCGCCCAGGACCGGGGTGTGTCTGATTGCCGGCCAGCGGCCGGCACTACCGGCAAGCGCCAGACTCGGCTACACCCCGGCTTCCACCAGGTAGTCGATGAAACTGCGCACCTTCGGTGCCAAGTGGTTGCGGCTGGTATAGACCGCGAAGATGCCGATCGGCGAGGCCTCCCATTCGGGCAGGATGCGCACCAGGCGGCCATCGGCCAGCGCGTCTTCCAGCAGGAAATCCGGTTGCAGGATCACGCCCATGCCGGCGATTGCTGCTTCGCGCAGCACGTCGCCGTTGTTGGCGTGCAGCAGGCTGCTTACCGCCACCTTCACTTCGCCGCCCGGCCCCTGCAGCGGCCAATGGTCGCCGGCGGCCCAGTAGCTGTAGCTCAGGCAGGCGTGGGCCTGCAGCTCCTGCGGCGTCTGTGGCGTACCGCGTGCGGCCAGGTAGGCCGGCGCGGCGCACAGGCTCACCCGCGATTCGCCCAGGCGGCGCGCGATCAACGTCGGCCCCGGCTCGCGGGTGATGCGGATGGCGACGTCGTAGCCTTCCTCGACCATGTCCACCAGGCGGTCGGACAGGGCCAGATCAAGTTCCACCTGCGGGAAGCGCTCGCGGTAGCTGGCCAGCAACGGGCCGAGGCGGGCGATGCCCCAGCTGACCGGTGCGTTGATGCGCAGCGTGCCGGAGGGCTCCAGCGCCTGCGCACCGATGCTGGCCTCCAGCGCGTCGAACTCGGCCAGCAGGCGCACGCACTGGGCGTAGTAGGCGGCGCCGGCACTGGTCGGGCTGACCCGTCGCGTGGTGCGGTGAAGCAGCCGGGTGGACAGGCGCTTTTCCAGCGCGGCAACCTGGCGGGTGACGCCGGCCGTGGACATGTCCAGGGCCTGGGCGGCGGCGCTGAAGCCGTTGCGCTCGACCACCGCCACGAACACGCGCATCGCCTCGAGGGTGTCCATTGTTGCGCCTTTTGAAATAAATACGGTCAATCCATCGTATTTATTGGCTCACGAAGGCGCAATAACCTGTGCCCACTCCCTTCAAGGTGTTTCCCCATGCACACCACGACCGCTCCTGTTTCGCCGCTGGCCCCGTACGGCGCCACCCTGCTGCGCCTGGCCCTGGGCGTGCTGTTCCTGGTCCATGCGCTGATCAAGCTGCTGGTGTTCACCCCGGCCGGCACGGCGGCGTTCTTCGAATCGCTGGGCCTGCCCGGCGTGCTCGGCTACCTCACCATCGGTGTCGAGCTGATGATCACCGTCGCGCTCCTGCTGGGCATCTACGCACGCTGGGTGGGCCTGGTCGGTGTGCCGCTGCTGCTGGGCACCATCGTCACCGTGCACGGCGCCAACGGCTTCGGTTTCGCCAATGCCGGCGGCGGCTGGGAATACCCAGCGTTCTGGGCACTGGCGCTGGTAGTGCTGTTCCTGGTCGGCGATGGCAAGTGGACCCTGCGTTCGCGCTGATCGCCGCCTGATCCTGCAACTGGAGAATTCCATGTCCCGCCTGCCTTCGCTGTACATCTCGCATGGTTCGCCGATGACCGCCCTGCATCCGGGCCAGGTTGGCGTGCGCCTGGCCGAGCTGGCGCGCGATCTGCCGACGCCGCGCGCCATCGTGATGGCCTCGGCGCACTGGCTGGGCCGGCAGCCGCTGGTCGGTGCGCATCCGCAGCCACCGACCATCCACGACTTCGGCGGCTTCCCGCGCGCGCTGTTCGAACTGCAGTACCCGGCGCCGGGCGATCCGGCGCTGGCCGAAGAGGTGGCCGGTCGCATCGCGGCCGCTGGCCTGCCGGTGGCGCTCGACCCGCAGCGTGGCCTCGACCACGGTGCATGGGTGCCGCTGCGGCTGTTGCGCCCGCAGGCCGACATCCCGGTGGTGCCGCTGTCGATCCAGCCACTGCTCGGGCCCGAGCACCAGTTCGCGCTGGGCCGTGCGCTGGCGCCGCTGCGCGATCAGGGCGTGCTGCTGGTCGGCTCGGGCAGCATCACCCACAACCTGCACGACTGGGGTGACTACCAGGACGGCAAGGAAGCGCCGTACGTGCGGCCCTTCATCGAGTGGGTGGAGCAGCGCCTGGCCGCCAATGACCGCCAGGCTCTGTTGGATTACCGCCGGCAGGCGCCTTTCGCCGAACGCGCGCACCCGACCGACGAGCACCTGCTGCCGCTGTTCTTCGCGATGGGCGCGGCCGGCGAGGGCGGTTTCGGCGCACGCCGCATCGACGCTGGTATCGATGCCGGCTTCCTCGCCATGGATCTGTACCGCTTCGACGGGGCATGAGCCGGGGCTGACGCGCGGCGGCCCCGGCCGTCGCGGTCATGGCCGCATGTGGTAGTTTTTTCCGGGTTTCCGGCGCTGGCTTGCGAGCCTCCCCGCGCGCCGCTTCCTGGAAGAAGCATGCATACCATCGAAGTCGTCCTGGCGATGCTGGTGGCCGTTGTCGCCAGCGGCTACCTGGTTCGCGTCCTGCCGTTCTCGTTGCCGCTGCCGCTGGTGCAGATCGGCCTGGGCGCGGTGATTGCCGGGGTATTCAACCGCGGCCACGCGCTGGAGCCGGAGGTGTTCTTCCTGCTGTTCCTGCCGCCGCTGCTGTTTCTGGATGGCTGGCGCATTCCCAAGCAGGGCCTGTTCCGCGACAAGGGCGCGATCCTCGAACTGGCGTTCGGCCTGGTGGTGTTCACCGTCATCGGCGCCGGCTTCCTCATCCACTGGCTGATTCCAGTGATGCCGCTGGCGGTGTGCTTCGCGCTGGCGGCCATCGTGTCGCCGACCGACCCGGTGGCGGTCGGGGCCATCGCCTCCAAGGCGCCGATTCCCAAGCGCCTGATGCACATCCTTGAGGGCGAGTCGCTGCTGAACGATGCCTCGGGCCTGGTCTGCTTCCGCTTCGCGGTGGCGGCGGTGATGACCGGCACCTTCTCGCTGGCCACGGCCTCGCTGACCTTCGTGTGGGTGGCGGTGGCCGGCCTTGCTGTGGGCGTGGCAGTGACGCTGGGTGTGTCCACCTTCCAGCGCTGGCTGTGGCGCCGCTTCGGCGAAGAGCCGGGCGCGGCGATGCTGGTCAACCTGCTGATTCCGTTCGCGGCCTACCTGCTGGCCGAAGAGATCCATGCCTCGGGCATCCTCGCCGCGGTCGCCGCCGGTATCGCGATGAGCTATGTCGAGCTGACCGGCCGCGTCTCCGGCAGCATGCGCGTGCAGCGCGCCGGGGTCTGGAACATGCTGCAGTTCAGCTTCAACGGCATCATGTTCGTGCTGCTGGGCGAGCAGCTGCCGGGCATTGTCGAACGTGCCACCACCACCATGAACGAGACCGGCCACCAGAGTGCGTGGTGGCTGCTGGTGTATGTGGTGGTGATCAATCTGGCACTGGTCGTGCTGCGCCTGCTGTGGGTGTGGCTGTCGCTGCGCTGGAACCTGCTGCGCGCGCGTCGTCGCGGCCTGGAGCGGGGCGAGGCACCGAACTGGCGCATCGTGGTGGCGACCTCGGTGGCCGGCGTGCGCGGTGCGATCACGCTGGCCGGTGTGTTGACCCTGCCGCTGTTCCTGCCCGACGGCAGTGCGTTCCCGGCGCGTGACCTGGTGATCTTCCTGGCCGCGTCGGTGATCCTGTTCTCGCTGCTGGGCGCCAGCATCGCGCTGCCGCGGCTGTTGAAGGGCCTGCAGCTGCCGTCCGATTCGGGTGAGCGCAAGGAAGAGGATCTGGCGCGCCGGCTGTCGTCGAAGGCGGCGCTGGCTGGGGTGGAGCGCATGCGCCAGCAGATGGTGATGAACCAGAACACCGAGAACGTGCAGCTGTACAACGACGCCGCCTCGCGGGTCAGCCTGCTGTACCAGCGCCACCTGGAGAAGGACAGCGACGGGCCCGATGTGGACCCGGACAAGGTCCGGCGCATGGAACAGGGCTACCGCCAGCTGCGCAGCGCCGGCCTCAATGCCGAGCGCGAGGAGCTGTTCCGGCTGACCCGGCGCGGGGTGATCTCCGATGAAATCTCGCGGCGCCTGATCCGCAACCTGGACCTGCTGGAATCGCGCAAGCGCGATTGACCCTGAAATGTAGAGTCGAGGGGGGGGGGGGGGGGGGGGGGGCGCGGCCCCCGGGGGGGGGCGGGACGCTGCCAAGCACGCGAGGGTGGGA
>NZ_JAWIRS010000020.1:33252-79776 GCF_036320005.1 Stenotrophomonas sp. SMYL11
TCCGCTTTTCCCCTTACTGGCTTCGGCTGGCGTTCGCGGCCCCCCCCCCCCCCCCACCCCCCCCCCCCCCCCCCCGACTCTACAACAGCCGGTTATTCCGGCTTCGTTTCCAGGAAATACACCTCGACCTTGCCCTTGACCTTGATGGTCATCGGGTTGCCGCGGCGGTCGCGGGCCTTGCCGGCCTGCACGCGGATCCAGCCTTCGCTGACCGAGTATTCCTCGACGTTGTCGCGCTCGACGTCGTTGAAACGCACGCCAACGCCGCGCTCCAGCGCCTGCGCATCATGGAAGGGGCTGGCCGGGTTGATCGCCAGGTGGTCGGGAGGGGTATCGCTCATCGCTTCATTCACAGTGACGGCCACCAAGGCCGGCTTCAGCGGCACAGGATAAACCGTAGAATGCCGGCCTGCCCCAGAGGAAGTTCCGCCATGCCCGACAACAGCGACTATTTCGACTTCGAGGAAGACATCCACGACTTCGACGAGGAGGGCTTCGAGGCGCGGGTCTGGAACCTGCTGGTGCTGATCAACCCGGGCGACGAGGAACTGGCCCTGCAGCAGTTCAACCGCTGGCGCGAGCACCTGGCCGAGGACGGGCAGCCGCTGGAAGCGGACAGCGACTGGCTGCCGGCGCTGTTCACGGCCATTGCCTGGCAGTCAGGCTTCGAGGTGGAGCGTGATGACCTGGAATCGCTGCAGTCGGCGGTGAACGAGCTGTCGGCGCGCTTCAACCTGCAGCTGGACTGGGGCGGCGACCTGGATGACGAGGACTTCGCCGAAGACCTGGACGGCGTGCAGCTGATGTCCACCGCCTTCGACCGCCTGCGCGAGCACAACTACACGCTGTGGAGCGTGGATGCCGGCAGCGACGGTTTCACCGGCGTGATGGCGCTGACCCGCGACGACGACGCGATGCTGGCGCTGTGCTCGCTGCTGAACGTGGAAATCCGGCTGGGCAGCGACCCGTTCTGAGATTGATCGGTAGCGCCGGGCCATGCCCGGCGCTCCCATCTACGGCCGGTATTGCGCCCTGGCGTTGGCGATCACCGCTTTGACCAGCGCGCGGTCGGTGTGCCTTGAGATCGCTTGCGCGCCGAGCGCGATTGCCTGCGTACGCAGCTCGGCGGTGACGTCGTAGTGGGCGCCGCTGGCCTTGTTCTGGAAGGCCCGCGGGGGAATGCCGAGCTGCGCCGCCATCGCGTGCAGCTCGGCCAGGGTGTCGGCCATCAGGTGCGCCCAGCGCTGTCCGCGCCAGGGATGCACCGCGTCATCGACGTAGACCGTCACCGCCGCGGCCGGTTCAGGCCTGCGGCTTGCTGTCGCTGTCAGCGGCCGGAGCGGCCTCGGCAGCGGCGTCTTCGGCCACCTCGCCCTCGGCGGCTTCGCCTTCCTCGCCCTCAGCAGCGTCGACGCCTTCGAACTCGGCGACCAGCTTGTCCAGGTACTCGTCAGCGGTCTGCTCGGATTCGGCGGCCAGGGTGTCCAGCAGCTTCTGCAGCAGTTCGGAGTACTCCAGGTTGACCTTTCGGCCTTCCTTCTCCTGCACGTTGGCCAGGTGCTTGAGCATGGCCAGCATCGGCACCGGGTTCTCGGCGTTGCCCATGGTCTGGCCGCCGATGGCCAGCAGCCACTCACGGCCCTGCAGGCCGATGGCCGCAACCACCTGGCCGTCTTCGTTGGTCAGCACGGCATGGTTCTGCACCTGCTGCTGGGCGTTCAGGCGGAGGAACGGGCGCTTGGCCTGCTGCTTCTTGCGCTTGTCGCGCTTGGCCTTGGAGTTCTGGGACATGGGGTGGAGTCACCTGGAAACGGAAAGACCGCCATTGTAGCGGGTGCGCCGGGTCATGCCCCTGGTGGGTGCGGACCAAGGTCCGCACCTACCGTTTAGTTTGCCGGACCCTGCGCGGCCTGCACGTCCGGGTCGGCGGCGGGGGCCGACAGCCCCACCTGCGGGCCGGCACCGGCCAGGGCGGCTGCTTCGGCGGCCTGGGTCATCACCACGATGCTGATGCGGCGGTTGATCGGATTCTGCGGGTCGGCCTTGTCGAACAGCACCGACGAAGACAGGCCGACCACGCGGGTGATCTTGCTGTCCTCCAGGCCGCCGTCCACCAGTGCGCGCCGTGCGGCGTTGGCACGATCGGCGCTCAGTTCCCAGTTGCCGTAGCCGCGCGCGGCCGAATAGGCGGTGATGTCGGTGTGGCCGGTCAGGCTGATCCGGTTCGGCACGTGGTTCAGGTAATTGGCCAGCTCGTGCAGGATCTGCTGCGTGTACGGCTTCAGCGTGGCGCTGCCGAGGTCGAACATCGGCCGGTTCTGCTTGTCCACGATCTGGATGCGCAGGCCTTCCGGGGTCAGGTCCAGCAGCAGCTGGTCCTTGAACGGCTCCAGTGCCTGGCTCTTGCTGATCGCTTCCTGCAGTTCCTTCATCAGCGCTTCCAGCTGCTGCTTGTCGCGCTGCTGCTGGTCCACCGGCTGCGGCACGGCTTCCTTCTGGTTCTGGAAGGGATCGTTGCTGCTGCCCCGCGAGATGTCGGTGGCACCACCCAGCTTGATCATCGAGGTGCTGGCGCCACCCGGGCCGGCCATGCCGGGCGCCGGCGTGGCGTTCTGCCCGCTCAGCGGGCTGGGGTTGCGGAAGTACTCGGAAATGGCCGCACGGTCGTTCTTGTTGGTGGTGGCCATCAGCCACAGCACCAGGAAGAACGCCATCATCGCGGTCACGAAGTCGGCATAGGCCACCTTCCACGAACCGCCATGATGGGCGGCGTGGCCGGCCTTCCTGACCCGGCGGACGATGACGGTGGGCTTGGTCTCGGCCATGGCTTACTTGACCGTCTTCAGGTGCTGCTCGAAATCGGAGAAGGCCGGCCGCACGTTCGACGGCAGCGTCTTGCGGGCGAATTCCAGCGCGATCTTCGGGTTGTAGCCACGCAGGCAGGCCAGCAGGGCGGTCTTCACCGATTCGTAGATGCGGCTGTCCTGCTCGGCGCGGGCCTCCATCGCTGCCGCCATCGGGCCGACGAAACCGTAGCCCAGCAGGATGCCCAGGAAGGTACCGACCAGCGCGCCGGCCACATGGCCGCCGACCTCGACGATATCCCCGCCGATCGAGCCCATGGTGATGACGATGCCGAGCACCGCCGCGACGATGCCGAAACCGGGCAGTCCGTCGGCGACCTTGGTCAGCACCTGCGACGGTGCCATGGCCTCGGCGTGGTGCTTTTCCAGCTCCAGTTCCAGCAGCGGCTCCAGCTCGTGCGGCTCGATGTTGCTGCCGATCATCAGGCGCAGGCAGTCGGTGATGAAGTCGATCAGGTGGTGGTCGGCCTGCACCTTGGGGTAGTTGCCGAACAGCGCGCTCTCGGCCGGCCGCTCGACGTGGTCTTCCAGCGCCATGAAGCCTTCGCGGCGGGCCTTGTTGAGCAGTTCATAGAGCAGGCTGAGCACGTCGATGTAGTCCTGCTGCTTGTAGCGCGGGCCCTTGAACACGCCGACCATGGCCTGCAGAGTCTGCTTGACCGTCTTGGCCGGGGTGCCGACCAGGAAGGCGCCGAGCGCGGCGCCGCCGATGATGACCAGTTCGTAGGGCTGCCAGAGGGCACCCAGGCGGCCGTGGGCACCGAGGTAGCCCCCGATCACGCTGACGATGACGACCAGGAATCCAACGATGATGAGCATGGGGCGACGCAAGGAGAGGGGATATCTCCTTGTCGGCCCGTCGCCCGGTTTTCTGAAGAGGGAATTCTGTGAAATCGGTCAGCGGGGTGTTTCAGCCCGCCACGCCGCTTTCGGCGCCGCCACGCTGCAACGGGTCGGGCCAGGGCTCGCCATTGCCGGTGAACGAAAGTGAGACGGAGTTCAGGCAGTGGCGCTCGTAGGTGGGCGGCGGACCGTCCGGGAACACGTGGCCCAGGTGGCTGCCGCAGCGCGCACAGGTGATCTCGGTGCGGACCATGCCGTGGCTGGTATCGCGGATCTCGCGCACGTGCGCCGGGTCGAATGGGGCGAAGAAGCTGGGCCAACCGGTGCCGGAATCGAACTTGGTGCTGGAGCGGAACAGCGGCAGCGCGCACAGCCGGCAGCAGTAGACGCCCTCGCGCTTGTTGTCGAGGAACACGCCGCAGAACGGCGCCTCGGTGCCGTGCTGCAGCAGCACGCGGCGCTCCTCGCTGCTGAGGCCGGCAACCAGCGCCTCGGTCTGGGTGGCAGTGGGGGGCGTCAGGTCGAAGGCGGTCATGGCGGCGCTCCGTGGGGTCGATGGCCTGGGGGTGCCGATAAACGTGGGGCTGCGGTCGCAGCCTTGCAAGTGTGATGGCCGTTCATGGGCGGCACACAGGTGCGGGCGCAAGGTGAATGCGATCCACGCCGGAGCGTGACATGAAACCGACCCTTTCCCTGTTGTTGATGGCCCTGTTGCCCCTGGTCGCGCAGGCCCAGGTACCGACGTCGTCGAGCCCGACGGCCACCCGCAGTGCCACCACCGTGGCACCGCAGCCGGTGATGCCGCCGCCGCAGGCCGCTCGCCCGCAGCCGCAGGTCCTGCCGTCGCCGCAGCCGGCGCAGCCGATCAAGTCCACCGGCCCCGCCCGGATCGCGCCCACCCCGACGCCGAAGCCGGCCGACAAGGTGTACGACCGCAATGGCCGCATCGTCCCCGGTGTGCGTCCGGCCGGTCCGAACCGCGTGTTCGATTCGCGCACCGGCCGCTATTACGACAGCGTGCCGGCCGGTGACGGCCAGCAGATCAAGCGCTGATCTCGGGTGCCAGCAAAGGTTGGCAGCTAGCGCACGCTGTCCGGCCTGAACGCACGAAAACAACCCGCTGCAGATCACTGCTTTTTCGCCTGCGATTAACCGTTACGGGACCAACGTGACCGTGCGCCGGCATTGCGCCGCCGCATGTCCTTCGTCCACTGGATCGCGATCATGAAAAACCAGCAGAACCGTCATCCCGGCAAGGAACCGCAGGGCCGCAACCCGCAGCAACAGCAACAGCAGCAACAGATGGACCCGCAGCAGCCGCACAAGGGCGGCAAGCAGCAGGAACAGCGCTCGCAGAAGCATCCGCAGCAGCGCTGACGGACCCGGGGGTCAGAGCCCGCTGCACGGGATCTGGCCCCACTACCGTTCCGGACTCAATCCGGAATCGGCAGGCTCAGCGTTTCCTTCACCTCTTCCATCACGATGTAGCTCTTCGACTCTCGTACATGCGGCAGTGTCAGCAACGTGCTGCCGAGCAGCTTGCGGTAGGAGGCCATCTCGCTGATCCGCGCCTTCAGCAGGTAATCGAAGTCGCCCGAGACCAGATGGCACTCCAGCACGTTGGGCAGCTTCAGGGCCGCGCGCCGGAACTCCTCGAAGATGTCGCCGGACTTGTAGGCCAGGCTGATCTCCACGAACACCAGCAGGCTGGCTTTCACCGCCGCCGGGTCGAGGTGGGCGTGGTAGCCGGTGATCACCCCTTCGCGCTCGAGCCGGCGCACGCGTTCGGTGCACGGGGTGGTCGACAGGCCGACCCGCTCGCCCAGTTCGGTGAAGGAGATACGGCCCTCGGCCTGCAGGATGCGCAGGATCTTGCGGTCGATCTTGTCCAGTTCGCGGGTACGGGTGGCCATGGCCGTCAACCTTGGGGAATGAATTGCAGGAGAACATCCTGCCGGTTGATTACAAATCAGGCAAATCAACTGGGAATGGCTGTCTATACTTCCCCAATTATGGTCCCGGCACGCTCCAGTGCAGGGAATGATCGGGTTGGAGAAGTCCCATGCGAGTCCTAGTTCTCGGCAGCGGCGTGATCGGCACCACCAGTGCCTGGTACCTGCGACAGGCCGGGTTTGAAGTCACGGTCATCGACCGTCAGCCCGGCCCGGCGCTGGAAACCAGCTTCGCCAATGCCGGCCAGCTGTCGTTCGGTTACACCTCGCCGTGGGCCGCCCCGGGCGTGCCGAAGAAGGCCATCGGCTGGCTGTTCGAGAAACACGCACCGCTGGCGATCAAGCCGGGCATGGACCTGGCCCAGTACCGCTGGCTGTGGCAGATGCTGCGCAACTGCACCCACGAGCGCTACGCGATCAACAAGGCGCGCATGGTGCGCATGTCCGAGTACAGCCGCGACTGCCTGAACGAGCTGCGCGCACAGATCGGCATCGAGTTCGAAGGCCGCGACCTGGGCACCACCCAGCTGTTCCGTACCCAGCAGCAGCTGGATGCCTCGGCGCAGGACATCGAGATCCTGGCCCAGTACGGCGTGCCGTACGAAGTGCTGGACCGCGCCGGCATCATCCAGGCCGAACCGGCCCTGGCCCATGTCGACGGCCTGGTCGGCGCGCTGCGCCTGCCGCGTGACCAGACCGGTGACTGCCAGCTGTTCACCCGCCGCCTGGCGCAGATGTGCGTGGATGCCGGTGTCGAGTTCCGCTTCGACCAGGACATTACCGGCCTGGAGTTCGATGGCGATCGCATCACCGGCGTACGCATCGACGGCAAGCTGGAAACCGCCGACCGCTTCGTGGTTGCGCTCGGCAGCTATTCGCCGGCGCTGGTCGCATCGCTGGGCATGCGCCTGCCGGTGTATCCGCTGAAGGGCTACTCGCTGACCCTGCCGATCACCGACCCTGCGATGGCGCCGACCTCGACCATCCTCGACGAGAGCTACAAGGTGGCGGTCACCCGTTTCGACGACCGCATCCGTGTCGGTGGCATGGCCGAAGTGGCCGGCTTCGACCTGTCGCTGTCGCAGCGCCGCCGCGAGACCCTGGAGCTGGTGGTCAGCGATCTCTACCCGAAGGGCGGTGACCTGTCGCGCGCGCAGTTCTGGACCGGCCTGCGCCCGGCCACGCCGGACGGTACGCCGGTGATCGGCGCCACGCCATTCCGCAACCTGTACCTCAACACCGGCCACGGCACCCTGGGCTGGACCATGGCCTGCGGCTCGGGCCGCTACCTGGCCGACCTGATGAGCGCGCGCCAGCCGCAGATCAGCACCGAAGGCCTGGATATTTTCCGCTACGGCCAGTACGGTCACGCGCCGCAACAAGAGAACCGCACATGCGTCCTGCCCGCGCGCTGATCGATCTGGGCGCCCTGCGCAGCAACTACCGGCTCGCCCGTGAACTGGGTGGTGGCAAGGCCCTGGCGATCATCAAGGCCGATGCCTATGGCCATGGCGCGGTGCGCTGTGCACAGGCGCTGGAAGGCGAGGCCGATGGTTTCGGCGTGGCCACCATCGAAGAGGCGCTGGAACTGCGCCAGGCCGGCATCCGTGCGCCGATCCTGCTGCTGGAAGGCATCTTCGAGCCCAGCGACATGGCGCTGGTGGCCGAGCATGATTTCTGGTTCGCCGTCGGTTCGCCGTGGCAACTGGAGGCCGTGGTTGCCTTCGACAGCCCGCGCCCGCTGACGGTTTGGCTGAAGCTGGACAGCGGCATGCATCGCCTCGGCCTGGACGTGGAAAGCTTCCGTGCCGCGCACGCACGCCTGTCGGCGCTGCCGCAGGTCGAGCGCATCGTGCTGATGACCCACCTTGCGCGCGCCGATGAGCTGGACAGCGAACGCACCCACAAACAGGCGGCGACCTTCGCTCGCGCCATCGACGGCCTGGAAGGCGAGACCAGTGTATGCAACTCGCCGGCGCTGCTGGGCTGGCCGGACGTGCGCAGTGACTGGGTGCGCCCGGGCCTGATGCTGTACGGTGCCAACCCGCTTCCGGACAACACCGCGCTGACCGAGCGCCTGCGCCCGGTGATGACGATGCAGTCGAAGGTGATCGCCGAACGCTGGATCGAGGCGGGTGAGCCGGTGGGTTATGGCGCACGCTTCGTGGCCAAGACGCGCACGCATGTGGGCGTGGTCGCGCTGGGCTATGCGGACGGGTATCCGCAGTTCGCGCCCAATGGCACGCCGGTGCTGATCGATGGGCAGCCCGGCGCGCTGATCGGCCGGGTGTCGATGGACATGCTGACCGTGGACCTGACCGCGCATGCGCAGGCTGGCATCGGCAGCGTGGTGGAACTGTGGGGCAGTGCACCGACGCTGTCCGAACTGGCGCCGCGCTGCGGCGTGAGTGCGTACCAGCTGCCCTGCGCGGTCAAGCGCGTGGCGAAGGTCTATCAGGACTGACCGAACGCTGGCCGTGCGCGGCGCTGGTAGCGGCCGACCTTGGTCGACGCTTTGAATGCGTGTCGACCAAGGTCGACACCTACCGATGGGCCTAACACGCAGCGGTCGCCGCACGCGGCTCTGGTAGCGGCCGACCTTGGTCGGCGCCGTGAATGCGTGTCGACCAAGGTCGACACCTACCGATGGGTCTAACGCGCAGTGGCCGCTCGGTACGGGTCGCCGCACGCGGCTCTGGTAGCGGCCGACCTTGGTCGGCGCTTTGAATGCGTGTCGACCAAGGTCGACACCTACCGGTGGGTCGCGCCGCCCGGGATCATCGCGCGGCGGTGGCCTGGCTGGCCAGCTGCCGCTTCACCCAGTCATCGATCAGACGCTTCTCGTAGCGCAGCGGGTCACTGTCGCTCTTCAGCCCCAGGTTGTGCAGGTAGCCGGTATCGCTGAGGCGCGCATCGCCCTCGCTGACGATACGGCCGCTGGCGTCCTTCAACGTGTACTGCAGGCTGATCCGCGGCGGGTAGATGTCGCGCATGATCCGGATGTCGCGGCCGCGCGGGCCGTGCCACGGCTCGTAGTCACCGGCGCGCTTGATGTCGACCAGGGTCACATCGAGGGTCTGCCCAGGCTGCAGCGGCTTGGCGGCAGTGGTCTGCAGGTAGCGTGCCAGCTGCTGTACCCAGTCGCCACGCTCGGCCTCGAAGCGGTTGGTGCTCTGGCGGATTTCGGTGAATTTGGCCGGGTCCTCCCATTTCACACTGACCGGGCCATCGGCCTGCAACGCACGTGGCGCGTGCGCATCGGTCACGGTGCGCGGTGCAGCGTTGGCGCCGCCCGCCACCAGGGCGCCTGCCAGCAGGGCAATCGCGAGTGAGCGTTTCATGACGGTCTCCTGCGTCCCCGCGCTGGGGACGATGTTGATCACAGATCGAGTGTGATCCTGCGGCCGGGCCGCCGCAATGGCCGATTGCGTCATTCGCAAGGGTGGTTGCCGCCAATTCATTGACGTCAACCATGACTGACGGCGCTTGACGCTGTGAATACGCGCTTTGGAAGATGCTGTGCTTCCAATCCGGCCTGCACAGACGCCCTTGTCCACACTGCCGCCCCTCGTGGAGCGCCCACCGATGATGGTGCCGGCGCCCGAACCCGACCTGCATCATGGCGTGCTTGAGCGCATCAACGCCGGTTTCTGCGTGATCCAGGTGCTGTTCGAGGGCGATCGCGCCGTGGACTACCGTTTCATCGAGGTCAACGATGCGTTCGAGCGCCACACCGGCCTGAAGGACGCGCGTGGCCAGCGCATGACGGCGCTGGAGCCGGGCCACGAGCAGGACTGGTTCCGCATCTACGGCGAGGTCGCACGTAGTGGCCGCCCCGCCCAGTTCGAGATGGAAGCGCGTGCGCTGGGCCGCTCGTTCGCGGTTGACGCGGTGCGCGTGGGCCGTCCAGGCGAAGACAAGGTCGGCATCCTGTTCTTCGACATCACCGCACGCAAGCAGATGGAAGTGGAACTGGGCGAAAGCGAAGCCCGCTTCAGCGCGCTGGCCGACGGCCTGCCGATGCCGGTGTGGGTGCTCGACGAGCGCGGCCATGCCCGTTTCGTCAACAGCGCTTTCAGTGAATTCTTCGGCGGTGACGAAACACGCGTGCCGGAAGATGTCTGGCGCGGTCTGGTGCATCCGGATGATGCATCGGTGTTCGAGTACGAGCTGCAGGAAGCACTGAAGGCGCAGCGCTCGATGCATGCGCTGGTGCGGGCCCGACGCGCCGATGGCGAGTGGCGTTGGCTGGAGATGAACGCACGCCCGCGTTTCTCGCGGATGGGCCGCTTCATCGGCCTGGCCGGCAGCAGTCCGGACGTGACCGAACGACGTGAGATCGAGCTGGCGCGCGAGGAACTGCTGCAGTCCGAGCGTGCCGCGCGCAGCGCTGCGGAAAACATGGCGCGGCTCAAGGATGAATTCCTGGCCACGCTGTCGCACGAACTGCGCACGCCGCTGACCACCATCCTCGGCTGGAGCGAACTGCTGCTGCAGCGCGTGGACAACACCAGTCCGCTGTACAAGGGCCTGAACGTAATCGCCAACAGCGCCGGTGCGCAGAAGCGGCTGATCTCGGACATGCTCGACCTCAGCAGCATGCTGCTGGGCAAGGTGCAGCTGGAGGTGGAGATACTGGACCTGCGCGACCTGCTGGGCGAAGCCATCGGTGCGCAGGAGCTGGTGGCCGAAGGCAAGGCGCTGGACGTGAGCCTGCTGCTGCCGGAGCAGCCCAGCCTGGTGCTGGGCGATGCCACCCGCCTGCAGCAGGTGTTGTGGAACCTGCTGTCGAATGCGATCAAGTTCACCCCGGCCGAAGGCCGCATCGATCTGCAGCTGCAGGCCGACGGCAACCACTGGGTGATCACCGTGCGTGACACCGGCGACGGTATCGCGCCCGAATTCCTCAATCACCTGTTCAGCCGCTTCCGCCAGGCCGATGGCACCACCACCCGACGCCATGGCGGCCTTGGCCTGGGACTGGCGATCGTGCAGCAGCTGGTCGAACTGCATGGCGGTACCGTCACCGCTGCCAGCGAGGGCCATGGCCACGGCGCCACCTTCACCGTGCGCCTGCCGCAGCACATTCCCGATGCCGAACGGCGGCCGCTGCGCGAAGTGATCAGCGGACCGATCCTGGAGCCGGTGATCGTCGAGCCGTATCCGCTGCGTGGCATGCACGTGCTGGCGGTGGAAGACCAGCCGGAAGTGCTGGAGTACCTGCGGCGCATGCTGGAAGAGCAGGGCGCCAGCGTGTCGGCAGCCAGCTCGGCCGGTGAAGCGCTGGCGCTGCTGGCCGATACCGGGCACCTGCAGTACCACGTGATGCTGACCGACATCGGCATGCCGGGCATGGATGGCTATGGCCTGGTGCGCACCCTGCGCGAGGACATGGGCGTGGATGCGATGACCCTGCCGGCGGTTGCCGTGACCGCGCTGGCACGTGCTGATGACCGGCGCCGAGCGCTGGCGTCGGGCTTCCAGGAACACGTGGCCAAGCCGTACTCGGTGGCGCAGCTGGTGGCTGCGGTGCGCAAAGTGCAGGTGCCACGCGCGGACAGCGCGCTGCACTGAGCATTCACGGCCGATCGGCGACCCTGCATGCAGGAGGTCGCCGATGTCCCGTACAGCTCCCCGCATCCATACCGATCCGGCGCAGATCGCGCGCCTGGAAGCCCTGCTGCCGCAGCTGGAAGGCGAAACGCAGGTGGAACTGACCCTGCAGGATGGTCGCCGACTGCTCGGCACTGTCGCCGTGAAACCGACGGTGCAGCAGTACCGCAACGAAGCTGGCGACGAAGGCAGCAACGGCCAGTTGCGGCTGGATGACTACGACACGCCGGTGCAGCAGCACCATGTGTGGCTGGATGAAATCGCCAGCATCCGCAGGTTGCCGCCGAGGGTTTGACGGCAACCTGCCGCGCCCATCCACGCATGGCGTGGATCTACCACAGGTTGCAGTAGAGCCACGCCATGCGTGGCTGCCGCGCTCAGTGCTCGAACAAGGTCGGCGTCGCCTCGAACCGGCGTGCATAGGCGCGTTCTTCCGCGACCCTCGCCACCTCGTCATCGGCCAGGTCCGGTGCGCCGTACACTGCATAGGCCACGCTGCCGTCGGCGCCATGACCGACCTGGTGCAGCCGGTAGCGCGAGTGGCCGCCGCCGGTGTCCTCGGGGTAATGCACGGGCGGATGGCTGCCTTCCAGGTCCATTTCACTGTTGTCGACCACGCCACCGACGAACAAGGCTCGCATGCAGGTTCTCCTGGGTTTCCGGGGGAGCCTCTACCCTGAACGTTTCAATGTTGCTGGCAGATCAAGGCCCCGTTCGGGTTTCGCAAAGCGGCCTGCCGGGGCCTGCCCGGCCAAGCCGGTACAATGGACGGCCCTCACGCTTGAAGTACCCGCGCCGATGGCCTCCAGCGACGACGCCCCCCTGCAGACCCTGTTCCTGCCGTTCTCCCAAGGCGCCCTGCGCTGGCCGGAGGGCCCGGTGGCCTTCCTGCGTGCCCGCGACGGCTGGCCGCTGCGCGAAGCGGCCGGCAACCGCGAGGTGCACTGCGAGCAGAGCTTCGCCCCGTTCGCGCAGCCGCTGCAGCAGGCCGCCGGCTGGACCGTCAGCGGCCAGCTGGATGATGTGGCCGGCAAGGGCCGCTACCCGCTGGTGCTGGTGCTGCCGCCGCGCCAGCGTGAAGAAGCCCGTGCGCTGTTCGCCCGCGCGCTGGCGCTGGTCGCCGACGGCGGCCGCATCGTTGCCTGCCAGTCCAACAACGAAGGAGCGCGCTCGGGTGAGGGCGATCTGAAGCAGCTGACCGGCCTGGGTGGCAGCCTGACCAAGAACCATTGCCGCGTGTACTGGACCGCCCCGATGCAGGGCCAGCACGACGCCGACCTGGCCAAGCGCTGGTCGGCACTGGATGCGGTGCGGCCGATCGTCGGCGGCCGTTTCCTCAGCCGCCCGGGCGTGTTCGCCTGGGATCGCATCGACCCGGCGTCGGCGCTGTTGGCCGAGCACCTGCCGGCCGACCTGGCCGGGCGTGCCGCCGATCTCGGTGCCGGATATGGCTACCTGTCGCGCGAGCTGCTGGAGCGTTGCCCGAAGATCACCGCGCTGGACCTGTACGAAGCCGAGCAGCGCGCGCTGGCACTGGCCGAGCTGAACCTGGCACCACCGCCGCGCCCGCTGCCGCTGCGCTTCCTGTGGCAGGACGTCACCGCCGGCATCGAGCCGGGCTACGACGTGATCATCAGCAACCCGCCGTTCCACACGCCCTCGCGCGCCGATCGCCCGGACATCGGCCAGCGCTTCATCGCCGTGGCCGCGCAGGCGCTGCGCCCGGGTGGACGCCTGTACGTAGTGGCCAACCGCCACCTGCCGTACGAGTACACGCTCAACGAGAGCTTTGGCGCAGTGCGCGTGATCGCCGAGCGTGATGGCTTCAAGCTGGTGGAAGCGGTGAAGGGGAAGGGCAAGTGAAGCTGGTCAAGCTCATCGCCAACCTGGGCTACGGCAGCCGCAAGCAGGTGCAGTGGATGTTCCGCGAAGGCCGCGTGACCGACGCCGACGGCGAGGTGCTGTACGCCGACGACCAGGTGCCGCACGAGGCGATCCGGGTTGATGGCGAGCCGCTGGACCCGCCGGTGGGCCTGTCGATCGCGCTGCACAAGCCGGCCGGCTACACCTGCTCGACCAAGGACACCGGCCGCCTGATCTACGACCTGCTGCCACCGCGCTTCCGCGACCGCGACCCGGTGCTGTCCACGGTGGGCCGCCTCGACCGCGAGACCAGTGGCCTGCTGCTGCTGACCGACGATGGCAGCCTGCTGCACCGGATCATCTCGCCGAAGTCGAAGCTGCCCAAGGTCTACGAAGTGGAACTGAGCGACGACCTGCGCGGCGACGAGGTAGCGCTGTTCGCCAGTGGCACGCTGATGCTGGAGTCCGAGAAGACGCCCTTGCTGCCGGCTGAACTTGAAGTCCTGGATGCGCGCCGCGCACGCCTGGTGCTGCATGAAGGCCGCTACCATCAGGTGCGCCGCATGTTCGCCGCCACCGGCAACCATGTGCAGGCCCTGCACCGCAGCCGAGTCGGCGGGCTGGACCTGCAGGGACTGGACGAGGGGCAATGGCGGCAGCTCACCTCCACCGATCTGGATACGCTGTTCGCTCCATGACCACCATCGCTGCGCTGCCGTTCCTCCCCGACGCCGTCATCTTCGATATGGACGGCCTGATGATCGACAGCGAGCGCGTCTCGCTGGCCTGCTGGAGCGAGGCCGCCGACGAGTTCGGGCTGGGCCTGGACGAGGCGGTGTTCCTGCGCATGGTCGGCCTTGGCGACCGCGATACGCATGCGTTGCTGCGCGCGCAGGGCATCGAGGACAGCGTGATCGACGCGGTGGCGGCACGTTGCCATGAGCTGTACGAAGCACGCACGCAGACTGGCCTGCCGCTGCGTCCGGGCATTCTGGAGTTGCTGGAGCTGCTGAAAGCGCACGCGGTACCGCGGGCGGTGGCAACCACCACGCGGCAGCCGCGGGCCAACCGCAAGCTGGCCGCTGCCGGCCTGCTGCCGTATTTCGATGCCGTGATCACCAGTGGTGATGTGGCGCGGCCGAAGCCGGCGCCGGATATCTACCTGCTGGCCGCGCAGCGGCTGGGCCAGGCCCCGGAACGCTGCCTGGCGCTGGAAGACTCACCGGCCGGTACGCGTGCGGCATTGGCGGCCGGCATGACCGTGATCCAGGTACCGGACCTGGTGCATCCGGATGAAGAGCTGCGCGCACTGGGCCACCGCATCGTCGGCTCGCTGGTGGATGCGCACGCACTGCTGCTGCCGTTGCTGCCGAGGTAACGGTGGGCGCCTCGGTTGGCGCGCATTTTCAATGCAGTCGAGCAAGCTCGACTCTACGGGTGCCGACCGTGGGTCGGCACACCCTGCCCATCACACCCGCCCGAACACCAGCGCCGCGTTGGTGCCACCGAAGCCAAAGCTGTTGGACATCACCGTATCCAGCTTCTGCTCGCGGCTCTCACGCAGGATCGGGAAGCTTTCCACCTTCGGGTCCAGTTCGCCGATGTTGGCCGAACCGGCGACGAAGCCGTCGCGCATCATCAGCAGGCAGTAGATCGCCTCATGCACGCTGGCCGCCCCCAGCGAATGGCCGGACAGCGCCTTGGTCGAGGACAGCGGCGGTACCGCATCGCCGAACACTTCGCGGATCGCATTGAGCTCGGTGACGTCGCCGAGCGGCGTGGAAGTGCCATGGGTGTTGAGGTAGTCCAGCGGGCGGTCGACGCCCTGCAGCGCCATCTTCATGCAGCGCACCGCGCCTTCGCCGGACGGCGCGACCATGTCGGCACCATCGGAGGTCACGCCATAGCCGATCAGCTCGGCATGGATGTGCGCGCCGCGCGCAACCGCGTGGTCGTAGTCCTCCAGCACCAGCATGCCGCCGCCACCGGCGATGACGAAGCCGTCGCGGTCCTTGTCGTACGGACGCGAGGCGCTGGCCGGGGTCTCGTTGAAGCTGGTCGACAGCGCACCCATCGCATCGAACATCACGCTCATCGACCAGTGCAGGTCTTCACCGCCACCGGCGAACATGATGTCCTGCGCGCCATGGCGGATCATGTCCGCGGCGGCGCCGATGCAGTGCGCCGAGGTCGCGCAGGCGGCCGACAGCGAGTAGCTGACGCCCTTGATCTGGTAGGCCGTGGCCAGGCAGGCCGAGACCGTCGAGCACATCGTGCGCGGCACCATGTACGGGCCGACCTTGCGCACGCCACGTTCGCGCAGCAGGTCGACCGCGCCGATCTGCCATTCGCTGGAGCCGCCGCCGGAACCGGCGATCAGGCCGGTGCGCAGGTTGCTGACCTGCTCGGGGCTGAGCCCGGCGTCGGCGATGGCATCGCGCATGGACAGGTAGGCGAAGGCCGCCGCATCGCTCATGAAGCGCTTCTGCTTGCGGTCGATCAGCGCCTCCAGATCGAGGTCGACACGACCGCCGACCTGGCTGCGCAGGCCCGCTTCGGCGTGGTCGGCCAGGGCGGTGATGCCCGAGCGCCCTTCGCGCAGCGCAGCCGAAACGGTATCCAGATCATTGCCGAGGCAGGACGTGATGCCCATGCCGGTGATGACGACGCGACGCATCAGAAGCTCCCGGTTTCAGTGAACAGGCCGACGCGCAGGTCGCGCGCGCTGTAGATTTCGCGGTCATCCACGTACATGCGGGCGTCCGACTGCGCCATCACCAGCTTGCGGTTGATGACACGGCTGATGTCGATCTCGTAGCGCACCAGCTTGGCCTCCGGCAGTACCTGGCCGGTGAACTTCACCTCGCCGCAGCCCAGTGCGCGGCCCTTGCCGGGGGCGCCCAGCCAGGTCAGGAAGAAGCCGGTCAGCTGCCACATGGCGTCCAGGCCGAGGCAGCCGGGCATCACCGGGTCGCCGATGAAGTGGCAGCCGAAGAACCACAGGTCCGGGCGGATATCCAGTTCGGCGCGTACCATGCCCTTGCCATGCGGTCCGCCGTCCTCGCGGATGTCGGTGATGCGGTCGAACATCAGCATCGGATCGTTGGGCAAACGGCCGGCGGCGGTGCCGAACAGTTCACCGCGTGCGCTGGCCAGCAGCTGTTCGCGGTTGAACGCGTGGAGACGGGTCATGAAGCACAATCCTGGAAGCGGGGAAACAGGGAAACAAGCGCTCGAGGATGCCCGTGGAAACTGCGCCGATCAAACATTTCAACCGTACGCAACCGTAGTGTTTTCAATGGAATACGCGCATCCTGTTGATGTGCAACGACCATACTTCGGCGTGTGGCCCGTTCGGCACGCCCCCGCCCTTTCCGCCTGACATGACCCGACTGCGCAAGATCATCCACGTCGACATGGACGCGTTCTACGCGTCGGTGGAGCAGCGCGACGATCCGTCACTGCGCGGCAAGCCGGTGGTTGTGGCATGGCGCGGCGCGCGCTCGGTGGTGTGCGCGGCCTCGTACGAGGCACGCGTGTTCGGCGTGCGTTCGGCGATGCCGGCGCTGCGTGCCGAACGCCTGTGTCCGGATGCGATCTTCGTGCCGCCGGACTTCGCACGTTACAAGGCGGTGTCACGCCACGTGCGCGAGATCTTCCTGCGCCACACCGACCTGGTCGAGCCGTTGTCGCTGGACGAGGCCTACCTGGACGTGACCGAGCCGAAGAGCGGCATCGAACTGGCCACCGACATCGCCCGCACCATTCGTGCGCAGATCCGCGAGGAGACGAACCTGACCGCTTCAGCCGGGATCGCGCCGAACAAGTTCCTGGCCAAGATCGCTTCGGACTGGCGCAAGCCCGATGGCCAGTTCGTGATTCCGCCGCAGCGGGTGGACGCGTTCCTGCTGCCGCTGCCGGTGAACCGCGTGCCCGGCGTCGGCAAGGTAATGGAAGGCAAGCTGGCCGCGCGCGGCATCGTCACCTGCGGCGACCTGCGGCAGTGGGCACTGATCGACCTGGAAGAGGCGTTTGGCAGCTTCGGCCGCAGCCTGTACAACCGCGCACGCGGCATCGACGAGCGCCCGGTGGAGCCGGACCAGCAGGTGCAGTCGATCTCCTCGGAGGACACCTTCGCCGAGGACCTGCCGCTGGAAGACCTGGGCGAGGCGATCGTGCAGCTGGCGGAGAAGACCTGGAATGCCACGCGCAAGACCGAGCGTGTCGGTCACACCGTGGTGCTGAAACTGAAGACCGCGCAGTTCCGCATCCTCACCCGCAGCTTCACACCGGAGCGCCCGCCGGAATCGATGGAAGAACTGCGCGACATCGCCCTGGCCCTGCGCGCGCGGGTGGATCTGCCCGCAGAGACCCGCTATCGCCTGGTCGGCGTCGGGCTGGGCGGCTTCCGCGAAAAGGAACCGGTGGTGCAGGGGGAGTTGTTCGAGCACACCCAGACCGATCGTTCCTGATCTTTCATCCACGCACGGCGTGGATCTACGTGTCGACCAAGGTCGACACCCACCAAAAGCAGGCCATGCCATCCGGACAGGTTGCGGAGACATGTCATCCAGACAGATCGCAGAGAACTGTCGAAGGCGGGGTGGGTCCGGTTGCGGGGGCGTGAGCGCCATGGATGGCGCGACCGAGCTTACATGGACGTACTTGCAGCGTCCCCCGCAACCGGACCTACCCCGCCATCCCACGGATAGCCAGCTGTTGCTGTTGCTTCGGCTGTTGCCGTTGCATTGAGCAGGTGCAGGGCGCAGCCCTGCAAAAGAAGCCCCACCTACCTTATGGCCACTGCATCTCGCCCTTGGCCACCTTCGCACTCAACTCCAGCGACTCCACGCCCGCCAGCTTCGGGTAGCGCGCCTGCATCGCCTTCACCAGCGCCGCACTGTCCTTGGCCTTTGCCGTCTCGGCGTCGAACGCGCGGATGTAGTCCGCAGTGAAGCGCAGCGCACTGGCATCCAGTGCCGCACCCGGCGCGTAATGCCCCGGCACCACAACCTGCGGCTTCAGCGCCTGCAGCCGCTGCAGGGTCTGCAGCCAGTCGGTGTGCGACTTCGTCGTCTGCGTGTCGGCCATCCACACATGTTCGCCCGCCACCACCGGAATGCCACCGACGATCGCGCGCAGCGACGGCACCCACAGCACCGTGCGGTCCGGCGTCGGGCCATCAAGGCCGATCAGCGGCAGGCGTTGGTCTTCCAGTTGCAGGGCATCGCCGTCCAGCACCTGCGGCACCACGATGCGCGCCGGCACGTCGGCGCCCATCTTCGGTCCCCAGTAGGCCAGCTTGCCGGCCTGGGTCTGCTGGATGTGGGCGACGGTCTGCGCAGTGGCGACGATGCGCGCATGGGGGAACGCGTCCTGCAGCGTGGCCAGGCCGAAGTAGTAGTCCGGATCGCCGTGGCTGATGTAGATGGTGGTCAGCTGCTTGCCGCTGGCGCGGATCAGTTCGACCAGCTTTTGTGCGTCGCTGGCACCAAACTGCGCATTGACCAGGATCGCGTCGTGGCGGCCTTCGATCAGCACCGAGGACACCGAGAACATCGCCTGCGGGCCGGGATGGAAGGTCTGCAGGTGCAGCTGGGACTTCGTTGCCATGGCCGGCGCCGCGGTGGCCGGTGCGGCCAGCAGCGGCGCACTGGTGAAGGTGGCGGCCAGGGCGAGGGGAAGCAGCAGGGCAGCGGTACGCATCGGAATTCCTTGTGTAGCGCCGAGCCAATGCTCGGCTGCGGGTTCGCGTAGGGCCGAGCATGGGCTCGGCACTACAGGGGACGCACGTGGATCAATACGCCGCAGTGATGATCTGCCTCGGGTACTGGTGCGCTTCCAGCTCGGCGACGAACGCAGCGCCGTAGTCGGCGTAGCTGATGCGGCTGTGGCCGCTGGCATCAGCGAGGAAGGCCCTGGGCTGCACGCGGTACTGGCCGCGCTCTTCACCCGGACCGATTTCGGCGGCCGGCGAGAAGAAGGTCCAGTCCAGGTCATCCACCGCCTGCAGGCGGTTGAACGCCTCACGGTGGGCCAGTGCGTACGGCTTGTAGGCGTCCGGGAAGGTGGGGGTATCGACCAGCTGCACTCCGGGTGCGACTTCGAGGCTGCCGGCACCACCGACCACCACCAGGCGCGGCACACCGGCCTTGCGTGCGGCGGCGGCCAGCTGTGCGGCGACCTCGCCGACGCGGCCGATGTCATCGCCCGGGCGCGGGCCGTAGGCGCTGGCCAGCACGTCGTGGCCGGTGATGGCGGCAACCAGCGCGTCCTGGTCATCCAGCGAGGCGATCACCGGATGGGCACCGGCCAGCTCGGCCGGGAGGTCCTGCGCGCTGCGCACGATGACGGTGAGTTCGTGGCCGCGGGCCAGCGCGTGGCGGGCGATCTGGCGGCCGATGTTGCCGGTGGAACCAACGAGCGCGATTTTCATGGCAGGACTCCGTGGGGCGGTGTGGGGGGAACGGGGCCACTCTAGGCTGCTGCAGTTGCTCGAAAAACAGCGTATAACGCGCTTGTTTGTTGCATGGATCGAGCATATGGACCGAATGACCGCCATGACCGTGTTCGTCGAGGTCGCCGAGCGCGGCAGCCTCACCGCCGCCGCCGAGGTGCTGGACATGTCGCGGGCGATGGTCAGCCGCTACCTGGCCGAGGTCGAGGGCTGGCTGGGCGCACGCCTGCTGCACCGGACCACGCGCCGGGTCAGCCTGACCGGCCCCGGTGAGGCGGCGCTGGCGCGCTTCCGGCAGATGCTGGCGATCGGCGAAGAACTGCAGGGCGAGTTGGCCAGTGATGATCCCGAGCCGCACGGCACGCTGCGGGTGACCGCCAGCGTCTCGTTCGGGCAGAGTCACCTGGCACGGGCCGTGGCCGGCTTCGTTGCGCGCCATCCGGCGGCACGCATCGAGCTGCTGCTGGTCGACCGCACCGTGAACCTGGTGGAGGAGCGGGTGGACCTGGCCGTGCGCATCGCGCGCCAGATCGACCCCAGCCTGATCGCACGGCGGCTGGCCACCTGCCGCTCGGTGCTGTGCGCGACGCCGTCCTACCTGCAGGCGCGTGGCACACCGACCGCCCCCGAGCACCTGGCCGCGCACAACTGCCTGACCCACCACTACGTCGGCAAGAGCCTGTGGCAGCTGCACCGCGACGGGCGTTCGCTGTCGGTGGCGGTGGGCGGCAACATCAGTGCCAACGAGGCCTCGCTGCTGCTGGAGGCGGTGCGCGCCGGTGCCGGCATCGCCATGCTGCCGACGTACCAGGTGGCGCCGTTGCTGCGCAGTGGCGAGCTGATCGAACTGCTGCCCGAATTCAGCCTGGACGAACTCGGCATTCATGCCGTGTACGCATCACGGCGCCAGCAGCCCGCTATCATGCGGCGATTCCTGGATTTCCTGGGCGAGTGTTTCGCCAGCCCGGCCTTCCAGGATCTGGATTGGCGCCCACCGGGCAAGGAGAACACATGAACCATGGACAGGCCTTGATCGACCACAACCGTGCTGCCTGGGACCGCCAGGCCAGCGAAGTGCGCGAATGGTCGCGCCCGGTGGAAAGCTCAACGATTGCCGCCGCGCGCGAAGGCCGCTGGCAGGTGCACCTGACGCCCCGCGCGTTGCCACTGGACTGGATGGGTGATGTGCGTGGCCGTCGCATCCTGTGCCTGGCCTCGGGCGGTGGCCAGCAGGCACCGGTGCTGGCCGCTGCGGGCGCTGACGTCACCGTGTTCGATCTCTCCGATGGGCAGCTGGAACAGGACCGCAGGGTCGCCGCGCGCGATGGCCTGCAGCTGCGCACCGTGCAGGGCGACATGCGCGATCTGCACGTGTTTGCCAACGACAGTTTCGATGTGGTGTTCCACCCGATCTCGAACCTGTACGTGCCTGATGTGCGCCCGGTGTGGACCGAATGCCGCCGCGTGCTGGCACGCGATGGCATGCTGATGGCCAGCTTCTACAACCCGGTGCTGTTCGTTGGCGCGCGCGATCCGCAGCTGGATGCACAGGGCCTGATCCGGCCGCAGTACGCCATTCCCTATTCGGACCTGGAAGACCTGGCGCCGGCCGAGCGCGAGGCGAAGCTGGCACGGGGTGACGCGCTGACCTTCGGCCACAGCCTGACCGAACTGATCGGTGGTCAGCTCGATGCCGGCTTCATCATCGATCGCTTCATGGAAGACTGGCAGCCGCAGCCGCGCTTCCTGATCGATCGCTATCTGCCCACCTTCCTGGCGACCCGCGCGCGCCGGATCGGCTGAGGCGGATCGGCGCAAAAACCAGCGGCGTACAATGGACGGCCCCACGTCATGCAGGTGCCGTCCCTTGTCGTATCCCTATCCGCTGGTCGTGTTCGACCTTGATGGCACGCTGGTCGACAGCGCAGCTGATATCGCCGAAGCGCTGAACCGCACGCTGGAGGACATCGGTGTGGCACGCGTGCCGGAAACCACGGTGCTCGGTTGGATCGGCGACGGTGTGCGCCGCCTGGTCGAACAGGCCGTGCATGCGGCCGGCCGCGAGGTGGACCTGGCCGAAGTGATGCCAGTGTTCATGGTGCACTACCGCGAGTGCCTGCTGCGCAGCCCGCGCCTGTTCGATGGCGTGGCAGAAGCACTGGCGCGACTGCGTGCGCGCAACGTGCCGCTGGCGATCTGCACCAACAAGCCCGAAGCGCTGGTGCCGCCGCTGCTGCAGCATCTGGGTATTGGTGATGCGTTCGCGCTGGTGCTGGGCGGCGACTCCCTGCCGCAGCGCAAGCCCAGTGGTGAACCGCTGCGGCATATCGCCGCGCACTTCGGGCTGCCTGTAGAGGCGTGCCTGATGGTCGGTGATTCGTTGACCGACTACCGCGCTGCCGAAGATGCAGGCATGCCGATCGCGCTGGTGCGTTACGGCTATCCGCGCGGCCTGGACCTGGCCACCGCGCATGCGGTGGCGGTGATCGACGACCTGCGTGAGTTGCCGGGGTTGCAGGGCTGATGCAACGGATAACGCCGGTCGCCGGGCGGTAACCCGGGCCGACGCAATGGGTAGTGGCGGGGGGGGGGGGGGGCCCGCGGGGGGGGGGGGCGGGGGGGGTGGGGGGGGGGGGGGCCCGCCGCCCCCCCCGCCCCCCCCCGCGGGGCCCCCCCCCCCCCCCGGCGGGGCCCCCCCCCCCCCCCCCCCACTACCATGACCGTCGCGGTCACTTCGGCTGGTAACGCACGCTCAGCTGGTACTCGCGGCCGGGCTGGTTGAACCACGCCACGGTCTCGTAGCGGCGGTCGAACACGTTGGCGGCACGTGCCAGCAGCGACCACGACGGCGTCAGCGCGTACTCGGCACGCAGGTCCAGCGTGCCATAGCCGCCCACCTTCACCGTGTTGGCGGCATCGTCGTAACGCTTGCCCGCACCCTGCACGGTCAGGCCGGCGCGGAAGTCGCCGAAGCGGCGGTCGATGTCCAGGCGTGCGGTCTGCTGCGCGCGGCGCGGCAGCCAGTTGTCGAACTGGGTGCTGCCGTGGGTGCGGTTGCGTGGATCGGTGTAGCTCAGCTGCGCATTGATGTCGAAACCGGCCAGCAGCACGCCACCGGTCAGCTCGGCGCCACGGATGCGTGCCTTCTCCACCTGCTGCATTTTCATGGTGGACGCATCGTAGGTGATCAGGTCATCAATGCGGGTCTCGTACACGTCCAGGCCCCAGTGCCAACCCTTGCCGTGCTGCGAAACGCCGAGGTTTGCGCTCTTGGACTTTTCCGGGTTCAACGTCGGCACGCCGCTCCACGGGTCATACAGGTCACTGAAGGTCGGTGCCTTGAACGCGGTGCCGTAGCTGGCATTGACGCGCAGGCCGTGGCCCAGCTCCATCGCCCAGCCAACGCTGCCGGTGGCGTGATTGCCGAACTGCTGGTTGTCGTCATTGCGTGCGCTGGCCTGCAGCTGATGGCGGCCGAAGCGACCCTGGTACTGCACGAACACGCCGGTGTTGCGGCGGCTGTCGACGAGATACCCGGCGCTGCTGCCGTCCAGGTTGTCTTCGCTCCAATCCACGCCTGCACTCAGCAGTTGGCCCTCGGCCACGCCGAAGTCGCCCTGCAGCGAGGCGCTGTCACGATGGGTCTGGGCGCTGCCGAATACTCCCGGTGCGCCGAAGTTGTCCGACTCGTTGTCACTGCGGCCGACGTTGGCAGTGAATGCCAGGCGTTCGGACGGGGTGTAGCGCACTTTGCCGGCGAGCACCTGCTGGCGGGTTTCCGAATAGTTGTAGTAACCGTCGTAGTGGTTCTTGCCGTCGGCGCGCAGTGCGCTGCCTTCCACGGTCCACTGGTCGTTGAAGCTGTAGCCGCCGCGCAGGCTCTTGGACAGGTTGCGGTAGCCGTCGCGGTCGTGCTCGTCGGCAAAGCAGCCCGCGGTGAACACCGAGGCGGAGCCGCGGCAGGCATCGATGCCGTCGGAATGCTGGTAGGCGATGTCGGCGCCGAACCAGCCGCGTTCGGTGCCACCGCCGATGCCGCCGCTGGCTTCGCGCAGGCCGTTGCTGCCGCCACCGAGCTGGAAGTGCGGGGCGAAGTCGCCTTGGTTGCGGCGGGTGAAGATCTGGATCACGCCACCGATGGCGTCGGCGCCGTACAGGCTGGACTGCGGGCCGCGTACGATTTCCACGCGTTCGATCTGCGCCAGCGGCAGGTCCTGGTACATGGCCAGGCCGAGGTCAGCGCTGTTGATGCGCACGCCATCGACCAGCACCACGGTGTGGCTGGAGTTGGTACCGCGCAGGAACAGCGAGCTCTGCTTGCCGAGCCCGCCGGCATTGGTGAGGTTGATGCCGGCGCGGCCACGCAGCAGTTCCTGCAGCGAGGTCGCCTGGCTGGATTCGATCTGCGCGCGGTCGATCACCTGTGCCGGCGCGATGCTGTCCTGCAGGGCGATCGGGGTGCGGGTGGCGGTGACCAGGATCTGGTCGAGCGCAGTGGTGTCCTCGTTGGCCTGGGCCAGCGCGGGCAGGGCGGCCAGCACGGCCAGGGACAGCATTCGGGACTGCAGCTTCATGGGGGACTCCAGGTGCCACGCACGCCCGCGTGGCGAAGGGGAGGAGCCGCGAAGGCAGGCATGCGCCGACGCCGCAGCGCAGGCTGCGGTCATCCAGCGCCATGCCCACCGCATCGCGACCTGAGGCTTCCGGGCCGGTCTCCGGGCTCGCCGCCGGGTGGCGCGAGGCCACCGTCCAGGCGCCTTCCCATGCCTGCGGCACAGTGGCGGTGTTGCCTGGAACTGACGTGCTTACCGTTGCGGGGGCAGCGCCGGCCTGGCGTGGAACCACGCGTCACCGGCTTCCCGTTTCAACCTGCCGGCCGTGGCCGCAGGTCACCTGGAAGTGCGCGCAGTCTACGGCATCGCCAGCTGGTAGAGTGAGGAGCGTCGCATGCGCATCTGGTTGGAACCTGGAACATGATTGCAAAGGATCGCCTGCAGTTCCTCGATTCTCTTCGGGGTTTGGCTGCCGTCTACGTTGTGTTGTTTCACGTCCAGTCGATGCCGGCGCCGACGCTGACTGTCGCTGGTTGGTTGATGCCCGTTCTGCAGCTGGGGGCCACGGGTGTCGCACTGTTTTTTGTGATCAGCGCGTTCTCCCTGTGTTATACCCAGCCTCGTCACAGAGCCAGCGGCCGGCCGTTGCTGAGTTTCTACCTGCACCGCTTCCTGCGCATCGCACCGCTGTTCTATCTGCTGCTGGCGTTCTCGATCTTCCGCGATGGCCGGGGCAGCCATGCCGGCCACCCGTGGGCCGAAATCGTTGCGAACGCCACATTCACATTCAACCTGTTCCCCGGCTGGGAGCAGGGCATTGTATGGGCCAGCTGGGCGGTTGGCGTGGAGATGTTGTTCTATGCGATCTTCCCTGTGCTGTACCTGTTGGTGGATAACGGCCGTCGGGCCTGGATGCTCCTCCTGGCGCTGCTGGGGCTGGCGGCGTTGGCCGGGACAGGTACGCTGGGTGCACGCGCGGAGGCTTCGCTGGGCGGCTATGGCTGGCTGACGCACGCGCCGGTGTTCGCTATGGGGTTGGTGGCGTTCCACGCGTACAACGCAATCTCGCAGCTGCCACCGGCGCGGGCGCGGTTGTGGGGAATGGCACTGAACATGGCCGGTGTCCTGCTGCTGTTGCTGGTCATGGCTGGAATCGCAGCTGGCTGGAGCGGGGCAGGACAATGGCAGCTGGCCGGGCTGGGCTATCTGGCGTTGCTGTTGGGTTGCTCGCAATGCCCGCCGCGGTTGCTCGTCAACCGGGCGACGGCCTGGTTGGGTACGGTGAGCTACTCGCTCTACCTGGGGCATCCCATTGTGATCGCTGTGCTGGGGCCGGTGCTTCGCCGGCTGTTGGCGGTCGTTGGAGATGGGACAGCCGGCTATCTGCTGTGCGCTGCGCTGGTACTGGCAGTCGCAATGCCGTTGGCTGCGCTGGGGCATCGCTGCATCGAAGCACCGATGATCCGGCTGGGCAAACGCGTGATGGCATCGCTGTCCGAATCACGTGCAGAGCCCTCTCCCAGGCAGGCTGAGGGCGGCCCACGCTAGAATGGCGTGCCCCGCTACGGGGACGCTGTCCGGAAGTGGTGTTCATGATGTTGCTTCAATCGTCCATTTTTTCTGCGCTGTGCGCGATGCAGTCGCGGGCTAGCGCCTCGTGCATGGTTGCACTGCTGTGATCCTCGACCTGGTCCGCCATGCCGGCAACGGTCGCGATGAGTTCCTCGATGGCCGCAGCGATCCACCGCAGCTGGCCCGCCTGCCGCAGGAAGTGGTCGACGCCTACGCTGCGCAGCCCTGGGAGCGGGTGATCAGTTCGCCGCGGCTGCGCTCGCTGCACACGGCGATGGCCCTGGCCACTCCGCGTGGGCTGGACGTGGAAGCGGACGAGGAATGGGAAGAGCTGGATTTCGGTGATTGGGACGGGCAGTCGCTGTTCGACCTGCCGGAGGACGCACTGGCGGCCTTCCATGCCGACCCGCACGCGTTCCCGCCGCCGAACGGCGAAAGCTGGGGCCACTTTGAGCGGCGCATCGCGCGCGCGCTGGATCGCCTGCTTGATGATGACGATCCGGTGCCGACGCTGGTGGTCAGCCACGGCGGCCCGCTGCGCATGGTGCTGTCGCAGGTCTGCGGCCTGCCGATGTCGCTGTGCTGGGCCCTGCGTATTGACCACGGCACGCGCCTGCGGGTGTGGCTGGAGCGCGGCGAGGTAGGTCTGGTGGGCGAGCTGCTGGAGCTGCAGCAGCCCTGACTGCACTCGCAGGGCATGACCTGGCGCTACCGATCCCGCATCACAGTGGTAGTGCCGGCCGCTGGCCGGCATCCCCAGCAACGCGGAGGCCTCAATCCTCGTCCGCGCGCTCGGCCACGCTGTCTTCCGCGTCATCGTCGGCATCGAAGCGCTGCTCATGCACCGGGCCCGAAGCGGGGCCGGCCGCCTTCAGCGGATGCGCGGCGATGCGCGCTTCGTAATCCTGCACCAGCGCCTCACGCTGCGGCTCGCTCAGTTCCTGCCAATGGCAGTCCAGCAGCGCGCCTTCCAGTGAATAGAGCAGGTTCAAGCTGGGCTTGAAGCCGGCGCGCTTGACCTTGACGAAGGCACCGACCGCGCCGATCGCAACCAGATCCTCGCGGCTGCGCAGGCCGACCTGACGCAGCCACGCCGCACTCTTCGGGCCGATGTTGCGCAGCTTCGGTGCGCTCATCCCAGCGCCTCGACGAACACGCGGGCGATGGCTTCCAGGCCGGCCTGGTCGTCGGCATCGAAGCGGCCGACTTTCGGGCTGTCGATGTCGAACACGCCGATCAGTTCATCGCCGCGCAGCAACGGCACCACCAGCTCCGAGCGCGAGGCCGAATCGCAGGCGATGTGGCCGGGGAAGGCATCGACATCATCCACGCGCTGGGTCACGCGCTGGCTGGCGGCGGCACCGCACACGCCCTTGTCCAGCGGGATGCGCACGCAGGCCGGCAGGCCCTGGAACGGGCCGACCACCAGTTCCTTGCCGTCGTACAGGTAGAAGCCCACCCAGTTCAGGTCGGGCAGAGCGTGATAGACCAGTGCGGAGAGGTTGGCCGCGTTGGCGATGCGGTCGGACTCGGCGTAGACCAGGCCGCGGGCCTGTTCCAGCAGCTGGGCGTATTGTTCCGGCTTGCTGCCGGTGAGCGAGGCATTGGCGAACATGCCCGCAGTCTAGCAAGCGCGCCGGGCCGGCGATAATGCAGGCTCTGTTGCCCCGCTGGAGCTTTTCGATGCCGTTGCCCGCCACGCTGCCGCCTGCCCTGTTCGTCACCGGCACCGATACCGAGATCGGCAAGACCGCAGCCAGCACTGCGCTGCTGCATGCGCTGCGTCGGCGCGGCCTGCGCGCGGTCGGAATGAAGCCGGTGGCCAGTGGCAGTGAGGATCTGGGGCAGGGCCTGCGCAACGAGGACGCGCTGGCGCTGCAGGCAGCCAGTTGGCCGGTGCCGGACTATGCCGACCTGAACCCGTACGCGCTGCGGCAACCGCTGGCGCCGGAGCTGGCCGCTGCCGAGGATGGCGTGCAGGTGGAGCTGGCGCCGATCGTGGCTGCCTTCGAGCGTCTGCGGGCGCAGGCCGATGTCGTGGTGGTGGAGGGTGTTGGCGGTTGGCTGGCGCCGGTCTCGGCCACGCTCGACCAGCTCGACCTGGTGCGCGCATTGCATCTGCCGGTAGTACTTGTGGTCGGCATGCGGCTGGGCTGCGTCAATCACGCACGGCTGACCGCGCAGTCGCTGCAGGCCAGCGGCGTGGAGTGCCTGGGCTGGATAGGCAACCACATCGACCCGGCGATGCAGCGCCAGGATGAGAACATCGCGACGTTGCAGCAGCGCCTGCCGATGCCGTGCTGGGGGCGGCTGCCATATCTGCCGGGAGCGGATGGCGAAGCACTGGCGGCGCATCTGCTCGAATGATCCTGGGTAGTGCCGGCCGCTGGCCGGCACCTGCATCCACCCGGCGATCCGGAGGTTGCCGCCCAGCGACCGGCGTTACCGTGCTGCAGCCGCCAGCTCCTTCGCGATCGTACCCAGCCGCTCCACCGCACCGATGAAGTGCGCATCCAAGGTCTGGCAGCACGACAGCCGCAGGCAGTGGCGATATCGCGCACCACGCGAATACACCTGGCCGGGCATGAACACGATGTCCTCTGCCAGTGCACGTTCGAACAGTTCACGCGTATCCACGCCCGGCAGTTCCAGCCACAGCAGGAAGCCGCCCTGCGGCTCGGTGGCACGGGTGCCGGCCGGGAAGTGTTCGGCCACCAGCTGGCGCAGCCGTCCCACCTGTTCGCGGTATAGCCGGCGCATGCGGTGCAGGTGGTGCTCGTAGCTGCCGGCTTCCAGATACGCCGCCACCGCATCGCCGAGCAGCTGCGGCTCGCCACCGGTGGACTGGAATTTCAGCAGCGCGATGCGCTCGGCGAAGCGGCCGCCATCCAGCCAGCCGATACGGTAATCCGGCGCCAGTGTCTTGGAGAACCCACCGACCACCATCACCCAGCCATCGCGATCGAAGGCCTTCAGCAAGGGCGCCGGCGGTTCGCAGAACTGCAGCTCGGCGTACACCGCATCCTCGATCAGCGGCAGTTGCCGTGCGTTGACCAGCTCGGCCAGGCGCTGTTTGGCGGCGGTTGGCATGGTGCAGCCCAGTGGGTTGTGCACGGTGGGCATCACCACCAGTGCGGCCAGCGGCGTGTGCTCCAGCAGTGCATCCAATGCGTCGACATCCAGCCCGTGCTGCGGGTGGGTGGGCAGCTCGATGGCCTGCAGGCCGAGGTTGGCCAGCAACGGGTACAGGTTGAAGTAGGACGGCGCCTCGATGCCCACCGCATCACCGGGCTGGGTGACCGCGCGCAGCGCCAGCTGCAGGGCCTCCATCGCGCCGTGGGTCAGCAGCAGCCGCTCGCTATGGGTGTGCAGGCCCATGCGTGGCCCACGCCGCACGATCTGGGCCAGCAGCCGCGGTGAACCGTTCGGGCGCGCGTAGGTTTCCACTGTCTGCTGGCCGTGGCGCAGCACCTGCGCGGTATGCCGGGCCAGCTGCGCGCCCGGATAGAACTGGCGACCGCGCGGACCGGCAAAGGCGAGGTCGATCACACCGGGGCGGCGCTGTGCTTCCAGCACGCGCGCCATCAGCACCTGCTGCAGTGGTGCGGTGGGTGCGGACGGGGTATCACGCAGCGAACGCTCTGGCACCGACAATCGCGGTGCCACCTCGAAGCCGGCTTTGGGCCGCGGAATGACCAGGCCGGCGTCCTCCAGCTGGCGATAGGCCGCGATCACCGTGTTCAGGCTGAGCCTTCGCTGCAGGGCCATCTGCCGCAGTGAAGGCAGGCGGCTGCCGACCGGGAGACGTCCGCCGTGGATGGCTTCGGCCAGTTCATCGGACAGCCGTTGGTAGCGGGGTGGTATCATCGCGCTCTGGTCATCTGTATCCATCGAATTTCCCGCCAGCTGGTGCTGTATCCATGATGATGGCGAGCCTAGCATGTCGTTGTCGGCCGGGCCTGATCGGGGCACGGCCGATACTTCCCAAGCGCACGGCTGGATGGCCGTGCGTCTTTTTTTGTGTGTAGAGCCGAGCCCATGCTCGGCTGCTCTTCCGCCAACAGCAGCCGAGCGTGGGCTCGGCTCTACAGAAGAGTGCCGCCGAGCGCCGGTCAGGCCCCGGGAAGATGCCGTCAGCGCATCGGCACCAGCACCGCCTCGCGCCGGTACAGTGCCGGGAACTGCTTGCCCAGTGCGGCCAGCTTCGGTGCGTCGTAGTAGCGGATGTAGGCCGCCTGCGGGTAGTTGGTCATGTAGTTCTGGTGGTAGCTCTCGGCCGGGTAGAAGCGCTGGCCGCTGACCAGCTGGGTGACGATCGGCGCGCGGTAGCTGCCGGCCTGGCCGAGCTGGGCGATGTAGGCGCGGCTGGCAGCCTGCTGGCGTGCGTCGTCACTGAAGATCGCCGATCGATACTGGCTGCCTTGGTCCGGTCCCTGCCGATTGAGTTGGGTAGGGTCGTGCACCACCGAGAAGAACACCTGCATCAGCTGGCCGTAGCTGACCTGGCGCGGGTCGTAGTCGATCTTCACCGCCTCGGCATGACCGGTCTGGCCGCTGCTGACCCGCTCATAGCGGGCATTGGCAGCGCTGCCACCGATGTAGCCGGACACTGCATTGCTCACGCCCTTGACGTGCTGGAACACGCCCTGCACGCCCCAGAAGCAACCACCGGCGAACACCACGCTGGCATGGGTGGCGTCATCGCGGAATGCGGCATCGCCGCTGGGCGCCGGTAGCGCCTTGACCTGCGCGCTGGCTTCCAGCGGTGCCGCGACTGCGCCATGGTCGACCAGCAGCACGCCAGCGATCAATGCAGTAGCCACCAGGCCGGCGACACCGGCGGCGATACCTTGTTCAAAAGAGAGTTTCATCGTGTGCTCCCGTTTCAACCGAAGGTGAAGGCATAGGCCTGCACGCCCGCATCGAGGAATTCGATCTCGAAGCGATGCGAGCCGACCGTGCCGCGCTGGCGCACCAGCTGGTACAAGCGGTGTTCGTTGACCACGCCGCTGCCATCGGCGCCGACATCGCTGCCGGCATCGGCGGCGGGCAGCGGCTTGCCATCCAGCCAGACGCGGAAGCGCACTGGCTTGCCGTCCTCGTTCGGTGCCAGCACCAGGTGCAGGTCACGTGCGTGGAACTGGAAGGCGATGCGGCCACCGGCCTGCTGCAGTTGTGCGGCCTCGTCGGTGACGGTCCAGCACCCGGACAGTCCCCATTGGTTCAACGCCAGAGTGGTGGGCAGCGTGTAGTCGAACGCGGTGTCGCTGCGCTGCCCGCCGGGCGAAGCGAACTGCTCGGCGCGGGCGTGGCCCAGGTAGGTTTCCGGCGAACGCAGGTTGCCCATGTCGGCCTGCACGGCCACGCCCTTCAGGTCGGCGGCAGCGGGATCGGCCGGTGGCGGCAGATTCGTCTGCCCGGCTTCGGTCAGCAGGCGACGGATCATCTGTTCCGAGCGCGCATAGTTGCCTTCGCCGAACTGGTGCCCACGGATGTTGCCCTGCGCATCGACGAAGTACTGTGCCGGCCAGTAGCGGTTGTTGAACGCGCGCCAGATCGTGTACTGGTTGTCGAGTGCCACCGGGTACTCGACCTTGAGTTGCTGCACGGCCTTCATCACGTTGCGTGGGTCACGCTCGAAGGCGAACTCCGGCGTGTGCACGCCGACCACCACCAGGCCGTGGTCGCGGTAGCGTCGCTCCCATTCGTGCACGAACGGCATCGCGCGCAGGCAGTTGATGCAGGAATAGGTCCAGAAATCGACCAGCACCACCTTGCCGCGCAGCTGCTGTGCACTCAGCGGCGGGCTGTTGAGCCAGCCCGTGGCACCGTCCAGCGCGGGCAGGGTGCCCTCCACCGGTAGTGGTGCATCGGCACCGGCATTGGCGCCGGCCATCATCATCATCGGCGGTGCCGCCGGCTGCGCGCCGGGTACTGCGTCCAGCAGGCCTTGCTCGATGCGCGCGGTGCTGACCGTCGAAAGACGGGTCAGCAGGCCGGTATCCCAGCCCAGGCCGATCGCCACCACCGCCAGCAGCGCGGCCACACCCAGCACCTTGCGCAGGACGTCGCCGAGGCCGAGCCGCGCCTGCATGGCGCGGAACACCCGGCCGCCGATCCACACCGCCAGCGCCAGTGCGGTGATCGCGCCCAGCGCATAGGCCAGCAGCAGCGCAGTGGTGCCGACGCTGGCGCCATGCAGGGCGGCGCCGGTCAGCACCAGGCCGAGGATCGGCCCGGCGCAGGGTGCCCACAGCAGGCCGGTGGCGATGCCGATCAGCAGCGAGGTCCATGCACCGCCGTGCCCTGCGGCATCCGCCGCATCGGCACGTGCGCTCAAGCGGGCACCCACGCGCTGGAACGGCGCCAGCAGGTGGTCGGCCAGTCGTGGCCAGAGCAGGGCGACCGCGAACAGCGCCATCAGCAGCAGGGCGATCCAGCGTCCGACCTGGTTGGCCTGCGCCACCCATTGGCTACCCACCGCGGCGAGGCTGGCGACCACGGTGAAGGTCAGCGCCATGCCCAGCAGCAGCGGCAGCGTGCTGCGCAGGAACGGGCGATCGGCGCGCGCGAACACGAACGGCAGCACCGGCAGGATGCAGGGGCTGAGCAGGGTCAGCGCACCCCCGAGGTAGGCAAGCAGCAACAGCAGCATCGTCAGGCTCCGGAAACAGTGGAGGAACCGACCGGTACCCGCCAGCCGTCGGCAGTGCCATCAGTGGCACCGGGAACGAACACCATCGCCGCACCGTTCATGCAGTAGCGCAGCCCGGTCGGGCGCGGGCCGTCGTTGAACACATGGCCGAGATGGCCGCCGCAGCGGCGGCAATGCACCTCCACCCGCAGCATCCCGAAGGTGACGTCGCGGTCTTCGCCGATGGCGTTGTGCAGCGGTGCCCAGAAGCTGGGCCAGCCGGTGCCGCTCTCGAACTTGGTGGACGAGGAGAACAGTGGCAGTGCACAGCCGGCGCAGGCGAAGGTGCCCTGCCGGTGTTCCTTGTTGAGCGGGCTGCTGTACGGGCGTTCGGTGGCCTGCTGGCGCAGTACCGCGTACTGCGCCGGGGTCAGGCGCTGGCGCCACTCGGCATCACTGTGCATGACCTCGAACTGTCGCGACGGGCGCGCTTGGGCGGCGGCGGGGGCGGCGCGGCTGCAGGCCCCCAGGCCGAGCAGGCCGGCGGCGGTGGCAACACCGCCCAGGCCCAGCAGATGGCGGCGGGTGAGGGACATGGCGGACTCCGGGAAGGGGCGACGGGGCCATGCTGCGCCCGCCCGGGTCAACGAATCCTCACGCAGGATTCAATTTTTCGTGAGGTATCGGCGGCCGTCCCGCGCCACAATGCAGCCAGCCTCCCCACTGGCCCCGAGCTGCCGATGTCCACCAAACGCGTGCTGATCGTTGAAGACGATGCCCACATCGCCGACCTGCTGCGCATGCATCTGGGCGATGAGGGCTACGACGTCGCCCATGCCGCCAGTGGCGACGCCGGCCTGCGCCTGCTTGAGCAGGACGGTCCGTGGGATGCGTTGGTGCTGGACGTGATGCTGCCCGGCGTGGATGGGCTGCAGGTGTGCCAGCGCGCACGCGCGATGACGCGTTACGTGCCGATCATCATCATCAGTGCGCGTGGCAGCGAAACGCAGCGCATCGTCGGCCTGGAACTGGGCGCGGACGATTACCTGGCAAAACCCTTTTCGATGCCGGAACTGGTGGCACGGGTGCGGGCGTTGCTGCGCCGCGCCGAGGCGATGGCGCAGAGCGCGCGCATCGATGCCGGCGCGATCGAGCTGGGTGGGCTGCAGCTCGATCCGGTCGCGCGCACCGCCTCGGTGGATGGCAGCGCGCTGGAGCTGACCCCGCGTGAGTTCGATCTGCTGTTGTTCTTTGCCCGTCATCCAGACCAGGTGTTCGCGCGCATGGAACTGCTCAACCAGGTCTGGGGCTACCAGCACGATGGCTACGAGCATACGGTCAACACCCACATCAACCGCCTGCGCAGCAAGATCGAGCCGGACCCGGCCAACCCGCGGCGGCTGCTGACGGTGTGGGGCCGCGGCTACAAGCTGGTCGACCCGGCCGGGGCGGCGGCATGATCAAGCCGAACCTGTGGCAGAAGCTGGCGGTGGTGACCGCCGCGCTGATGCTGATGTGCTGCATGGCACTGCTGGCACTACAGATGCGTGCCAACACCCGCCACGAGCAGGAGGTGGTGCAGCGGCTGTCGCTGGGCCTGGCCGAGCACATCGCCCAGCGCAGCGAACTGATGGACACCAGCGGCATGCGCGATGCTGCGGTGCGCGCACTGTTCGGCCAGTTGATGGCGGTCAACCCCAGCGTCGAGGTCTACCTGCTGGACGACCAGGGCCGCATCCTCGGCCACGATGCGCCCAGTGGCCATCTGGTGCGCAACAAGGTGGACGTAGCACCGCTGCGCCGCCTGCTGTCGGGTGCGCCACTGCCGATCCTCGGCGATGACCCGCGTAGCGCGGACGGCCGCAAGGTATTCAGCGCTGCACCGTTGATCGTGCAGGGCCGCCAGGCCGGCTACGTGTACGTGGTGCTGGTCGGCGAACACCGGCAGATGCTGGCCGACGATCTCGCCGCCGGCAGCCAATGGAACACCACGCTTTGGTCAGTCGTGCTGGTGGGGGGGCTCGGCCTGTTTGCCGGACTGGTGGCGTTCTACTGGGTGACGCGTCCGCTGCGGCGGCTGACCCGACGCATCCAGGCCTTCGACATCGATGCGCCCACGCCGTTGCCGCCGCCGGAGCCGCTGCGCCCCGGTGAGCGCGATGAACTGGTGATCCTGGAACACGCGCACGCGCAGATGGCACAGCGCTTGGGGGAGCAATGGCAGCAGTTGCGCCAGCAGGACCTGCAGCGGCGCGAACTGGTGGCCAACATCTCGCATGACCTGCGCACGCCGCTGTCGTCGCTGCACGGGTACCTGGAAACGCTGGCATTGAAAGACGCCACGCTGTCGCCGGATGAGCGCCGGCGTTATCTCGGCATTGCGCTGGCGCAGAGTGCCAAGGTTGGACGGCTGGCGCGCGCGCTGTTCGAGCTGGCGCGGCTGGAGCACGGCGAAGTGCGCCTGGAGTGGGAAGTGTTCGCGCTGCCGGAACTGCTGCAGGACGTACTGCAGAAATTCGAGCTGTCGGCGCAGGCACGCAACCAGCGCCTGCACGCCGAGTTCCCGCCCGGCCTGCCGCTGGTGCGTGCCGACCTGGGCCTGGTCGAGCGGGTGCTGACCAATCTGCTCGACAACGCGTTGCGGCATGCGCCGGAAGGTGGCCGGATCGAGGTGTGCCTGCGTGCGATGCAGGACAGCGTTGAGGTGAGCGTTGCCGACGATGGCCCCGGAGTAGCTCCCGCGTTGCGTGCGCAGCTGTTCCAGGCGCCGGCCGCACTGGGCGCGCGGCGCGGCGATAACGGCGGGCTGGGCCTGCTGATCGTGCAGCGCATCGTGCAGCTGCACGGGCGCCGGATCGAGCTGCGCGACAGCGAACAGGGCGCGCTGTTCGTGTTTGCCTTGCCGCGCGCGGAACCGGCGGTCTAGCAGGTCGTCTCGCTCTCCACGGCACCGCCGCTTTCCAGCGGCAGGTGCAGGCGGATGCAGGCGCCGCCCAGCTCCGAATCGGTCACTTCAACGTGGCCGCCATGCTTGTCGGCCATCACCTGCACCAGCGCCAGGCCGAGGCCGAAACCGGGGCTGCCCGGATCCAGCCGCACATAGGGTTGCAGTACCTGGCCGCGCAGTTCGGGCGCGATGCCGGGGCCGTCGTCCTCCACCTGCAGGCACAGCCAGCCGTCGTTGACCGTGCTGGCGATACGGATCTGCCGCCGTGCGTAACGCAGGGCATTGCCGAGCAGGTTGCGCAGCGCCAGTTCCAGCATATGCCGGTTGACGTTGACCAGGCCTGTCGGCGACAGCACCTGCTGTACCGGCATCGGCAGCGGTGCGAACTGGGCCACCACGCCACGGACCAGTGCCGCCAGCTGCAGGCGCTGGCGGGTCAGCTGATGGCAACGACCGAGTGCGGCGTATTCGACGCCGGCATCGGTGAGGTGCTGCAGCCGATCAACATCGGTGCGCAGCCCGCCCAGCGCATCGCGCTGTATCTCATCCAGCCCGGTGTCCTCCAGGTCGGCCAGGCCGAAGCGCATCCGCGCCAACGGCGTGCGGACTTCGTGCGCCACCGCCTGCGCCAGCACGCGCTGGCTCTCCAGCAGCTGCTGCAGCTGCTCGGCCATGTGGTTGAAGGCATTGGCCAGCGGCCGCACCAGCGCGGTGCCGGCGCGTGGCGCACGCGTGTCCAGCTGGCCGTCGCGCATCTGCCGCGCGGCCTGCGCCAGCTGCGACACATCGCGCCACAGGCGGTAGACCATTACGTACATCGGCAGGGCTACGGCCACCATCAGGATCAGCAGCAGGATCGCCACGCCGGACACTTCGCTGTCCTGCCAGCCCTCGTCGGGCAGCGCTTCGTCCAACGGCCCCAGCATCACCGCGTAGTCGCTGTCGCCGATCCGCTGCAGGCTGCGCATGTGCTCCAGGTCGATCTGCGCCCGGCCGTTGTTGAACGGCGGTCGCTGGCTGGCCGACAGCGCCTTCTCCGCCTCGGCCAGCGGCACCATCCGCAGGGCATAGGCGAAGTCGGCGTCGAGCCCTCGTGCCAGCGCCGGCCACTGGTCGCGTGGTGTTTCCGCGAAGCGTTGCTGCAGCAGCGCATGGGTGCCACGCATCTCGGCCAGCAGGCTGGCTTCGGTGCGGTCTTCCAGCAGCGCATCCCAGGCCCACAGGCCCAGCACGATCAGCAGCAGGTGGGCGACCAGGAAGCCGATGCCGTAGCGCAGGAAGTGGAAGGCGTGGCCGCGCATCGCCGAGTGCGTGCGCTTCATCCCCATGCCGAGCGGCTGAACAGGTAGCCGCGTCCACGGACGGTCTTGATCCGCTCCGGTTGTTCAGGGTTGTCGCCCAGCTTGCGGCGCAGGCGCGAGATGCGCGCATCGATCGAACGGTCCAGGCCGTCAAAGGCGATGCCACGCAGGCCGCGCAGCAGCGCATCGCGGTCCAGGATCTGGCCGGCGTTGCTGGCCAGCAGGAACAGCAGGTCGAACTCGGCCGTGGTCAGCTCCAGCAGGCCGCCCTGCAGGTGCACATTGCGGGTGGAGGGGTCGATGTTCAGCTCACCGAAGCGCAGGCTGCCGTCGCGCGGTTCGACCCGGCGATGGCGGCGCAGGTGGGCCCGCAGGCGGGCCAGCAGCACCCGCGGTTCGATCGGTTTACCGATGTAATCGTCGGCCCCCAGCTCCAGTCCCAGCACCTGGTCGATGTTGTCGGTGCGGGCGGTCAGCACACAGATGATGCCGTCATAGTGGGGCCGGATCTGCCGACACACTTCGAAACCATCCTGATCGGGCAGGCCGACATCGAGCAGGACCAGGGCCGGCTTCTCGGCCAGGATCCGGGCCACCGCGCGCTCGCCACTGCGCTCGTGGGCCACCTGGTAGCCATGCCGCTGCAGATAGTCGCTGACCATCGTACCCAGGCGGGCATCGTCTTCAACCAGTACGATATCCAGCATTTTCAAGGCCTCCGTGGGCGCAAACGTACCGCCACGGCACGAGCGCGGCGATGCTATCCCAGCCTGCGGGCCGCCCGGGTCCCGGGGGCGGGCGCCATTCAGCCGGGGTTGCTGGCGCTCGGGCCGGGCCTCAGGCCTGGCAACAACTTGGCGTCCAGCATAGCTTGGTGCCGTTACAAAACGTTACCTTCGTGATACGTCTGGTGACCATCGCTGACAGCAAAGCGACTGACGCGGGGCAGGTGGGGCGCCGAGCATGGAGTCTCCTCCGCTCCGCGTGCCGTTCCCATGTCGCTCGCCGCCCCCTGCCTGCTGAACCCGTCCCGCCGCTGCCGCTGCGGAGGTGCCCGATGAGCGGCGTGGTCGGGGCCTGGCTGCCGCCCGCCGAGGACGAACACCTGCTGCAGCAGCTGGCGCCGATGCTGCGCGCCCTGCAGCAGCGTGGCCGGGGCCGCATCGGTTACTGGACCGACGCCGAGGCCGGCCTCGCGCTGGGCCATTGCCGGGCGCCGACCGATACCCCGCTGCAGCCGCTGAGCTCGGACTGTGGCCGTTACGTGCTGTGCCTGGACGGGCGTCTGTACAACCGCGCCGACCTGCAGTCGCAGCTGCGTGATCTGCCGCGCAGCTGCAGCGATGCCCGGTTGCTGCTGCAGGCGATCATCGAGTGGGGTGTGGAGCGGACCCTGTCGCGCATCGAGGGAGCTTTTGGCTTCAGTGTCTGGGACCGTGAGTCGCGTACGTTGTGGTTGGCGCGTGATCCGGTGGGCGAGCGGCCGCTGTATTACGGCTGGTTCCAGGGCCAGTTCCTGTTCGCCTCGGAAATGAAGGCGCTGCAGGCCTTCGCCGGCTTCGCGCCGAGCATCGACCAGGATGCGCTGAGCCTGTTGCTGCGGCACGACTATGTGCCGGCGCCGCACACCATCTACCGGGGCATCCACAAGCTGGTGGCCGGCGCGGTGCTGCGCGTCGATCTGGATGACCACGCTGCCGGCGGTTCCAACCAAGCGGCGGAAGGGGGCGCACGCTACTGGTGCGCACGCGACGCGATGCAGAGCGCATTGCAGGAACCCCTGCAGCCAGCGCCGAGCCTGGCGCAGGCCACCGACCAGCTGGAAGCCGTACTGCAGAGAGCCATCGCTTCACGCATGCACTCGCCACTGGCCTGTGGCGCGTTCCTGTCCGGCGGCACCGACTCGTCGCTGGTGACGGCGATGATGCAGGCCCAATCGACCTTGCCGATCGAGGCGTGGACGGTCGGCTTCGATGATCCCGGGCATGATGAGAGCGACTGGGCCTCGCAGGTCGCGCGTCATCTGGGCGTGCAGCACCACTTGCACCGGATGGACGCGCGGCAGGGCCTGGATCTGCTGCAGCGGCTGCCACAGGTCTGGTGCGAGCCGTTTGCCGATGCCTCGCAGCTGCCGACCCTGCTGGCGAGTGAACTGCTGGGCGCGCGCAAGCCGGTGGCGCTGACCGGCGACGGTGGCGATGAGCTGTTCTTCGGTCATCCCAGCTATGGCCGCGCGCTGCGCAATGCACGCCTCTGCGGTGGCCTGCCGGACTGGGTGCGTGATCTGGCGCGGCGCAGTGGCAACCGCATGAACGTCGAGCGTGGCCGCCTCGGTGGCTGGCGCGCACTGGTGGCCGAGGTTGCCGCCAACGATGTGGAAGGGCATTACCTGCAACGTGTCACCCGCTGGCGGCAGCCGGCGCAGGTGGTGCTGGGGGCACGTGAGCCGATGACGATCTTCCAGCAGCAGGACACCGCGCTGCCGGCCGAGGCGCGCATCCAGCTGTTGGATTTCCGCATGGACCTGGCCGAGGGCATTCTCGCCAAGGTCGACCGTGCCGGCATGGCGGCGGGCGTGGAGACGCGTGCGCCGTTGCTGGACATGGAAGTGGTTCGCCTGGCCTGGCGCCTGCCGCAGCACCTGAAGTACCACGACGGTGAGCACAAGCGGATCCTCAAGCACCTGTTGGCCCGCTACCTGCCGGAACCGCTGGTGTATCGCCCCAAGCGCGGCTTCGGTCCGCCGATGGCGCGTTGGCTGGCCGGTCCATTGCGCGACTGGGCGGAGGCATTGCTGGACCCGCAGCTGCTGCGCAACCAGGGCTGCTTCGATGTGGCACGCGTGCGCGGTATCTGGGAGGCGTTCCTGCGCGGCGAGCGCAAGTGGCACACGCACCTGTGGAACGTGCTGATGTTCCAGGCGTGGCACCAGCATTGGCACGGTAGCCGGGGGCGCTGAGGTTCCTGCGCGGTGTGTTCTGCGTGGCGCAGGGCGGAGGCCCTTGCGTACGAATGTCCTCCGGCGCCGGCCGTTGGCCGTCACCTCCCCCTTTACTTCGTACGCAAGGGCCTCCGCCCCGCGTTCGGAGTTCGTCGGCGCCTCATTGAAAGGCTGCCGCGATCGCTGTGCTCTACTCACCGCAAGCCGAGCCTCGTCGGGGAGGGCAGGGGTCTGGGCAAAGTAAAGGAGGAGGTGACGGCCAACGGCCGGCGCCGGGGGACATTTGCCCAGGCCCCTGCCCACCCCGGCGGGGCCCCTCAGCTCGCAGAGAGTCCAGGCGAAGTAGCGCTTTGGAATCCGAACGCCAGGCAAAAAAAAGACCCGGCAGAGGGAGGGATCTGCCGGGTCCGGATTGCGTGGGGGGAGGGACCCACGCAATGAGCGTTGCGTCGCGTCAGTGGTTGCTCGCGTCCGCCGTTGATTCGTTGTAGCCCTGCACCAGTTCGGACCATGCCTTGCTGGCCTGCAGGCCGAGACCGACCACGTCCTGTTGGGCCTGGCCCAGCCGCTGCAGGTTGTCCTGCCACAGCTGCGCACCCTTGGAGAGCGTCCCGGCCGCATCCTCGCCGCGGGCCAGTTCACCCAGCCAGCCGCCGGTCGCGGTCAGGTTGCGCTCCATCACCTTCAGCTGCACGCCGAACATGCTTTCCGCGTTCTCCAACGCCAACCGGTTCGCACGCGTTGCTGCGGCAGCGAGCTGGCGGGTGGCATCACTGAAGCGATCGCTGAAGGCGGTGGCCATGGGGGCGTCAGGGAGTGGCTTGATGCAATGCAGCATACGCCCTTGATGCGGCAATGCAACAAAAATAACAAAGGCGCCCTGGGCGCCTTTGGAAATCCTTTCAGATCAATGGGTTGATCAGGTGGCCGGGCCGCGATAGCGGCAGCCGGAGGTGCAGGTTTCGTGCACGGTGATCTCGCTCAGCGCCGGGAGGCTGGGCTTGAGCTCGTTCCAGATCCACACCGCCAGGTTCTCGCTGGTCGGGTTCTCCAGGCCTGGGATGTCATTGAGATAGTGATGGTCCAGGCGGTCGTAGATCGGCTGGAAGGCCGCCTTCACGTCGCCGAAATCCATGATCCAGCCGGTCTGCGCGCCGGGCTCGCCCTCGACCTTCAGTTCCACCCGGAACGAGTGGCCATGCAGGCGCGCGCACTTGTGCCCCGGCGGCACGTTGGGGAGGCGGTGCGCCGCCTCGAGCATGAAGACTTTGAAGATTTCCATGGCGCGATTGTACGCCGCAGGTGGCCGGCCAGCCTGAGCGGATGTTGGACTTTCGTGAAGTAAGTCTTTCCATCCGGATGAAGAGATGATAGTTTCTCTTATATCCGTATGAAGAGATGTTATTGGCTGGACCCCGGCCAGGCATGGACTACTGCGGAACTTCGTCGCCCTTACCACCTCCCCCACATCGTCATGCCCAAGCACACCCTGCTCGTGGCGGCCCTGGCCGTCGCTTTGGCCGCGCCTTTGTCCGCCGCCGCCGAAACCTCCGCCGACGCCAGTGGCGAAGCCAGCACCCTGGCTGCCGTGCGCGTCACCGGTTCCAACATCAAGCGCACCGATACCGAGGCCTCCAACCCGGTGCAGGTGATCGGCCGCCAGCAGCTGGAACAGACCGGCAAGGCCACCGTGGCCGACGTGCTGCGTTCGATCTCGGCCAACACCGGCAACGCCAGCAACGAAACCACCAACAACGGCTGGGCCTCCGGCTCGGCCGGCATCGGCCTGCGTGGCCTGTCGCAGAAGAACACGCTGGTGCTGCTCAACGGCCGTCGCCTGGCCAACTACGGCTTCCCGGCCGGCGGCCTGTCCGACACCTTCGTCGATCTCAACGCGCTGCCGCTGGTCGCGGTCGAGCGCATCGAAGTGCTCAAGGACGGCGCCTCGGCGGTGTATGGCTCTGATGCCGTGGCCGGCGTGGTCAACATCATCACCCGGCAGAACTTCGAAGGCGCCGAGATCGGCGGCAGCTTCGGCGGTGCCGACCAGGGCGGCCTGCACGAGCAGAACCTGAAGTTCGTCGGCGGCCTCGGTGATCTCGATACCGACGGCTACAACATCCTCTTCAGCCTGCAGGGCTACAACCGCGAACGCCTGGATCAGGACGAACGCAACCTGACAAAGAGCGGCATCTACACCGACAAGCCCGGCGGCCGCTGGAACGGCTGGTCGGCCAAGGGTGCGCGCTACCTGGTCAACGGCGTGTCGGTACCGATGCTCGATGCCAACGGCAACTGCCCGACCGGTACCACCCGCGTTGCCAGCGCGCCGATCGACGGCCTGGCCGGTGATACCTGCGGTTTCAACCAGGCGCCGTTCACCACGCTGATTCCTTCGACCAAGCGCTACCAGGCCTATGCCAACGGCACCTTCCGCCTGAACGACAACGTCGAAGCCTTCGGCGAAGTGCTGTACAGCCAGATCAAGAGCACCGCGTGGTTTGGCAGCAGCCCGTTCTTCACCCTGGAGAGCGGCCGCTTCGCATTGAACGCGGACAGTGGCCTGGCCGAGCCGGTGCCGTCGCTGCTGCCGGCCAGCAATCCGTACAACCCGTACGGCCGTGCGATCCCGATCGAATACACCTTCTTCGACCTGGGCGGCACGCTCAAGACCAACCGCTCCACCGCCTACCGCGGCGTGTTCGGCCTGCGTGGCACCACCGCGAAGTGGGACTGGGAAATGGCCGCGTTCGGCGCGCGCAGCAGCGAGCGCGAGAGCGTCTCCGGTGGTTTCGCCAACCGCTGGGCGCTGGCCGATGCGCTGGCCTCGGGCAGCTACAACCTGCTGAATCCGGCGGCGACGCCGCAGTCGGTGCGCGACTCGATCAACATCGCCACGCTGCGTCCGGCCGAGTCCAAGCTGCAGGGCATCGATGCGAAGATTTCCGGCAGCCTGGGCCATACCTGGGCCGGCGAGATCGGCTTCGCCGCCGGTGCCGAGTGGCGCCGCGAGAAGCTCGATTCCAACAACCCGTGGCAGATCGACGCCGGTCTGCAGGTGCGCCCGGCCATCGCCGAAGTGCACGGCAAGCGCCAGGTCAGTGCGGCCTACGCCGAAGTGAACGTGCCGCTGGCATCGACGCTGGAGCTGTCCGCTGCCGCGCGCGCCGATCACTACGATGATTTCGGCGATGCGTTCTCGCCGAAGATCGGCCTGCGCTGGCAGCCGCTCGACTTCCTGCTGGTGCGTGCCTCCGCCTCGAAGGGCTTCCGTGCACCGTCGCTGTCGGAAAACTCCAACAGCACCAGCATCGCCTACGGCAGCGTGGTCGATCCGCGTGATCCGGACGTGCCGGGCTCGCGCCAGAACCCGACCTTCTTCACCGTCGGCAACAACGAACTGAAGCCCGAGCACACCAAGAGCGTGAACTTCGGCGTGGTGCTGTCGCCGTGGGCCAACACCAACCTGAGCGTGGACTACTACCGCATCCAGCTGGACAACCTGGTCGGCACCAACAACACCCAGACCCTGGTCAACGACAATGTGGCCGGTGCGGTGCAGCGCGATGAGCGCGGCAAGCTGCAGGCGGTCTACAACCGCTACCAGAACCTGAGCGAGCTGAAGACCTCGGGCATCGACGTCGAGCTGCGCCAGCGCATCCTGACCGCTGCGCTGGGTGACTTCACCGTGTCCTCGGCCTACACCCACGTGCGCGACTACCGTCGCCCGACCGTGGTCGGCGGCCCACTGGTGGACTACGCCGGCAGCAACCTGGGCGCGACCCTGCCCAAGGACAAGGCCACCACCACGCTGGACTGGAAGTACGGCGACTTCAACGCAGCCGTGACCTGGTACTACACCAGCAGCTACCGCCAGGAAGCCAGTACCGCCGCCAAGGCCGTGCAGCAGCGTGTCGGCAGCTACAGCCAGTACGACCTGTACCTGGCCTACACCGGCATCGACAAGCTGACCGTGTACGCCAAGGTGCAGAACCTGGCCGACAAGACGCCGCCGTACGACGCCTCGTTCCCGGGCATCCGCGCGCCGTACGACTTCAGCCAGTACGACCTGCGTGGCCGCTACTTCACGCTGGGCTTCGACTACCGCTTCTGATCCATCCGCCGCAGCCGGTCACCTGAAGGGACCGGCCGCGCGACTGTCTGCCGTTGTGTTCCAGGGGAGTCATCGTGTCCTTGCATCGTCGTGCCGTTCTTCCGTTGCTGCTTGCCGCCGCCACCGCACTGTCCTCGCTGCAGCCGGTGCAGGCACAGAGCGCGTACTTCTTTCCGCAGGTCACCGACGCAGCGGCGTTCGATGCAGCGGTGCCCACGCCGGAGCAGTTCCTCGGCTACCCGATCGGCAGCCGTTACACCCGGCACGACCAGTTGGTGGCGTACTTCCAGGAACTTGCGAAACGCTCGGACAAGATCAGCGTGCGCGAGATCGGTCGCAGCTATGAGGGCCGCCCGCTGCTGATCGCCACCGTCACTGCCGCAGGCAATCACGCGCGGTTGGAACAGATCCGCCAGCAGCACGCGACCCTGGCCGATCCGGCGCAGCCGCGCAGCGCCGCCGGTGACAGCCCGGTGGTGGTGTGGCTGGGCTACAGCGTGCATGGCAACGAGACCTCCAGTGCCGAGGCGGCGATGCTGACGGCCTACTACCTGGTGGCCAACCGCAGCGCCGAAACCCAGCAGTGGCTGCAGCAGGCAGTGGTGCTGTTCGATCCGGCGCAGAACCCGGATGGCCGCGATCGTGCCGCCAACTGGCACAACGCGTGGGCCTCCGATCCGGCTTCGGCCGACCCGGCCGACAAGGAACACGTCGAGCCGTTCCCGCAGGGCCGCACCAACCACTACTTCACCGATCTCAACCGCGACTGGCTGGCCCTGACGCAGCAGGACTCGCGGCCGAAGGTAGAGGTGTTTCATCAGTGGTATCCCAACGTGCAGATCGACTTCCACGAGATGGGCAAGGACAGCACTTATTACTTCGAACCGTCGCCGAAGAGCATGCACAGCCCGCTGATTCCGGCGGCGTCATACGAGTTCAACAAGACCCTGGCGAAATACCACGCGCAGGCGCTGGATGCGCTGGGGTCGCTGTACTACACCGGCGAGAATTTCGACAACTTCTCGCCGGTGTACGGTTCCACCTATCCGGACTTCCACGGCGCCGTCGGCGTTACCGTCGAGCAGGCCAGCTCGCGTGGCCGCGTACAGGAATCGGTGAATGGCCTGCTGACCTTCCCGTTCACCATCCGCAACCAGGTCGCTACCGGGCTGGGCACGGTGCGCGGCGCGGTAGCCGAGCGCAGTGGCCTGTTCGACCTGCAGAAGCAGTTCTTCCAGAGCGCGTTGAAGCAGGCCGCACAGCAGCCGGTGAAGAGCTTCGTATTCGGCGATGCGCATGACCCCGCATTGACCCGTCGTTTGCTGGAACTGTTGCTGCTGCATCGCATCGAGGTGCGCGCGCTGGATCGTGACGTCACTGTCGATGGGCAACGCTTCGATGCCGGCAACGCTTACGTGGTGCCGGTGCAGCAGGCGCAGTTCCGTCTGGTGCATTCGATCTTTGCCGAGACGCCGCCGATCAAGGGCGATGTGTTCTACGGCAGCACCAGTTATGCCATCGCACCGGCCTACGGTGTGGCCTTCGCCGGTAGCCGCAGCCGTATCGACGGCGGTGCACGCGTGACAGCGCCGGCGGCAGAGCCGGGCGCGGTACTGGGTGGCCAGGCAGGATTCGCCTACGCGATCGACTGGCGCGACTACAACGCCGGGCGCGCGTTGGCTGCGCTACAGGGCAAGGGCGTGAATGCACGCGCGGCATTCCAGCCGTTCACCACCGTGACGACGCAGGGCGAGGCCAGCTTCGCCGCCGGCAGCCTGGTGATTCCCGTGGCCGGGCAACCACTGCAGGGCACGGCGTTGCTTGAGGCAGTGACGTCTGCCGCACGCGAGGCAGGTGTGCAGGTGCACGCGCTGTCCAGTGGCCGCAGCCGCGAAGGCATCGACCTCGGCAGTGACGGCGTCAAAGCGCTGCGCAAGCCGTCGGTGGCACTGGTGATGGGCGAGGGCGTGGCCGCCACCGAAATTGGATCGGCGTGGTTCCTGTTGGACCAGCAGCTGCGGTTGCCGGCCAGCAAGCTGGATCCGCAGCAGCTGGGCAAAGTGCCGCTGGACCGTTACACCACCATCGTTTTGTCCGGCGGAACCTATACCGGCGTTGACGTGACGGCAGTGGCGGCGCTGAAGCGCTGGGTACAGGCCGGTGGTTCGTTGGTGACGTACGGCGGTGCCTCGAAGTGGGCGATTGAACAGAAGCTGGCCGACGGCGAGAAGCTTGGCAAGGAAGAAGAAACCGCTGACGAGAGCCGCCGTGCGTTCGGCGACCAGCGTGACATCGCTGCGATCGAGCGGGTCAGCGGCAACATCCTCAGTGCAGACGTGGATACCAGCCATCCGCTGGCGTTCGGCGTGCCACGCCGGCAGCTGGCAATCAACAAGGAAAACACGGTGACGTTGCAGCCGAGCGCGAACCCGTTCTCGACGGTGGTGCGCATCGACACGCCGCCGCGGGTGAATGGTTACCTGTCCGAGCGCAACCGCGCGCGGGTGGCCGGCAGCGCGTGGCTGCTGGTGTCGGCGCAAGGGCAGGGCAACGTGGTGCTGTTTGCCGATGATCCGGCACATCGCAAGTACTGGCACGGCACGGATCGATTGCTGATCAACGCGATCTTCTTCGGCAATCTGGTGAATCCGGGTAAGGCGCGGGGTTGAGGCGTTTGGCGCCGAGTTGTTGCTGGGTTTGGGAGGCAGGGGGCCTCAGCCAGCACACGCCGTAAACCCATCCCTGAAGTGACCCCCGGGAGTTGGACACCAGATCCAACCCCGAGGGATACATGAACAGATACGACGCGCGTTTCAAACTGCTGGTCGCCAAGGAGGCCTGCAAGACCTCCACATCGGTCAAAGCCATTG
>NZ_JAWIRS010000021.1:0-68848 GCF_036320005.1 Stenotrophomonas sp. SMYL11
GGCGCGCCGCCCCCCCGCCCCCCCCCCCCCCCCCCCCCCGCGGGGGTCCCCGCCCCCCCCCCCCCCCCCCCCCCCCCCGGCCAAGCCCACCAATCCAACCGGGCTTTCTGCGACCAACCCAGCCAAACCCCCGCCACGAGGGGCTGCGCCGTTGGCTGAAAATCCATGTAACCGCTTACAAAGAAACGGATTTTTGCCGTAACGGGTATCATGACCGGCTGACTTCACACAGGAGCCACCCGCTCATGCGCCGCAAGATCGTCGCCGGAAACTGGAAGCTGCATGGCAGCCGTCAATTCGCCAATGAACTGCTGGGGCAGGTCGCCGCCGGGCTGCCGCTGGAGAGGGTGGACGTGGTGATCCTGCCGCCGCTGCCCTACCTGGGGGAGCTGGTCGAGGACTTCGGCGAGACCGGCCTGGCCTTTGGCGCGCAGGATGTGAGCAGTAACGAGAAGGGCGCCTACACCGGCGAGGTCTGCGCCGCCATGCTGGTCGAGGTCGGCGCCCGCTATGGCCTGGTCGGCCATTCCGAACGCCGCCAGTACCACCACGAAAGCAGCGAGCTGGTCGCGCGCAAGTTCGCCGCCGCCCAGCACGCCGGCCTGGTGCCGGTGCTGTGCGTGGGCGAGACCCTGGAGCAGCGCGAGGCCGGGCAGACCGAAGCGGTCATCGCCAGCCAGCTGGCGCCGGTGCTGGAGCTGGTCGGCGCGGCCGGTTTCGCCAAGGCCGTGGTCGCCTACGAGCCGGTCTGGGCCATCGGTACCGGCCGTACCGCTACCAAGGAGCAGGCGCAGCAGGTGCACGCCTTCATCCGTGGCGAAGTCGCGCGTATCGATGCTAGAATCGCTGATTCACTGCCCATTGTTTACGGCGGTAGCGTGAAGCCCGACAATGCCGGGGAACTGTTCGCGCAGCCGGATGTCGATGGTGGGCTGGTCGGCGGCGCCTCCCTGGTGGCCGCGGACTTCCTGGCCATCGCACGGGCGGCGGCCGCGAACTAATCCTAGAAGTTTTGTCCGAGGGCGGTTTCCAATGCTGATGTTGATCCTCAATGTCGTCTACGTGCTGGTCGCTGTGGCCATGATCGCGCTGATCCTGATGCAGCGTGGCTCGGGTGCGGCGGCGGGTTCGGGCTTTGGTGCCGGTGCCTCGGGTACGGTGTTCGGTGCGCGTGGCGCCTCGAACTTCCTGTCCAAGTCGACCAAGTGGCTGGCTGTCGTGTTCTTCGGCATCAGCCTCTTCATGGCCTGGTATGCCGGCCATGGCAGCCGCCCGGCGGCCGACCAGGATCTGGGTCTGATGTCCGCACCGGCGGCAGTTGCTCCGGCGGCTCCGGCGGGCGAACTGCCGGCCGTTCCGAAGGCCGATGCGGTCCCGGCCGCCCCGGTTCCGGCTGCGAATGTGCCGGCTCAGGCGGAATCTTCGGTTTCTGGTGAAGAAAAGCCTTCGGAAGGCTCCCAGAAAGACTGAAGCCGGTTACAATACGCGGCGCATCGGGAAGATAGTCTGATGTGATCGTTTGCCCAGGTGGCGGAATTGGTAGACGCACTACCTTGAGGTGGTAGCGACGCAAGTCGTAGGGGTTCGAGTCCCCTCTTGGGCACCATTTGTAAGTAAAGCGGGTTCGTCTGGCGCGCAAGGCGCCAGGCAGATTCCCGTCCACTCCCCCATGCCAAAGCGCCTGCAGGCGCAGCGGCAGAGGCAAGAGAGAATCGCTGTGCTGGCCGAATATTTGCCGTCTCTGCTGTTTCTGATCGTTGCCACCGGTATCGGCATTACGCTGATGCTGGTTGGTCGATTCCTCGGTCCCCGCCGCCCCGATCTGGAAAAGCTGTCGCCGTACGAGTGCGGCTTCGAGGCCTTCGAAGACGCGCGCATGAAGTTCGACGTGCGCTACTACCTGATCGCGATCCAGTTCATCGTCTTCGACCTGGAAATCATCTTCATCGTGCCGTGGACCCAGGTCTTCATGGAGCTGGGTGCCCGTTCGCTCATCACCATGGGCCTGTTCGTCGGCATGCTGTTCCTCGGTTTCATTTACGTCTGGAAGAAGGGAGCGCTGGAATGGGAGTGATACAGACTCTCGATGGCCTCATGAACAACCCCACGCCGGAAGGCCGGGTTGATGACATCCTGCGGCCGGAAGGCGACAACCCGCTGCTGGAAAAGGGCTTCGTCACCACCAGCGTCGATGCACTGCTGAACTGGGCACGCACCGGCTCGATGTGGCCGATGACCTTCGGTCTGGCCTGCTGCGCGGTCGAGATGATGCACGCCGGCGCCGCGCGCCTGGACCTTGACCGCTACGGCGTGGTGTTCCGCCCGTCGCCGCGTCAGTCCGACGTGATGATCGTGGCCGGTACCCTGGTCAACAAGATGGCCCCGGCGCTGCGCAAGGTCTACGACCAGATGCCGGACCCGAAGTGGGTCATCTCGATGGGTAGCTGCGCCAATGGTGGCGGCTATTACCACTACTCCTATTCTGTGGTGCGCGGCTGTGATCGCGTGGTGCCGGTGGACGTCTACGTCCCGGGCTGCCCGCCGACCGCCGAGGCGCTGGTGTACGGGATCCTGCAGCTGCAGAAGAAGATCTGGCGTACACAGACCATCGCCCGCTGACCCCTTCACCTGACAAGAGCGCGCCAAGCCCCCATGGCAGAGCAAGCATCCTTCATCGACCGACTCTCCGCACGTTTCGCAGGTGCGAAGGTCATCGTGGTCGAACCCCGCGGCGAAGTGACGCTGGAAGTGCCTGCCGCCGAGTGGCACGCCACCGCCCTGGCGCTGCGTGACGAGTTTGGTTTCGAGCAGGCCGTGGATCTCTGCGGCGTCGACTACCTCGGTTATGGCTCCGACGAATGGGACACCGCCGACGTGTCCTCGCAGGGCTTCAGCCGTGGCGTCGAAGGCAAGGCCCAGGGCCGTTTCGCGTGGGGCGAGTTCCCCACCGAGGAAAACGGCGCCGACGGTGCCCGCCCGCAGCACATGCCGACCCAGCGTTTCGCCGTGGTCGCCCAGCTGCGTTCGTACCAGCACAACCTGATGATGCACCTGCGCTGCTTCGCCCCTGACGAAGCGCTGCCGGTGGTGTCCTCGCTGACCGGCATCTGGCCGGGCCTGAACTGGTTCGAGCGCGAAGCGTTCGACCTGTACGGCGTGATCTTCGAAGGCCACCCGGACCTGCGCCGGATCCTGACCGACTACGGTTTCGTCGGCCATCCGTTCCGCAAGGACTTCCCGCTGATCGGCAATGTCGAAGTCCGCTACGACGAAGAAAAGAAGCGCGTGATCTACGAACCGGTCACCTCGGTGGAGCCGCGTGTCGGCGTGCCGCGCGTGATCCGCGACGACGCCCGTCTGCAGACCGCAGAGGGTGAGCGCGCGCAGGAGGCAGTGAAGTGAGCCACGTACACCAGGCCGGCGAGGCCTTCGCCAGCAACGCCGCCGAAAGCCGGCAGGAAATCCGCAACTACACCATGAACTTCGGCCCGCAGCATCCGGCCGCTCACGGTGTGCTGCGCCTGATCCTGGAAATGGACGGCGAAACCATCATGCGCGCCGACCCGCACGTGGGTCTGCTGCACCGTGGTACCGAAAAGCTGGCCGAGTCCAAGCCGTTCAACCAGTCGATCGGCTACATGGATCGCCTGGATTACGTGTCGATGATGTGCAACGAGCACGCCTACGTGCGCGCGATCGAGACCCTGATGGGCATCGAGGCGCCGGAGCGTGCGCAGTACATCCGCACCATGTACGACGAAATCACCCGCATCCTCAACCACCTGATGTGGCTGGGCTCCAACGCGCTCGACCTGGGTGCGATGGCGGTGATGCTGTACGCCTTCCGCGAGCGCGAAGAGCTGATGGACTGCTATGAAGCGGTCTCCGGCGCGCGCATGCACGCGGCGTACTACCGTCCGGGCGGTGTCTACCGCGATCTGCCGGACCACATGCCGAAGTACAAGGAATCGCGCTGGCACAAGGGCAAGGCGCTGAAGCAGCTCAATGCTTCGCGTGAAGGCTCGCTGCTGGACTTCCTGGAGAACTTCACCGTCGAGTTCCCCAAGCGTATCGACGAATACGAGACCCTGCTGACCGACAACCGTATCTGGAAGCAGCGTACCGTCGGCATCGGCGTGGTCACTCCGGAACTGGCCCATCAGTGGGGCATGACCGGCGTGATGCTGCGCGGCTCGGGCATCGCCTGGGACCTTCGCAAGAAGCGTCCGTATGCGAAGTACGATGCCGTCGATTTCGACATCCCGCTGGGCAAGGAAGGCGACTGCTACGACCGCTACCTGGTCCGCGTTGCCGAAATGCGCGAGTCCAACCGCATCATCAAGCAGTGCGTGGCGTGGCTGAAGGCCAACCCGGGCCCGGTCATGGTCAAGAACTTCAAGGTCGCTCCGCCCAAGCGCGAGGACATGAAGGACGACATGGAAGCGCTGATCCACCACTTCAAGCTGTTCAGCGAAGGCTATTGCGTGCCGGCCGGCGAAACCTACGCGGCAGTGGAAGCGCCCAAGGGCGAGTTCGGCTGCTACCTGGTCTCCGATGGCGCCAACAAGCCGTTCCGCGTGCACCTGCGTGCACCGGGCTTCGCCCACCTGTCCTCGATCGATTCGATCGTGCGCGGCCACATGCTGGCCGACGTGGTGGCGATGATCGGTACCTACGACCTGGTGTTCGGCGAGGTTGACCGGTAATGCCGTCCGCCACGCCAACGCCCGCTGCAGGCAGCCGGCGCAAGCCGGCGCCGCAGTTTCTGGAATTTCACGTTATGCATTTCGCTGAGGTCGGCCGATGAAGGCGACAGGTAATTTCGAGGCGGCGCGCGACGTCGACCCGATGGTGGTGCTGAGCGACAAGACCCGCGCTCACATCGATCACTGGCTGTCCAAGTTCCCGCCGGACCGCAAGCGCTCTGCCGTGCTGCAGGGCCTGCATGCGGCCCAGGAGCAGAACCAGGGCTGGCTGACCGACGAACTGATCGCCGGCGTGGCCAAGTACCTGGACCTGCCGCCGGTGTGGGCCTACGAGGTCGCCAGCTTCTACTCGATGTTCGAGACCGAGAAGGTGGGCCGCAACAATGTGGCCATCTGCACCAACATCAGCTGCTGGCTCAATGGCGCCGAGGACATCGTCCGCCATTGCGAGAAGAAGCTGGGCATCAAGCACGGTGAATCGACCCCGGACGGCCGCGTCTACCTCAAGCGCGAGGAAGAGTGCCTGGCCGGCTGCGGCGGCGCGCCGATGATGGTCATCAACGGTCACTACCATGAGCGTCTGACCCTGGAAAAGGTCGACGAGCTGCTGGACGGGCTGGAGTAAGGGCATGGCACATCACCACGAATCCAAGGGTCCGGTCGGCCCCGCGCCGCTGCCGCACCAGGTGGTCTACACCACCCTGCATTACGACACCCCGTGGTCGTACGAAAGCTACCTGAAGACCGGTGGCTACGCCGCCCTGCGCAAGATCCTCGAAGAGAAGATCCCGCCGGAGCAGGTCATCGAGATGGTCAAGGCCTCGGGCCTGCGTGGCCGCGGTGGCGCCGGCTTCCCGACCGGCCTGAAGTGGTCCTTCATGCCCAAGGGCAACATGCAGAAGTACATCCTCTGCAACTCGGACGAATCCGAGCCGGGCACCTGCAAGGATCGCGACATCCTGCGCTACAACCCGCATTCGGTGGTGGAAGGCATGGCAATCGCCTGCTACGCCACCGGTTCGACCGTGGGTTACAACTACCTGCGTGGTGAGTTCCACCACGAGCCGTTCGAGCACTTCGAGCAGGCCCTGGCCGACGCGTATGCAAATGGCTGGCTGGGCAAGAACGTGATGGGCTCGGGCGTGGACATCGACATCTACGGTGCGCTGGGCGCCGGCGCGTACATCTGCGGCGAAGAAACCGCGCTGATGGAATCGCTGGAAGGCAAGAAGGGCCAGCCGCGCTACAAGCCGCCGTTCCCGGCCAACTTCGGCCTGTACGGCAAGCCGTCGACGATCAACAACACCGAAACCTATGGTTCGGTGCCGGCGATCATCCGCAACGGTCCTGAGTGGTTCAAGGGCCTGAGCCTGACCGCCAACGGCGGCCCGAAGTGCTTCTCGGTGTCCGGCTGCGTGCAGAACGGCGGCAACTTCGAAGTGCCGCTCGGCACCAAATTCCACGACCTGCTGGAAATGGCCGGTGGCCTGCGTCCGGGCCGCACGCTGAAGGGTGCGATCCCGGGCGGCGTGTCGATGCCGGTGCTGACCGCGGCCGAGCTGAAGGACCTGCCGATGGACTACGACACCATCCGTGCGCTGGGCTCCGGCCTGGGTTCGGGTGCGATCGTGGTGCTCGACGACAGCGTCTGCTGCGTCAAGTTCGCCTGCCGCATCAGCCAGTTCTTCCACAAGGAATCGTGCGGCCAGTGCACCCCGTGCCGTGAAGGCACCGGCTGGATGCACCGCGTGCTGGAGCGCATCGTCGCCGGCAAGGCCACGATGGAAGACCTGCACCAGCTGAAGGCGGTGGCCGGCCAGATCGAAGGCCACACCATCTGTGCGTTCGGTGAAGCGGCTGCATGGCCCATCCAGGGCTTCCTGCGCCAGTTCTGGGACGAATTCGAGTACTACATCGTCAACGGTCATTCGATGGTTGACGGCAAGAAGGTGGAGGCAGCCGCCGCATGAGCGCGCAACCCGTAAACCCGAACGTGCCACCGGATCACGTGACCATCGAAATCGATGGCAAGTCGCTGGTCGTGCCCAAGGGTTCGATGATCATCCAGGCGGCCGACAAGGCCGGCATTTCGATTCCGCGCTTCTGCTACCACGAGAAGCTGCCGATCGCCGCCAACTGCCGCATGTGCCTGGTGGACGTGGAAAAGTCGCCGAAGCCGGCGCCGGCCTGCGCCACCCCGGTGATGGATGGCATGAAGGTCGCCACCCGCAGTGAAAAGGCACTGAAGTTCCAGCGCTCGGTGATGGAGTTCCTGCTCATCAACCACCCGCTGGACTGCCCGATCTGCGATCAGGGCGGCGAGTGCGAGCTGCAGGACGTGTCGCTGGGCTATGGCCGTTCGGTCAGCCGCTTCAACGAACGCAAGCGCGTGGTGCCGGACGAGGACATGGGCCCGCTGGTCGCCACCGAGATGACCCGCTGCATCCAGTGCACCCGCTGCGTCCGCTTCACCGCCGACGTTGCCGGTACCTACGAGCTGGGTGGCATGTACCGCGGTGAGAACCTGCAGATCGGTACCTTCGACGGCAAGCCGCTGACCACCGAGCTGTCCGGCAACGTCGTCGACGTCTGCCCGGTCGGCGCGCTGACCAACAAGGTGTTCCAGTTCCGCGCCCGCCCGTGGGAGCTGACCGCGCGCGAGTCGCTGGGCTACCACGACGCGATGGGTTCGAACCTGTTCCTGCACGTGCGTCGCGGCGAAGTGCTGCGCACCGTGCCGCGCGACAACGAAGCGGTGAACGAGTGCTGGCTGTCCGACCGTGACCGCTACTCGCACCAGGGCCTGTACAGCGAAGACCGTGCGGTCAAGCCGCTGCGCAAGGTCAATGGCGAGTGGAAGGAAGTGAGCTGGGCCGAAGGCCTGGCCGCGGCCGCCGAGATCCTCAAGGCCAACCAGGGCGACAACCTGGGCGTGCTGGTGCATCCGTCCACCTCGAACGAGGAAGGCGCGCTGCTGGCCCGCCTGGCCAAGGGCCTGGGCTCGAACAACATCGACCACCGCATCAACAACCGCGATTTCTCCGACGCCGCCACCGCCGAAGTGTTCGGCCTGCCGCTGGCCGAGATCGAAGGCGCCGACCGCATCGTCGTTCTGGGCAGCAACATCCGCCACGAACTGCCGCTGCTGCACGCCCGCCTGCGCAAGGCGCAGACCACCAAGGGCGCGAAGATCCACGTCGTCAACCCGGTGGACTTCGACTTCGCCTTCAGCATCGCCGGCAAGCAGATCGTCGCCCCGTCGAAGTTCGCCGACGCGCTGGCGAGCGAGGAACTGCGTTCGGCAGTGCAGGGCGGCAACAACACCGTGCTGATCGTCGGTGGCATCGCCGAGAACCACCCGCAGGCCGCCGCGATCCGCGCCGCTGCGCGTGACTTCGCTGCCGCCACCGGTGCCAAGCTGTGCCGCATCCCGCAGGGCGCCAATGCCGTGGGCCTGGCCCGCGCCGGCGTGCTGCCGGCCGGCAAGGACGTGGCCACCATGCTGGCGCAGCCGCGCCAGGCTTACGTGGTGTACGGCCTGGAGCCGGGCCTGGACTTCGCTGACGCTCCCGCTGCGCGCAAGGCGCTGGTCGGCGCCAAGGTGGTGGCCTTCAGCCAGTTCGCCTGCGTCTCCACCCGCGACGTTGCCGACGTGATCCTGCCGATCGGCGCACTGCCGGAAATCGACGCCACCCTGACCAACCTCGATGGTCGCGAGCAGTCGGCCCGTGCCGGCGGCAAGCTGCCCGGCGAGGCCCGTGAAGGCTGGCGCGTGCTGCGCGCACTGGGCGGCGAAATGGCGCTGGCCGGTTTCGACTTCACCGACCTGGCCGGCCTGCGCGCCAGCCTGGCCCCGGTGTCGGTCGCCGTTGCCGCCTCGGCACAGCCGGTGGTTGCCGGCGAAGGCCTGGAAGTGGCTTCGACCGCCGCGATCTACCGCACCGATGCGGTGGTCCGTCGGGCCCCGGCGCTGCAGTCGCATCCGCTCAACAACGCCCCGCGCATCGTGCTGAACGCTGAAGATGCCGCTCGCCTGCAGCTGCAGGAAGGGCAGATGGCCAAGGTCGGCACCGATGCCGGCAAGGCCACCCTGCCGGTGGTGATCGACGCCCGCGTCGCTGCGGGTTCGGTCTGGATTGAATCGGGCCACGGCGCGACCGCGCCGCTGGGTGCCGCTCGCGTAACGGTGGTGGCTGCATGAACGAATTGCTGTTGAACGCGGTCGACCCGCTGCACCAGTGGCTGCTTGGCCTCGGTGACATCGGCGCGCTGATCTGGATCATCCTGAAGATCCTGGTGATCACCGTTCCGGTGATCATCTCGGTGGCCTTCTATGTGGTCTGGGAACGCAAGCTGATCGGCTGGATGCACGTCCGCCACGGCCCGATGTACGTGGGCATGGGCATCTTCCAGGCCTTCGCCGACGTCTTCAAGCTGCTGTTCAAGGAAGTGGTCCAGCCGAGCAGCGCCAACAAGGCGATCTACCTGCTGGCACCGCTGATCACCCTGGCCCCGGCCTTCGCAGCCTGGTCGGTGGTTCCCTTCGATTCGCAGATCGTGCTCTCCAACGCCAACGCCGGCCTGCTGTACCTGTTGGCGATGACCTCGCTGGGCATCTACGGCATCATCCTGGCCGGTTGGGCATCCAACTCGAAGTATGCGTTCCTGGGTGCGATGCGCGCCTCGGCGCAGATGATCAGCTACGAAATCGCCATGGGCTTCGCCCTGGTCGGCGTGATGATCGCGTCGGGCAGCCTGAACCTGAGCAACATCGTGATGGCGCAGGCCGGCAACTCCGGTTTCTTCGACTGGTTCCTGCTGCCGCTGTTCCCGCTGTTCGTCATCTACTGGGTGTCGGGCGTTGCCGAAACCAACCGCGCGCCGTTCGACGTGGTGGAAGGTGAATCGGAAATCGTCGCCGGCCACATGGTCGAGTACTCGGGCGGTGCGTTCGCGCTGTTCTTCCTGGCCGAATACGCCAACATGATCCTGATCAGCTTCCTGATCTCGATCTTCTTCCTCGGCGGCTGGCTGAGCCCCATCCAGGGCTGGGTCAACTTCGGCGACGTCTCGCCGCTGGTCGACTGGATCTGGAAGGGCGGTGCACCGTGGCTGTTCGTCAAGGTGTTCTTCTTCGCCAGTGCCTACATCTGGTTCCGTGCCAGCTTCCCGCGCTTCCGCTATGACCAGATCATGCGCCTGGGCTGGAAGGTCTTCATCCCGCTGGCCATTCTGTGGATCGCGGTTACCGCCGTCATGGTGTTCTTCGGCGTGATTCAAAAGGGCGTCTAAGTGATGAACAGGATTACCCATTACTTCAAGAGCCTGCTGCTGCTCGAACTGCTGGGCGGCCTTTGGCTGACGCTGAAGTACAGCTTCAAGCCCAAGTACACGATGATGTACCCGATGGAGAAGTTCCCGCAGTCGCCGCGCTTCCGTGGCCTGCACGCCCTGCGCCGTTACCCCAACGGTGAAGAGCGCTGCATCGCCTGCAAGCTGTGCGAGGCGGTGTGCCCTGCATTGGCCATCACCATCGACTCGGCCAAGCGCGAAGACGGCACCCGCCGTACCACGCGCTATGACATCGATCTGTTCAAGTGCATCTTCTGCGGCTTCTGCGAAGAAAGCTGCCCGGTGGACTCGATCGTCGAAACCCACATCCTCGAGTACCACTTCGAGAATCGTGGCGAAAACATCGTTACCAAGCCGCAGCTGCTGGCCCTGGGCGACCGTCTCGAGTCCGAGATCGCCGAGCGTCGCGCCGCCGATGCCGCTTACCGCTGAGGTCGAGAGATGGATTGGGTAAATATCGCTTTCTGGGTGTTCGCCATCGCGGCAACGGTTTCGGCCGGTGCGGTGATCAGCGTGCGCAACCCGGTTCACGCCGTGCTCTGCCTGGTGCTGACCTTCTTCTCCATTGCCTGCGTGTGGCTGCTGGTCGGCGCCGAGTTCCTCGGCGTGGCGCTGGTGCTGGTCTATGTCGGCGCTGTGATGGTGCTGTTCCTGTTCGTGGTGATGATGCTCGACATCGACCCCACCAAGCTGCGTGAGGGCTGGGTCCGCTACCTGCCGGTCGGTCTCATTGTTGCCGTGGCGATGCTGGTGCAGATGCTGATCCTGATCGGCGTGAAGGGCAGGGCGGTTACCCCGTTCCCGGCCGACAACGCCGCTGCGGTCGCTGCCGACAGCTCCAACGTCACCTGGCTGGCGCGTACGCTGTTCACCGAGTACCTGCTGCCGTTCGAGTTCGCCGCCGTCATCCTGACCGTGGCCGTGGTTGCCGCCGTGATGCTGACCCTGCGCCGCCGTACCGGCGTGAAGAGCCAGAACCCGGGTGAGCAGACCATGGTCAAGGCCGGCCAGCGCCTGCGCATGGTCAAGATGGGCGCCGAAGCGCCGGTCGTGCACAGCAACAGCAAGCCGGCCGCCGGCGAGGAGACCCAGCCGTGATTACCCTTGGCCACATCCTTGCGCTGGGCGCGGTGCTGTTCGCCATCAGCCTGGCCGGCATCTTCCTCAACCGGAAGAACGTCATCGTCCTGCTGATGTCGATCGAACTGATGCTGCTGTCGGTGAACATCAATTTCGTCGGCTTCTCGCGTCAGCTGGGCGATCCGTCCGGCCAGCTGTTCGTGTTCTTCATCCTGACCGTCGCCGCCGCGGAAGCCGCCATCGGCCTGGCGATCCTGGTGACCCTGTTCCGTACCCGCCGCACGATCAATGTCGGCGAAGTCGATTCGTTGAAGGGCTGATCCACAGATGGAAATCACTCTCTCCAAGAGTCTGTTGATCGCAGTGGTGCTTGCACCGCTGTTCGGCAGCATCATCGCCGGCCTGTTCGGTCGCCAGGTCAAGCGCTTCGGCGCGCAGACCATCACCATCCTCGGCGTTGCGGTTGCCTGCGGCCTGTCGATGTACACGCTCTACCAGCTGCTCTGGGGCGGCGCACAGCCGTTCAACCAGAACATCTACACGTTCTTCGAAGTCGGCCAGTACTCGGCCCACGTCGGCTTCATGGTCGACAAGCTGACCGCGATGATGATGGTGGTGGTGACCTTCGTGTCGCTGCTGGTCCACATCTACACGATCGGCTACATGCAGGACGATCCGGGCTACCAGCGGTTCTTCAGCTACATCTCGCTGTTCACCTTCTCGATGCTCACCCTGGTGATGAGCAACAACTTCCTGCAGCTGTTCTTCGGCTGGGAAGCGGTGGGCCTGGTGTCGTACCTGCTGATCGGCTTCTGGTTCAAGCGCCCGACCGCGATCTTCGCCAACATGAAGGCGTTCCTGGTCAACCGCGTCGGCGACTTCGGCTTCCTGCTCGGCATCGCCGGCGTGCTGTGGGTGTTCGGCACCCTGGACTACTCGCAGGTGTTCTCGCAGGCCGGCATGCTGGCTGACCCGCGCGCCCAGCTGCAGATCTGGGACGGCACCATGTTCGGCATGCAGCTGCTGAACGAGCCGGTGATCTGGTCGATCGCCACCGTCATCTGCATCTGCCTGTTCATCGGTGCCATGGGCAAGTCGGCCCAGGTCCCGCTGCACGTGTGGCTGCCGGACTCGATGGAAGGCCCGACCCCGATCTCGGCACTGATCCATGCCGCGACGATGGTGACCGCCGGTATCTTCATGGTCACCCGCATGTCGCCGCTGTTCGAGCTGTCGCAGACCGCGCTGAACTTCATCCTGTTCATCGGTGCCACCACCGCGTTCTTCACCGGCCTGATCGGCATCGTGCAGAACGACATCAAGCGCGTCGTCGCGTATTCCACGCTGTCGCAGCTGGGTTACATGACCGTCGCACTGGGCGTGTCGGCCTATTCGGCCGCCGTGTTCCACCTGATGACCCACGCCTTCTTCAAGGCGCTGCTGTTCCTGGGTGCCGGCTCGGTCATCATCGCGATGCACCACGAGCAGGACATGCGCAAGATGGGCGGCCTGCGCAAGTACATGCCGATCACTTTCGTCACCATGTGGATCGGTACCCTGGCCCTGGTCGGTACGCCGTTCTTCTCCGGCTTCTACTCGAAGGACACCATCATCGAGGCCGCCGAGATCCACGCGCACATGCAGAACAGCTGGGTGGCCACCTACGGCTACTGGGCCGTGCTGGGTGGCGTGCTGGTGACCAGCTTCTACAGCTTCCGCCTGCTGTTCATGACCTTCCACGGCAAGGAACGCTTCCGCGACGCGCATGACGATCACGGCCATGGCCATGACGATCACCACGCCGCAGATGCGCACCATGCTGATGCCCATCATGGGGACGCGCACCATGACGATCACGGCCATGGCCACGGTCCGCATGAGCCGCATGAAACCCCGTGGGTGGTGACGCTGCCGCTGATCCTGCTGGCCATCCCGTCGATCGCCATCGGTTTCTTCAGCATCGGTCCTATGCTGCACGGCACCGACTGGGCCGGCCACCATGCGCACGAGGCCATCAAGGGCCAGGCGCAGACGTTCTTCACCGGCATCGTGAACTTCTACGATCCGGCCAAGAACACCGTTGGCTTCCTGGGCGAAGAGTTCCATGGTCCGGTGGCGTTCGCGCTGCACGGCATGATGCTGCCGCCGTTCTGGCTGACCCTGGCGGGCTTCCTGCTGGCTGCACTGTTCTACCTGTGGAAGCCGGACCTGTCGGGCAAGGCGCGCAAGACCTTCGCCCCGCTGGTGTCGGTGCTGGAAAACAAGTACGGCTTCGACAAGCTGTGGATCGATGGCTTTGCCGGCGGCAGCGTCAAGCTGGGCAAGGTCGCACGCTGGATCGACAGCAACATCGTCGACGGCGTGGTCAATCTTTCGGCACGTGTTGTGGACGTCGCAGCCGGCGTGCTGCGTCGTACCCAATCCGGTTTCCTCTATCACTACGCCTTCGCGATGATCATCGGCCTGATTGCCCTTCTGGGCGTGCTGATGCATTACCTGCGTTGATGACCTGTACGGAATAAGAAGACGTGTCGAACTGGCCTCTACTCAGTGTCCTCATCTGGCTGCCGATCATCGGTGGTGCCCTGATCCTTGCGATCCGTGATGCGCAGACCGCCCGCTGGGCGTCGCTGGGCGTAGCGGTGCTGACTTTCGTGGCGAGCCTCTCGCTGCTGAGCGGCTACAACGCGGGCATCGACGGTCTGCAGTTCGTCGAGACCCATGCCTGGATCCCGGCGTACAAGATCGGCTACAACCTGGGCGTGGACGGCATCGCCGTGGCGCTGATCCTGCTGACCACCCTGGTCAGCGTGCTTGCCCTGATCGGCGCCTGGAGCGCCATCGACAAGCGCGTGAACCAGTACGTGGCCGCCTTCCTGATCCTGGAAGGCGTCACCGTCGGCATCTTCGCCGCGACGGACGCGATGCTGTTCTACGTGTTCTTCGAGGCGATGCTGATCCCGATGTTCCTGATCATCGGTGTCTGGGGTGGCCCGCGCCGCATCTACGCCGCGCTGAAGTTCTTCCTGTACACCTTCCTCGGCTCGGTGCTGATGCTGGTGGCACTGATCTACCTGTACATGAAGGGCGGCAGCTTCCAGCTGGCCGACCTGTACGCGCTGCCGCTGTCGGCCAAGGAACAGACCTGGATCTTCTTCGCGTTCCTGATCGCCTTCGCGGTCAAGGTGCCGATGTTCCCGGTGCATACCTGGCTGCCGGATGCCCACGTGGAAGCGCCGACCGCCGGTTCGGTGATCCTGGCCGCCATCGCCCTGAAGATCGGTGGCTACGGCTTCCTGCGCTTCAACCTGCCGATCGTGCCGGACGCGTCGCAGGAATGGGCGTGGCTGGTGATCGCGCTGTCGCTGATCGCGGTGATCTACGTCGGCCTGGTCGCCCTGGTGCAGGACGACATGAAGAAGCTGATCGCCTATTCGTCGATCGCGCACATGGGCTTCGTCACCCTGGGCACCTTCATCGCGCTGTGGCTGGTGCGTGAAGCCGGCAACGCCGATGCCGCCCGCCTGGGCCTGCAGGGCGCCATGGTGCAGATGATCTCGCACGGCTTCGTGTCCGGTGCGATGTTCTCCAGCGTGGGCGTGCTGTACGACCGCATGCACAGCCGCCGCATCGCCGATTACGGCGGCGTGGTCAACGTGATGCCCTGGTTTGCGACCTTCGCCATGCTGTTCTTCATGGCCAATGCAGGCCTGCCGGGCACCAGCGGTTTCGTCGGCGAGTTCATGGTCATCCTCGCGGCCTTCCAGCGCAATCCGTGGATCGCGCTGGGCGCGGCCACCACCCTGATCATTGGCGCCGCCTACACCCTGTGGCTGTACAAGCGCATCTTCTTCGGTGAAGTGGCCAACAGCCACGTTGCCGAACTGAAGGACATCAACGGTCGCGAATGGCTGGTGCTGGGCGTGTTCGCCATCGGCGTGCTGGCCCTGGGCATCTACCCCAAGCCGCTGACCGACCTGATGGAGCCCTCGATCGCGAAGCTGGCGATGCAGATCGCATCCAGCAAGCTGCTGTAATTCCAGGATTTGATGATGACCACCTCGCCGCTGCTGCCATTGACCGCCGCTGACCTGCCACCGCTCGCTCCCGAGCTGGTGCTGATCGGCAGCGCTTTCGCCCTGATGATCCTCGACCTGTTCGTCAGCAACCGGAACAAGATCGTCACCCACCTGTTCTCGCTCGCTGCGCTGGCCGTGGTGCTGTTCATGCTGGCCACCGGCGTGGGCGGGCAGGGGGAGGTCTTCCATGGCATGTTCGTGCGCGACACCGCCGCGGACGTGATGAAGACCGGGATCGTGCTGCTCAGCGGCCTGACCCTGGTCTACGGCTGGCGCTACCTGCGCGACCGCAACCTGTTCCAGGGCGAGATCCCGGTGCTGATCCTGTTCGGCACCGCCGGCATGATGATCCTGGTCTCGGCCGGCAGCCTGCTGATGGTCTACCTGGGCCTGGAACTGCTGGCGCTGTGCTCCTACGCGCTGGTTGCCAGCAACCGTGAGAACGGCCTGGCCTCCGAAGCGGCGATGAAGTACATCGTGCTGGGTTCGCTGGCCTCGGGCCTGCTGCTGTACGGCATGTCGCTGATCTACGGCGCTACCGGCAGCCTCCACCTTGACGTCATCCGCGAGGCCATCCCGCACTCGGAAGAGCGCGTGCTGCTGATCACCGGTGCGGTGTTCATGATCGCCGGCGTCGCCTTCAAGCTGGGTGCCGCGCCGTTCCACATGTGGCTGCCGGACGTGTACCAGGGTGCCCCGGCGCCGATCGCGCTGTTCATCAGCTCGGCGCCGAAGCTGGCCGCCTTCGGCATGGCCTACCGCCTGCTGGAAATGGGCGTGGGCCCGCTGTCGACTGAACTGCAGCTGCTGATTGCCGGCCTGGCCGCGGTCTCGCTGGTCATCGGCAACCTGATGGCCATCGCGCAGAGCAACCTCAAGCGCATGCTGGCGTTCTCCACCGTCTCGCACATCGGCTTCCTGCTGATGGGCATTGCCGGTGGCGGTTCGCAGGGCTATGCCGCCGCGCTGTTCTACGCACTGGCCTACGCCATCATGTCCACCGCCGCCTTCGGCGCGATCATCGCGCTGTCGCGTGCCGGTTTCGAAGCCGAGAACATCGAAGACTTCAAGGGCCTCAATGCCCGCAACCCGTGGATGGCCGGCCTGGTGCTGTGCATCATGGCGTCGCTGGCCGGCATCCCGCCGTTCCTGGGCTTCTGGACCAAGCTGGCGGTGCTGGGTGCGGCCGTCAACGGTGGCCTGCTGTGGCTGGCCATCCTCGGCGTTCTGTGTGCCGTGGTCGGCTGCTTCTACTACCTGCGCGTCATCAAGGTCATGTACTTCGATGAGCCGGTGGGCGAGGCCATGCCGCGCAGCAACGACCGCGTGCTGGGCCTGGTGCTGGGCGTGAACGCGCTGGCACTGCTGGCGCTGGGCCTGGCCTGGAACCCGATCATGGTCTGGTGCCAGCAGGCATTTGCGCATCTTGCATAAAAGTTGACACAAAGCTGCGCGATTCGTGTAATATGCGCAGCCTGAGTTGTCACTGCAGCGGTTCAGCCAGAACATCGTTGCGGTAGCCCTCCTCGAGAGAGCAGGGCAGCAGTTCAAACACTTCCGGTGCGGGGTGGAGCAGTCTGGCAGCTCGTCGGGCTCATAACCCGAAGGTCGCAGGTTCAAATCCTGCCCCCGCTACCAACACATCGAATCGGCGCCAACCAGTTCGATGAATGAGGAAAAGCTTGCAGGTTTTGAAGTTATGCCTCATAATTCCGCTTCTGATGCGGGGTGGAGCAGTCTGGCAGCTCGTCGGGCTCATAACCCGAAGGTCGCAGGTTCAAATCCTGCCCCCGCTACCAAGTAAAGAGATCGCCTTCGAAGTCCTGCTTCGAGGGCGTTTTTCTTTGGGGTCTGCGTCGTTTCTGCGTGATCGGGGTCAGATCCCTTTTCCCCGGGGAAAAGGGATCTGACCCTGGCCCCGCACCTTGCACCAGCGCGGTGCAGTCGCTATCATCAGCGGCCTAGCAATACCCCTGAAGGCGGCCTCCCAGCGGGAGTCCGGACCCGGAAGGAGGGCCGCAACCGGCAGGCACTGCAGGTTGCAACCGGAATCCAGTCACCGGAGTCTTTCCGGAAAAGGGGCCCAGCGGGCCCTTTGTCGTTTCCGGGGCGTCATGTTTCCATGCCGGCCAAGGCCGGCACCCAACCAAGAGATCAAGGCAGGCTGTGAGCGACAAGGCAACCGACATCGCGAATCTGCTCGCCCCGACCGTTGTGTCGCTGGGCCTGGAGCTGCTGGGCGTTGAGTATCTGCCGGCCCCCGGCGGTGCGACCCTGCGCCTTTACATCGACGTGCCGCTGGCTGAACAGCCCGAGCGCATCATCAATGTCGACGACTGCGAGCGGGTCAGCCGCGAAGTGTCGGCACAGATGGACGTCGAAGACCCGATCAGCGGCAACTACACGCTGGAAGTGTCTTCGCCGGGCGTCGATCGTCCGCTGTTCAACCTGGAGCAGTTCGGCCGTCACCTCGGCGAAATGGCCAAGGTCACGCTGAAGCTGCCGCAGGACAACCGTCGCCGCCTGCAGGGCCGCATCGAAGCCATCGACGAGACCGCAGGTGCCATCACCTTCATCGTCGACAAGGCCGAAGTGGTGGTCTCGGCCGACAACATCGACAAGGCACGGATCATGCCCGACTGGGTGGCGCTGGGGCTGGCCCCGAGCAAGCCGACCGGTCCGGCACCGAAGCGTCCGAAGCCGAACACGAATTCTTCTTCCAACGAGCCGGCGGCAAAGAAGCCGCGCGCGGAGTGAGCCAATGAGCAAGGAACTGTTGCTGGTAGTCGACGCAGTCGCCAACGAGAAGGGCGTGCCGCGTGAAGTGATCTTCGATGCCATCGAGGCCGCCCTGGCCTCGGCAGCGAAGAAGCGCTATCCCGACGAGGAAGTGCTGACCCGCGTGGTCATCGACCACAAGGATGGCAGCTACGAAACCTTCCGTCGCTGGGAAGTGGTGGCCGATGACGTGGTCATGGAATCGCCGGACCGCCAGATCCGCCTGATGGATGCCGTCGATGAAGCCGAGGGCGTGGACGTCGGCGACTACATCGAAGAGCAGATCGAAAACCCGGACTTCGGCCGCATTGCTGCCCAGGCCGCCAAGCAGGTCATCGTCCAGCGCGTGCGCGAAGCCGAGCGCCAGCAGGTCGTGGATGCGTGGAAGGATCGCGTGGGTGAGCTGATCACCGGTGTGGTCAAGCGCGCCGAGCGCGGCAACATCTATGTCGACCTCGGTGGCAACGCCGAAGGCTTCATCCCGAAGGACAAGGGCATTCCGCGTGACGTGCTGCGCGCCGGTGACCGCGTGCGCGGCTACCTGGCCGAAGTCCGTTCGGAACCGCGTGGCCCGCAGCTGTTCATCAGCCGCGCCGCCCCGGAATTCATGATCGAGCTGTTCAAGCTGGAAGTGCCGGAAGTCGGCCAGGGCCTGGTGGAAATCAAGGCCTGCGCCCGCGATCCGGGCGACCGCGCCAAGATCGCCGTGCTCGCCCACGACCAGCGCACCGATCCGATCGGTGCCTGCATCGGCATGCGCGGTTCGCGTGTGCAGGCCGTGTCCAACGAGCTCAATGGCGAGCGCGTGGACATCGTGCTGTGGAACGATAACCCGGCCAACTTCGTCATCAACGCGATGGCGCCGGCCGAAGTGCAGTCGATCATCGTCGATGAAGACAAGCATTCGATGGACCTGGCCGTTGCCGAAGACCGCCTGGCCCAGGCGATCGGCAAGGGCGGCCAGAACGTGCGCCTGGCCAGCCGCCTGACCGGCTGGCAGCTCAACGTGATGACCCAGGACCAGGTCACCGCCAAGTCGGAGGCCGAGCAGGCTTCGGCCCGCCAGCTGTTCATGGACAAGCTGGAAGTGGACGAAGAAATCGCCGGCATCCTGGTGAGCGAAGGCTTCGGCACCGTCGAGGAAATCGCATATGTCCCGGTCGGCGAACTGCTGGCCGTGGAAGGTTTCGACGAAGACATCGTCGAAGAGCTGCGCGCTCGTGCCCGCGATGCGCTGCTCAATGAGGCCCTGGCAGTCGAGGAAGGCCTTGAAGACGGCCAGCCGGCGCAGGACCTGCTGTCCCTGAAGGGCATGGACGAAGCCACCGCGTATGCGCTGGCCGGCCACGGCGTGCGTACCAGTGAGGATCTGTCCGACCTGGCCGCCGACGAGGTCATGGACTTCGGCATCGAAGGGCTGGATCAGGCGCGCGCCGCTGCGCTGATCCTGGCCGCACGTGCCGAGGAGATCGCCCGACTGGAACGCGGCGAATGAGCCGGCAATGAACAGGGCCCTGAGCCGCTCAGGGCGTAGAATCCGCGCCACCTCCAGATGCGGGGGGGCGCCCACAAGATCATAGGATCCGAATGTCGCAGCAAACCACCATCCGCAAGCTTGCCGAACTGGTCAACACGCCGGTCGAAAAACTGCTGGAACAGCTGGCCGGTGCCGGCATGAAGTTCAGCGGTCCCGACCAGGTCGTGACCAGCACCGAGAAGGTGAAGCTCCTGGGCTTCCTTCGTCGTTCGCACGGCAAGCCCGAGCAGGCCCCGGAAGAAGCTGATCAGTCTGCAAAGAAGATCACGCTCAACCGCCGGAAACAGCAGGAAGTGACGGTCAGTTCCGGTCGCAGCAAGACGACCGTGAATGTCGAGGTGCGCCAGAAGCGTACCTACGTCAAGGATGGTGCTCGCGCCATGACGCCGGACGAAGAGCGCGCCGACATCCTGCGCAAGCTGGAAGAGTCGCGCGCGCGCAACCTTGCCGAACAGCAGGCGCTGGCCGAGAAGGATCGTCTGCGCGACGAAGCCATCGTCCGCGCCCGTGAGGAAGAGGTCGCCGCCAAGGAACGCGCAGAGGCCGAGAAGAAGGCCGCCGAGGAAGCTGCGGCCGCCGCCAAGGCTGCCGAGGCGCTGGCTGCCAGCAAGCCCAAGCGCGCTCCGATCGATGAAACCGCGCCGCGCCCGCCGCGTGCTCCGGCCGCCGCTCCGGCTGCGCCGCGCAGCGCTCCGCCGCCGCCGCGCAACGACGACCGCAACAACCGCAGCGCACCGCGCAGCGAGCGTGGCCCGGGCGACCGTTTCGCCGGCCAGATGCACCTGTCGGCTGCCGACCGCGCGCGTCGTGGCAACAGCAACAACAGCAACACCCGTGGTCGTCCGGGCGGGCGCAACCAGGCCGGTGGCCGTCGCGACATGTCGCGTGGTGGCAACAATGCAGGTCCGCACGCCTTCGAGCGTCCGACCGCGCCGGTGGTGCGTGAAGTGGCGATCGGCGACACGATCACCGTGGCCGACCTGGCGCAGAAGCTCGCGCTGAAGGGCGGCGAGGTGGTCAAGGCGCTGTTCAAGATGGGCGTGATGGCCACCATCACCCAGTCCATCGACCATGACACTGCCGCGCTGGTGACCGAGGAACTCGGCCACAAGGCGATCCGTGCCAACGACAACGACGCCGAAGATGCACTGCTGGCCTCGACCGGTGAAAACCAGGGCGAAGCCACCCAGCGTCCGCCGGTGGTCACCATCATGGGCCACGTCGACCACGGCAAGACCTCGCTGCTGGATTACATCCGCCGCACCAAGGTCGCCACCGGTGAAGCCGGCGGCATCACCCAGCACATCGGTGCCTACCACGTGGATACGCCGAAGGGCGTGATCAGCTTCCTGGATACCCCGGGCCACGCGGCATTCACCTCGATGCGTGCGCGCGGCGCCAAGCTGACCGATATCGTGGTGCTGGTCGTGGCCGCCGATGACGGCGTCATGCCGCAGACCAAGGAAGCGATCCAGCACGCGCGTTCGGCGGGTGTGCCGCTGATCGTGGCGATCAACAAGATCGACAAGTCCGATGCCGACCCGATGCGGGTCAAGAACGAACTGCTGTCCGAGCAGGTCGTGGCCGAAGACTTCGGTGGTGACACCCAGATGGTGGAGATCTCGGCCAAGACCGGCCTGGGCGTCGACGACCTGCTGGATGCCATCTCGATCCAGGCCGAACTGCTGGAACTGAAGGCCGTCGACGAAGGCCGCGCCTCGGGCGTGGTGATCGAATCGTCGCTGGACAAGGGCCGTGGCCCGGTCGCCACCGTGCTGGTGCAGCAGGGCCGCCTGAAGAAGGGCGACTACCTGGTGTGCGGCATCCAGTACGGCCGCGTGCGTGCGCTGTTCGACGAAACCGGCAAGCAGCCGGAATTCGCCGGCCCGTCCATCCCGGTGCAGGTCCTGGGCCTGTCCGGCGTGCCGGAAGCCGGTGACGACTTCGTGGTCGTCGAGGACGAGCGCCTGGCCAAGGACGTTGCCCAGCAGCGCGAGACCAAGCGCCGTGAATCGCGCCTGGTCGCCACCGCCGGCAGCCGCATGGAAGACATCATGGCGACCCTGGGCAAGGGCGAGGGCCAGCAGGTCCTCAACCTGGTCATCAAGGCCGACGTGCAGGGTTCGGTGCAGGCGCTGAGCCAGGCACTGGTCGCGCTGTCCAACGACGACATCCGCATCAACGTGATCCACTCCGGCGTGGGCGGCATCACCGAATCGGACGCCAACTCGGCGGCCGCTTCCAAGGCCACCGTCATCGGCTTCAACGTGCGTGCGGATGCTTCGGCCCGTCGCATCATTGAATCCAACGGCGTGGACCTGCGTTACTTCTCGATCATCTATGACGTGATCGATCAGGTGAAGCAGGTGGCTTCCGGTCTGCTGGGCGTGGAGATCCGCGAAGAGATCATCGGTATCGCCGAGGTCCGCGACGTCTTCCGCAGCTCCAAGCTGGGCGCCGTGGCCGGCTCGATGGTCATCGAGGGTGTGGTCAAGCGCAACAAGCCGATCCGCGTCCTGCGCGACAGCGTGGTGATCTTCGAAGGCGAACTGGAATCGCTGCGTCGCTTCAAGGAGAACGTCGAGGAAGTGCGCAACGGTACCGAATGCGGTATCGCGGTGAAGGCCTACAACGACGTCAAGCCGGGTGACCAGATCGAGTGCTTCGAGCGTATCGAAGTGCCGCGCACCCTGTAATGCTGTACGGGACCGGCCCTCACGGATCGGTCCGCCCCTTGGTAGGACCCGACCTTGGTCGGGTCACATTTGAATCGAGAGCCCGATCGCGTGCCCAAGACTTTCCATCGAACCGACCGTGTCTCCGCCCAGCTGCGCCGTGAACTCGGCACCCTGGTGCACAACGCTGTGCGCGAGCACGGGTTGCCCTCGGTGAGCGTGTCCGACGTGGAAATCACCCGCGACATGGCCCATGCCAAGGTATTCGTCACTGCGCTGATGCCGGAACGTTCGGCTGAAGCCGTGGCCGGCCTGAAGGAGCTGGGCTATCGCCTGCGCATGGACCTGGCCCGTGCGATGAAGCTGCGCCACGTGCCGGAGCTGCATTTCCACTACGACGACTCGGTCGACCGTGGTGAGCACATCGACAACATCCTGCGCGACCTGCCTGATACGCTGGCCGCGGAGAAGCGTCGCGAGAGCGACGAAGAATAACCGCGCGACGCCGGGCATGCCCGGCGTTGTTGCATTCCGGCTGCGCGATGTCTGATGCAGACCGCGCTGCAGCAGTCGAGCATGGTTCGACTCTACAAAATCCTGTCATGACCCGAATTCAGTTCCGCCGCCTGGATGGCATCCTGCTGCTCGACAAGTCGACTGGCATGAGCTCCAACGCCGCCCTGCAGGTGGCCCGTCGCCTGTTCCGTGCCGAAAAGGGCGGCCATACCGGCAGCCTCGATCCGCTGGCCACCGGCTTGCTGCCGCTGTGCTTCGGCGAGGCGACCAAGATTGCCGGACTACTGCTCGGCTCGGCCAAGGCCTACGACGCCGAGATCATGCTGGGCCAGACCACTGACACCGACGATTCCGAAGGCCAGGTGCTGCTGCAGCGCCCCGTGCCTTCGATCAGTGCCGAGGCCCTGCAGGCGGCGCTGGCACCGCTGACCGGCAGCATCCTCCAGCGTGCTCCGATCTATTCGGCGCTGAAGCAGGGTGGGGAGCCGCTGTATGTGAAGGCCCGCCGCGGTGACGTCATCGAGGCGCCGGAGCGCGAGGTGCAGGTACACGCCATCGAGGTGCTGGAGCAGCAGCCCGAGCGGTTGCGGCTGCGCGTGACCTGCGGCTCGGGTACCTACATCCGCAGCCTGGCCCGCGACCTGGGCGAGGCGTTGGGCTGCGGCGCCCACATCACTGCGTTGCGCCGGCTCTGGGTCGAGCCGTTCCGTGAACCGGCGATGGTCACCCTGGACCAGCTGCGGGCAATGGTCGAGGCGGGTGACGAGGCGGGCATGGACGCGCTGCTGCTGCCACTGGCGGTCGGCCTGGCTGAATACCCGCGGGTCGACCTCGATGCCGACCAGACCCACCGCTTCTGCGTCGGCCAGCGCCAGCGCGATCTGTCCTGGCCCCGTGGCCTGGTGGCCGTGTTCGGTCCGGACGATGCTGCCCAGGGGTTGGGCCAGGTCGATGACAGTGGCCTGCTGGCGCCGCAGCGTCGTTTCAACCTCTGACCGGGCCCGAGCGGTTCAGCCCCGGTCCTTGTCCCGGAAGCCCCCGACCGTTACAATTTCGCGGCCGTTTTCCGGCAGCCTGCCTCGCGCAGGTTTCATCCTCGTAGTCCACGGCGAGCCTGGCGGTGCGCGAAGCGCGTTCCTGCCGGCCACGCATCACAGAGAAAAAAGAAATGTCGATCGACACCCAGAAGGTCATTGAAGACAACAAGCGCAGCTCGGCTGACACCGGCTCCCCGGAAGTCCAGGTTGCACTGCTGACCGCCCGCATCGAACTGCTGACCGGCCACTTCAAGACCCACAAGAAGGACCACCACAGCCGCCGCGGCCTGCTGCAGATGGTCAACCGCCGTCGCAGCCTGCTCGACTACCTGAAGAAGAAGGACGTCGAGCGTTACAAGGCCCTGATCGAGAAGCTTGGCCTGCGTCGCTAAGCAACGAATCCCCCGCGGCGCAGCGATGCGCCGCGGTTTTGTTTTGTAGCACCGCAATCCCCGATTCAGGCCGGAACGATCCGGCCACCCGCTGGCGGCAAGGGTCGCCGACGGTCCAAATTCGCAGACAGCATCCCCAAGGACACCCTCCGTGGCAAAAATCACCAAAACCTTCCAGTACGGCAAGCACACCGTCACGCTCGAGACCGGCGAAGTCGCCCGTCAGGCCAGCGGTGCCGTCATCGTCAAGATGGACGACACCGTACTGCTGGTCACCGCCGTCGCCGCCAAGAGCGCGCGCGAAGGCCAGGACTTCTTCCCGCTGACCGTCGATTATCAGGAAAAGTTCTACGCCGGCGGCCGTATCCCGGGTGGTTTCTTCAAGCGTGAAGGCCGTGCGACCGAGAAGGAAACCCTGATCTCGCGTCTGATCGACCGTCCGATCCGTCCGCTGTTCCCGGAAGACTACAAGAACGAAGTGCAGATCATCGCCACGGTCATGTCGCTGAACCCGGACGTGGACGGTGACATCCCGGCCCTGATCGGCGCCTCGGCTGCCCTGGCCCTGGCCGGCACCCCGTTCATGGGTCCGATCGGTGCTGCCAAGGTCGGTTACAAGAACGGCGAGTACATCCTGAACCCGACCGTCAGCGAACTGGCTGACTCGCAGCTGGAACTCGTTGTCGCCGGCACCTCCAACGCCGTGCTGATGGTCGAATCCGAAGCCGCGCTGCTGTCCGAAGAAGTGATGCTGGGCGCCGTGACCTTCGGTCACCGCGAAATGCAGAAGGTCATCAACGCGATCAACGAGCTGACCGTCGAAGCCGGCACCAAGCCGTCGACCTGGGAAGCCCCGGCCAAGAACGATGCGCTGATCTCCGCCCTGAAGGAAGCCATCGGCCCGCGCCTGGGCGAAGCCTTCCAGGTGCGTGACAAGCTGCAGCGCCGCGACGCCATCTCGGCGATCAAGAAGGACGTGGTCGAAACCCTGGCTGGCCGCGTGGCCGCCGAAGGCTGGAACCCGGCCGAGCTGTCGAAGGAATTCGGCGAGCTGGAATACCGCACCATGCGTGACTCGGTGCTGGACACCAAGGTCCGTATCGACGGCCGTGCGCTGGACACCGTCCGCCCGATCGCCGTGAAGACCGGCGTGCTGCCGCGTACCCACGGTTCCTCGCTGTTCACCCGGGGCGAAACCCAGGCCATCGTGACCATCACCCTGGGCACCGCCCGTGACGGCCAGGTCATCGACGCCGTCGCCGGTGAGTACAAGGAAAACTTCCTGTTCCACTACAACTTCCCTCCGTTCTCGGTGGGTGAGTGCGGCCGCATGATGGGCCCGAAGCGCCGCGAAATCGGCCACGGTCGCCTGGCCAAGCGCGGCGTGCTGGCTGTCATGCCGTCGCTGGAAGCCTTCCCGTACACCATCCGCGTCGTCTCGGAAATCACCGAGTCGAACGGCTCCTCGTCGATGGCCTCGGTCTGCGGCTCGTCGCTGGCCCTGATGGACGCCGGCGTGCCGGTGAAGGCCCCGGTGGCCGGTATCGCCATGGGTCTGGTCAAGGAAGGCGATCGCTTCGTCGTCCTGTCCGACATCCTGGGTGACGAAGATCACCTGGGCGACATGGACTTCAAGGTGGCCGGTACCGCTGAGGGCATCTCCGCCCTGCAGATGGACATCAAGATCGAAGGCATCACCGAAGAGATCATGAAGCAGGCTCTGCAGCAGGCCAAGGCTGGCCGTCTGCACATCCTGGGCGAAATGGCCCACGGCCTGACCGCGCCGCGCGAAGAGCTGTCGGACTACGCGCCGCGCCTGCTGACCATCAAGATCCACCCGGACAAGATCCGCGAAGTGATCGGCAAGGGTGGTTCGACCATCCAGGCCATCACCAAGGAAACCGGCACCCAGATCGACATCCAGGATGACGGCACCATCGTCATCGCTTCGGTCAACGCCATCGCTGCCCAGGCCGCCAAGGCCCGCATCGAGCAGATCACCTCGGACGTCGAGCCGGGCCGCATCTACGAAGGCAAGGTCGCCAAGATCATGGACTTCGGTGCGTTCGTCACGATCCTGCCGGGCAAGGACGGTCTGGTCCACGTGTCGCAGATCTCCAGCGATCGTGTCGAGAAGGTCGGCGACGTGCTGAAGGAAGGCGATGTGGTCAAGGTCAAGGTGCTGGAAGTCGACAAGCAGGGCCGTATCCGCCTGTCGATGAAGGCCGTGGAAGAAGGCGACGCCGTCAGCGCCGAATAATCGACCTCTGGTCGATTACGGTAGGTGTCAACCTTGGTTGACACGCTTCTGGAATCGCTGAAATGAAAAAGCGGGCTTCGGCCCGCTTTTTCTTTGCCTCGATGTCATGAAGAGCCGCTCATCCGGGTCGCTGCATGTCCTGCTGCAGTGCGTGAGCGCCGCCACATGGCCATCCTTCTGTCACGGTTGCGCGGATCGCGCCTGTCCACTGGACGACATGCCGCGACATCCGTCCCACAGCCCCATCCGTTTGCTAACGTGGCGGCGCCTTCGAACCGGGAGTTCCCATGTTCCGCCAGACCGTGGCCGTTCTTGCCGTGCTGATTGCCGGTGCCTTGCCCATTGCCGCGCATGCCGCGCCCGCGCAGCCGCCGATCTTCGGTGCCTACTACCCCGGTGGTTCGGCCGAGCGCTACCCGGTGTCGAGCATTCCGGCCGAGCGCCTCACCCACCTGTTCTACGCGTTCTCCACCATCGAGGACGGGCGCTGCACGATCGGCGCGGAAGCGCCGAAGAATTTCGCGGCGCTGGCCGAGCTGAAGAAGGCGCACCCGCATCTGCGCACGCTGATCTCGATCGGTGGCTGGGGGGCAGGCGGGTTCTCCGATGCGGCATTGACCGAGGCCAGCCGCAAGCGCCTGGTCGACTCATGCATGGCGCTGTTTTTCGATCGTCATGCTGGCAGTTTCGATGGCGTGGACATCGACTGGGAGTTCCCGGTCAGTGGCGGGCCGAAGGAGCTGGCACACCGCCCGCAGGATCGCGCCAACCTGACCAAGCTCGCGCAGGCGTTCCGCGTGGCCCTTGATGCGCATGGCCGCAAGGCGGGGCAGCCGATGCTGTTGACCGCCGCGTTGGCCGCCGGTCGTCTGCAGACCGATGGCCCCTACGATCCGGCCGCAAGCTATGACCTGCCGGCGCTGGCCAAAGTGTTCGATTTCATCAACCTGATGAGCTACGACATGGGCACCGGCTTCTCGGCGGTGTCGACGTTCAATGCGCCCCTGCATGAAGTGCCGGCTGATCCGCTGGCGCCGGAACTGCGGCGCTGGAACAACGTCGCCGGCGCGGTGCAGTACTACCGCGAGCACGGGGTGCCAGCTCACAAGCTGGTGCTGGGTGTGCCGTTCTACGGGCGCGGCTTCAAGGTCACCGGCGATGCGCCGGATGGGCTGTACCAGTCCTACAGTGCGCCGGCCGATGCCGGAGACTGGCGCGTGATCAAATCGCGCTATCTCGACCAGCCGGGCTGGACGAAGCACTGGCAGCCGCAAGCGCAGAGCCCGTGGCTGTACAACGCCGGGCAGAAGATCTTCATCAGCTATGAAGACCCGCGCTCGATCGGCCTGCGTGCGCAGTTCGCCCGCGAGCAGGGCCTGGCCGGCGTCTTCATGTGGGAGCTGACTGGCGACGACGAACAGGCCAGCCTGCTCAACGCCATGCTGGGCCCCTGGCAGAAGGCGCGCATCGGCGATTGAGCTGCATCAGGCGATGTCCGGCGCAACGCCGCAACGCCATCGGCCCGACCCCGCACAGCATGTCCATGCCCGCAACGTTACGCTGCGGGCATGATCCATCTCGAACGCCTGGACCATCTGGTCCTCACCGTCGCCGACATCGACCGCAGCCGTGATTTCTACCAGCGCGTGCTCGGTATGCAGGTCGTGCACTTCGGCGCCGGCCGTACCGCACTGCAGTTCGGCCAGCAGAAGATCAACCTGCATCCGGCCAGCGCCCCGCTGCAACCGCATGCGCTGCGGCCCATGCCGGGCAGCGCCGATCTGTGCCTGGTCACGCGCACGGCGACGACCGATGTGCTGGCCCACCTGCAGGCGCAGTCCGTTGCAGTGGAGGAGGGGCCGGTCGCACGTACTGGCGCGCTGGGGCCGATCGAATCGGTGTACTTCCGCGACCCGGATGGCAACCTGATCGAAGTGAGTCGTTACCCCGGCGAGGCATGATCCTGCTTGTGTAGCGTCGAGCTTGCTCGACGGTGCTTGGCGCGAAATCAACGCCAGTCGAGCAAGCTCGACGCTACAGGGGGTGTTGCGCGCAACGGTAGGTAGCGCCGGGCCATGCCCGGCGAAGGCTCAGTTGGCCCAGACGCTGTTGGGATCGCCGTTGCGGGCGCGGCGTTGGCTGGCCACAGCCAGGCGGGCGAAGCCGAAGGCCATGGCCAGCGCGATGGCATCGACCCAGAACAGTGGCCAGTGCCCATGCGCGGCCGCACGCCACAGCCAGTCGCCACTGAGTGCACCGTGCAGGATCGGCACCAGCGCGGTACTGATCGCCGCCGCCCACAGCAGTTCGCGTGCCGCCTGCGCCGGGCGTCGCAGCGCGGCCCACAGCGCACAGGCCGCCCAGCTGCCGAAGCAGGCCCAGCGGATGCCGTGGTCGACTGCCGACGGTGCCAGCCGCTCCAGCACCAGGGCGGTGACGAAGGCGACCGAGATCGCCACGCACAGGCCGATGCAGACGCCGACCGTGGCCCGCGCCATGTTCACGCCGGCACGCGGCTGCTGCGGCTGGCGACGCTTGCGTCGCGATTCGATCCACAACAGGTTGCCGGAGTAGAACAGGAAGGCACCGCCGAGGCCGAGCAGGAAGTACAGCCAGACCACCACGCCGTTGCCGAATTCGCCGAAGTGCAGCGCGTAGGCGGCGCTGAGCGTGGCGTGGTTGGCGTCGCGCTGGCCCGGCAGCTGCGAGGCCAGAACGTTGCCGGTGGTCACGTCCAGCGCCACCGCGCCAAGTGGGCCGAGCGTGCCGGTGGATTCGCCGGTGATCTCGATGGTGGCGTTGGCATCGCCGGCGTTGGCCAGCTTCAGGTAGGCCGGCTCGAAGTTGGCCACGCCTTGTGCACGGGCGACTTCAAGCGCGCGTGCATGCAGCACGAGCAGGCTGCCCGGCGGCGCCGGAATGCCACTGGCGTCGCGCACCGGCGCGGTGTCCATCGCCGTCGGCACCGCCTGCAGGACCTTGCCGTCGTAGATCAACGGGTTGAGCAGGGCCATCTGCACGAACACCAGGCAGAGCAGGGCGCCGGTCACCGCGAACATCAGATGGAAGGGCAGGCTGAGCACGCCGATCACGTTGTGCGCGTCCTGCCACAGCTGCTTCAGGTTGCGGCCCGGACGCAGCGCGAACAGATCGCCGAACAGCTTCGGCAGGTGGATCACCAGGCCGCTGAGCAGGGCCATGCCATACAGCAGGCTGACGATGCCCATCACGTAGATGCCGGCCACCGGCAGTCCGAGGCTGTAATGCAGTTCGTTGACCAGTTCGGCCAGCCCGGTCTGTGGCGGCGTGGTGCTGCCGGCGATCTGTCCCGGCCAGGCGTAGCGCCAGCTGCCGTCATCGGCCTGCCAGTACGCCAGAGGCTGCGGGTGGTCGGCGCCAGGGAAGGTCATGCCGACGTGGCGACGTGCTTCCGGATGCGTGGCCAGCACGTCCTCCAGCAGGTACTGCGCATCGTCCAGCCCGGCTGGCAGTGCGGTAGCTGCGCCTGGCGTCTGCCACAGCGGCAGGTCGTGATGGAACAGGGTCAGCGCACCCGCGTAGAAGGCCACGAACAGGCCGAAGCCGGCAACCAGGCCGACCCAGGTGTGCAGGGTGGTGAACGTGCGCAGCGTCTGCGAACTGAACTTCATGGGAGAGGTCTCATTGCACCGCGCCGGTCAGGCGCAGCAGCCCGAGCACGGCAAAGCCGGCGGCGGCGCTGCCGGCCAGCACCAGCCAAGCGCGCAGCGCGCTGCGGAAACTGAACGCCCACAGGGCGGCCAGCATCCACAGCGGGATGAAGGCGATGAGGGTCGGCACCAGCGCCCGTTGCCACGGGCCGGGCGGCAGCCACGCCAGCAGGCCGGTGACGGCGGCGGCGAGGAGGAAGCCGGCGATGATGCCGGCAAGGGCACGCGGCCACATCAGGGCGACTCCGTACCGGGGCGGTGCCAGGCCGCCAGCGCCGGCAGCAGCATGGCGGCCAGCATCCAGGTGCACAGCATCGCCACCAGGCCGGCGGCAAAACCAAGCTCGGCCATCCACAGCCAAAGCGCGGCGGCAGCAGCGACCAAGCCGATCTGGCGGCCAAGGCGACCGGCGCGGCGCAGGCGCGGCCAGCGGCAGTGCGGTGAGGCGGCATAGAAGGCCAGCGCCGAGAACATCGCCGCCAGCATGCCCAGGCTGCAGAAGCCGAGCGTGGAAAGGCCGACGGTGATCATCGCGGCCGGCCAGCGTGGCAGCGGGCCGGCGAACGCGGGGCACGGGCGGGGCCGGCGGGAGCCGGTCGGAGCGGGTGGCGCATCACGGGGTCCTGGGGGAAAGCGGGCAGGCTGGCACAGGGGGCCTGCGCCGACATGGTAATCATTGCAATTTCACGCCGCCAGCGAGACCCATTCAGCGGACCGTACGGCAGGCCTTGGGCTTTCCCCTGTGCTGGTTTAAGATCAGCGTAGAACCCTGACTGGAACAAGGTGGCCCGCGCCCAGCGCCGGCCGAGCGTGCGACATGAGCACTACCACCGCCCACTGTTGACCTGCCCCCGAAGGCCCTGTGTTGCAGGCGCCCTCGCGGCGCTTTTTTATTGCCCGGGCGCCGCCCCGGGAACGCTTTCCAGCCCGCCCCGCGGGCCCCGCACGAAGCCACTGCGATGATCAACATTACCCTTCCCGACGGCAGCCGCCGCGAATTCGAAAACCCCGTCAGCGTCATGGAGGTCGCCCAGTCGATCGGCGCCGGCCTGGCCAAGGCCACCATCGCCGGTGCCGTGGATGGCGTGCTGGTCGATGCCAGCGACGTCATCGACCACGATGCCAGCCTGCGCATCATCACCGCCAAGGACGAGGAGGGCGTGGAGATCATCCGCCACTCCTGCGCCCACCTGGTCGGCCACGCCGTCAAGCAGCTGTACCCGGACGTGAAGATGGTGATCGGCCCGGTCATCGCCGAGGGCTTCTACTACGACATCTACTCCGAGCGCCCGTTCACCCCGGACGACATGGCCGCGATCGAGAAGCGCATGGGTGAACTGATCGCCCTGGACTACGACGTCATCAAGAAGGTGACGCCGCGCGCCGAAGTGATCGAGATCTTCAAGGCCCGTGGCGAGGACTACAAGCTGCGCCTGATCGAGGACATGTCCGACGACATCCAGGAGATGGGCATGTATTACCACCAGGAATACGTGGACATGTGCCGCGGCCCGCACGTGCCGAACACGCGCTTCCTGAAGGCCTTCAAGCTGACCCGCATCTCCGGCGCCTACTGGCGTGGTGATGCGCAGAACGAGCAGCTGCAGCGCATCTACGGCACCGCCTGGGCCGACAAGAAGCAGCTCGAGGCGTACATCAAGCGCATCGAAGAAGCCGAGATGCGCGACCACCGTCGCATCGGCAAGCAGCAGGACCTGTTCCACCTGCAGGAAGAAGCGCCGGGCCTGGTGTTCTGGCACCCGAAGGGCTGGGCGTTGTGGCAGGTGGTGGAGCAGTACATGCGCAAGGTGTACCGCAGCAGCGGCTACGGCGAAGTGCGATGCCCGCAGATCCTGGACGTGAGCCTGTGGAAGAAGTCCGGCCACTGGGACAACTACCAGGACAACATGTTCTTCACCGAGTCGGAGAAGCGCACCTACGCGGTCAAGCCGATGAACTGCCCGGGCCATGTGCAGGTGTTCAACCAGGGCCTGCACAGCTATCGCGACCTGCCGATCCGCTACGGTGAGTTCGGTTCCTGCCACCGCAACGAGCCGTCCGGCGCGCTGCACGGCATCCTGCGCGTGCGTGGTTTCACCCAGGACGACGGCCACGTGTTCTGCACCGAGAGCCAGATCGAGTCGGAAGTGACCGCATTCCACCAGCAGGCGCTGGCGGTCTACCAGCACTTCGGTTTCGATGAGATCCAGATCAAGATCGCACTGCGCCCGGAATCGCGCCTGGGCGACGACGCCACCTGGGACAAGGCCGAGGGTGCACTGCGTTCGGCGCTGTCCAGCTGTGGCGTGGAATGGCAGGAGCTGCCGGGCGAGGGCGCCTTCTACGGCCCGAAGATCGAGTACCACCTGAAGGACGCGATCGGCCGTACCTGGCAGCTGGGCACGATGCAGGTCGACTTCATGATGCCGGGCCGTCTGGGCGCCGAGTACGTGGACGAGAACAGCCAGAAGAAGCACCCGGTCATGCTGCATCGCGCCATCGTGGGCTCGATGGAGCGCTTCCTGGGCATCCTGATCGAGCACCATGCCGGCCAGTTCCCGACCTGGCTGGCACCGACCCAGGTGGTGGTGGCCAACATCACCGACGCCCAGGCCGAGTACGTCGCGGGCGTGACCAAAACCCTTGCGGAGCAAGGCTTCCGCGTCAGCTCGGATTTGCGTAACGAGAAGATCGGCTATAAAATCCGCGAGCATACGTTGCAGCGCGTGCCCTACCTGCTGGTCATTGGTGACCGCGAGAAGGAAAATGGGGCTGTGGCGGTGCGTACGCGTTCTGGCGAAGACCTGGGCAGCATGAGCCTGCAGGCCTTCATCGAGCGGCTCCAGGCCGAGGGCGCGTAAGCAAAGGTCCGGTCCGGGGGCACAGGCACCCGGACCGGTTCGATACCCTTGGGAGAACGTAATATCAGCACCCCTGACAACAAACAGAACCGCAAGAATCAGGAAATCCGTGTGCCGCGCGTCCGCGTGATCGGCAGTGACGGAGAAATGATCGGCGTGTTGTCGCGCGACGAAGCGCTGTCCATGGCCGAAGATGAAGGCCTGGACCTGGTCGAAATCCAGCCGCAGGCCGATCCGCCGGTCTGCAAGATCATGGACTTCGGCAAGTTCAAGTTCGAAGCGCAGAAGAAGGCCAGCGAGGCCAAGAAGAAGACCAAGCAGGTCGAGATCAAGGAAGTGAAGTTCCGTCCGGTCACGGACGAGGGCGACTACCAGATCAAGCTGCGCAAGATGCGCGGGTTCCTCGAGGATGGTGACAAGATCAAGGTCAACATCCGTTTCCGTGGCCGTGAAATGAGCCACCAGGAACTGGGCCGCGAAATGGCCAACCGGATCGAGACCGATCTGGGCGAGGACATCGTCATTGAATCCCGTCCGCGCCTGGAAGGGCGTCAGATGGTCATGATGATCGCGCCGAAGAAGAAGACCTGAGGCCTGACGGGCCGCCTTCCGGGGCGCCTGGCTGAATGGTTCAGGGTAAAGGGACGCCATGGGCGTCCCTTTGCTTTTGCAGGAAGCCGGAGAATTACCGGCGAAAGGGTTGCAGGGGCTGGTGGCAGGGCGGTTTTGCCTGTATCATGCCCGGCTCGACCCACCCAGGACGGGTCGTACGCCGATCATGGCAGGACGGAAAGAGCGGCCCAGGCCGCCGCCAGATCAGTCAGAAACCAGGGTCACCCCCATCAAGGACATTGCAATGCCCAAGATCAAGACCAACCGGGCAGCGGCCAAGCGTTTCCGCAAGACCGCCTCGGGCAAGTACAAGTGCGGCCACGCCAACCGTAGCCACATCCTCACGAAGAAAGCGACCAAGCGTAAGCGTAATCTGCGTCAGACGGGCCATGTCCGTGCAGAAGACGCAGGCCGTCTGGACCGCATGCTCCCTTACCTCTGAGGAACTGAAAAATGGCACGAGTTAAGCGTGGCGTACAGGCGCGTCGCCGCCACAAGAAAATCCTGGATCTCGCCAAGGGCTATTACAACGCCCGTCGCAAGGTCTTCCGCGTCGCCAAGCAGGCGGTCATCAAGGCACAGCAGTATGCCTACATCGGCCGTAAGCAGAAGAAGCGCAACTTCCGTTCGCTGTGGATCACCCGTATCAATGCGGCTGCCCGCATCAACGGCCTGAGCTACAGCCGCTTCATGAACGGTCTGCTGAAGGCCGGCATCACCCTGGATCGCAAGGTCCTGGCTGACATCGCCGTGCACGACGCAGCCGGCTTTACCGCGCTGGCCGAAAAGGCCAAGGGCGCGCTGGCGGCATAAGTCCTTCCCGATGCCGTAACCGTTCACTCGGACGGTGTCAGGTCAAGGCAATGCATGGGGAAGGGCGCAAGTCCTTCCCCATTCTTTTTTGGGTCCCGGCGAGGCCACAGTGGCAGCGCGGGGACGGCGGTGGCGACAGGGGTCGGCCCTTCGCGCATCGCGATGGCAGATCGACTGGAGTTCCAGCCCCCCATGAGCGACATCCAATCCCTCACCACCCAGGCGCTGGCTGATGTGGCCGCCGCACAGAGCCCCGACGTGCTGGAACAGCTGCGCGTGGCCCTGCTTGGCAAGAGTGGCAGCATCACCTCGCAGCTCAAGCAGCTCGGCGCCCTGCCGGCCGACGAGCGCAAGGCCGCCGGTGAAGCGATCAACCAGGCCCGCGACGCGCTGACCCGCGCGCTGGGTGAGCGCAAGGCGCTGCTGGAAGACGCGGCACTGGATGCGCGCCTGGCCGCCGAAGCCATCGACATCACCCTGCCGGGCCGCAATGGCGACCGCGCCGGCCTGCATCCGATCACCCGCACCCTGGAGCGCATCACCGGCATCTTCGGCCGGCTGGGCTACGAGCTGTCGGAAGGGCCGGAGATCGAGGATGACTGGCACAATTTCGAAGCGCTGAACTTCCCGCCGCACCATCCGGCGCGCGCCATGCACGACACCTTCTACTTCGGCGACGGCCGCCTGCTGCGCACGCACACCTCGGGCGTGCAGGTGCGCTACATGGGCGACCACGCGCCGCCGCTGCGCATGATCGCCGCCGGCAAGGTGTACCGCAGCGACAGCGACCAGACCCATTCGCCGATGTTCCACCAGGTGGAAGGCCTGCTGGTGGACGAGCATTCGACCTTCGCCGACCTGAAGGGCACGCTGGCCGAGTTCGTGCGTGCGTTCTTCGAGCGCGACTTCGAGATGCGCTTCCGCCCCAGCTACTTCCCGTTCGTTGAACCGGGTGCGGAAGTGGACATCGCCTGGCAGCAGCCCGATGGCAGCACCCGCTGGCTGGAAGTGCTCGGCTGCGGCATGGTCCATCCGAACGTGCTGCGCAACGTCGGCATCGATCCGGAGCGCTACACCGGCTTCGCCTTCGGTATGGGCGTGGAGCGCTTTGCGATGCTGCGTTACGGCGTCAACGACCTGCGCGCGTTCTTCGAGAACGACGTGCGGTTCCTGAAACAGTTCGCGTAAGCGCCAGTCCGTAGCGTCGAGCTTGCTCGACTGCTTCTAAATTCGCAGGCCCAGGCGCATGCGCCGGGCCCACCAGGGTGACACCATGAAATTCTCCGAAAACTGGCTGCGCAGCCACGTCCCGACCGGCGCCTCGCGCGATGAACTGAGCGCGGTGCTGACCGCCATCGGCCTGGAAGTGGAAGAAGTGACCGCGCTGGGCGAAGGCCTCGATCAGGTGGTCGTGGCACGCATCGTCGACGCCGTGCGCCATCCGGAAGCCGACCGCCTGCAGGTGTGCAGGGTCGATGCCGGGCAGGGCGAGCTGCTGCAGATCGTCTGCGGTGCGCCGAACGCGCGCCCGGGCCTGGTCGCGCCGCTGGCGATGGTCGGTGCGCAGATCGGCGAGCTGAAGATCAAGCCGGCCAAGCTGCGCGGCGTCGAGTCCAACGGCATGCTGTGCTCGGCCAAGGAACTGGGCCTGGACAACGATGCGTCCGGCCTGCTGGAACTGCCGGACGACGCACCGGTCGGCCAATCCCTGGTCGAGTATCTGGGGCTGCCGGACGCCAGCATCGAGATCAAGCTGACCCCGAACCGTGCCGACTGCTTCAGCCTGCGCGGCATCGCTTACGACGTCGCCGCCGCCACCCGCAGCGAAGTGCTGGATTTCGCCGCTGACGCCATTGCGGCCGTCGGCAGCCGTGAGCTGTCCATCCAGCTCGACGCTGGCGCTGAAGCGCCGCGTTACCTGGGCCGCGTCATCGAAGGCGTCAACGCCGCTGCCAAGACCCCGCTGTGGATGGCAGAGCGCCTGCGCCGCAGCGGTGTGCGTCCGGTCTCGCTGCTGGTCGACATCACCCAGTACGTGATGCTGGAACTGGGCCAGCCGATGCATGCCTACGACCTGGGCACCCTGCAGGGCAGCATCGCCGTGCGCCGTTCGCGCGCGGGCGAGACGCTGAAGCTGCTGGACGGCCGCGATGCCGCGCTGGACGACAGCTTCCTGGTGATCACCGACGCTGATCGTGCGGTCGGCCTGGCCGGCCTGATGGGCGGCTTCGACACCCGTGTCACCGACGCCACCACTGCCGTGTTCCTGGAGGCCGCGCATTTCGCGCCGGCCGCGATCATGGGCCGTGGCCGCAAGCTGGGCCTGCACACGGATGCCGGCCACCGCTTCGAGCGGGGTGTCGACCCGGCACTGCCGCGTACCGCCATCGAGTACGCCACCCGCCTGGTGCTGGACCTGGCCGGCGGTACCCCGGCGCCGGTCACCGAGGCCGTGCGTGAGGCCGACCTGCCGCAGCCGGCAACCATCGTGCTGCGCCGCGCGCGCATCACCCGCGTGCTCGGCATCACCATCGAAGATTCGGAAGTGGAGCGCATCCTGCGCGCGCTGGGCATGGACGTGGTCGCCACCGCCGACGGCTGGCAGGTGGTCGCGTCGAGCCGCCGCTTCGACATCGCCATCGAAGAGGACCTGATCGAAGAGCTGGCGCGCATCCACGGTTACGAGCAGATCCCGACCACGCTGCCGGGCGGCGCCTCGCGCGTGGCGATGCCGAGCGAGACCCAGCTGGACGCAATGAGTGTGCGCCGCCAGCTGATCGCCCGTGACCAGCAGGAAACCGTCAATTTCGCCTTCGTCGACGACGCACTGCTGAGCCAGTGGCAGCTGCGCGGCGGCCTGGTGCCGCTGGCCAACCCGCTGTCGGCCGAACTGGCGGTGATGCGCCCCTCGCTGCTGCCGGGCCTGGTTGCCACGCTGGGCCGCAACGCGGCCCGCCAGTTGGGCCGCGTGCGCCTGTTCGAGCTCGGTCGCGTGTTCGCCCAGCAGGTTGGTGATGGCCAGCCGGCACCGCTGGAAACCCCGCGCGTGGCCGCTGCGGTCTGCGGCGAGGCGCAGGCGGTGCAGTGGGGCCTGCCGACCCGCAAGGTCGATTTCCATGACCTGAAGGGTGATCTGGAATCGCTGGCCGCTGCCAGTGGTGCGGTACTGGAGTTCCGTCCGTCGGCGCGCGCCTACGGCCACCCGGCGCGTTCGGCCGAGGTGCTCCGCGATGGCGTGGCGATCGGCTGGATCGGCCAGATCCACCCGCGCCTGGTCAAGGCAATGGACATCGAAGCCGACGTCTATGCCTTCGAACTGGACCTGGAGCCGCTGACCGCCCGCCGCCTGCCGCGTGCCGGCGAGCTGTCGCGCTTCCCGGCGGTGCGTCGCGACCTGGCATTCCTGGTGCCTGAACAGGTGGCCTGGGCCGATCTGGCGGCCACCGTCCGCCAGGCCGCTGGCCCGCTGCTGCGCGACCTGAACCTGTTCGACCGCTACGTCGGCCAGGGCGTCGAGCCGGGATTCAAGAGTCTCGCTATGGGCTTGATTTTGCAGGACAAGTCGCGCACTCTGACGGACCGCGACGTGGATGCGGTGGTGGCCGAGGCGGTCACTGCCATCGAGCGTGAACATCACGCCCGGATCCGCGGCTGAGCGGGCAGCACTCGGGGGTAGCAGGCAATGGCATTGACCAAGGCGGAGATGGCGGAAAAGCTGTTCGACGAAGTCGGTCTGAACAAGCGGGAAGCCAAGGAATTCGTCGACGCGTTTTTCGATGTGCTGCGTGAAGCATTGGAACAGGGACGTCAGGTGAAGCTGTCGGGCTTCGGCAATTTCGATCTGCGGCGCAAGAACCAGCGCCCGGGTCGCAACCCCAAGACCGGCGAGGAAATTCCGATTTCCGCCCGTACGGTGGTCACCTTCCGTCCGGGCCAGAAGCTCAAGGAGAGGGTGGAAGCTTATGCTGGATCCGGGCAGTAACCGCGAACTACCGCCGATCCCGGCCAAGCGCTACTTCACCATCGGTGAGGTCAGCGAGCTGTGCGACGTCAAGCCGCACGTCCTGCGCTACTGGGAAACCGAGTTTCCCAGCCTTGAGCCGGCCAAGCGCCGAGGCAACCGCCGCTACTACCAGCGCCATGACGTGCTGATGGTGCGGCAGATCCGCAGCCTGCTGTACGAACAGGGCTACACCATCGGTGGTGCACGCCTGCGTCTGGACGGTCCCGATGCCCGCGAGGAATCGGCGCTGAGCAACCAGATCATCAAGCAGGTGCGCATGGAGCTGGAAGAAGTGCTGCAGTTGCTGCGCCGCTGACCCCATTTCCATCGTAATCCGCTATACTTCACGGCCCGCCGCACTGGCGGGTACATCGCAGCATCAGTCGGGGCGTAGCGCAGCCTGGTAGCGCATCTGCCTGGGGGGCAGAGGGTCGTCGGTTCGAATCCGGCCGTCCCGACCACTGTGATGAATCAAGAAGCCTGCGCAGCGATGCGTGGGCTTTTTTGTGCGTGCGGCAGAGGCCGATCATGCACCCGCGAAGCGGTAGATCAGCTCCGGGTCGCCCTCGTCCAATCCGTGCACGATGCCGCTGTCGATGAATCCCGATGCAGCGAGCAGGCGCTGCATGCCGATGTTTGAGGCATTGGTCGAGGTGAACAGTTTGCGCCGGCCGTGCAGTGCGATAGCCTTGCGCAGCAGTGCGGTACCGATGCCCTGGCCGCGCTGTGCGTGCGCCACCATCAGCATTTCGACGAAGGCTTCGCCGAAGAAGTGGTGATGAATGACCAGGTAGCCGACGGCCCTGCCGTTCTGCTCGGCAACCTGCACGCCGCCGCGTGCCAGCCAGTCGCCGATCTGCAGGGCCCGGCCTGGATCGTTGGCCGCCACGTTGTCGAGCGCAATCAAGGCATCGGCGTCCTGGATGCTGCCGTCACGCAGGTGTGCGGAGTGGGAAGTCCGGCTCATCGCGGGCGCAGCTGCAGCAACAAGCCGCCGCCCGACACAAAGCAGGCGAGCAGGACGGCGATCGACAGCGGTTGGTGGAATTCATCGCGACCGAACAGGGCAAACGCCAGATGGATCAGCGCCGTGCCAATACCGAGTGCGCCACAAACCAGCGCATGGCCGCGCGCCGACGATGTGCCCAGCAGGGTCTGGCGATACCCCCAAAGCACGAAGCCGATCGCAAGCAGGTTGAACAGCAGGAAGCCCTGGATGCCACCGGGCACATGGAACATGGCCCATTCCTGCCAGAACGCAGCGTCGATCTGATGCAGGATCAACGCCAACAGCGTCGCCAGATACCATCGTTCCATGTCGCGCTCCCTGCCATGTACAGGCCATAGTCTATCGGCTCTGTCCCGCACGCATGCCTACCCGCCGCAGCCAGCGCGTGCTCGGCAGTCAATGCACCCGGAACTCGGCACGGCAACCGTCACTGACCCACACGCCGCGGCGGTCCCAGCCCCAGTTGCGATCCTCGATGCAGGTCGTCACTGACTTCTGTTTGACCAGGCGCACGTCGCGACGAACACGGATGCGGCATTCCTTTTCCTTCTTTTCATAGGACTCGCAGACCAGGCGTTCGCCGTCATCGTCGCGGTCCCGGCCGCGCCCGGGCCAGCGTCCGCGCCGCTGTTCGTCGGCAACGAACTCGGCGCGGCAGCCATCGGTGACCCACAGCATGCGACGGCTCTGGCCCCAGTTCCTGTCCTCGACGCAGCGGGTGACTGAGAGCTGCTTTGCCAGGCGCATGCGGCCCTCGATCGGGCACTGCTGGGTCTTGTTGAACTGCGATTCGCAGCGCAGCGCCGGAATGTGATCGGTGTCGTAGTCCTGGGCGGCCACGGCAGTAGCGGCCAGCAGCAGGGCAAGCGAGGTGCCGGTGATCGTCAGTAGCAGGCGATGGGACATGTGCAGGCTCGGTGGGGATGGGGCGGCAAGAATGGCCCAGTCCGGGGCTGCCGGAACGCTTCGTTCCGAAGATGGCTCAGTGGCGGTTTAGTAGTACGCGCGGGCCCATGCAGAGGCTTACATCCCGTATCATCGCTGCACATCCGATCGCATCGGTTTACACCCTCTTACATGTCTCCCACGCCGGTCGGCACAGCCTGTGGCTGTTGTCACTGGCATGCGGCCGGCGCGTGGAGGAGGATGCGCGGACCACGACGACCACAGGGGGTTGCGTTGATCAGCAGTACCGTCATTCATCGCTCGGCCGACGCAGGCGGCGCCGAGGTGCGGGTCCTGGACACCACGTTCAAGGGCAAGCATGTGTTCATCGCCTGGGGCCTGCGCGGGCCGGAACTGACCCGAAGCGCGGACCCGGCCGCCACCGTGGCCGCACGCAAGGCGCTGCACGCGGTTGCCGGTCATAGCGAGGGGCCACGCAGCCCGGAAGTGTTCATCGCCAACCAGTCGGCGGTGGCGATCACCGTCTATCGCCTGCTCACCGAAGCGCGCTCCGGCGATGCCATCTTCTTCCTGTGTGATTCGCAGGCAGTGGTCGACTGGCTGATCACCGCACTGGAAGTGCAGGGTGCGGACTGATTCCGCGCCGTGTCGCAAGCAGGATCAGGCCAATGCCGCGTCGACCGCGGCCCGCGCATGCAGGGCAGTGGTATCGAACAACGGCACTGCACTGTCCTCCGGGCGTACCAGCAGCATGATCTCGGTGCAGCCGAGAATGATCGCTTCGGCGCCGCGTTCGACCAGGCGTGCGATCACGTCGACGTAGACCTGTCGTGAGCGCTCGCGGACCACGCCGGCAATCAGTTCCTGGTAGATGATGTCGTGCACGCTGCGACGATCGCCGGCATCGGGGACCAGTACCTCCAGGCCGAAGCGATCCTGCAGCCGACCGCGATAGAAGTCCTGTTCCATGGTGAAGGCGGTGCCGAGTAGGCCCACCCTGCGTACGCCTGCCTGCACGATCGCCGATGCGGTGGGGTCGGCGATATGCAGCAGTGGTAGCGGGCAGGCCGCCTCGATGCGGCCGGTCAGCTTGTGCATGGTGTTGGTGCAGACCAGCAGCAGATCGGCGCCACCGGCCTGCAGGCGCCGCGCAGCGTCGACCATGTGGTCGCCCAGTGCAGCCCAGTCGCCGTCATGCTGCAGCTGCTTGATGTCGGCGAAATCCACCGACCACAGCAGCAGCTGCGCCGAATGCGCGCCACCGAGGCGCTGCCGCACGTCCTCGTTGATGAGCCGGTAGTACTGCGCCGAGCTTTCCCAGCTCATGCCGCCGATCAAGCCAAGGGTCTTCATGCACAGCTCCATGCCAGGGGCCGTCATTGCAGCACAGCCCACGGGGGAGTTGCACTACACATTAGTGGTTGCTAATGTGTTGATCATGATCGAGAACGCCCTCTTCAAAGCGCTGGCCGACCCCACCCGCCGCCACATCTTCGAAAAGCTGGCTGAGGGCGGGCAGCATGCCAGCGCACTGCGCGAGGGCATGGCGATCAGCCAGTCCGCGATGTCCCAGCACCTGGCGGTGCTGCGCGATGCGGGGCTGGTGAGCGAACAGCGCCACGGCCGCTTCGTCCACTACGAGGTCGATCCGCGCGGGCTGGCGCACATCGGCAACTGGCTGCAGCGCTACCGGGCCTACTGGCCCGCGCGGATGGATGCCTTGCAGGATCTGCTGAAGGAGATGGACTGATGGACGATGTTCTGAACGAAGCGGCTCCCGCGTTGGTGATGGAGCAGTGGCTGCCAGCGCCACCGGAACGGGTCTGGCGCGCACTGTTCGATCCGGCGCTGCGTGAGCGCTGGTTGCCTGCGGCCGATCTTGCCGATCCGCAGCCCTGCCTGTGCGAAGAGAGGCGGGAGCTGGGTTTCCACCTGCGAGACACGCATCCCCCACATCTGCACAGCCTGGTGTGTTTCCTGCTGCGCGCGGACGAGGGTGGGGGAACGGTGCTGACCATCGTGCATCGGCTCACCGACCTGCGCGCGCTGATGCCGCCGGCCTCCAACGACGACCATCGCACGGTGATGCGCGCGGCTTGAGCCGGCGCCTGGATCGAACACTACAGGGAGCAGGCACATGCGTGACAGAATGCAGCTGGTACCGATGGTGGTGGAACGCAGCGAGCGCGGCGAGCGCTCCTATGACATCTACTCGCGGCTCCTGCGCGAGCGCATCATCTTTCTCAACGGTGAAGTCGATGACACCGTGTCGGCTCTGGTCTGCGCGCAACTGCTGTTCCTGGAATCGGAAAATCCGGAGAAGCCGATCCATCTGTACATCAACTCGCCGGGTGGGGTGATCTCCAGCGGCCTGGCGATGTACGACACGATGCAATACATCTCGGCCCCGGTGCATACGCTGTGCATGGGCACCGCGCGGTCGATGGGTTCGTTCCTGCTGATGGCCGGCGAGCCGGGTCACCGCGCGGCGCTGGCCAATGCCAGCCTGCACGTGCACCAGCCGCTGGGCGGGGTGCAGGGCCAGGCGTCGGACATCTTCATCCACGCCGAGGAAATGCAGCGCACCAAGCAGCGCATCACCCGGCTGTATGCGCAGCATTGCGGGCGCAGTGTCGAGGAGGTCGAGCAGACCCTGGACCGCGATCGTTTCATGAGTGCCGAGCAGGCATGCGAATGGGGCTTGATCGACCAGGTACTGGTACGGCGCGACGCGCTCGCGGCCTGAGCCTGCCTCTGTAACCACCGCATCCATGCTGCGCTGTGTGTGCCGCGCCAGGCCGGCGCACTCTATGCTGGTTGGATCTCCTGAAGTGGATGTCCGATATGGCCCTGCATACCTGGTGGTGGTTCCTCGCCACGGTGTTCGTTCTGTGAGGTACGCCGGGGCCGAACATGCTGCATATCCTTGGTCGCAGCGTCGGGCTCGGCTTCCGCGGTAGCGTGCCGGCGATGGCCGGCTGCCTGCTGGCGATGCTGCTGGTGCTGGCGGCCTCCGCGGCAGGCCTGAGTGCGTTGCTGCATTCCTCGCCGATGCTGTTCGAGGTGCTGCGCTATCTGGGCGTGGCCTATCTGGCCTGGCTGGGCCTGAAGGCATGGCGTGACAGCTGCCGGCCGGCACCACCGGTGACAGTCGATGCCGCGCTGCCGGTTGCGGCGTCGCTGGGTGCGTGGAAGGTGTTCCGTGGTGGCCTTCTGGTGGGCCTGAGCAATCCCAAGCTGCTGCTGTTCGCTGCGGCGTTCCTGCCGCAGTTCGTCGACCCGTCGCGTGGCCAGGCGCTGCAGTACAGCGTGCTGGTTGCCACCTTCGCCGGCTGCGAACTGTTCTGGTACGTGATGTATGCCGCCGGTGGCCATGGCCTGCGCCGTTGGTTGGCCAAACCCTTCGCGCGGCGCTGGTTCGAGCGGCTGGTGGGCAGCGTGTTCCTGGCCTTCGCGGTGGCCCTGCTGCGTTTCCGCCCGCGCTGATTCACGCCCCGCACGCAGGCTGTTCACGACTGCCGCATCGGCTACGGCCTAGCCTGATCATCCAGTACGCAGTCCCCACGGGGAAAGGTTTGACATGATCAAGTGGGCCATCATCTTCGCCATCATCGGCGTTATTGCGGGCGTGCTCGGCTTCGGCGGCATTGCCGGTGCCTCGGTCGGCATCGCCAAGTTTCTGTTCTGGGCCGGCATCATCATCGCCGTAGTGCTGTTCCTGCTCGGCATGACCGTAGCGAAGAAGGTCAGCTAGCGTTGATCGCGCAGCAGCGTACTCAGTGTGCGCTGCTGCGCGAGAACAGATTGATCACCAGTACGCCGGCGCAGATCAGGCCGATGCCGATCAACGCCGGTGCATCCAGGCGCTGCTTGAACACAATCAGACCGATCAGCGAGATCAGCACGATGCCGACGCCGGACCAGATGGCATAGGCGATGCCGGTCGGGATCGACTTCATGGTCACCGACAGCAGGTAGAAGCACAGTCCGTAGCCGACCAGCGCGCCCAGCGTCGGTGCCAGCCGGCTCATGCCGTCGGAGGCCTTCAGCAGCGACGTGGCGATCACTTCCAGCACGATGGCAGCGGAAAGGTAGAGGTAGGGATTCATTGAGCGCTCCTGCTCACTGCGGGTCGCATAGTTTCAGGGCCTGTTCGGCCATCGCCAATGCGTTGGCGCGTTCTTCCTCGTCCAGCGGTCGCCCATAGGCCGTGGCCCAGTAGCCATCGGCAGCGCAGCGCGCCGCATACAGTCGCGGATCGTTGGCTTCGCCGGCGAACTCGGCCAGCATCGCACGCTTCCAGGTGCGCCAATGCGCGAGCAGGGCTGGTTCCATCAGGTTGCCCAGGGTCAGGCCGATGTCGTTGTCTTGTTCCTGCTGCAGCAGATGCTCGAAATTGGCCTGCACATAGGCGCGGCTGAAACGACCATGGCCTTCGGGGCTTTCCTGCAGCAGGGCACGTACCCGCGCTTCGAATTCGCCGATGAGCGCTCCGATCGCTTCATCCACCAGTGCCTGCTTGCTGCTGAAATGATGGAACAGCGCACCCTTGCTGACACCGGCGGCCTGCGCGACGTCCTGCACGGTCAGCGCGGCCAGGCCATTACGGCCGATCACTTCAATGGTGGCCTGCAGCAGTGACTGGCGCACGCTGTCGGGCGCCTTGCGGCGCGAACGGGAGGGGGATGCGGACATGGCGGGAAGAAACCGACTGGACGGTACGATTGTAACGCAGGCCCGCGGTGTTACCGCGCTGCCGGCCAGGGCCGGCAGCGGAACCGTCATGCGTCGATGCGGGCGAAACGCGGCTGCGGTCCGTGTTCGCCCGGTACGTGTTCGACGAACATGGCGTACGGCCGCACCCACAGGCCGCCTTCGCCATGGAGCGCGCGATACAGCACCAGTGGCTCCAGCGTCTCGCTGCTGCGGACGATATCGAGCACTTCGTACTCGCCGCCCTTGAAGTGGCGGTAGCGACCCGGGGCCAGAGTGGGTAGCGGGCTCAGCTCAGCCATGGGGTGCGGGCCTCACTTGCGTGCCGGGCTGGCCGGCTTCGCGCAGTAGGCATCGATGGCCTCGGCGGTATTGGCCAGGCCCTGTGCCTGTGCCAGTTCCCACGGGCGTTCGCAACGCTGGCTGTGCTCGCACCACTGGTAGCCGGCCGAACCAATGCATCCGTGGGCATCGCGATCGCCGCCCACCTTCGGTATCGCAGACGAGGTGGTCGCCGCATCAGCACGTGCGGCGGCGTCGTGCTGGTTGGCGCACGCGGCCAGCACCAGCAGGGCTGGAATCAGAAGAAGCGCTTTCATCGGGCGGGCTCCGTGCCTAAAGCGACAGTGTCTGTCGCAAATAGCCCTCCAGCAAGCGCTCAGTGCATGGCGGCGCGGATCAGTTCCTCAATCAGCACGACGTAGCTGGCGACGAAGTAGAACTTCAGCAGCGTCCAACGCTGCTGGGAGAAGAAGGTGCGCATGTGGAAGGGGCCCCTGTTGGTGACGATAGTGTGAAGCCCTGCTGACTCCGTGACAAGGATCACGGAAAGAACAGGCTAAACGGGCTCAGGGATGTGAGGGCAGGCAAGGGCTGACCGGAGGGTGCGGCATTTTCGTACAAATCTGATGGGCCATCCCTGAGGTGATCGCTAGCCTGAAGGTGTACCGGCACGTGGCCCTTCCGCCTGCCGTCGCATCCTTCCAATCGCAGGAGCCCCTCATGGTCATTACCGTTCAATGCAACGCCCGGCACTGGTCCGTGCTGGATCCGCAGGCGCATGACGCAACCCGTTATGCACGGGGCGCCGAGGCTTTCGATGTCGCCGCGGCGCGGGCCCTCGAGCACCACCGTCGCACCGGCCAGCGCAGCACGGTGCGGGTCGAGGCGCTCGGCAGCACGGTGGATGCCCTGCATGTCGGAGACTGACGCCGACCGCAGTGGTGCAGTCAGCTACGGTTCCGTTGCTTGAATGGGGAAAAACCGCCGTCACGCGCCCCCCTGTGCGCCGTGCCGCGAATCCCGGATGCTTGCGCCATCGTATTCATCTGGAGATATCGATGGGCAAGGCACTCACCTGGCGCACCCTGGCCTGCACCCTGCTGCCGATGCTGGCGGCCGCAGGCGGCGCGCAGGCGCAGAGCTATGGCTACGGTTATGACGACGATCGCTATGGCGGTCGTGATGGCAGCGGCATCGTGCGCTGCGAATCGATCAAGAACCGCAGCAATGAGTGCCGTCTTGAAGGCCGGGCGCGGATGATCCGCCAGTTGTCCGGTTCACCCTGTGTGGAAGGTGAGACGTGGGGCCAGTCGCGCTACGGAGTCTGGGTGACCCAGGGCTGTCGCGCCGAGTTCGTTGGCGAGTACCGCCGCGGCGGTGGCTGGGGTGGTGGCCATGGCAACGGCTGGGGCAACGGTGGCAATGGCTGGGGCGGGGGTGAAGTGATCACCTGCCATTCCAACGGCCACCGCCAGGAGTACTGCGAAGCCCGCATCCGTCGTGGCGTGCGCCTGGTCCGCCAGGATTCGCGCAGCGCCTGCATCGAGGGCCAGACCTGGGGCTGGAACCGTCGTGGCATCTGGGTCAGCGACGGCTGCCGGGCGCAATTCCAGGTGAATTGAGCGCGCCCCTCGAAAATCAGAATAATCTGATAGAGCTCACATTTTGAACGTCGTATCTTCTGCGATCAGGGGCACCTCTGTGTGCGCCTGACTCGTCGCGCCAATGCCTGCCGCAAACGGCGCATATGTACCGCCCACCGTCGATACGCTGCCTCAAGGAGTGAGCTGCATGTTGATCCGCCTGCAATGCGAGCAACGCCAATGGCGCGTGCTGCACCCGGACCGGCCGGAACCGATCGAGTTCCGCGATGGTGCCCGGGCCTACGATTTCGCTGAAACCCTTGCTCGCCTCCACTTCGTCGACACCGGGCAGCGCGCCGCGGTGCGGGTGGAGGCCAGCGGCGCGTTCGTGGAAGCGGTCAGCTACGGCTGAGGGTTGGGGCTCCCGGCCAGATCCTGTTTCCGGAGCCCGCTATCCACGCATGGCGTGGATCTACGTTGCATCTGCTTTCACGCATGGCGTGGATCGACCCTTGTTTCGCAGTGGATCCACGCCGTGCGTGGAACCGCTGGGTAGTGATCGGTCTCAGCCAGCCGCACTGAGCGGCGGGGTCCCGGCAGCCAGCTGCGGCCAGCGCTTGAGTACCGCCGCGCGGATGCCTGCGGCGTCGATGCCGGCTTCGGCCAGCAGGTCCTCGCGGCTGGCGTGGTGCTGGTAGCTGTCGGGCAGGCCCAGATGCAGGATCGGGCGCAGCACGCCTTCGGCATTGAGCAGCTCACCGACGCCGGAGCCGGCGCCACCGGCGACCACGTTGTCTTCGATCGTCACCAGCCCCTCGTGCTGGGCGGCGATAGTCAGCACCAGCTCGCGGTCCAGCGGCTTGATGAAACGCATGTTGACCACGCTCAGGCCCAGTTCGCGTCCGACCTGTTCGGCGGCGGCCACCGTGCTGCCGAAGGCGAGCAGAGCGATACGACTGCCCTGCAGGCGCAACTCGCCCTTGCCGATCGGCAGGGTGGACAGGTCGGTGCCGGCGGCCACGCCGGTGCCGGTGCCGCGCGGATAGCGCACGGCGGCCGGGCCCGGGTGCTGCAGGCCGGTGCTGAGCATCTGCCGGCACTCGGCTTCATTGGACGGTGCCATCACCACCATGTTCGGCACGCAGCGCAGGAAGCTCAGGTCGAGATTGCCGGCGTGGGTCGCACCGTCCGGGCCGACCACGCCGGCGCGGTCGATCGCGAACAGTACATCCAGGTCCTGGATGGCCACGTCGTGCACCAATTGGTCGTACGCGCGTTGCAGGAAGGTCGAATAGATCGCCACTACCGGCTTGCCACCCTGGGTCGCCATGCCGGCCGCCAGCGTGACCGCGTGCTGCTCGGCGATCGCCACGTCGAAATAGCGCTGCGGGTATTCCTTGCTGAAACGCACCAGGCCGGAGCCTTCGCGCATCGCCGGGGTGATGCCGTACAGGCGCGGCTCGGCGGCGGCGGCGTCACACAGCCAGTCGCTGAACACATCGGTGTAGGTCGGCTTCTTGGCACCGGCCTTGGCCACTAGGCCCTTGTCCGGATCGAACGGGCCGACGGCGTGGTAACCGATCTGGTCGCCTTCGGCCGGCTCGTAGCCCTTGCCCTTGGTGGTCATCACGTGCAGCAGCTTCGGGCCCTTGGAGGCGCGCAGCGTCTTCAGCGTGGACAGCAGGGCGGGCATGTCGTGGCCGTCGATCGGGCCGGTGTAGTGGAAGCCCATTTCCTCGAACATCGTGGACGGCACGAACATGCCCTTCCAGTGTTCTTCCCAGCGCTTCACGAAACGCGCCGGGTTGTTCTTCTTGTCGCCGAGGATCTTCTTGCCGCCTTCGCGCAGCGCATTGAGCGTACGGCTGCCGGTGGCGCGGCCGAGCATCTTGGTCAGGCCGCCGACCGCCTCGGAGATCGACATGTTGTTGTCGTTGAGGATCACCAGCAGGTTCGGCTCGGGCTCCATGCCACCGGCGTGCATCAGCGCCTCGAATGCCATGCCGGCGGTCATTGCGCCATCGCCGATCACTGCAACGACCTGGCGGTTGTCACCTTCGGACTGGCGGGCGATGGCCATGCCGAGTGCAGCCGAGATCGAGGTCGAAGAGTGGCCGACGCCGAAGGTGTCGTACTCGCTCTCTTCGCGCTTCGGGAACGGCGCGACGCCGTCCTTCTGCTTGACGGTGTGGATCTCGTCGCGGCGACCGGTCAGGATCTTGTGCGGGTAGGTCTGGTGACCGACGTCCCAGACCAGCTGGTCCTGCGGGGTCTGGTACAGGTAGTGCAGGGCCACGGTGAGTTCGATCACGCCCAGGCCGGCGGCGAAGTGGCCGCCGCTCTTGCCCACCGACTCGATGAGGTAGGCGCGCAGTTCGTCGGCGACCGCCCTCAATTCGGATTCGTCGAACGTGCGCAGGTCATCCGGTGTCTGGATGCGCGCGAGGCGGGGATAGCAGGCAGAGTCGATCATCATGTTCGCACTTGTTCTGAACGCCCATTTTCGCCCTCAAACGGGGGTGGGGCAAGCAAACGCCGCCGCCCGTGACAGGACGGTGAGGGTTGCATTTTCAGCGATTCAGGTGCTCAGTTTTGACCGCTTGGGCAATTGCGCCTTCAGGAAGGCCATCTGGTCGGCCAGGATGTTGCGGTTGGACAGGATCAGATGCTCGATCCAGCTGGGCCGGTAAGGCACCGCCAGCAACGGCATTCCGGCCTGCTGCGGGGTCCGGTCGCTCTTGCGCGAGTTGCAGTGGAAGCAGGCGGTGACCACGTTTTCCCAGCAGTCCAGGCCACCCTTGGACAGCGGCATGACGTGGTCGCGGGTGAGCGTGGGGCGGTTGAACTGCTGGCCGCAGTACATGCACAGGTGCGCGTCGCGGGCGAACAGGGCCGGGTTGGTCAGGTTCGGCGTGGGGTCGATCGCGCGGGAGCGGGCGTGGCCGCGGGCGGCAATGATCGGGTGCAGGTCCATGCCGCTCTGCAGGCCGCTGAAGCGGTTGGTGCCGCCGTGGATGTGCAGGCAGGGATCGCCGAGTGTCCAAGCGACGGCTTCGCGGGCGTAGAGGCACGCCGCATCCTGCCAGGTGATCCAGTCCAGTACGCGTCCGTGGGCATCAAGCGAGAGCAGCCGGACCGAACCGGGGCGATGCAGCGTCGTGGCGTTGGGCGATGCTTCGGCGCCCGGAGCAGAAAACGGAGCTCCGGCTTCGATCAGACCCAAGCGTGTAGTGTCTGTCTCCATCGGGAGAACAGCTTATACCTGAATGTTGACGATTTGTGTATCGCCTGTCGGCGATACGCAAATCGTCAACATTCAGGTCCACGCATTCCTCCTATCCCCCGCACCTGTCGGTGCGCCCCCCTTAACAAAGGGGGGCTTGTCTCCAGAGAGATCCCGGTGGTTTCCATCCACGCGTGGCGTGGATCTACCGTGTCGACCAAGGTCGACACCCACCAGCAGCAGAAATCTGTCGAAGGCGGGGTGGGTCCGGTTGCGGGGGCGTGAGCCGCATGGGCTCGAGGCATGCCTCGGGCGGGTTGGGCAGGACGCCCAACCCCGGTCCTGCCGTGTGCACAGGACTGCGCACACGAGCAAGCGGCGACCGAGCTTACATGGGTGAGGGCGCTTTGCTTGCGAAGCACTGCTTCGCAAGCGCCCGAACGCACAGCCGCCAGCGGCTGGGCCGGGCCCCGGGGGGGGACTTGCAGCGTCCCCCGCAATTGGACCCACCTCGCTACCCTGCAGGAAGCCAGCTCTTGCCGTTGCTGTTGCGGTTGCCGGCCAGCGGCCGGCACTACCGCGGGTGCCGGGCGGCCGCCCGGCTCAGGCGCCGAAGCGCTCGTCGTCTATTGCCATCAGCGGGGCGGCGCCGGCCTGGATCGCGGCGGCGTGGGCGAGGGTGCGCGGCAGCACGCGGGCGAAGTAGAACCGTGCGGTCTCGCGCTTGCCCTGGGCGAAAGCGGCGCCGTGCGCGCTGGCATCGGCGGCCGCCACGCTGCGGGCCCACCAGTAAGCCAGCACCACGTAGCCCGAATAGAACAGGTAGTCGTAGCTGGCTGCGCCCAGTTCGTCCGGGTTGGCGGCCGCGCGCTGCAGCACGTCCAGGGTCAGCTTGCCCCATTCGGCGGCCTTGGCGCGCAGCGGGCCGATGAACTCGGCCAGTGCTTCGTTGCCTTCGTTGGCCTTGGCGAACGCCTCGATCTCGGCCAGCATCAGCTTCAGGCCTGCGCCCTGGCTGGATGCGGTCTTGCGGCCGATCAGGTCCAGCGCCTGGATGCCGGTGGTGCCTTCATACAGCGTAGTGATGCGGGCATCGCGGGCCAGCTGCTCCATGCCGTGTTCGCGGATATAGCCGTGGCCACCGAAGCACTGAAGGGCGTTGTAGGTGTTCTCGATGCCCCATTCGGTCTGGCAGGCCTTCGAGATGGGCGTGAGGAAGCTCACCAGGGTGTCGGCGCGCTCGCGTTCGGCGGCATCCTCGGCATGGTGGGCGACATCGATCAGGGTAGCGGCGTGCAGGGCCAGCAGGCGGCTGCCTTCGACCAGCGACTTCACCGTCAGCAGCATGCGGCGCACATCCGGGTGGACCAGGATCGGGTCGGCCGGCCTGTCCGGGAACTTGGCGCCGCTGAGGGCACGCGACTGCAGGCGTTCACGGCTGTATTTCAGCGCGTTCTGGTAGGCGCGCTCGGACAGGCCGATGCCCTGCAGGCCCACACCCAGGCGCGCGGTGTTCATCATGGTGAACATGGCCTGCAGGCCCTTGTGCGGCTGGCCGACCAGGTAACCCTGCGCACCATCGAAGTTCATCACGCAGGTGACCGACCCTTTGATGCCCATCTTGTGCTCGATCGAGCCACAGCGCAGTGCATTGCGCTCGCCGACGTTGCCTTCGCGGTCGACCTTGAACTTGGGGGTGACGAACAGCGAGATGCCCTTGGCACCCGGAGGGGCATCGGGCAGCTTGGCCAGCACCAGGTGCACGATGTTTTCGGTCAGGTCGTGCTCGCCGGCGGTGATGAAGATCTTGGTGCCGGTGATCGAGTAGCTGCCATCGGCATTCGGTTCGGCCTTGGTCTTGAGCAGGCCCAGGTCGGTGCCGCAGTGCGGTTCGGTCAGGCACATGGTGCCGGTCCAGCGGCCTTCGATCAGCGGCTTCAGGAAGGCCTCGTGCTGCCAGGCCTCGCCGTGCTGCTTCAGCGCTTCGATGGCGCCGTGCGAGAGCAGCGGGAAGTTGCCCCAGGCCAGGTTGGCGGCGTTGATCATCTCATTGAGCGGCACGCCCAGGGTGTGCGGCAGGCCCTGGCCGCCCAGCTCCGGCGAGGCGGTCAGGCCGGTCCAGCCGCCATTGACGAACTGGTCGTAGGCCTGCTTGAAGCCGGGCGGGGTGGTCACTTCACCGGTGGCCTGGTCGAGCACGCAGCCGATCTCGTCGCCGACGCTGTTGAGCGGGGCCAGCACGGTGGCGCTGAAGCGGCCGGCTTCTTCCAGCACGGCATCGACCACGTCGGCGGTGGCGTCTGTGAAGCCCAGGCGGGCGAACAGGGGTTCGACCTTGAGCACATCGTGCAGGGCGAAACGGAGGTCGGAAAGCGGGGCGGTGTAGCTGCTCATCGGTACGTCTCGATTTGATCAGGGACAGGGGGAGCGGCGCCGGGCGCCGCGGCGGAAAGCGGGAGTCAGCGCAGCACGCCCGGCAGGCCCGGGGCCTGGTTGAGGGTGCTGCGGCTGCTGATGTCGAAGCTGCGCTGCTTCTTTTCCTGCGGCGTGGCCGCCACCGTTCCCTTCAGGCCATAGGCCAGGGTGCGGTTGCCGGCCAGCGCGTCGGCCACTACCAGGCGTGCGGCCGAGCTGGGCACGAGGTCGACATTGATGACATCGGCGGAAGTGCCGCCGATGGAAATGCCCGGCTTGGCCTGCAGGGTGCCGGCGTCGCTGTCGCCGACGGTCAGCGCCAGCGCGACGTCATCGAAGGTCATGGGCATGGAGCTGTAGTTCTGCAGGCGCAGGGCCACGGTCCAGTTGCCGTCGGCGCGCACGGTCAGCTGCTGCAGGCTGGCCGCCGGTTCCGAAACACGCTTGACGATGCCGTTGCCACAGGCGGCAAGGGCGAGGGTGCTCAGGACGATCAAGGCGATACGGAAACGGTGGAGCATGGGCGCAGGTCCTCTGGAGGCGGTGCGTTGGAGTAAGCATACTACGGCGTATGGTCGTTTGGATCGCCTGTGGCGAGCCGTCGCAGAGGGTAGCGCGTGAAGATGGCGGCCGGGCGTGCGCGGCGCCGGATGGCGCGCGCGTGGTGCGCCGGATGCGGCGCGGCTCAGTCGGCGGGCGTATCGCGAATCGGAGCCATCAGGCGCAGTGGGCCGAGGTCGTAGCCCATCGTCTCGGCTTTCTCTTTCAACTGTTCGAACCGGGCGCGATCCATTTCCGGCAGGCGCGAGAGGATCCACAGGTACTTACGGTCCGGCTCACCGACCAACGCCCACTGATAGTCCGGGTCCAGTGCCAGCACCCAGTAGTCGGCCCAGACCAGTGGCACCCAGCTCAGCCAGTCCGGCACGAAGCGCACCTGCAACTGGCCGGGATGGCCGGCAACCGGGCGCGCCACGCCTTCAGCAACCACGCGTTCGCCATCGCCGTTGCGGCAGGCATTGGTGACACTGATGCGGCCATCGCGGCGCAGCCCGTAGTTGGCGGTGATCTCGCCGACACACTGCTTCTGGAACGACACCGGCAGGTGCGCGATCTCGTGCCACTGGCCTGCATAGCGGTCGATGTCCAGCGTGTCGACTGCGCGCACCGGCTCGGCGGCGATCACCGGGGAGGCGGCCAGCAGCAGGCAGGCGAGCAGGGCGGGGCGCAGAGGCATCGGCGTACTCCGGTCAGGAGTCCTGAGCTTAGGCGAGCGGCCACGGGCGCGTGTAAAGGTTCCATGCGCCGGCACCATTGCCGTCGTCAGGGGCTACTGCTCGAACGGGCGTTGACTGCGTTCGTCGCCGTCAAAGGTAAGTGTCCGCGTATGCAACGTGCCGCTGCTCATATCCCATTTGAAGGTGTCCAGCCCTCCGCCGCCAGTTCCCTTGGAATGCAGGCGTACTGCGCCGCGGGTCAGATTGTCGGTCAGCAGCAGTTGCGCGGAGCCGTCGGCGTCCACACGGAGTCCGGCCCGGTCCCGCCACCGGTCCTCGCCCTGTCCCTTCGGGGCGTCCAGAGCAAGAGCGACGCTGTTGTCCTCGAACGTGCTCAGGCCGCCTCGCTCGGCGCCGGAAGCGTCGAAAATCAGGATGCCGGCAGCGCGGCTTCGTCGCCCTTCTTCTACGCTGTCCTGGCCAATCTCCACCCGTACCACGCCGTGCTCGTCGAGTACCCGCAGCTGCCGCGTGCTCAAAAGATCGACGTGTAATGGGGCATCGCGCTGCGGAAGCAGCCAGGCCGTGACTGCGGCCAAGCCAAGCAACAATACGGACAGCCCGGCAACCAGCCATTGCAGGCGTCGCAGCGATTGCTGTAGTTGGGACAGGGAAGGGGTGTCATCCATGTCATCAGTGCTCCATGCAGTGAACCAAGGACGGTACTACAGAGACGGCAGGCACGGTCGCGAAAAAAAAAGACCTGCATTTCTGCAGGTCTCTGAAGATGGTGGCCGAAGACGGAATCGAACCGCCGACACGGGGATTTTCAATCCCCTGCTCTACCAACTGAGCTACTCGGCCAAATTGTGTGGCAACCGTGATCAAACCCGGTTTCCGGAAAAAAAAGCCCCGCATTTCTGCAGGCCTTCGAAAGTGGTGGCCGAAGACGGAATCGAACCGCCGACACGGGGATTTTCAATCCCCTGCTCTACCAACTGAGCTACTCGGCCACGTGTTTCGTTGCAGCGAGGTCGCTGCCAAGGACGCGTATATTACGGAGGTTGGCTGCCTTCGGCAAGCGTTTTGCCAAGATTTCTTCACATTGCCGTCTGCGCGCTCGCAAGTGCTTGATCCTCCATTGTGGGGCAGGGCGTGGCCAGTCGATCATCGTCTGCGATGGAAATCAGCAGATCGCCGCGATCGCCAAAGCCGCAAGGGCAAGGGCTGCGCCGGACCCGTGCCGGTCCGGGCAATGGAACGCTGTTTTCGTGGCCGCCATCGGGGATGGCTGCGGCGTAGTGTCGGCACTCCTTTCCTGATGCTGGCAACAGCAGAGACCTGGCCATGTCCGATCCCTCGACCACCTCCCGCATCGTGCTTGCGTCGCGTCCGCAGGGGGCGCCACGTGCAGCCAACTTCCGCCTGGAACAGGTTGCGTTGCCGTCATTGGCCGATGGCGAGGTGCTGCTGCGCAACCGCTGTCTGTCGCTGGACCCGTACATGCGTGGACGCATGGACGAGGGCCCATCGTATGCCGCGCCGGTGGCGGTGGGCGCGGTGATGGAAGGGCAGACCGTGGCCGAGGTGCTGCAGTCCAACGCCGAGGGCGTAGCCGCAGGTGAGCTGGTGCTGGCGCCGGGGGGCTGGCAGACCCACGCGGTGCTGCCGGCCAAGGTACTGGGGCGCCGCCTGGACCCGGCCGGACTGCCGCTGAGTACCGCGCTGGGCGTGTATGGCATGCCCGGCTTCACCGCCTATTCCAGCCTGCATGAAATCGCCCGATTGAAACCGGGTGAGACGCTGGTAGTGGCTGCCGCGACCGGGCCGGTGGGCGCGACCGTGGCCCAGCTGGCCAAGCTGCAGGGCGCGCGCGTGGTCGCCATCGCCGGCGGCGAAGCCAAGCGTGCCTATCTGCAGACGCTGGGCGTGGACGTGGCGCTGGATCATCGCGCCGCGGATTTCGCCGCGCAGCTGCGTGCGGCGGTGCCCAGGGGTATCGACGTGTATTTCGAGAACGTGGGCGGGCACGTGCTGGATGCAGTGCTGCCGCTGCTCAACGACTTCGCCCGCATTCCGGTGTGCGGCACCATCGCCACCTACAACGAGCAGGGCGTCGAGCAGCCCGGCCCGGACCGGTTGCCCGCGCTGTTCAGCCAGATCCTGCGCCAGCGCCTGACCGTGCGTGGTTTCATCGTGCACGACTTCAACCACCTGTGGCCGGAGTTCGAACGCGAGATGCCGCAATGGCTGCGCGACGGCCGCATCCAGTACCGCGAGGATGTGGTGGAAGGGCTGGAGAATGCGCCGGAGGCGTTCTTCGGGCTGTTGCAGGGGCGCAACTTCGGCAAGCTGGTGGTGAAGCTGGATTGAGGGCTTGGCGGTGTGCCGACCATGGTCGGCACCCACTTCAGGCAGTCGAGGCCTTTTCCCGGCGCAGCAGTTCGCGCTTGCGCGCTACGCCCCACGCATAACCGGACAGGTCGCCATCGCGGCGCACCACGCGGTGGCAGGGCACGGCCACCGCCAACGGATTGCTTGCGCATGCGCGTGCGACGGCACGGCTCGAGCGCGGCGCACCGATACGCGCGGCGATATCTGCATACGAGGCAGTGTGCCCACGTGGGATTTGCTGCAGCGCTTGCCATACACGTTGCTGGAATGCGGTGCCACGGATATCCAGCGGCAGCGTAGCGCCTCGCGAAGGATCCTCGACCAGGCCCACCACCTGTGCCACCAGTTGTTCATAGCCCTGGTCGGCGCCGACCAGTTCGGCCTGGCGGAAGCGTTGCTGCAGCGACTGCAGCAGTGTCTCCGGATCGTCGCCGAGCAGGATCGCGACCACGCCGGTCCCGCTGCTGGCCACCAGCACGCTGCCAAGGGAACTTTCGGCAAGCGCGAAGTGGATGACTTCGCCGCGCCCCCCTGCACGCCATTGCTTGGGCGTCATGCCCAGTAACTTCGGTGCGTTCTCGTAGAAGCGTCCACTGGAACCGAAGCCAGCATCGTGGAAGGCGTCGGTGATGCGTTCCTGTTGTTCCAGCCCGGTGCGCAGGCGGTCGGCGCGCAGCGCTGTGGCGTACTGCTTGGGAGTCAGCCCGGTGGCCTGCTTGAACAGGCGATGCAGGCGCGTCGGGCTGCAGCCAGCGATATCGGCCAGCTCCTGCAGCGAGGGTTCGTCGAGGCTGGTCTGCAGGTGGCGGCAGACCCGTACGACGCGGGCATCGAGGGCGGTGGTGGCGGTACTGTCCATGGCCGGATTCTGGCACGTGCCGGTGCTGCGGAAACTCCGTTTCCTGCACTCATCTGTGAGGCCCGGAAACGGAGTGTTGGCGGGCCGAAGGCACGGCATCGTGGCGGCCACTTCACAACCGGTACCACGACCATGCGCCTGAACAACAAGATCGCTCTCATCACTGGTGCCAGCGCCGGTATCGGCCGCGCCAGCGCGCTGCGCTTCGCTGCCGAAGGAGCAAAGCTGGTGCTCAACGCACGGCGGCCGGAGCCGCTGCAGGCGCTGGCCGAGCAGATTCGCGCTGCCGGTGGCGAAGCCGTGGTGCATGCCGCCGACGTGGCCAACCCCGGCACGGCGCAGGCACTGGTCGATCTGGCCCAGCAGTCCTTCGGCGGCCTGGACATCGCCCTCAACAATGCCGGCATGCTCGGCCCGGGCGTGCCGGCGGCGGAGTTTCCGGTGGATGCCTGGCGCGAGGTGATGGCCACCAATCTCGACGCCGCCTTCCATGCCGCACGCGCGCAGTTGCCGGCACTGCTGGCGCGCGGCGGAGGCTCGCTGGTGTTCGTCGGTACCTTCGTCGGCCACACCGTGGGATTCCCGGGCATGGCGGCCTATGCGTCAAGCAAGGCCGGGCTGATCGGCCTGAGCCAGGTGATCGCCGCCGAATACGGTGCGCGCGGCGTGCGCAGCAACGTGCTGCTGCCCGGTGGCACCGATACGGAGATGGGCCGGCAGGCCGCACCGACCGGCGATGCCCGCGACTTCGTGCGCTCGCTGCACGCACTGAAGCGCCTCGCCGAGCCGGAGGAGATCGCCAATGCGGCGCTGTTCCTGGCCAGCGATGAGAGCAGTTTCGTTACTGGTACCGCGATGCGCGTGGAGGGTGGGGTGTCGATCACCCGTACCTGAGCGCGGTCACGTGCGTGGTGAGTAGCGAATGCCGCTGCTGGCCATGAAGCCTCTCGGATCGAATCGGGCCCAGGCTTCGCCCCAGTCGAACCGGGCTTGGCCGCCGCTCAGCTTGCGACCCAGCGCCGCACCCAGCGTGCGGCGCATGAAGGCGACTTCGGCATCGATCGCGGCCTGGGTCGGCCAGCCGTCTTCCAGTGTCGCACCAGGCAGACTGACGCCCATCGTCACCATGTCGAGCTGTTGCCCGTGGAAGCACAGGCTGATGCCAGCGGGCGCACCACCCAGGCTGAGCCGGTGCAGGCTGAGCCAGTGATAGCCGGTGCCGACGTCGCGCTCGCCACTTACCAAGACGGCAAATCCGATGCGCGCTTCATCCAGTGAGAGGGTGGGGCAGATCAAGGCCGGCAGGTCGCCGAGCCGGAGGCTGCCGTCGGTCGCATCGAGGATCATCGGCACGGCGTGTGCTGTATGCTGGACAGAAGAGGGCATGGTGCACCCGGTATGCATAGTGCGTCGGATTCTGGATGCACCTTGCCGATGGCTGCAAGCCGCGGGCTGCACACAGCGTTCGCACCAAACTGACTGGAGACTTACCCGATCCGCTCTAGCGTGGAGGCAGCGTCGGCCCCCGCCGACGAGGGAGTTTTCGATGAGCGAGCACGATAAAGACCACGGCGACCCGAAGCAGGGCATCCAGGAAAGCCGCCAGGACAGGAAGCAGGACGACGTGGCCAAGCAGCGGCCGGGGCAGCGCGATCAACAGGTGCGCGATACGCACTCGCGCAGCCCGCAGCGCAAGGACGGCGGCGAGGAGCCGGCCTGAGCCGCGGGCGCTGAAAAGAAAAAACCCGCAGATCACGGAGATCTACGGGTTCTTCTGAATAGTGGTGGAGCCAAGGAGGATCGAACTCCTGACCTCGTCATTGCGAACGACGCGCTCTCCCAGCTGAGCTATGGCCCCACGGCAGGGCTTCAGTCTAGCCAAGCGCTTGCCCCTTGCCAAGCCGATCAAGGAATTTCATATCGAGACATGCGGCACATCAGCAGCTGACTGTGCCGAAACCGCTTGTTTCGATGGGCTTGAGCCTCGCGCAACGAAATCGTAACAATTTGGGGGATAATGGCGGCTTGCGCAGCTTTCCTCCTTTTTGCCGCCCGGCTCGCGCAGGCCGCACGGACGCCTCCTCAGAGCATTTCATGCCCTCCCATTCCGATTCCCGCCGCCTGTCGGGTATGTCGTCTTCCTTTGTTTCCTTCCGCCGCCATCCGCTGGCCCTGGCCTGTGCCGGCCTGGCCCTGGTCGGCAGCTTCGGTGCCGCCGCGCAGGACAGCGCGCCGACCCCGACTGGCCTGGACACGATCACCGTGACCGCCGAACACCGTGAGCAGAACCTGCAGGAAGTGCCGGTCTCGGTGGGCGTGGTGCAGGGCGAGCGCATGCGCGACTTCGCCGCCGGCGGCGACGACACTCTGCTGGCGCTGTCCGGCCGCGTGCCGAGCCTGTATGCGGAAACCACCACCGGTCGCATCTTCCCGCGCTTCTACATCCGTGGCCTGGGCAACATCGACTTCTACCTGGGTGCCTCGCAGCCGGTGTCGATCATCCAGGACGACGTGGTGCTGGAACACGTGGTGCTGAAGTCCAACCCGGTCTATGACGTGGACCAGGTGGAAGTGCTGCGCGGCCCGCAGGGCTCGCTGTTCGGCCGCAACACCACCGCCGGCATCATCAAGTTCGACACCCTGAAGCCGACCCAGGATTACACCGGCCGCGTCAGCGCCAGCTACGCGACCTACAACAGCGTGTCGATCGACGGCGGCTTCGGTGGCCCGATCAACGATATCGCTTCGTTCCGCGTGTCGGCCCTGTACCAGCACCGCGACGACTACGTCGACAACACCTACAAGGGCCCGAGTGCCGACGGCACGGTCAGCCCGAAGAAGAACGCCATGGGCGGCTTCGATGACCGCAACGTGCGCGCGCAGTTGCTGCTGACCCCGAGCGACCAGTTCTCGATCCTGGCCTCGGCCCACGCCCGCGACTACGAAGGCACCTCGACCCTGTTCCTGCGCGGTGCGCTGACCAAGGGCTCGAACAAGACCGACGTGCCGCGCGATCAGGTCGCCTACGACGAAGCCGACAACAACCCGCAGGCCTACAAGACCTACGGCGGCTCGGTGAAGGCACGCTACGACTTCGGTGCGATCGACTTCACTTCGATCACCGCCTACGAAACCACCTCCGGTTACAGCCGTGGCGACACCGACGGTGGTGCCGCGGTGAACTTCCCGGTCAACGGCGTGCCGAACGGCTACGGCCAGTCGATGGGCCGCATCCGTGATCTGGACCAGTGGACCCAGGAATTCCGCCTGGCCAGCCATGACGACAGCGCCCTGCAGTGGCAGGCCGGTGCGTTCTACTTCAACGGCAGCGACACCACCGACTTCTACCAGCGTGCATGGTTCCTGCAGGGCGCGGCCCGCAACCCGAACAACTGGGTGCGCCTGCGCAACAAGAACACCTCGTGGGCCGGTTTTGGCCAGCTGAGCTACGCCTTCACCGACAAGTTCACCGTAACCGCCGGCCTGCGCCAGACCAAGGACGAGAAGCACACCCGCCTGCTGAAGACCGCGGACACCGCTGCCGGCGTGGTCACCTACAAGGGCCGCACCGACGTCAAGATGTCCGACACCACCCCGAGCTGGGATCTGAGCGCGATGTACCAGATCACGCCGGACGTGAGCGTCTACGCCAAGGTCGCACGCGGCTTCCGCGGCCCGACCATCCAGGGCCGTTCGGCGGTGTTCAATGCCGATTTCACCACCGCCGATTCCGAGACGATCCTGTCCTGGGAAGCGGGCGTGAAGAGCAGCCTGTGGGACAACCGCCTGCGCCTGAACGCCACCGCGTTCACCTACACCGTCAACGACATCCAGCTCAACGGCAACGATTCGGACGGCAACGGCGTGCTGTTCAACGCCGACAAGGCCAAGGCTTACGGTTTCGAAGCGGACATGGAGCTGCGCCCGATCCCGAACCTGACCCTGAGCGCCGGCCTGAGCCTGCTGCACAGCGAGATCAAGGACAAGCGCGTCTACGCGCAGGTCTGCGGCCTCAACGGCCAGGTGGTCTGCACCGTCGGCGATCCGACCATCAAGGTCGGTGCCAACACCTTCGCCCAGATCGACGGCAACCCGCTGCCGAACGCGCCGAAGTACAACGTCAACCTCGCAGCACGCTACGACTTCCCGGTCAGCGATGCCGGCACCATGTTCGTCTCCACCGACTGGAACAAGCAGGGTTACACCAGCTTCGTGCTGTACGACAGCAAGGAGTTCAACTCCAAGGGTGACTTCGAGGGGGGCCTGAAGATCGGCTACTCGGGCGACTACGGTGCCTACGAAGTGGCACTGTTCGCGCGCAACATCACCAACGAGAAGAACCTCAAGGGTGTGATCGAGAACTACATGGCCGCGGTCTACAACGAGCCGCGCACCGTCGGTGTCTCGCTGAACATGAACTGGTAATGCGCTGTCGCGATGGCGGGCCAGCCTGCCATCGCACTGCCTGAATCAAGAGGGCGGCCCGGTGATCCGGGCCGCCCTTTTCGTTGCGTCAGACCGCGGTGAGGTCGCTGTCCTGGCTGCGCTGGCCGAAGGTCAGGGCCCAGGTGGCGCTGTCCACCTGCTGGCGGTCCTGTTCCTGCTGCTTGCGTGCGCGGCTGGCACCGAACCAGCGGCCCTCGCCGTTGATCAGCGGCGCCATGCGCACCACGTCCACATACTCCGGATCGATCTCGCTGGCGCGCTGCAGCCAGGTCAGCGCCAGGAACGCATTGGCCGGGACGCCGTTGCCGAAGTGGTAGATGTCGGCCAGGTAACCGGCGGCCCACAGCTTGTCGTCGTCATCGCCGCGCCACCACAGCGGAATCAACGCACGCTCCACCGCTTCGCGCTTGTGCGCGTCGTTCTGGCCGTCCAGGGCCAGGCAGGCCAGGTTGCGGCAGGTCGGGCCCCATACGCGTTCACCGGCTTCGGCGTCCTGCAGGCAGCGCAGGTACAGCTCTCTAGCGCGCGCTTCGTTGTCGGCGCCACCGGCAGCGACCAGGCGCACGCCGAGGTTGTAGGTGGCGATCAGGTCGCCGCCTTCCACGGCGCGCTCCTGCCAGTACGCTGCCTTCTCTGCATCGACGAACTGCGGTTGGTCGCGTCCCCCCAGGCGGCCCTTGTACAGGTCGCACAGTGCGGACATCGCACCGGCGTCGCCGTCGTCGGCCATGCGCTGCAACAGCGACAGGCCTGCGGCCTGCGAGACATCGCAGAACAGGTTGGCCGCGAACGTGACCGCAGAGGTGTTCTCCTGCGGTCCCAGTTTCAATGCGCGCTGCAGCAAGGGCGCAGCGCGTACCGGACCGGCGGTCTGGCCAAGCAGCCCATGCTCGATGGCCGTCGCGGCCCAGAGCAGGCCGATCGCTGAATCGCCTTCGCGTGCGGCGTAGTCCACCACCTGGGCGAACAGCGCTTCGGCACCATCGACATGGGCAAACCAGGTGCAGGCTTCGAGATTGCTGAGGCCTTCATGCAGGACCATGTCGCGGTCCAGCGTCCAGGCCTGCTGCAGATCCTCGAACACCGCCTGCATATGCTGGGCGTCCCATCGGACATCGTTCTCGACATCCTCATCGCGGCCGAGCCGATAGCGCAGCCCGGCACGCTGGGTCAGGACCTCCGCGCGCAGGTTGCGGTCCAGGTGCCAGTCGAGGATCTGCGTGTACGCCCGCTCGTGCGCCGCTACGGTTTCGCTGTCATCGCGCTGTGGCAGCTCGGCCAGCCAGTCCTGTGCCTTGCGCCAGCGCAGTGCATTGCTCTGCGCCAGGTCGAGGCCGCGGCACCAGCTGCCCTCGATGAAGGCTTCCATCGCTTCGTGGCTGCCACCCCAGCGCGGGTACAGGAAGTACAGGGTGTCTTCCAGCGTGCTCGGATCGTCGGGGCGCTGTTCCAGCACCAGGCGCATCCAGTACGCCAGCGGCGCATCGAAGTCGTCCTGGCTGCGGTCGTGCAGCAGCGGCGGCAGGCTGTCGGGCAGGTCCTGCAGCGGTGCACCGAAGCGCGACAGAAGCTGAAGCGCCTGCGGCCACGCCTGCGGATAATGTTCAGCCAATGCAGCTTCGTCAGACTGCGCTGGCTGCCCGGCCTGCAGCGCGAGCAGCCAGTTCGGCTCGCGCAGGTAGCTGGTGATGCGCTTGATGCCATCCAGCGCCAGTGCCGGGCGCGACGACAGCGGGATCGCCTGCAGGTAGGCGTGCACGGCGTGGTCGCGGGCCAGTTGCGCGGCCAGCCACTGGCTGTCCTCCACCAGTGCGGCCACGTCGGCGCTGCGCAGTTCGCCGGCAGCATCCTGCCAGCACGCACCCACGCGCAGCCAGGCGTAGTAGCTGTGTGGTGCGGCGGCGACCCATCGCTGTGCCTGCTGCAGGCGCTCATCAAGCGTCAGGACCTTGTCCTGCAGGTTGCGCAGGCGCCAGCGGATGCCGGGCAACGCATTCTTTCCCTGCAGCCAGGCCTGCTCATGTGGAGCAAGCAACGCATCCAGTTCGGCATAGCGCCGTTCCTGCAGCGCAGTGCGCGCCTGCACGCGCCAGGCAAGGTCTTCGGGGGAAAGCCCGTCTTTTGCAAATCCGTTTGTCATTGCTGCAATCCAGCGAGTACGAGGCTGGACATTAGAAGCGCGGTCGTCAGCGGCGGCAAGCAGGACATGCGGCTGCCGTGTCGGTGGCATTCAGCAGAAGGCTTGCCTGAGGCAGAGATTCAATCCGGATCGGCTGCATCATCGTGCAAGGCTTCTCCGTGGACCTGGTAACCCGCTGCACGCAGATGTTCCGGCCAGGGCGGCGTCGCCATTTCCTCCAGTGCCATCGACAGCCGCGAGGCGAGATGCAGGGGGGGCGAATCCACCCAGTCAAGATAGGCGTCGCTGTGGATGAGTGCGCGCAGCGCGGCGCGGTCGTGCCATTGGGAAGTCGGCAGCAAGGTGAATCCCGTCACCCGGAACAGGCGTTCGCGTTGCGGATCGTCCATGTGCAGCGGAAATGCAAGCAGCAGCTCGGGCCGGTAGGCGAGGGTACCCTGGCCCTGTCTCCACGCCTCGATTCCGGCGCGATCCACGCCGGGCACGGCGCCGTCCAGGGCCAGCCCGCCACCGGCTTGGAAATAGCCGTGCATCAGGGCATGCGGATGCAGCCAGGGTTCGAGCTTGTCCTGCTCGCTGGCAGCGGGGTCCTGTTCGATCAGGCGTGCCGACAGCGTGAGGTAGTGAACCGAACGGGCGAGATCCAGCCCGCCCGTCAGTGCCGCGTAGGCGTTTAGCTGGCTGCTGCGATCCATGCAGGGGTGCTGCTGCGCGTCGTCGGCGACCTGCTGCGCGAGAGCGAGGTAACGTTCTGCCCCTTGTGGATCCTTGAACAGCGCACGGTAGCGCTGTGGTTCCCGCATCACTTCGATGGCGGCCTCACGATCGCCACGCGACAGCGCATCGCGCATGTACTCGAGTGTCTCCACTACGGAAACTCCAGAGGAGGATGGACAGGAGGCCGGGTACGCTGCTGTGACCGTGACGGTGCTGCTGGCCAGCAGTAGCGAGCCGATCATCCATCGTGACATGCCGGAAGAGGGCCATGCAGGCATGCAGCAACGTCCTTGTCGAGCATTGGCAGGGCCGCCCCGTGAGGCGGCCAAAGCGGGTTGCTAGTTCGCCGGCAACAGTGCCTGCAGTCGCGATTCCAGTTCCTGCTGGCGCCAGCCGGCCAGTGCTGCCGGCCATTGGCGGCGTTCCAGATAGCTTTCCAGGTGCTTGCGCGAGGCAAGGATGCCATCTGGCAGTCCCAGCTCGCGGCTGCGTTCGGCCACGGCATCCTGCAGCTTCTTCAGCGCCTGCTTGTTGCTGTCGTTGGCAGGTAGCGCCAGAGGTGCCCCGGCCTCATCGGCCAGCGGTGTGGACAGCGCCTGCCAGACCGCACCGGCCAGCTTGCGCGGTGCCTTCGGGAACTGCTCGAACAGCTTGCCCAGCGCAGCCTCGTCGGCCGGTGGCGTGCGCGCCAGGGTGGCGGCCAGTTCGTTGTCCAGGATCCAGCTTCGCGGGCGGTCGCTGTTGCGTGCCTGCACATCACGCCAGCGCAGCAGGCGCAGCAGGCGGTGCTGTGCGGCCGCGTCGAGGAACTGCGCCGAGCGCATCGCCAGATGCGGCCAGCGGTCTTCGTCATTGGCGACGCTGGCCAGCAGGCGCTCGCCATCGTCGTGCAGCCACTGCTGGCGGCCGAGTACCTGCAGCTTGGCATCAATGGCGTCATGCAGCGCGAACAGGTGCTCGACGTCGTCGGCTGCATACTGCAGCTGCGACTCCGAAAGCGGGCGGCGCATCCAGTCCGAACGGGTTTCGCCCTTGGCCAGGGCGACGCCGGTGATTTCCGCCACCAGCTTCTGGTAGCCCATGCCGCCGCCGATGCCGGCCAGCGCAGCACCGATCTGGGTGTCGAACAGCGGCCGTGGCAGCACGCCGCACGCCCACTTGAAGGCGACCAGGTCTTCGCTGGCGCTGTGCATCACCTTGGTGATGGATTCATCGGCCAGCCACGGCGCCAGCGCCTCGGTCATGCCGGGAATCAGCGGGTCGATCAGCAGGATGTCCTGCCCGACCGCCATCTGCACCAGGGCCAGCTGCGGCCAGAAGGTGCGTTCACGGATGAATTCGGTATCCAGGCCGATGCGGGTCGGGCGCTGCTGGAAGTACGCATCCAGCTCGGCGGGGGTGGTGATCCAGGTTGCCACGGGTCAGGGCCTACTACTCGGGTTTGCTCAGGCAGGGGAGAATAGCCTAACGTCGGTGCGCGTCCGTGCCGAAGGAGGCTCTGCTTGCGTTTTTCGTTGTCGCCCGTGCTGTGCACCGCCCTGGCCTTGGCCCTGGCCGGCTGCACGCCGTCGCCCCCCACGGCAACGGACCGGAGTGCCGGGGAACAGGCGCGCCCCTTCGCGGACGCTGACAGCGACGAGCGCCCGCAGGCCGGGCAGGGCAGCGTGACCATCGCCGGTGAGGATGCCGCCGAGGATGTACAGCAGTGGACGCCACCGCGGGTGGACCGCCAGGGGCGCAGCCTGGCCCAGTTGCGCCGCGCCGCCGAGCAGGCGTTCGCCGAAGGACGGCTCTATGAGGATGCCGATGCCGCCATCCCGCTGTGGCTGGCGGTACAGGAAGAGGACCCGGATGACCGCCAGGCCCGCCAAGGCCTGCAGCGCACCCGCCAGCGCCTGCAGCAGCAGGCGGATGCGTTGCTGGTGCGGCCGCTGAAGCAGCGCGAGGCGCTGGCCGAGGCCAGCCGCCAGGCGCTGGTGCTGCTGACCCTGGCGCCGAAGGAGGAGAAGGTGCGCGCACTGCAGGGACGGGTGGAGCTTGCCCAGCGGGTGGTGGCCTATAACCGCGCCGGCGAAGAGGACCTGCGCTCGGACCGGATCGGCGAGGACGGGGACGGGGCCATTGGCAACTTCCGCGAGGCACTGGCACTGGATGAGAACAACAGTCGCGCACGGCAGGGGCTGGCCGCCGCCGAAAGCGGACTGATCCGCCGCGCCGAAGACGCGGCACGCACGCGCGATTTCGCCAGCGCCGGCACCTGGCTGGCCGAAGCGAGCAAGGTGCGCGACTCGTCGCCCACCATCGCCGACGCGTTCGAGCGCATCGAGCAGATCCGTGCGGCGGCATTGCTGCAGCTGCGCGATGACGGCCTGCGCGACCTGTCCACGCCGCAGGGCCTGAAGCCGGCGCGCGAGAAACTGGCCGAGGCCCTGCGCATAGCCCTGCCGGGAGACGCGGTGGTGGCCCAGCTGCGTGAGCGTATCGACCTGGCCACCCACTACGGCAGCTTCCGCCCGGGCCAGGTGTTCAGCGACGCCATGCGCGATGGCGGACGCGGGCCGCAGATGGTGGTGGTGCCGCATGGCGGTTTCCAGATGGGCGCCGGCGATGCCGAGCCGGGTTCAAGCGATGCCGAGCGACCATCGCACTATGTGCGCTTTGATCGAGGCTTTGCGATGGCGATCACCGAGGTCACGGTCAGCGATTTCCAGCGCTACGTGAAGGCGACCAATGCGCGCCCCCGGGCGACGCGGCGCGGCCATTCGGTGGTCTATGACGAACGCAGCGGCAACTTCATCCGCCGCAGCGGGGTGGACTGGCGCTCGGATTACGACGGTGGCCGCGCGATGGCCAATTCGCCGGTGATGCACGTCAGCATCCGCGATGCCGAAAACTATGCGGCGTGGTTGTCCGAGCAGACCGGGCGCAGCTACCGGTTGCCCAGTGAAGCAGAGTTCGAGTACGCGCTGCGCGGTGGCAGCAGTGGTCGCTACCCCTGGGGCGATGCCGGCACGCCGCCGCCGGGCAGTGGTAATTTCACCGGCAGCAAGGACGTGTCGCCGTCCGGGCGGCATTGGCACAACGCCTTCATCGGCTATGGCGATGGCTGGTGGGGGCCGGCACCGGTAGGGAGTTTCCAGGCCAATGCCTTCGGCCTGCACGACATGGGCGGCAATCTCAGCGAATGGGTGGCCGATTGCTGGCATGCCAGCTACCGGCGCGCGCCCTCCGATGGCGCTGCCTGGTTCAACCCGGGCTGCCGCGCACGGGTGATCCGGGGTGGCAACTGGGCCAATGCGCCGGAGCAGACCCGTGCCGCCTGGCGGCAATCCCAGGACTCGGATACCACCAACGCGCGCATCGGCTTCCGCCTGGTACGTGGCATCTGATCGGCGGCCGGCTTCACCCGCTGCGGGCATCGGCGCACTAAGATTGCGCCGTGCCCGCCGGCCGGCGGGGCCTGCTGGAAGCCGACCCGATGCGCAATGATCCCTTCTCCCGCTCGCCGCAAGGCCCGCAACGGCGCGGCCTGTTCGGCAACATCCGCTGGTGGGTGCTGTTGCTGGCCGCCGGCTATGCGGTCTTCTACTGGTTTTCCAACCGCACGGTGGATCCGTATACCGGCGAGAAGGTGATGATCGACAGCAGCCTGGATGCGCGGCAGGAGACTGCTTTGGGGCTGCAGGCCTACCAGCAGATCCTGTCGCAGGAACGGCCGATGGATCCCAATGCGCCGATCGCGCGCGATGTGCGCGACATTGCCCAGCGGCTGATTGCCAAGGTCGATGTGGTGGAGACCGCGCTGGCCCAGGAGCACGGCGTGCAGCCGGCGCATTTCGCACGGGATTTCCAGTGGGAAGTGAATGTGATCCCGTCCGAGCAGGCCAATGCGTTCTGCCTGCCGGGCGGCAAGATGGCGGTCTACACCGGGCTGGTGCCGGTGGCGCGCACCCGTGATGCGATGGCGGTGGTGATGGGCCATGAGATTGCCCACGCGCTGCTGCGCCACGGTGCACAGCGCATGGCCCAGCAGAAGCTGACCCAGATCGGGCAGGTGGCCGGCGCCGCCAGCGGCATGGATGCGCAGCAGCAACAGATGATGATGTCGGCGATGGGTTATGGGTACCTGCTGCCGTATGCGCGCAGCCACGAGACGCAGGCCGATGAAGTGGGGCTGATGCTGGCCGCAGCGGCGTGCTTCGATCCACGCGAGGCGGTGCCGCTGTGGCAGCGCATGGGCCAGGCCAGCGGTGGCCAGTCGCCACCGGAGTTTTCCTCGACCCACCCGAACCCGGGTACCCGCATCCAGAACCTGCAGGCGCTGATGCCGAAGGCACTCGAGTACCGGCAGAAATTCTGCGAGCAGGCAAAGTAGAGGGTTGTTCGGCAGGGCTTGCAGCCCTGCACCTGCGCTACAAGCCAGAGCATGAGCAACAGCAACAGCGTGCATTCCGTGGGATGGCGGGGTGGGTCCGGTTGCGGGAGACGCCGTAAACCCGTCCATGGGGGCTTGGCCGCGGCATCCATGCCGCGGACACTCCCGCAACCGGACCC
>NZ_JAWIRS010000021.1:68858-69148 GCF_036320005.1 Stenotrophomonas sp. SMYL11
ACAGATTCTCGCGATTTCTTCGCTCTTCTGTAGAGCCGAGCCATGCTCGGCTCAAATCGATCCGATATCGAAATATTTGATTCCGATGGAGATTCATCCACGCATGCGTGGATCTACCGTGTCGACCAAGGTCGACACCTACCAACAGCCTCCGGAATCTGTCAGAGGTGGGGCGGTGTCGGAGTGCGGGGTGTCAGCCGCATGGGCCCGAGGCATGCCTCGGGCGGGTTGGGCAGGACGCCCAACCCCGGTCTTGCCGTGTGCGCAGGACTGCGCACACGAGCAAGCGG
>NZ_JAWIRS010000022.1:0-8550 GCF_036320005.1 Stenotrophomonas sp. SMYL11
CCCCCCGCCCCCCCCGCCGCGCCCCCCCCCCCCCCCCCCCCCCCCCCCCCCCCCCCCCCCCCCCCCCCCCCCCCCCCCCCCCCCCCCCCCCCCCCCCCCCCCCCCCCCCCCCACCCCTCTGGAAGCCGCCTTTTGACGTTGACGTTGCCTCTGCGGGTGCAGGGCCGCAGGTCCTGCCGCTACCCCTCTTCCCGCCGTCCGCGCAGGATGTCCCGGAACCACTGCCGGTGATGCTTGTACGCCCACCCGTAGGTCACCTTGCCCTGGGTCATCGCCCGCACCGAGCCCTTGATCCAGATCGCTGCATAGATGTGCACCACGATCGCGCACACCAGCACCCAGCCGAACAGCGCGTGGGCAAGCACCGAGAAGCGGATCACCCCGATCGGGAAGAAGTGGCTGAAGTACTGCCGCCAGATCACGAAGCCGGTCAGCAGCAGCGCCGACAGGCAACCGATGATGGCCCAGAACAGCAGCTTCTGGCCGGCATTGAAGCGGCCCACCGGCGGCAGCTTCTCGTCCTCGTTGCGCAGCACATCGCGCATGCCGCGCATCCACTTGCCATCGTCGGCGGTCGGCAGATTGTCGCGCCACATGCGGAACGCCAGCAGCGCAAAGCCGACGACCATGGCCAGGCCGATGAACGGGTGCAGGATGCGCGTCCATGGCCCACCGCCAAACAACTGGGTCAGCGGGAACAGGGCAGGGTGGAACAACGCCAGCCCGGACAGCGCGGTCAACACGAAGCAGATCGCCACAATCCAGTGATTGATGCGGGTCGGCGCGCGGTAGCGGATGATCTGCCGCGGGTGCGGGGCGTACTTCATGGCCGCTGCTCCTCTTCGATCTTCTTCGCCTCGTGCTCGGCTTCCTCTTCTTCCTCGTCATTGACCGTGTTGCGGCCGATGCCGATGTAATGCAGGAAGCCGGCGAAGGCGGTAGCGGCAATCGCCAGCACGCCCAGCGGCTTGGCCACGCCCTTCCACACCTCCACCATCGGGCTGATGCGCGGGTCCTTCGGCAGGTCGGCATACAGTTCCGGCTTGTCGACGTGCTGCAGCACGTACATCACATGGGTGCCGCCCACACCCTGCGGGTCGTACAGGCCGGCGTTCTCGTAGCCGCGCGATTTCAGGTCTTCCACGCGTCCCGCCGCGTGCTCGGTCATCGCCTGCTTGCTGCCGAAGGTGATCGCGCCGGTCGGGCAGGTCTTCACGCAGGCCGGTTCCTGGCCCACCGCCACCCGGTCCGAGCACAGCGTGCACTTGTAGGCCTTGTGGTCCTTCTGGGAGATGCGCGGCACGTCGAACGGGCAACCGGTCACGCAGTAGCCGCAGCCGATGCAGTTCTCTTCCTGGAAGTCGACGATGCCGTTGGCGTACTGGATGATCGCGCCCGGCGACGGGCAGGCCTTCAGGCAGCCCGGATCGCTGCAGTGCATGCAGCCTTCCTTGCGGATCAGCCACTCCAGCTTGCCCTTCTCGTCCTCGTACTCGCGGAACTTCATCACCGTCCACGACTGTTCGCTCAGGTCGGGCGGGTTGTCGTAGCTGCCAACGCAGCTGCCGACCTCGTCGCGCAGATCATTCCACTCCATGCAGGCGACCTGGCAGGCCTTGCAGCCGATACACTTGCTCACATCGATCAGCTTGGCGACCTGGCCGGTGTGCGCGCCACGCGCCTCCGGCGAGGGCGTGGTGGTGGCCGAGCGGCGGATGATGTCCAGGGATTGCAGTGACATGGCGTGTCTCCTACACCTTCTCGACCTTGACCAGGATGCACTTCGATTCGGGCGTCTGCGAGTTGCCGTCACCGATGGCGTTGGTCAGCGTATTGGCGATGTATCCGGGCTTGGCCGCACCGAGGAAGCCCCAGTGGATCGGCACGCCCACCTGGTGCACGGTTCTGCCATCAATCTGCAGGGCCTTGATGCGCTTGGTCACCATCGCCACGGCTTCGATGTGCCCGCGCTTGGAACTGACCCGCACGCGGCTGCCGTTGTTGATGCCCAGCTCATCGGCCAACGCCGCGCCGATCTCGACGAACTGCTCGGGCTGGATGATGGCGTTCAACTTGCCGTGCTTGGTCCAGAAGTGGAAATGCTCGGTCAGGCGGTAGGTGGTGGCTACATGCGGGAACTCGTCCGGCGAACCGATCTGTGCGCGATCGCTGGCGAACACGCGCGCCGCCGGGTTGTTCAACGTCAGTGCCTGGCCCGGGCTGAGCGGGTTGCTGCGCAGCGGGGTATCGAACGGTTCGTAGTGCTCCGGGAACGGCCCTTCGGCCATGCCAGCCTTGGCGAAGAAGCGGGCGATGCCTTCCGGGTTCATGATGAACGGGCCCATGCCGCCGGCGGGATCTTCATCCGCCTTGAAGTCCGGCACGTCCACGCTGCCCCAGTTTTTCCCGTTCCAGGCCAGCAGCGTGCGGCGCGGATCGAACGGTTGGCCGGCCACGTCGCACGAGGCGCGGTTGTACATCACGCGGCGATTGGCCGGCCATGCCCAGGCCCAGCCCAGCGTGTTGCCGATGCCGGTGGGGTCGCTGTTGTCACGTCGCGCCATCATGTTGCCGGTCGGGCCCCAGGCGCCGATGTAGATCCAGCAACCGGAGGAGGTGCTGCCGTCGTCGCGCAGGTCGCCGAATGCCGCCAGCTGCTCGCCGGCCTTGCGCACCAGCTTGGTCGGGTCCTTCGGATCGAACACGTCGGCCAGTGCCTTGCCGTTGTATTCCATCGCCAGTTCTTCCGGCGTCGGCAGTTCCGGGTTGGAGTACTTCCAGGCCAGGTCGCGCACCGGCTCCCACCACGCACCGCCGTCCTTCTCGTACATCGCCTTGATGCGATGGAACAGCTCGGACATGATCTCGATGTCGCTGCGCGCTTCGCCCGGCGGATTGGCCCCCTTCCAGTGCCATTGCAGCCAGCGCGAGGAGTTCACCACCGCGCCGTTTTCCTCGGCGAAGGAAGTGGTCGGCAGGCGGAATACTTCGGTCTGGATCGTGCTCGGGTCAACGTCGTTCAGCGCGCCATGGTTCTGCCAGAACGCGATGGTCTCGGTTTCCAGCGGGTCCATGCTGACCATGAACTTCAGCTTGGAGAACGCGCTGATCAGCTTGCCCTTGTTCGGCGCCGAGGCCAGCGGGTTGAAGCCCTGGCAGATGTAGCCGTGGATCTTGCCCTCGTTCATCAGCTCGTACGCCTGCAGCATGTCGTACGGCTTGTCGAGCTTGGGCAGATGGTCGAAGCACCAGTTGTTGTCGGCGGTAGCGGCGTCGCCCCACCACGACTTCATCAGGCTGACGTGGAACTTCGGGTAGTTTTGCCAGAACGACATCTGGTTGGCGCGCAGCGGCTTCTGCGTGCGCTTGGCGATGTAGGCGTCATAGTCCTGCTCGTCCTGTTTCGGCAACGTCAGGTAGCCGGGCAGCAGGTCGGACATCAGGCCGATGTCGGTCAGGCCCTGGATGTTGGAATGCCCGCGCAAGGCGTTCATGCCACCACCGGCCACGCCGATGTTGCCCAGCAGCAGCTGCACCATGGTGCCGGCGCGCACGTTCTGCGCACCGATCGAATGCTGCGTCCAGCCCAGCGCGTACAGGATGGTCATCGCCTTGTCCTTGCCGGCGGTGGACGCGATCATGTCCCAGACCTGGCGGATGCTGTCGGCGGGCGTGCCGCAGATGCGTTCGACCATCTCCACGGTGTAGCGCGCGTAGTGCTGCTTGAGCAGGTTGTAGACGCAGCGCGGGTCCTTCAGCGTCGGGTCGCTGCGCACGAATCCATCGTCACCGTAGGCGTAGTCCCAGCTGGAGCGGTCGTAGCTGCGCTTCTCCTCGTTGTAGCCCGAATACAGGCCGTCCTTGAAGGCGAACTCGTCCTTCACCAGGAACGACATGTCGGTGTAGTTCAGCACGTACTCGTGCTGGATGCGGTCCTCGGTCAACAGGTAGTTGATCAGACCGCCCAGGAACACGATGTCGGTGCCGGTACGGATCGGCGCATACACGTCGGCCACCGCGGCCGAGCGGTTGAAGCGCGGATCGACCACGATCAGCCGGGCCTTGTTGTGTGCCTTGGCCTCGGTCACCCATTTGAACCCGCACGGGTGTGCCTCGGCGGCATTGCCACCCATGATCAGGATCAGGTCGGCATTCTTGATGTCGACCCAGTGATTCGTCATCGCACCACGGCCTAGCGTCGGGGCAAGACCTGCCACCGTCGGGCCGTGTCAGACACGTGCCTGGTTGTCGAATGCCAGCATGCCAAGGGAGCGCACGACCTTGTGGGTCAGCACCGCGGTTTCATTGCTGGTCGCCGAGGCGGCGAGCATGCCGGTGGTCAGCCAGCGGTTGACCGTCTGCCCGGCCTCGTTCTTCTGCACGAAGTTGGCATCGCGGTCTTCCTTCATCAGCCGCGCGATGCGGTCCAGCGCATCGTCCCAGCTCAGCCGCTTCCACTCGTTCGAGCCCGGCGCGCGGTACTCGGGGTAGAGCAGGCGCGACTTGCTGTGGATGATGTCGGCCAGGCCGGCCCCCTTCGGGCACAGCGTGCCGCGGTTGACCGGATGGTCCGGGTCACCCTCGATATGGAAGATGCTCGGCTCGGCGTTCTTGGCGCCATCGCCGAGGCTGTACATCAGGATGCCGCAGGCCACCGAACAATACGTACAGGTGTTGCGGGTCTCGGTCGCGCGGGTCAGCTTGTACTGCCTGACCTCCGCGAGCGCGATGCCGGGCGCGAAGCCCATCAGTGCCAGGCTGGAGCCCACCAGGGTTGTCCCGGTGACCTTCAGGAACTGGCGGCGACTCATCGAGGGCATGCCGTTCTCCTTGGATGGCGGGGCGGCACGCAGACCACCCGGCTGTCGGTAGGTACGGCCCGGTTATAGCACAGGCCCCCGGATGCCCATGTGGCACAAGGTCCGGCCGCCTCGCCAAGGGGCGCGAAAAGGGGCGGCTCTGGTAAAGTTGCGTGCCCGCACCCCGGGGAGCCGTCTGCCGGGCCTGGTTCCAGGATGTTCCGCGCAGCCTCCGCCGTCCTGGCGCGATCCTCCGCGCCGGATCTGGAACATCGAGGAAAAATTTTGCGAAATCAACCAGTTGGGTTCCGTGCATGAGCGCCCCGTCACCTTCGTCGGACGCCGTCGCGCGCGGCACGCTGTACATCGTTGCCGCCCCCTCCGGCGCCGGCAAGAGCAGCATCGTCAATGCCACGCTGGCGCGTGATCCGCAGATCGCCCTGTCGATTTCCTTCACTTCGCGTGCGATGCGCCCGGGTGAAGTGAACGGCCAGCACTACCACTTCGTCAGTGCCGAAAAGTTCGAGCAGATGATCGCCGCCGGCGATTTCTTCGAGCATGCCTGGGTGCACGGCGACTGGAAGGGCACCGCCCGCCAATCGGTGGAGCCGCAGCTGGCCGCCGGCCAGGACGTGCTGCTGGAAATCGACTGGCAGGGCGCGCAGCAGGTGCGCCAGCTGGTGCCGGGCACGGTCACCGTGTTCATCCTGCCGCCGTCCAAGCAGGCCCTGCAGGACCGCATGCGCAAGCGCGGCCAGGACAGCGAGGCGGTCATCGCCCAGCGCCTGGGCGCAGCCCGTGACGAGATGCTGCACTTCAACGAGTTCGACTACGTCATCGTCAACGAGATGTTCGACACCGCCGTGGACGAGCTGTGCGCCATCTTCACCGCCAGCCGCCTGCGCCGGGAGGCCCAGAAGGTCCGCCACGCTGGGCTGATCCAGGCCTTGTTGACCCCCGATTCGGGCGCAACTGACTGATTCCAAAAGAATCGGGTAGGGGTTGGCTTGATTTTGTCCAGCCCCTGCCAGTACACTCCGTCCCCTTTCCCTCATTCGACTGAGCGGCCGACCGGTCGCCGGGAGCCCGTATGGCCCGCATCACCGTAGAAGATTGCCTGGAAGTCGTTAACAACCGTTTCGAACTGGTCATGATGGCTTCCAAGCGTGCCCGCCAGCTCGCCAACGGCGTGCAGGCCACGCTGGACAACAGCGAGACCGAGGACAAGCCGACCGTGCTGGCGCTGCGCGAAATCGCTGCCCGCAAGATCGACAACGCGCTGATCGACGAAGTCGAGAAGGCCGAGCGTGAGCGCGCCGAGCGCGAAGCGCTGGAGTGGGCTGCCGCGGAAGTGGTCGCCGACGAAGACATGTCCAAGAACGACGATTGATCGCATCGATCAGCGTAATTGTTGGATGTGCCGAACAGCCCGCCCCGTGCGGGCTGTTTCGCATTCAGGATTTGCCGTAAACGTCGCGCTGGAATAGGCTTCGGGCATGAACCCAGGCCCCACTGCCAAGGTCGCCGCAGCCCCCGCTGCCGCCGTACCCGACTACGTCCTCCAGCTTGAACGCGCCGCCCATTACCTGCCGCCGGAACAGCTGCCGCTGTTGCGCCGCGCCTGGGAAGTCGGAGCCGCCGCGCACGCCGGGCAGACGCGCAAGTCGGGCGAGCCCTATATCACCCATCCGGTGGCCGTGGCCCAGGTGCTGGCCGAGCTCGGCCTGGACGTGGAAGCGCTGATCGCCGCGATCCTGCACGACACCATCGAAGACACCCCGCTGACCCGTGAGGCATTGGCCGCCGAGTTCGGCGAAGCCGTGGCCGAGCTGGTCGACGGCGTGACCAAGCTGGACAAGCTGAAGTTCCGCGACCGCCAGGAAGCGGCCGCCGAGAGCTTCCGCAAGATGCTGCTGGCGATGTCGCGCGACCTGCGCGTGATCATGATCAAGCTGGCCGACCGCCTGCACAACATGCGCACGCTGGGCGCGCAGAGCCGCGAAGCGCGCGGCCGCATCGCCCGCGAGACGCTGGAGATCTACGCGCCCATCGCCCAGCGCCTGGGCATGAGCCTGGTCAAGAGCGAGCTGCAGAACCTCGGCTTCAAGGCGCTGTATCCGTGGCGCCACGCGATCCTGGAAAAGCACATCCGCAGCCAGCCGGTGGTCCGCCGTGAAGCGCTGGCGCAGGTGGAAGTGCAGCTGTCGCAGCGGTTGGCGAAGGAAGGCATCGAACACCGCCTGGTCAGCCGCATCAAGACCCCGTGGAGCATCTACAACAAGATGCGCGACGAGAACAAAACCTTCGACCAGGTGATGGACGTGTTCGGCTTCCGCCTGGTGGTGCGCAGCGTGCCCAGCTGCTACCACGCGCTGGGTTCGGTGCATGCCACGTTCAAGCCGCTGGATGGGCGTTTCCGCGATTTCATCGCCATTCCCAAGGCCAACGGTTACCAGTCGCTGCACACGGTGTTGTTCGGGCCGTATGGTTCGCCCATCGAAGTGCAGATCCGCACCGAAGAGATGGACCTGATCGCCGAACGTGGCGTGGCCGCGCATTGGACCTACAAGTTCGGCGGCGATTCACCGAACAGTGCGCAGAGCCGCGCGCATGCCTGGATCGTCGAGCTGATCGACTCGCAGCGTGCCGCCGGTTCCTCGCTGGAGTTCCTCGACAACGTCAAGGTTGACCTGTTCCCGGACGAGGTCTACCTGTTCACCCCGAAGGGCAAGATCCTGGCCCTGCCGCGCAATTCCACCGCGCTGGACTTCGCCTACGCCGTGCATACCGATGTCGGCAACATGGCCGTGGCCTCGCGCGTGGACAAGAAACTGGTGCCGCTGCGTACCAAGCTGGTGTCGGGCCAGTCGGTGGAGATCATCACCGCCCGCTCGGCCACGCCGAAACCGCAGTGGCTGGAATTCGTGGTCACCAGCAAGGCGCGCACCGCCATCCGCCACCAGCTCAAGCAGCTGGAGCACGAAGATGCCGTGCAGCTCGGCCACCGCATGCTCGACCGTGCGCTGGAAGCGATGGATTCGTCGCTGGAACGGCTGCCGAAGGGGCGCCTGGATGCGTTCCTGGCTGAGCACCGTTTCCCGCGCCTGGAGGCGCTGCTGGCCGAGGTCGCGCTGGGCAACTGGATGCCGACCCAGGCCGCGCAGGCGCTGATGGCTTACGCCGAACTGCGTGGCGGCCCGCATTCGCGCCACCACTCGCAGGAAAAGATCCTGATCAACGGCAGCGAGCGCGGCGTGGTCACCTTCGCCGGCTGCTGCCAGCCGATTCCCGGCGACGAGATCATGGGCTACCACACCGCCGGCAAGGGCATCGTGGTGCACCGCATGGACTGCCCGAACCTGGCCGAGCTGCGCAAGTCGCCCGAGCGCTGGGTGCCGATCGGCTGGGACACCACCGTTTCCGGCGACTACGACACCTCGCTGGTGGTGGAAGTGGAGAACGGCACCGGCGTGTTGGCGCAGCTGGCCGCCGCCATCGCACAGAGCCATTCCAACATCGAGCGCGTGGACTACCTGGACCGTGACTTCAATGCCGCCGTGCTGGCGTTCAACATCCAGGTGCGCGACCGCAACCATCTGGCCGAAGTGATGCGCCGCCTGCGCCGCCTGTCGGTCGTGCAGTCGGTACGCCGCCAGTAACGCGAACCCGCTAGTGCCGGCCGCGGGCCGGCAACGTCGCGGTGCTTCCGCCCTGCATGTGCGTTGCGGCCCCCGCCCCGCCCGAACCCCCC
>NZ_JAWIRS010000022.1:8560-63599 GCF_036320005.1 Stenotrophomonas sp. SMYL11
GGCGGGCGGGGGGCGCCCACGGGGCGGTTGTTCCGCTGTTACTGGGGGGGGCCGCCCCGCGCCCGGCACTACCGAAGCGGCGCGGTAGATCCACGCCATGCGTGGATGCGCCCCCACCCGGTACAATCACCGCTCTGTTTTCCCCCAAGCATCGGAGCGACCCATGTCCCGCCAGATCATCAATACCGAAAAGGCTCCTGCCGCCATCGGCCCGTACTCGCAGGCCGTGCGCGCCGGCAACACCGTGTATTTCTCCGGCCAGATCCCGCTCGACCCGGCTACCGGCGACATCGTCGGCGCCGGTGATGTCGAAGCGCAGGCCCGCCGCGCCTTCGACAACCTCAAGGCCGTGGCCGAAGCCGCTGGCGGCTCGCTGGACAAGGTCGTGCGCCTGGGCCTGTACCTGACCGACCTGGGCGAGTTCGCCAAGGTCAACGCCGTCATGCAGGACTACTTCCAGGCCCCGTACCCGGCCCGTTCCACCATCGAAGTCTCTGGCCTGCCGAAGGGCGCCAACTTCGAGGTTGACGCGGTGATGGTCATCGACTGACCGCCACGTGGCACGCAAGGCGGCGGTCACCCCGGTCCTGTCACCGTCCGGCGAAGCATCCCTGGCGATGCTCGCCGGCGTCGGTCCGGCCGTGGCCGCCAAACTGCAGGCGCGTGGCCTCGCCACCCTGCAGGATCTCTGGCTTCATCTGCCGCTGCGCTATGAAGACCGCACCCGGCTGACCCGCATCGAAGACCTGCGCAACGGCGTACCGGCGCAGGTGGAAGGGCGGGTGGTCGCGGTCGAGCGCGGCATGCGCTACCGGCCGATGCTGAAAGTGGCGGTGGAAGACGAAGGGCAGGGCACCCTGGTGCTGCGCTTCTTCCACTTCCGCCAGCAGCAGGTCGGCCAGTTCGCGGTCGGCAACCGGCTGCGCTGCTTCGGCACGCCCAAGCCGGGCCACCTCGGCCTGGAAATCGTCCACCCCAGCTACCAGGTGCTGGGCCGCAATGACGATCCCGAACTCGGCGACCGCCTCGACCCGGTGTATCCCACCGTGGAAGGCGTTGGCCCGATGACCATGCGCAAACTGATCAGCCAGGCGCTGGACCGGCTGCCCGAGGAAAGCACGCTGGAACTGCTGCCCAGCGGCTGGCTTGATGGCCTCGGCCTGCCGTCGCTGCGCAGCGCGCTGCTGACCGTGCACCGGCCGCCACCGGATGCCGATCTGGCCGCGCTGGCCGCCGGCACGCACCCCGCGCAGCGCCGCCTGGCGATGGAAGAACTGCTGGCCCACCACCTCAGCCTGCGTCGCCAGCGCATTGCGTTGCAGGCGCACCACGCGCCGCCGCTGGCCGGTCCGGGCAAGCTGGCCAAGGCGCTGCTGAAACAGTTGCCGTTCGCGCTGACCGGTGCGCAGGCGCATGTGTTCAAGCAGATCCGCGAAGACCTCGCACGGCCCAGTCCGATGCTGCGGCTGGTGCAGGGTGATGTCGGTTCGGGCAAGACCGTGGTCGCCGCGCTGGCGGCGATGCTGGCGGTGGAGCAGGGCAAGCAGGTCGCGTTGGCCGCGCCCACCGAGCTGCTGGCCGAACAGCACCTCAACAACCTGCGCGGCTGGCTGGAACCACTCGGCGTGCGCATCGCGTGGCTGGCCGGCAAGGTCACCGGCAAGGCGCGCGCCAAGGTGATGGAACAGGTCGCCAGCGGCGAAGCGCAGGTGGTGGTCGGTACCCATGCGCTGATGCAGGAGGCGGTGGTGTTCCAGGACCTGGCCCTGGCCATCGTCGATGAGCAGCACCGCTTTGGCGTGCATCAGCGGCTGGCCCTGCGCGACAAGGGCGCAGGTGGCAACAGCGTGCCGCACCAGCTGGTGATGACCGCAACCCCGATTCCACGCACGCTGGCGATGTCCGAGTACGCAGACCTGGATGTGTCGGCCATTGACGAACTGCCGCCCGGCCGCACCCCGGTGCAGACGGTGGCACTGAACAACGACCGCCGTCCGGAACTGATCGAGCGCATCGCCCTGGCTTGCCAGGAAGGTCGGCAGGTGTACTGGGTGTGCACGCTCATCGAGGAAAGCGAAGAGCTGGATGCCACGCCGGCGCAGGCCACCTACGAATCGCTGCAGGCGCTGCTGCCGGGCGTGCGTGTGGGGCTGGTGCATGGGCGGCTGAAGGCCGCGGAAAAGCTGGCGACGATGGTGGCGTTCAAGGCCGGCGAGATTGATCTGCTGGTTGCCACCACCGTGATCGAAGTGGGCGTGGACGTGCCCAATGCCTCGCTGATGGTGATCGAGAACGCCGAGCGCCTCGGCCTGGCCCAGCTGCACCAGTTGCGCGGCCGCGTGGGTCGTGGTTCGGCGGTATCGCGTTGCGTGCTGCTGTACCAGGCGCCGCTTTCGCAGATGGCGCGCGAGCGTTTGCAGACCATGCGCGAAACCAACGATGGTTTCGTCATCGCCGAAAAGGATCTGGAACTGCGTGGCCCGGGCGAACTGCTCGGTACCCGCCAGACCGGCCTGGCCGGTTTCCGCATTGCTGATCTCGCGCGTGATGCCGGCCTGCTGCCCGGCGTGCATGACCTGGCCGAACGCCTGCTGGCCCAGCAACCCGCGCTGGCCGATCGCGTGGTGCAACGCTGGATCGGAACCGCCGTGCGTTACGCCTCGGCGTAATGACGCATTGCGTGGATATGTCGACCAAGGTCGACACCTACCAGAGCAAAACGTCGTTGCGACAGAGCGCGGGAAACTGTCGAAGGCGGGGTGGGGCCGGTTGCGGGGGCGTGAGCCGCATGGGCCCGAGGCATGCCTCGGGCGGGTTGGGCAGGACGCCCAACCCCGGTCTTGCCGTGTGCGCAGGACAGCGCACACGAGCAAGCGCGACCGAGCTTACATGGGTGAGGGCGCTTTGCTTGCGAAGCACTGCTTCGCAAGCGCCCGAACGCACAGCCGCCAGCGGCTGGCCGGGCCCCGGAGGGGGACTTGCAGCGTCCCCCCGCAACCGGACCCACCCCGCCATCCCCCAGGAAACCCGCTTTTGCCTTTGCTCTGGCGTTTGCCGTTGATTCGGCGGGTGCGGGGCGCCGCCCTGCCGAACCCGAACCCACATACTTGCAACGGTCATCATCCCGGTCCACACTTCGTTGCCGATCTGAAGACGGCAACGATGACCCACAAGATCCCCCTGTTGATCGACACCGACCCCGGTGTGGACGACGCCCTGGCCCTGCTGATGGCCTTTGCCGATGAACGGCATGACGTGGTCGCCCTGACCATCGCCGCCGGCAATGTCGGCCTGCAGTACACCGTCCGCAACGCCCTCAAGCTCTGCGACATCGTCGGCCGCGCCGACGTACCGGTGTTTGCCGGTAGCCCGGATCCGCTGCTGCATCCCTCCGTTGACGCCGCCCACGTGCATGGCCGTGACGGCTACGGCGACGTGGACCTGCCGCCGCCGAGCCGCCAGGCTGAAGCCGAGCACGCCGCACTGGCCATCCTGCGCCTGTCGCACGAGCACGCCGGTGAACTGATGCTGGTGATGCTTGGCCCGCTGACCAACTTGGCCCTGGCACTGAAGCTGGACCCGACCCTTCCCGAGCGCATCAAGCGCATCGTGGTGATGGGCGGTGCGGTCACCTGCCACGGCAACATCACCCCGGCGGCCGAATTCAACATCGCGTTCGATCCGGAAGCGGCGCACGTGGTGTTCACTTCGTTCAAGCACCTACTGGTGTCGGACTGGGAGGCCACCGTCGCCCATGGCCTGCCGCTGCAGGATGCTGAAAAGTGGCTGCAGGCTGATTCCGATCGCGCCCGTTTCTACGAGCTGATCTCGCGCAAGACCCGTGGCCTGTCCGAGGACAGCAAGGGTGGCCGCTGGTATACCGCCGATGCGGTCGCCATGGCCTGGGCGCTGAACCCGGAAGGGCAGCTGCAGGTCGAATCGCGGCCGCTGAACGTGGAGCTGAACGGTACGTTCAGCCGCGGCGCCACCATCGTCGACTGGAACCGCCAGACCGGTCAGCCGGACAACTGCGATCTGCTGATGGCCTACGACCAGCAGCGTTTCGAGGCCCTGGTGCGCCAGGCCCTGGGCGCGGACTGAAGTCTGTTGACCCGCACCGGTTGCCCCGAGCGGCAACCGGTGCTTATAATGCCGCTCTTGACCACCAGCCCATTTACGGTGTGAGCCCATGAAGGCCGATATCCATCCGAACTACCGCGACGTCGTCTTCCATGACGTCACCTCCGATTTCAAGTTCCTGACCCGCTCGACCATGGGCACGAAGGAAACCATCCAGTGGGAAGACGGCAACGAATACCCGCTGGTCAAGGTTGAAATTTCCTCTGCTTCGCACCCGTTCTACACGGGCAAGCACAAGGTCATCGACACCTCGGGCCGTATCGACAAGTTCCAGAAGCGCTACGCGCGCTGATCTGTCGATCCAGCTTCGAACCGACGGCCGCGCTCTGCGCGGCCGTTTGTTTTTCCCCAACGCCAACCCAACGGGCGTTTGGATGGACGGAACACTGCGTTCGTGTGACAACGCTTTTGCCGATCCGGGCCGCTCAACGGCCGGCGTCTGGCCGCCTGTCGTATACGACTTCTGTCTAGCGCCGGGCAAATGCTGCTGTGCGATAATGACCTGATCCCCGGCACAGGCCGAGGACGTCATTCACGTGCCTGACCAATGCGCTTGGGCAGGCGCCTTCCCATGAAGGAGCGCACACAGTGTCCGATCTTGATCAGGTCACGCTCAACGCCGGCGATAAGTCGGTCGTTCTGCCCGTCATCAAACCCACCCTTGGCAACGACTGCGTCGACATCGCGAAGCTGACCAAGGAAACGGGGTATTTCACCTACGATTCCGGCTTCACCGCGACGGCCAGCTGCAAGTCCGCCATCACCTACATCGACGGCGACAAGGGCGTGCTGCTGTACCGCGGCTACCCGATCGAACAGTTGTCGGAAAAGTCGAGCTACGTCGAAGTGGCCTACCTGCTGATCAACGGCGAGCGCCCGAGCGCCGAGCAGCTGAAGGCCTTCACCGACGAGCTGGCGGCCGAAGCCAACGTCGATCCGTCGATCAACACCCTGATCGGCAGCTTCGCCAAGGATGCTCATCCGATGGCCATCCTGACCGCCGCCATCGCGCAGCTGTCGGGCATCTATCACGCCTCGCTGGACCTGTCCGACGCCGAACAGCGCCGCCAGGCCGCTGTGCGCCTGATCGCCAAGGTGCCGACCCTGTCGGCGCTGATCTACCGCCACGGCAAGGGCCTGCCGGCCAACAAGCCGGACACCTCGCTGGACTACGTCAGCCGCTTCCTGAAGCAGACCTTCGAGTCGGCTGATGGCCAGTACGATCTGAACCCGGACGTGGTCAAGGCGCTGGACCTGCTGTTCATCCTGCACGCCGACCACGAGCAGAACGCCTCGACCTCGACCGTGCGCCTGGTCGGCTCGACCGGTGCCAACCCGTACGCGTCGGTCGCCGCTGGCGTCACCGCGCTGTGGGGTCCGGCCCACGGCGGTGCCAACGAAGCCGTGCTGAAGATGCTGGAAGAGATCGGCAGCGCTGACAACGTCGAGTCCGCCGTGGTCAAGGCCAAGGACAAGACCTCCGGCTTCCGCCTGATGGGCTTCGGCCACCGCGTCTACAAGAACTTCGACCCGCGCGCCAAGGTCATCGGCGAGATGACCAGCAAGGTGCTCAAGCAGCTGGGCGTGCAGGATCCGCTGCTGGACGTGGCCGTGAAGCTGGAACAGGCCGCGCTGCAGGACGAGTACTTCGTCGCCCGCAAGCTGTACCCGAACGTCGATTTCTACAGCGGCATCATCTACAAGGCGCTGCAGATCCCGACCGAAATGTTCACCGTCATGTTCGCCCTGGGCCGTACTTCCGGCTGGGTCTCGCATTGGCTGGAACAGCAGGTTGATCCGGAAATGAAGATCGGCCGTCCGCGCCAGGTCTACACCGGCAGCGACGTGCGCGACTACCAGGGCTGATCGCCCGCGTAGGTTGTGCCGAAGACGCCCCGCATCCGCGGGGCGTTTTTTTTTGCTTCGGCTCTGGTAGCTGCCAACCTTGGTTGGCACGCTTTCGACACTCGTGAAAAATCATCCACGCATGGCGTGGATCTACCGCCGCATCCGCCTTCGGTAGGTGCCAACCTTGGTTGGCACGCGCTTCACCGCGCCAAGACCGCGTGATTCAAGGGTCTCGCCAGCTTCACAAGCGCTCGCGCAGCCTCAGGACGCCAGCTGCATCCGCAGCATCTGATCCGGAGCGTCCGTCCCATGAGTACCCGATTCGACCCGCCCGAGCGCGGCCCGCTCGGCCCTGACGTCGCCACTGTCGTCACCGCCCCCATTGTCGCCCCGCCAAGCGAAAGCGCCGTGTCCTGGGGCGCGATCTTCGCCGGTGCCGCTGCTGCCGCTGCTCTCTCCCTCATCCTGCTGATTCTCGGCGTGGGCCTGGGGCTGTCCTCGGTGTCGCCGTGGTCGTTCGAAGGCGTCAGCAAGGAAACCTTCGGCTGGTCCAGCATCGCCTGGCTCACCTTCACCGCGCTGGCGGCTTCGGGTCTGGGTGGCTATCTGGCCGGACGCCTGCGTACCAAGTGGACGCAGATCCACGGCGATGAAACCTACTTCCGCGATACCGCACATGGCTTCGTGTCGTGGGCGGTGGCCACGCTGCTCACCGCCGGACTACTCACCTCGGCCATCGGCGGCGTGCTCGGCACGGGCGCGAAGGTGGCGGGTGCCACGGCTGGTGCCGCAGTATCCACCGCCGGCGTTGCCGCAGCGGGCGCCGGTAGCGCCGCCGCGGCTGCGCCGGAAGGCGACCTCAACTACTGGGTGGACTCGCTTTTCCGCAGCGCCACCAGCGCAGGGCCGTCTGATCCTGCAGCGCCGCCTCCGCCGGGTGCGCCGATGGATTCGAATGTGGCGCCGCCGCCGACACCGAACGCGGGCCCGCGCGAGATTGGCATGGCCCCTCCGCCGCGCCCGACGCCCGGCAATGGCCCGATGGGTGATCGCCGTGAAGTGCGTGCCGAGGTGAATCGCATCATCGTCAACAGTCTGCAGGGAGATGGCCTGGATCCGGCCGACACCCAGTACCTGTCCCAGTTGATCGCGCGCGAGACCGGCATGAGTCAGGCCGAAGCGCAGGCGCGCGTGACCGATGTGCAGACGCGCATGCGTGCTGCGCTGGAGAAGGCCAAGAACACTGCCAAGCAGGCGGCCGACGACGCCCGCAAGGCAGCAGCGTATGCCGCGCTGTGGCTGTTCATCACCCTGCTGATCGGCGCGTTCTTCGCCAGCCTCAGCGCGACCTGGGGCGGCCGCCGCCGCGACCTGTAACCCCCGTTCCATGCAAGGAGACCTGCCATGAAAATGATTCTGCTCTGGCTGTTGGGCGTGCCGATTCCGCTGCTGATCCTGTACGCGATCTTCTTCTGATCGCGCGCCAATGCGAGGTCCACGCATGCGTGGATGGGCGTTTGTAGAGTCGAGCCGTGCTCGACTCTACAAAACCTCGTTTCAGGAACTGAACGGCTTCTGACACTGAGTGTCGCTTTCACATCTTTTCGGATCTATTGCATAGGCATCACATCGGGGGCGATAGAACCTGAGGGCACTTACTAAGCCACGGAGATCCCATGAACCGACTGCTTGCCATTGCCCTCATCGCCACGCCGCTCGCCCTGTTGAGCCCGCAGGGGTTCGCGCAGTACACCGGCCCAGGCGCAGGAACCGCTGCCAGCACCGTGGCCGATGCGCGTGCCCAACGCGATGACCGCCCGGTGGTGCTGCGTGGCACCTTGGTCGCCAAGCTTGGCCACGAGCGTTACCAGTTCCGCGACGCCAGTGGCCAGATCGAAGTGGAGATCGATGACGACGACCTGCCGCCGCAGACCATTGGTGCGGACACCGTGGTGGAACTGCATGGCAAGGTCGACACGCATCGGTTCAAGCCGACCGACATCGATGTTGACCGCGTGACCGTGGTGCCTGCCGGTTGAAGCGAACGGCAGCCGAGCATGGGCTCGGCTCTACAGTAGAGCCACGCCATGCGTGGATCACGTGGAAATGACCGGAGAAGCTGTGTCTACAAAGGTGAAGCAATGAGATTTTTTGCATTTACCGAATGAGGGAAATTGCATAAGCCTGGAACGTTGAACTAATTCAAAGATTCTTCTTAACGTTCAACGTTTTAGGAATACTTGCATGGCCTGCAGGGCAATGGGTTTCTAACATTCTCTCCGTCGCCGGCAACCACCTCTGCAGGCGGCGCCTCCCTTCCGGCCATGCCGGAAGGGAGGCTTTCGATTATTCCCCCTGTCCGAGAGAGACACCCATGCACATGCTCAAGAAGGCCGCGCTGGCTGCAGCGCTGGTCACTGCTTCGCTGTCCGCGAATGCCGCCGAAACCCACATCACCGTCCTGGCCGACGTCGACCCGACCCTGGCCCTGCTGCAGGCCGATGGCAGCGCGCTGCCGGACGCGATCAAGCTGGACCACGCCCCGGGCCGTGGCCTGATTCCGTGGTCGCAGCAGGTGCGCATCTATTCCAACGACATCGACAAGGACATCGAAGTCCGTCTGATCAACGAGCCGGTGCTGATCGGTAACGCCCCGGGCACGCCGTCGGTACCGTTGTCGGTCAGCCTCAACAGTCGCGAGCTGGGCCTGGCCGCCACCGATTACCTGGCCGCCGACCTGTTCGACGGCGCACTGCCGGGCGCTTCGGTCGCCATGCCGCTGCAGATCGCGCAGAAGACCCCGGGTGCCATCGACGTGGCTGACAGCTTCCAGGGCATGGTCAGCATCGCCATGAAGCAGAAGACCACCAGCCCGTAAGTCCCCCCGCGCCGGCCCGCGTGTCGGGCCGGCCGCTTCTGGTCGCCCCCATGAAAGCTTCTGCCCCCGCCGTCACCCGGCTGGCGCTCGCGCTCGCCCTGTCGTTGTCCGCACCGCTGGTCGCGGCACGCGGCGTTCCTGCCGGTTTCGAGGATCTGGTCGAAGGCCAGACCGAGCAGCTGGAAGTGCGCCTGTTCGGGCGCTCGACCGGGCTGATGCCCGTGCGCGTCACCTTGGACCACGTGCAGCTGGAGGCGCCCGCCGAAGCGCTGCAGGCGCTGCAGCTGCCGGCCGAAGCGCAGGCGGCGTTGCTGCCGGCGTTGTCGCAGCCACTGCCGCGCAACAGCCACCTGGCCTGCCGCTACGGCGGCGCCGCCGCCGGTTGCGGCTATCTCGATCCTCCGGAGGACCCCACCGCCGTGCGCGCACTGTATGACGAGGGCGAGGGCGCCGTGCGCCTGTTCGTCGCCCGCCAATGGATTCCCGGCGAACCGGCCGCGCAGCGCCACCACCAGGTCAGCGCCAACGCCGAAAACGCCTTCCTGCACCAGCAGACGGTCAACCTCAGCGGCGGCCGTGATTACCAGTCGCTGGCGGCGCAGGGTGCCGGCGTGCTGGGTCTGTTCGAGCGCGGTCATGTCTCGGCCAACTGGACCTTCAGCCACCAGCGCTACCGCAACCAGCGTACGCGGCACGACTTCCAGTTGGACAACGCGTACTACCGGCACGACATCGGGCCGGAACACTACCTGCAGGCCGGGCGCATGGACCGCCGCAACCTGTCCAGCCCACAGGGCGGCACCTTCAGTTTCAGCATGCTGCCGCTGGACCGCTTCCAGGGCCTGCGCATCGGCACCACCCAGGCCTACGTGGACAGCGAAGCGGCCGTGCAGGCCACGCCGCTGACCGTGCTGCTGGCGCGCGATGCCCGCGTCGATGCCTTCGATGGCCAGCGCCTGCTGCAGACCTATTACCTGCAGGCCGGCATCAACCAGATCGATACGCGCCGGTTCCCGTTTGGCAACTACACCGTCACCCTGCGCATCTACGAAGACGGTGTGCTGGTACGCAGCGAGGAAGCGCCCTTCGACAAGGGCGGCGACTGGGCCGACAGCAGCGTGCAGTGGTTCATGCAGGGCGGCCGCCGCAGCGAGCGCCGCAGCGACCAGTTCGATGGCGAGATGGCCGCCATGGCCGGTGTACGCGTGCCGCTGGGCCGCGGCGCCACCGTCACCGCTGGCGTGGCCGACCTGGCGGGCTTCAGCTATGGCGAACTGCGCGTGGACCTGCGCCGGGTGTTCGCCACGCAGGAGATCCGCGCCAGCTTCAGCGGCATGCAGGGCAGCGATGGCAGCCGCGGCCAGCAGCACCAGCTGTCATACCGCCGCCGCGCCTCATGGAACCTGTACCAGCAGCGCATGCGCGGCAAGGCCTGCGAGTTCCGCGACGATGCCCGCGACCAGCTCGGCTGTGCCGACTCGCTCAGCGCTTCGGTGGCGCTGCCGGTAGCCGGTGGCCATGCGTACCTGGCCTATACCCGGCGCCAGACCTGGCGGCAGGGCGTGGGCGTACCGGGCGATATCGACGATCCGCTGTACGGCCTGGATCCGTTGCTGCCGCCGTGGGCACCGCGTCCCAGCCGCGAACCGCAGCTCAGCCGTACCTGGCAGGCCAGCTACAACCGCAGTGAGCGCTGGGGCGACTTCAGCGCCTCCACGCGCGTGGGCGTGTGGCAGCAGCACAGCGACGGAAGCCTGCGCAGCAGCCGCGACCGCGGCATGTTTCTCACCCTCACCCTCACCCGCCTGCAGCAGGGCGAGCGCGGCAGCGCGCAGCGCCGCTACGGGCTGGATCTGCGCCAGCCGCAGCACCAGCGCCCGGATGTGACCTACAACGTGGCGCAGAGCCTGCGCCAGGATCGCGACGATCAGTTCCGCGAACTGTCCGCCGAACTGCGCGGCAGCAACAATGACCGCTACAGCGCCACCCTCAGCGGGCAGCTGCAGAACCGCATCGGCCACACCGGCGCCACCGTGTCGCACTACCAGCAGCGCGGGCGCGATGAAGTGGCCTACAGCGCCACCCACAGTTCCGGCGTGGCGCTGGGGTCGCGCGGTCTGTACTGGGGCGGCGGCCTGGGCGCCGACGCAGGCCTGGCCGTACAGGTGGATGGCACCGACGACCTGGAACTGACCGGCGTGGCCGCCGAACTGCAGGTGGGCGGCCTGCGCCGCCAGCGCCTGAAGCTGGGCGACCGCCGCTTGCTGCCGGTGTCGGCGTATCAGTCGCATCGTGCCGAAGTGCAGGATGCCAGCGCGCTGGACAGCATCGCCTCCATCCGCGTGACCGGCGTGGGCGGCGCGCGCCCGCTGTTCCTGCCGCCCGGAAAGCTGCTGCGCATGCCGGTGCCGATTGAAGTGACCTACACCTTCATCGGCAACGCGCAGGATCTGGCCGGCACGCCGCTGCGCGGTGCCCGCATCCTCAACGCGCCGGTGCCGGGCACCGGCAGCAACGGCGGCTTCGTGGCCGACTTCCCGCGCCGTGAAGCGGTGCTGTACCTGCTGCAGGACGACCGTCTGCTGCAATGCCCGCTGCAGGTGCGCGAACGCCGCCAGGTGGTGCTGCTGGTGGGGGCCGTGCAGTGCGAACCGCTGAACGTGGCGCAGCTGCCAGCGGACATCCGCCAGCAGGCGCGGGTGACGCGGTTGCTGCAGGAAAAGGCGCTGATCGCCAGCAGCCAGCAGGCTGCCGCGGGAGGTGCGCGATGAGCCGGCGGCTGTGGTGGTGGCTGGTGCTGTTCAGTGCGCTGGTGCTGATGGTGCCGCAGGCGATGGCACAGCGGCCGCCGGAAACGCATCCGACCGATGAGCATCGCGACATCGTGATGAGTTGGGATCGGTCTGCGATGCCGGGGGATCTGGATATATACAGGGAAATTACTGGATACAGTCAAGATGCTGCCCTTCTCTACGGACGCCTTCATCTCGTCTGTCACTCGGCGCTGGACGCATCTACAGGAAAATGCCCAACGTCTGGAGTGGACGACTTGGGTTCTGGAGCATCCCTAATCGGATTGCGCCTCACCGAGCAACGCAGTGGGCTTACAACAGAGATTTCGGTCGTTGGTGGCCTCAATAGGGCGATTGGCACAGCTGCGTGTGGACCGCAGTACTGGCTTGATACGGAACGGCCAATCTGGACGTCGCGTCAGGAGGCTTGCGCTGGTGAACCTGCAGTAGGTACCAGAGCTCAACTTAAAATCCCCTCGAGTGAATTGACAAGACTCGTTGCTGGTAGGTGGAAGGGAACGCTACAGATAAGCCTGTTCGCCGATCCATTAGGTGTGAGGCTCGCAGGTTTTAGGTTTGACCTGGACTTTGAGATCACCGACTACGACGCGGTCTCCATCTACCTGCCCGAGTTCCAGGAAGCCGCCCCCACCATAGGCCTCAATCTCAGCTACGACCCCATTGCCAGAACGGTCGGTGGGCGCGCGCACCTGGACATGTGCCTGTACGACGGCCTCGGTTCGCAGAGCGAGTACCTGGGGGTCACCGTGCGCGACAGCGGCACGCGGCCTCCCGGTCCCACCGGCTATTCGGTCTGGCACATCGACGGTGCCGGCGGTGACAGCCAACGCATGGACTACACCGTCACCCTCGACCACAACGGCGCGCGCATTGCATTGCGCAACGGGGTGGAAGAACAACTGCGCAACATCGACACGGCGCGCCTGCGCCTGGTGATGCTGCCCGGGATGTCGCAGCCGGTGTTCTGCGTACCCACGCCGCTCACCCTCGATACCCCGCGCGTACCCATCGACGAGAAACGCTCGGGTGCCTACCAGGGCGATCTGAAGGTCGAACTGCGCCTGCCTACCTCCCGCCCGTGAAGTCGATGGAGCCCACTATGCATCCCGCCTTGTCCTGCCTGTTCACCTGCGCGCTGTTGCTTGCAGTCGCGCCCGCCCACGCCAACCTCACCGTGCATCCGATGCGTACCTCGGTCGAGGCCCGGAAGGGCGCGCAGATCCGCGTGTACTCGCAATCCACCACGGCGCAGTACGTGCAGGCCACCGTTCGCCGCATCGACGATCCAGCCAGCAACGACGAGCAGGAAATCGAGATCGAGCCGGCCGACGCGGCCATTGCCATCACCCCGGGCAAGTTCGCCCTGGCCGGTGGCGGCAATCGCCTGATCCGGGTCATCCCGCTGCAGCCGGTGGAGAAGGAGACCGCCTACCGCGTGTACTTCGAAGGTGTGCGCGGTCCGGATGACGCCGTGCCGGACGATCCGGCTACCCGCGCCGCCGTGGGCATGAGCCTGATCTGGGGGGCGCTGGTGAACGTGGTGCCGGCCAACGGGCACGTGGACGTGCGCGTGCAGGGCAACAGCCTGGTCAATGCCGGAACCCTGCGCGTGGGCCTGACCAGCGTGGCCGACTGCGATGCGGCGGGCGCCTGCACCGCCCATGACGTCTCTCGCAGCCTCTACCCCGGTGCATCCCTGCAATTGCCTTTTACCCCGAAGCCCGGCCATCGCCTGCAGCTGCGCTATCGGTTGACCCGCGATGGCTATCGCGAACACGTGCAGGCCCTCGCGCTCTGAAGCGCTCGATCCGTCGCGGCGGCGCGCAGCGACGGGCTTCTTTTCCCTTGGCTGTTAAGGAAAAACCATGAACAGAATCTATCGTCGTATCTGGTGCACTGCGCGGCAGTGCTGGGTCGTGGCCAGTGAGCTGGCTACGGCACGCGGCAAGCGTGCCGCCTCATCCGGCGCAATCGTGCTGCCGGTTGTCGCATCGACCTTGATGGCATTCTCCGCTACGGCCGAAAACATGCCCGTCGAAGAGGATGAGAGTGTCGAGACTGCGGCGTATCTTTCGCCGAAAGGATTCAATAGCTTCGGCGCGATTCCGTTCGGAATTGGGGTGCGAAGGGATGACGCAATGGGAATTGCGGCTGCGCCGATCTACACGCAGGTGGCACTGACATCAGACCACTACTACAGGAATTCCACCATCAACGGTGACCTGTTGCTGATGCTGGGATCGCGGTCTTCCATGACTGGAAACCGATCGGTTGCATACGGCAGCTTGATCACCGCAAATGGCGACGACAATACCGCCATTGGCTACGGTGTTGATATCACGCGAGGCGGCTACGCAACCGGTGTCGGCGCCCGTGCCATTGCCAGCGGGATTGGAACCACTGCGCTTGGCAACGACGCAAGGGCCTATTCGCAGAACTCCATCGCCATTGGGAGTGGCTCGCGCACGGTAGAGAGCCATGCGGGTGTTGCACGGATAGCCATCGGCGGCAATGCCTTTGCAGGATCAGCCGGATACTCGGGTGCGGTCGCGCTCGGCGGGAATGCGCGCGCTGAATACAACGGCGTCGCAGTTGGTCATCACGCCAAGGCGTTGGCGGTGGGAAGTGTTGCACTGGGGCTGAATTCGGAGGCGACCGAATCCAACTCGGTATCTGTGGGTAGCAGCAGCACCAAGCGCAGAGTCGTCAACGTGGCAGACGCCCGTCTGTCCACCACCAGTTCCGATGCAGTAACCGGCAAGCAGCTCCATGCCACCAACCAGAACGTCACCACCGCGACCAATACGGCCAATGCCGCGAAGACCGCTGCCGACCAGGCACTGGTCAACACGCGACTGGTCACCCAGACCTCGGCCAGCAGTGCCGTACGCGTGGGCGGTGACAACACCGGGACCCAACTGGACATCCGCAACAGGTCCAACGCCAACCGCAAGTTGACCGGCGTGGCCGATGCCACGCTCAGCACCACCAGCACCGAAGCCGTAGCCGGCAAGCAACTGCATGCCACAAACACTGCCGTGGCTACGGCGCGGACGACCGCAACGGCAGCGAAGAGCGTGGCAGATACGGTGTCGGCGCGTGTGGACGCGCAGGCACTGGCATTGGGGCGTTCAGCGGTGGCCGGTGGCAGCGGAGATTCGGCCAGTGTTGCATTGGGTAGCACGGCCGCGGCCTACAGCCGTGACAGTGTTGCTGTGGGGCCGAAGGCACGGGCAGGCGTGGGCGAGGATGGTGAGAAGAACAATGGGGTGGGCGCCACATCGATCGGCTCCGGCAGCTGGAGCGCGAATGCGGCCACGGCCATTGGCTATCGGGCCAGGGCAGTGGGCAATCGCTCCATTGCCATGGGTATGGACGCCACGGCCTCTGCACCGAACGCGGTTGCACTGGGTGACGACGCGGTGTCCAGCTTCGCCGGCAGTCTCGCACTGGGCAGCGGATCGCGTACCACGGATGTGAATCAGGTTTCAGTCGGCAACGCTGCGGTCAAGCGCCGTATCGTCAATGTCAACGATGGCACGCTCAGCGCAACCAGCAGCGATGCCGTTACCGGCAAGCAGCTGTATGCGACCAACACCACACTGGCCAGCGTGAGTAGCACCGCTACCGCGGCGAAGTCGACCGCAGACAATGCCCTTGGTCAGGTCACCACGGTGGCCGGTCTGGTCGGGCAGGTCTCCGCCAGCGGTAGTGTGCGCCTGGGTGCGCAGAACACCGGCACCGTGCTGGATGTAGCCAACAGGAACGGTGCTGCCCGCCGTATCAGCAACGTAGCCAACGCCACGCTCAGTGCATCGAGCAGCGATGCCGTGACCGGCCAGCAGCTGCACGCCACCAACACGGCGGTGAACACTGCCCAGTCCACCGCGACCGCCGCGAAGACGGCGGCTGACAGCGCCATCAGCCAGGTGGGGACCGTGTCTGGTCTGATCGGTCAGGTGTCGGCCAGCGGGCAGGTTCGCCTGGGCGCAGCGAACACCGGCACGGTACTGGACGTGTCCAACAAGAATGGCGCGCGCCGCCGCATCCAGAACATCGCCAACGGCATCCTGGGCGCATCGAGCACCGATGCAGTAACCGGTCAGCAGCTGTTTGCCACCAACGAGCGCGTAGGCGCAGCTGAGGCGCGGAACGAGGCCCAGGAACTGCAGTTGGTGGATCACGCTGATCGTCTGGCCGACCATCGTGTGGATCTGGACCGCCTGCGCGCCGACTTCGATGGCTTCGAACCGGATCTGGAAGACGTGGTGAAGTTCAATGCTGACCGGACCCTCGTGGACCTCGAAGGTGCTGTGGTGAAGGGTGTTGGTCCAGGGGACATCAGCTCGGCTGCCAGTACCGATGCGGTGAACGGTGGGCAGCTTTTCGCGACGAACTCTCGAGTTGGCGATCTTGAGTTGACCAGCTCCTATATAAGCGTTTCATCAAATGAAGAGAGTTCATCGGCACGGGCTGGGCAGATGGGAGTGGCTATTGGTGACTCGGCCGAGGCTGCTGTCGGCAGCGAGGGGGCCACTGCAATCGGTGCATATGCCAGAGCACGCGGGAGGGGATCAGTTGCATTGGGTAGGGGATCATTTGTTGATGGCTTGGCAACCAGTGGGTTTGCGCTCGGAACTGGTGCGAATGTGTATGCCAGCAACGGCGTTGCCTTGGGTAGCTACAGTCAAGTTGAGAGCGCTGCGCTCAACTCGGTAGCGCTTGGCGCTGAATCTGTTGCTGTTGAGTCGGATGTGGTATCGGTCGGCAACACAACGATGTCCAGAAGGATTGTTAACCTCGCACGTGGCCGTGGCGATGGCGATGCCGCAGCCGTCTTGCAATTGAAGGAATCTGTTGCCACCCTCGGCGGTGGTGCGGGACTTGACGCCAATGGCAACATCATCGCGCCCACGTATGCGATACAAGGTGGCAACCACAACACCGTCGGCGATGCGCTGACCGCGCTGGATGGCGCGGTGGTCGTGACCGATGCACGCGTCGGCTCGCTGGAAGGCAAGCTGCGCTCGGCATTCCAGGACACCACGATCCGCGCTGATGGTTTGAACCAACTCACGCTGTCCGGCGCACAGGGCGCGGTGCTGACCAACCTGGCTGATGGTCGAATCGCAGCGGGCAGTCGCGATGCAGTGACGGGTAGCCAGTTGCACGATGCCAAGCAGGAGATCGCCCGCAATCGCAGCGATCTGGATGCGCTGCGCGACTCTCAGGTAACGGGCAACGATCTTGCACGCTTGTCTGCGGCTGAGACGGGGAGCGTAATTGACTTCGGCGGCGCGACACTGACTGGTGTGGCGGATGGCGAGCTTTCTGCTCTGAGCAAGGACGTCGTTAATGGTGGACAACTGTTTGCGATTAGTGAGCGACTTGACGGTGTAGAGGGAAGTGCGCGGTTCCTCGCGATAGGCAGAGGTGGTGCGGCCGCAGCGGCTAAAGCTGGTCTTGTCGGTGTCGCCATCGGTGATTCTGCTGAGGCATCGCCGAACAGCGAAGGCGGTGTTGCGGTCGGCAGCTACGCTCGATCGCTTGGAAAGAACAGTGTTGCACTTGGACGCGCTGCTTTCGTCGATCAGGCCGCAAGCAACGCTTTTGCTTTGGGCACTGGATCTTCAGTTCTTCAAGAGAATGGAATCGCATTGGGAACAGAAAGCCGTGTGGCGACAGGGGCAGTTAATAGCGTGGCCATTGGCTATGGATCAGTTGCGACGGAATCACACACGGTCTCGTTCGGGAGTGACGGCACGAAGCGCCGTCTAACCAACGTAGCCAACGGTCGCAACGCCCAAGACGCCACGACCGTCACCCAGCTCAACGCCACCCTCGCCACCCTCGGCGGCGGCGCTCACCTCGACAGCAACGGCAACATCATCGGCCCGCACTTCACTGTCCAGGGCCAGCAGCAGTCCACCCTCAACGATGCCCTGCAGTCGCTCGACGGCGCTGTCACCAGCCAGGGCTCGCGCGTGGACAAGGTCGAAACCCAGCTCCGCTCCGTCTTCCAGGACACCACCACCCGCAGCGACGGCCTGAACCAGCTCACCCTGGCCGGTGCACAGGGCATGGTCATCTCCAACGTGGCCAACGGTCTGGTGGCTGCCGGCAGCCGCGATGCGGTCAATGGTGGCCAGCTGCACGACGTACAGCAGCAGCTCAACGGCCGCATGGACGGGCTGGAACAGCGCATCGACGGCCAGCCGCAGGCGCGCGTTGCCGCCAACGCCGCCGGTGCACCCGAGGCACCCACGCCGCCGGCCGAAACGCCGACCGTGGCCGATGCCGGCAAGGCACCCAACGCCACGCCGGAAACCCCGAAGGAGCCGACCCCGCAGGTCGACACCGCCGATCTGGAAAAGATGCTGGCCCGTGCCAACGAGTACAGCGATGGCATCTCGCGCGAGGTGGATCGTCGCCTGGACAAGATGGACAAGCGCTTCAACCGCATGGCGGCGATGAGCAGCGCGCAGAGTGCGATGGCCATGAACACCGCCGGCCTGAACACCTACAACCGCCTCGGCGCGGGCGTGGGCTACAGCGAGGGCGAATCGGCCATGGCGGTGGGCTACCAGTGTGTCCTCAACGAAAAGGGCTCGGCCACCTTCAGCCTCAATGGTGCGTTCACCAACAGCGGTGAGCGCAGCATGGGCGTGGGTGTGGGCATCGGCTGGTAAGCCATGGAGCCCCGGCGTGACGCGCGTAATCCACCCCGCCGCGCCGGGGTCCTCGCCCAGGAGATGGCGATGTACAGATGGGTAAAGGGAATCATCAGCTATCGCACGTTCTATATCTGGCGGGCGCGCTATCGCTACTACACGCGGAACCTGGATCTGTGGACGCTGATGAGCGGGCTGTGCATCGCCGGTCTGTTGCTGGTGCTGTGGTACATGTGGCGGATGTTGAGCGTGCCGACGCCGCGCGTGCACCCGGAGACAGCGGCGCTGCGCATCGAGGGTGTCACCAGGGAGGCGATCCATCGCATCGTGCTGGTGCGCCACGCGGGCAGCACGCCGGGTGCCCCGTTCACTACGCCGGAGGAGGTACGGGCAAGCACGCTGCGCACGATGCGGGTACGGCAGGTGATGGACAGCGAAGTGGTGTGGCGGCTGAAAGCCGACATGCTGGCGGACATCGCTGACTACATCATGGCCACAGGTGGGTGCTTTCCCTACGATTGCCGGCGGGTGCTGGATCGGTTGGACTACGTGCGCCAGGCGGGTGTTGAGAATGCGCAGATCAACGCTGCGCTGGCGACGATCCTGGAGGTGCCGCTGGACCAGATGCCGCCGTTGGAGGCAGACGAGCATGAGCGGGTGAAGAGTGGTTGGTCGGATGGGTTCAACGACATCTACTACCAGTCCTGGGTGTTGCGGGAGCTGCAGGCCATGCACGCACAGATGATGCGGGAATATCCGCAGCGTGCCCCCGCACCGTGGTTGCCGCGGCTGCTCAGCGACCCGCTGCGCGATACCCGTTTTGTCTGGTAGCGCGCATGATGGGCATCACCTGCCAGAGCAGGTAACACCGCTTTTGTAGAGTCGAGCTTGCTCGACTGCTCTCCGCTCAGCCATCGAAATGCCCGAAGCACAGTGCGGACCAGCGGTCCGCACCTACCAAACACGGGTGCAGCGCCCCTGTAGAGTCGAGCCACGCTCGACTGCTCTCCGCTCAGTCATCGAAATGCACGAAGCACAGTGCGGACCAGCGGTCCGCACCTACCAAACACGGGTGCAGCGCCCCTGTAGAGTCGAGCCATGCTCGACTGCTCTCCGGTCAGCCATCGAAATGCCTGAAGCGCAGTGCGGACCAACGGTCCGCACCCACCCAAGGCAGGCACCGCTGCGCTCGCCGGCCATGGGCCGGCGCTACCGTCACCTGCCGATATACGCGGTGATCTCCGCTTCGGCCAGCACCTGCCGCAGCTGTGCCACCGACGCGCGTCGCATCGGCTTCTCATCCACCGGTGACAGCGGTGCCTGACGCAGGGCGTCATACGGCAACACCGCCAGGTCGAAGGTCAGCTCTTCGGCACTGAACACCCACACCGGCACGTCCAGGCAGCGCTCGCGGTCCATGCGCAGGCGGCGTGTGCGCGATTCGGCGGGGATGCCGTGTTCGTCCAGGAAGCGGTGCACGGCTTCCGGGTCGTCACTGTGGAGGTGCAGCTGCACGGGGCTGTTGGCGTCGGCGGTGCCGTCCAGTACGGGACCGGCCAGGCGCGGGGAGAAGCCGTGCAGGAACTCCAGGGCACGCATCGCGGCTTCACGGCGGCGCTGCAGTTCGTTGCCGTGCTGGGGCCCAGAGAACAGCCGCTGGTACTCGCGCAGGGCGTCTTCGATCTCGGTATTGCGGGGCAGGGAGGCATCGTCGTGGATGCCGAGCCGGCTGGCGGCCTTCAACTTGGCCTGGTGGTAGTCGCGGATGCCGCCTTCGGCCATCAGGCGGGCGGCTTCGTGGGCGAGGCGGTGGCGCCGCTCGCGGGTCTGGCTGGCAGCATGCTGACGGGCGCGATGCATGCGATGACTCCCTGTTGCGACCTGGCTACAGACTAGCGCACGGATGTGACATCTGCGTGGGTATGGCGGATGCAACTGCTTTGGTGGGTGCCGACCTTGGTCGGCACGGGGCGCCAACCGAGGTTGGCGGCTACCAGGGCAGCATCGGTGCCCAAGGTTGGCCCCACCCACGCTTTGGTAGATGCCGACCTTGGTCGGCACGAGGCGCCAACCAAGGTTGGCAGCTACCAGAGCCGCATCGGTGCCAACCAAGGTTGGCATCTACCAGAGCGGCACCCGCTGCACCCTTCCTCAGAAGATATCGAACGCGGCGGCGTCGGCCTGCGGCGTATTGAGGTTCAGGTCGTAGTCGGTCAGGCGGTCCATGTCTTCCACCTTCACCCACTCGGTCGCACCGTTGAGGGTGGCCTGGACCATGCCGCTGGGCGGCTCGTTCTGCGCGATCGGGGTGTCCTTCAGCGCGGTGCGCATGTAGTCGATCCAGATCGGCAGGGCGGCCTTGCCACCGTATTCGCGGTAACCCAGCGAGCGGAAGTCGTCGCGGCCCACCCACACGGTGGTCACGTACGGGCCGCCGAAGCCGGAGAACCAGGCGTCGCGGTGGTCGTTGGTGGAGCCGGTCTTGCCGCCCACGTCCTCGCGGCCGAGCACCTTGGCCTGGGCACCGGTACCGCGCTGGACCACGTCGCGCATCATCGACACCAGCTGGTAGGCGGTGCGGGCGTCGATCGCGCGCGGGGCGGTGCGGGCATCGGGGTTGACCGGCGCGGCCGGGGTTTCGGTCTTGGCTTCGGCCGTGGCGGCAGCAGCCGGATCCACCTTCGGGGTCGGGGCGCCGAAGTTGAAGCCGTCCACCACCTGGTTGACCGGCTGGCCGCTGCTGCCGGCGCAGTCGCGGCAGGCCAGCGCCGGGTTTTCCTTGAACACCAGGTTGCCGTCGCGGTCATTGACCTGGTCGATCAGCCAGGTGTCCACGCGCGAGCCGCCATTGGCGAACACGGCGTAGCCGCGAGCCACCGACAGCGGGGTCAGCGAAGCGGTGCCCAGCGACATCGACAGGTTCGGCGGCAGCTCGGATTCGGCAAAGCCAAACTCGCTGATGTACTTGCGCGCGTAGTCCACGCCCATGCCATCGAGCAGGCGCACCGAGACCAGGTTGCGTGACTGCACCAGTGCTTCACGCAGGCGCATCGGGCCGCGGAAGCCGCCGCCGTCGTTCTGCGGGGCCCAGGTCTTGCCACGGCGGTCGCGGAACACGACCGGGGCGTCGAGCACGATCGAGGCCGGGTTGTAGCCCTTGTCGAACGCGGCCGCATAGACGAACGGCTTGAAGCTCGAACCCGGCTGGCGACGGGCCTGGGTGGCGCGGTTGAACTTGTTGCCGGAGAAGCTGAAGCCACCGACCAGCGCCTTCAACGCGCCGTTATGGGCATCCAGCGAGACCAGTGCTGACTGGCCGCGCGGGATCTGGTCCAGCAGCCACTCGCCTTCCTTGGCACCGGCGCGCACGCGCACGATGTCGCCGCGCTGCACCAGCTTGCCCGGGGTCTTGTTGGTCCACTTGGCGGCGCCAGCCGGCAGCACGATCTCGGTGCGGTTGGCCAGCACCACGGTGGCGCTGCCATCGGCGCCGGTGCTGGCGACGATGGCCGGCAGCAGGCCGGCCTGGCCGAACATGCCGCGCAGGTGCTCGGCCAAGGCAGCGGCGTCATCGCCGGCGCCCAGCTGCACCTGCTTCTCCACGCCGTGCCAGCCGTGGCGGTGGTCGTACAGCAGCAGGCCGTCACGCACGGCCAAGTTGGCCGACTCCTGCAGGGTGGCATCGATGGTGGTGGTGACGTGGTAACCCTTGTTGACCACGTCACCGCCGAAGCGGGCGATCATTTCCTGGCGCACCAGCTCGGCCACGTACGGGGCGTACACCTCAACCGGCGGCTCATGCGGGGTGGCGTGCATCGGCACGGCCTTGGCCGCATCGGCCTCGGCCTGGCTGACGAACTTCAGGTCGGCCATGCGCTGCAGCACGTAGTTGTCGCGGCGCTGGCGGGCACGTTCCGGGTTGGAGATCGGGTTGCCGGAGGAGGGGAACTTGGGGATGCCGGCCAGCGAGGCCATCTCGTCCAGGTCCAGCTCGTTCAGCTTCTTGCCGTAATAGAACTCGGCGGCGGCGGCGACGCCGTAGGCGCGGTTGCCGAAGAAACTTTTGTTCAGGTACAGCTCGAAGATCTCGTCCTTGCTCAGCTCGGACTCGATCTTCCGCGCCAGCAGGATCTCGGCCAGCTTGCGGGTGTAGCTGTACTCGGAGCTGAGGAAGAACTGGCGGGCCACCTGCTGGGTGATGGTGGAGCCACCCGGCACGCGCTTGTCGTTGGTGGTGGCCAGCAGCCACACCGCACGGCCGATGCCCATGTAGTCCACGCCGCCGTGCTCGTAGAAGCGGGCGTCCTCGGTGGCCAGGAAGGCCTGCTTCAGGCGCTCGGGCACGTCCTTCATGGTGATCGGGGTACGCCGGGTCTCGCCGAACACCGCCATCAGCTTGCCGTCGGCAGCGTAGACGTACATCGGCTCCTGCATTTCCACGTCGCGCAGGGTCTGCACGTCGGGAAGCTTGGAGGACACGGCGTAATACAGACCGCCTACGGCGGCCGCGCCGATCAGCGCCAGGACCAGGACAATCAGGAAGATCCAGCGCAGCCAGCGGCGGAGTCGAGTCATCGGGTTCAGATTCCGATTGCGAATTTCGTGGTCGCAGAGTATAGATTACGCAAGGTGGCGGCTGGGGTCGCCGCCGGGGAGCGCAAAGGGAACAGTCAGGGGCTGCATGGTGAATCCGTGAGGGACTTCACAGCAGGGCCGTTGCCATTTGCTAAGAATACGTTATTAATGCTCGGGCGCAGGTCTTGCGCCCAAGTGCCCGTCGGCAGGGGAGAAACCGTGGGGCTCATCCCAAAAAGTCAGTCGCCGCTTGTAGGCGTCGACATCAGTTCGACTGCGGTAAAGCTTTTGCAGCTGTCCCGCAGTGGCAACCGTTTTCGTGTGGAACATTACGCTGTGGAACCTCTGCCGCCGAATGCGGTGGTGGAGAAGAACATCGTGGAAGTGGAGGCCGTGGGTGAGGCCATCCGCCGTGCGATGAACCGCTCGGGGAGCAAGGCCAAGCTGGCCGCTGCCGCCGTCGCCGGTTCGGCGGTGATCACCAAAGTGATCCCGATGCCGGCCGAGCTCGACGAGAACGACATGGAAGCCCAGATCGAGCTGGAAGCGGTCAACTACATTCCGTACCCGATCGAGGAAGTGAACCTGGACTTCGAGGTGATCGGGGCAATCCCGAACAACCCGGAGATGGTCCAGGTGCTGCTGGCCGCGTCGCGTTCGGAGAACGTGGAACTGCGCCAGTCGGCGCTGGAGCTGGGTGGCCTGCAGGCCAAGGTGATGGACGTGGAGGCCTTCGCGGTCGAGAACGCCTATGCCCTGGTCGCCAGCGAGCTGCCGGTATCCATCGAGGGTGTGGTCGCGCTGGTCGACATCGGTGCCACCATGACCACCCTCAATGTCCTGCGCGGCGGCCGCAGCCTGTACAGCCGCGAACAGGTGTTCGGTGGCAAGCAGCTGACCGACGAGATCATGCGCCGCTACGGCCTGAGCTACGAGGAAGCCGGCCTGGCCAAGCGCCAGGGCGGGCTGCCGGAAAGCTACGAGATGGAAGTGCTGGAGCCGTTCAAGGAAGCCACGGTCCAGCAGATCAGCCGCCTGCTGCAGTTCTTCTACGCAGGCAGCGAGTTCAACCGCGTTGATCACATCGTGCTGGCCGGCGGCTGCGCCGTGCTGGGCGGGCTGCCGGAAATGGTCGAGGAACAGCTGGGCGTGCCGACCGTGGTCGCCAACCCGCTGGCGCAGATGACCCTGGGGCCGAAGGTGAACGCGCATGCGCTGGCCCAGGACGCCCCCGCGCTGATGATCGCAACCGGTCTGGCGCTGAGGAGCTTCGACTGATGGCACGCATCAATCTATTGCCCTGGCGCGCCGAGCGGCGCAAGCAACGCCAGCGCGAGTTCTACGCAATGCTGGGCATGGCCGCGATCGGTGGCCTGCTGCTGTCGCTGGTGATCTGGTTCTACTACGACCGCCAGGTGAGCGGCCAGATGGACCGCAACGCCTATCTGGAAGCCGAGATCGAGAAGGTCAAGGAACAGAACAAGGAGATCGACCGCCTCGACGCGCAGAAGGAACGCCTGCTGGCCCGCAAGAAGGTGATCGAGGAACTGCAGGCCAAGCGCTCGCAGATGGTGCACCTGTTCGATGCGCTGGTGCGCACGATTCCCGATGGCCTGGTGCTGACCGCGCTGAAGCAGGAAGGCGACGTGTTGACCCTGGAAGGCCGCACCCAGTCCAATGCCCGTGTTTCGGCGTACATGCGCAACCTGGAGACCTCCGGTTGGATGACCAACCCGGAACTGTCGATCATCGAAGCGCGTGATCCCGAGAAGGACAAGGACGGAAAGGTGGGCCCGCTGGCCGACATCAAGGCGCTGCCCTATGTGTTTGTGGTCAAGGTGAAGCTGCCGGCACAGAGTGAGGAAGTGGCCGGTACGCCAGGCCTCAACGCCGATGGTTCGGTGGCAACGCCGGCTCCGCCCACAGTGGCACCGCTTGCAGCCGGCCCGGATGCAGCGGCACCTGCGGCACCGGTCGCCGGCCAGCCCGCTGCTGCACCGGCTGCACCCGCACCCGCCGCCGCGCCGGTCAACGCACCTGCTGCCACCCCGGCCACGCCGAACCAGCCGGCAGCCCCGGCTGCAAAGCCTGCGCCGAAGCCCGAGGGCAGCCGCCTGGCGCAGCCGCCGCAGGCCTTCAACGCCCCGCTGCAGGGGGATCGCGCATGAGCCAGAAAATCGATCTGAAGAACCTGGATTTCAACGACATCGGCAACTGGCCGCAGAAGGCCAAGATCGTCTTCTGCTCGCTGTTGGCGCTGGTGATCATGTTCGTGGCGTGGATGCTGCTGATCAGTGGCAAGCGCGAGGAACTGGCCGGCCTGGAATCGAAGGAAGTCGAGCTGCGTTCGGAGTTCACCAAGCAGCAGGAGCGTGCGGTGAACCTGGCGCCGCTGAAGCAGCAGCTGGCACAGATGGAACAGGTGCTGCAGCAGATGCTGCGGCAGCTGCCCAGCAAGACCGAAATGCCGGACCTGATCATCGACATCTCGCAGACTGCGCTGTCCAGCGGTCTGACCAACGAGCTGTTCGAGCCGGAGCAGGAGCAGGTCAAGGAGTTCTACGCCGAGAAGCCGATCAAGCTGCGCATGGTGGGCAGTTACCACCAGTTCGGTGCTTTCGTCAGTGGCGTGGCGTCGCTGCCGCGCGTGGTCATCCTGACCATGCACGACATCAACCTCAAGCCCAAGGACAAGACCAGCGGCAACGCCCGCAGCGGTGCGCTGGAGCTGTCCGGCACGGTCAAGACCTATCGCTATCTGGATGAGACCGAGGTGCAGGCACAGCAGGCGGCTGACGCCGGCAAGGAGGAGAAGAAGTGATCCGTTCCCTCTTTGCGCGTTGTGGGATGGCTGCCGTCGTGCTGATGCTGGCCGCGTGCGGCCGCGATGTGACCAGCACGCCGGGTGATGCGCCGAATCTTGAAAAGTGGGTGGAAGGCGAGCGTGCGCGACCGGCGCAGCCGCTGGAGCCGCTGCCGGTGATGCAGCAGTTCGAAACCTTTGAATACTCCGCACAGGGTCTGCGCGACCCGTTCACCGATGCCTGGACCAATCCGCAGCAGGGGAATGGCGGATTGCGTCCGGATCCGAACCGGCGCAAGGAGCCGCTGGAAGGCTTCCCGCTGGACGCACTGGACATGGTCGGCACCATCGGCACCGGAGCCGCCACCGTGGCGCTGGTGATGGGGCCGGACAAGGTGACCTACCGGGTACGCCCGGGCGGCTACCTGGGGCAGAGCGACGGGCGGGTCACGGCGGTCTTCGAAGACCACGTGGAGCTGATCGAACTGGTGCCGGATGGCGCGGGCGGCTGGCTGGAACGGCCGGCAACGCTCTCGCTTGAAGATCAATGATCGTTTACTGGGGATAGCACGATGACCTTTCACCAAGCCAAGGGGCTGCGTCCCATCCGGCGCTTTACCTTGAACCGTGTCAGCGCGTTGGGAGTCGCGCTGATGCTGGCCTGCGCTCCGGCGCTGGCCGCCGCACCGGCGGAAAAGCCGGTGGGCGCCACCGTGGCACCGGCCGCAGCGCCGGCCGGCCTGTCGGTGGCCAAGATCGATTTCAAGCGCGGCGATGATGGCGCCGGGCGCCTGATCGTCCAGTTCGACGGCCAGGGCGCGGTTCCGGACCTGCGTACGCAGGGCAACAGCGTCGTGGTCGATGTCGGTAACGCCCGACTGCCGGCCAACCTGCAGAAGCCGATGAACGTCATCGACTTCGCCACGCCGGTGCAGCGCATTGACGCCAAGCCGTCCGGTGCCGGTACCCAGCTGGTGCTGAGCACCGGTGGCGCGGTGGAGTCGCTGGCCTACCAGAGTGGCAACGAATACGTGGTGGAGATCAGCCCGCGGCAGGCGCCGGCCGCTGTCGGTGCAGTCACCGCCGGCAGCGTGACCCAGGCCGCCAAGGCCGTCGGCCAGCGCGGTTTCACCGGCAAGCCGGTGACCTTCAACTTCCAGGACGTGCCGGTGCGCACCGTGCTGCAGTTGATCGCCGAGGAATCCAATCTCAACGTGGTGGCCTCCGATTCGGTGCAGGGCAACGTGACCCTGCGCCTGGTCAACGTGCCGTGGGACCAGGCACTGGACATCGTGCTGCGTGCCAAGGGCCTGGACAAGCGTCGCGATGGCAGCGTGATCTGGGTCGCTCCGCAGGCTGAGCTGGCCAAGTTCGAGCAGGAGAAGGAAGACGCGCGCATCGCCATCGAGAACCGCGAAGACCTGGTCACCGATTACGTCCAGATCAACTACCACAGCGCCACGCAGATCTTCAAAGCGCTGACCGAGGCCAAGGGCATCGGTGGCGGCAGTGGTGGCGGCAATGGCGGTGGTGGCGGCTCGTCGCAGGAGGAGAGTGGCTTCCTGTCCGGGCGGGGCCGCATCGTCGCCGACGAGCGCACCAACACGCTGATGATCAGCGACATTCCGAAGAAGATCGCGCGCATGCGTGAGCTGATCAGTGTGATCGACCGCCCGGTCGACCAGGTGCTGATCGAAAGCCGCATCGTCATTGCGACCGACACCTTCGCCCGCGAGCTGGGTGCGAAGTTTGGCATCAGCGGCAGCCGCGACAACGTGTACTTCAGCGGCAGCCTCGCTGCCAACGAGGAAACGCGCAAGTCGCAGGTCGATACCGCACTGGCCAACGCCAAGGCGGTCCGTGAGTGGCAGGCCGGTGGCAGCGTCGGCCCGGCGCCGATTCCCAGCGGCCCGACCATCAAGCGTGGCCTGAACTGGAACCTGCCGGTGGCTACGGCCAGCAATCCGGGTTCGCTGGCGCTGTCGATCCTCAACGCAGGCTACCTGCTGGACGTGGAGCTGTCGGCCATGCAGGAAGAGTCGCGGGGTGAGGTGATCTCCAACCCGCGCGTGGTCACCACCAACCAGCGCGAGGCGATGATCAAGCAGGGCAAGGAAATCGGCTACGTCACCATCAGCGGCACCGGTGCTGCCGGTGGCGCCGGTTCCACCCCGAACGTGCAGTTCAAGGAAGTGGTGCTGGAACTGCGGGTGACTCCGACCATCACCAATGACAACCGCGTGTTCCTCAACATGCAGGTGAAGAAGGACGAAGTCGACCGGCTGATCGAACTGCAGGGCTACGGCACGGTACCGTCGATCAACCGCCGTGAGGTCAACACCGCGGTGCTGGTCGAGGATGGGCAGACCGTGGTCATCGGTGGTGTGTACGAGTTCACCGACCGCAGCAGCATCAGCAAGGTGCCGTTCCTGGGCGACGTGCCGTTCCTGGGCAACCTGTTCAAGAAGCGCGGCCGCAACAAGGACAAGGCCGAGCTGCTGGTGTTCGTGACCCCGAAGGTGCTGCGCGTGGCCAAGCAGAACTGAGCCCGCGCCTCCGCGAAATGCAGAAGGGCCGCCCTGCGCGGCCCTTCTGCGTTTCCGCCAGTCGATCCACGCCATGCGTGGATGGGCCGTTCAGCCGTTCTTGATGCCATTCGCAGGGCACCCTGCGATGATGTCGGGAACCCGTGCCGTCCCGCGCCGGTCAAAGGCCCCCATGAACCTGCCACCGCCGATGCCCGAAACCGTCTCGCCGCCGCCCGCGCCGGCCACCTCCCGCCTGCATGCCGCTTTCAGCCAGCTGCGCGACGCATTGTCGGCCGAGATCGTCGGCCAGGCCGCGCTGGTCGAACGCCTGCTGATCGCGCTGCTGGCCGATGGCCACCTGCTGGTGGAGGGCGCTCCGGGCCTGGCCAAGACCACGGCGATCCGCGCGCTGGCCTCGCGCCTGGAGGCCGACTTCGCCCGCGTGCAGTTCACCCCGGACCTGCTGCCGGCCGACCTGACCGGCACCGAGATCTGGCGCCCGCAGGAAGGCCGCTTCGAATTCGTACCCGGCCCGATCTTCCATCCGATCCTGCTGGCCGATGAAATCAACCGCGCGCCAGCCAAGGTGCAGTCGGCACTGCTGGAAGCGATGGGCGAGCGCCAGGTCACCGTGGGCCGCCACACCTACGCGCTGCCGCCGCTGTTCCTGGTGATGGCCACGCAGAACCCGATCGAGCAGGAAGGCACCTTCCCGCTGCCAGAAGCGCAGTTGGACCGTTTCCTCATGCATGTACGCATCGGCTACCCGGACCAGGCCGCCGAATCGGAGATCCTGCGCCTGGCTCGCGAGCGCGCCCGTGGTGCGTTGGGCGAAGCCGCACAAGCGCCGGAAAAGCTGCCGATGCAGGATGTGTTCGATGCCCGCCGCGAAGTGCTGGACCTGCACATGGCGCCGGCGCTGGAACGCTACCTGATCGAGCTGGTGCTGGCCTCACGTGATCCATCGCGCTATGACGGTGGCCTTGGCCGCCGCATTGCATGGGGCGCCAGCCCGCGCGGTTCCATCGCGCTCGAACGCTGCGCGCGCGCGCGCGCCTGGCTGGCCGGCCGCGACTTCGTCACCCCTGATGACGTGCGTGCGGTTGCTGCCGACGTGCTGCGCCATCGCGTGCTGCCCAGCTACGAGGCCACTGCCGAAGGCTGGGATGGTGAGCGCCTGGTGCAGGAGCTGCTGGCCCGGGTGCCGGCACCCTGAGCCTGCGCATGACCGATCCATCCCTGCACCACGCCTCCACCGTCAGTGACGGTGACGGGCTGCGCCCGCAACTGTCCGAACTGGTGGCCCTGCGCCGCCTTGCACAGCGACCGCCGCCGCCACGCCGTGGCCGCGCCGGCAACGCCGGGCAGGCGCCGTCGCCACTGCGCGGGCGTGGCATGGAATATGCCGAGTCACGCGAGTACGTGGCCGGTGATGATGCACGGCATATCGACTGGCGGGTGACCGCGCGTACCGGACGTGCCCACACCAAGCTGTTCCAGGCCGAACGCGAGCGGGTCAGCCTGATCGTGGCCGATACCTCACCGGCCCTGTACTTCGGTACCCGCGTGCGCTTCAAATCAGTGCAGGCTGCACGCGCGGGCGCCGTCGCCGCGTGGTCGGCGCAGCGTCGTGGCGATCGCATCGGAGCCCTGCGTGGCAGCGACCGTGAACCACCGATTGCACCGGCAGGCGGCCCGCGCGGCGTATTGCGCGTGCTGGACGCGCTCACCCGCTGGTATGCGCAGCCCCCGGCCGATGACCTTGGCCTGGAACGTGCGCTGGACCATGCAGGTCGCGTCCTGCGCCCAGGTGCACGTGTGCTGGTGCTGGCCGATCCGCAGCAGGCCATCCGTATTCCGCCGGCGCGCTGGAGTGCGCTGGCCCAGCACCACGACCTCAGCCTGGTGCTGCTGGTGGATCCATTGGAACTGCAGCCTCCGTCAGCCGCGCTGCAGTTCCAGACCCTGCAGCAGCGCATCGGCCTCGACCTGCGACGCAGCGAGGTCCAGGCCCATTGGCAGGCCCACTTCGTCGAACCGCTGCAGGACCTGCGGCGCCAGCTGGGAGCGCGCCGCGTCGATGTGCAGGTGCTCTCCACCGACGCGCCCAGTGATGCCTGGCTGGCGCCATCACCGACCGAGGTGCCGGCATGAGCGCGAACCTGCCGCTGCGCGATGTGCAGGTGCCACCCGCTCCATCGTGGTGGCCACCGGCACCGGGCTATCTGATGATCGGCGGCGTGGTGCTGCTGTTGCTGGTGGTGGCGGCCTTCTTCTGGTGGCAGCGTCGCCGTCGCCGCCAACGCTGGTTGCAGCTGTTCGATCAGGAGCTGGCATCCACCGCCGATGCTGCTGCGGAACTGGCAGCGATCGCCGGACTGCTGCGTCGCGCCGCACGCCAGTCACAGCCCGGCAGTGAATCCCTGCGCGATGATGCCTGGTGGCAGCGCGTGGATCCGAAAGGCACGCTGCCCGCGGCACGCCGCAGTCTGCTGGCGGAAGGCGCCTATCGCCCACGGGTGGACGCCAACGATGTGGCGGCGCTGCGCAGCTGGGCGCGCGAGCGCTACCTGACCATGCTGCTGGAGCGGCGCCGATGAACCTGCTGGCAAGTTACTGGCCATGGCCGGACCTGCAGCTGGCGTGGCCGCTGGCGTTGCTGGCGCTGCCGCTGCCGTTGCTGATGCGCTGGTGGAAGCGTCGTGCCGATCCAGGCGCTGCGCTGCGGGTGCCCTATGCGGCGACGGAACTGCAAGCGCTGGCCGGTGGCGGCCGCGTTGATGTGTCGTGGCTGCGCACGCTGCTGTTGTGGCTGGGTTGGTGCGCGCTGTGCGTCGCATTGGCTCGCCCGCAACAGCTGGGTGAAGCGATCATGCCTCCGCAGGAGGGCCGGCAGATGATGCTGGCGATGGACGTGTCCGGCAGCATGGGCGAGGGCGACATGGTGCTGGGCGGGCAGGCGGTGGATCGCCTTACTGCCGCGAAGGCGGTGCTGGCCGACTTCCTCGATCGCCGCGCCGGTGATCGCATCGGCCTGCTGATCTTCGGCGACCGCGCCTACACGCTGACGCCGCTTACGGCCGATCTGGCCAGCGTGCGCGACCAGCTGCGCGACAGCGTGGTCGGCCTGGCCGGGCGCGAGACCGCCATCGGTGATGCCATCGGCCTGGCGGTGAAGCGCCTGCGCAGCCAGCCCGAAGGCCAGCGCGTGCTGATTCTGCTGACCGACGGCGTCAGCAATGCCGGCGTGCTGGAACCGCTGCGTGCCGCCGAAGTCGCGCGTGCCGAAGGCGTGCGTATCCACACCGTCGCCTTTGGCGGTGATGGCAGCATGCGCCTGTTCGGCATTCCCATTTCCGCCGACCAGGATCCGGTCGACGAGGCTACCTTGAAGAAGATCGCGAGCATGACCGGCGGCCAGTTCTTCCGCGCCCGCGATACCGCGCAGCTGGCCGGCATCTATGCCGAACTGGACCGGCTGGAGCCGATCGCTGCGAAGGGGCCAAGCCTGCGACCTCGAGAGGAACGCTATGCATGGCCGCTGGGCCTGGCCTTGCTGCTGGGCGCATTGGCCTGGCTGTGGCCGGAGCGTCGCCGATGATCGCGCTTGCTTCGAATCTTCCTGACTGGAACGCGCTGCACTTCCTGCGCCCGGAATGGCTGTGGGCGTTGCTGGCGCTGCCGCTGATCATCGCGGTGGCGTTGTACCGACAGCGGCGCAGCGATGTGTGGCGAACAGCGGTGGATGCGCACCTGCTGCCGCATCTGCTGGCGGCTGGCACGCGCCGTCGTGCACGCCTGCCGTGGGCCGTGCTGCTGGGCTGGACCCTGGCAGCGCTGGCCATGGCCGGGCCGAGTTGGCGGCAGCAGGCACAACCGATGTTGCAGGCCAGCGCACCGCTGCTGGTCGTGCTGGATCTGTCCAGCCGGATCAATGCCACCGATCTGCCGCCGTCGCGCCTGCTGCAGGCTCGGGCGAAAGTGGGCGAGCTGCTGCGTGCCCGCCAGGGGGGGCAGGTGGGCCTGGTGGTCTATGCCGAGGATGCCTACACCGTGGCACCGCTGACCGACGACGGCAGCAACGTCGCGCTGTATCTGGACGCGCTGTCGCCGGATGTGATGCCACGTGACGGACAACGCGCCGACCGCGGCATCGACTGGGCGACGCGGTTGATGCGCCAGATCGGGGCATTGCGGGGGCAGATCCTGCTGGTCAGTGATCAGGCGGACGATGAAGCGGCACTGGCCGCAGCGCAGGCGCGCAGCCTCGGCCTGCAGGTGTCGGTACTGGGGCTGGGTACGCCCACCGGTGCGGCCTATCGCGATGGCAGCGGACAGATCCGCCAGGCCGCGTTGGATGAAGGCAGCCTGCGTGCGGTGGCGACCGCAGGCGGAGGCCGCTATGCCCGCATTGCCACCGATGACAGTGACCTGCGTGCGCTGGGCGTACTTGATGCACGCGAAGGTACTGCAGCGCAGCGGCCCGGCGAGGGCAAGCAATGGCGTGATGAAGGGTTCTGGCTGCTGCCACCGGTGATGCTGCTGGCGCTGCTCGCTTTCCGTCGCCGCGCGCTGCTGGCGGCGGTGCTGGCGGTGGGCCTGCTGCCATGGATGAGTGATGTGCAGGCGCAGGCGCCCGCGGTGCCTGCTGCACCGCCGGCGCAGGGCACGCTGTGGAAGCGCGCCGACCAGGTGCAGCACCAGCGTCTGGCCGAAGGTGCGCAGGCTTACCGAAACGGTGATTTCGCCAGTGCCCGCAAGCAGTTCGAGGGCATCGACAGCGATGCGGGCTGGTACAACCTGGCCAATACGCTGGCCCGCCAGGGCAACTACGACGAAGCCATTGCCGCCTACGACCGCGCGCTGGCACTGAATCCCGGCATGGCCGATGCGGTGGCCAACCGTGCGGTGGTCGATGCCGCGCGCAAGCGCAAGCAGTCCGGTGGTGGCAAAGGCCAGGCCCAGCAGAAGCCACAGCAGAGCGGCCAGCAGAAGCAGCAGGACGATTCGCAGGGCAAACAGAATCCGCAGGGCCAGCAGCCGCAGCAGGGCCAGCAGAATCCCGGCCAGGGCCAGCCGCAGTCGGGCCAGCAGGGCCAGCCCAATCCCGGTGACGACAAGAACCAGTCGAGCCCGCAGCCCGGCGAGCGCGGCCGCGATGGACAGCAGGCGCCACCACAGGTGGAGGATGCCAAGGCGCAGGCCCAGGCTGATGAGCAGCAGCGCCAGCGCATGCAGCAGGCCATGCAGCAGGCACGTGAGGGCAAGGGCGATCAGGATGGCAAGCCCGTGCCAGGCAGCGACGGCACCACCCCACGCCAACGCGAAGAGCAGCAGGCGGTGGAGGCGTGGATGCGGCGCGTGCCGGATGATCCGGGCGCATTGCTGCGGGCCAAGTTCCAGCTGGAAAACGAACGCAGGAAGAGGGAAGGGCGATGACGCGGGCGATCAACATGCACGGGCACTGGCCCCGACAGGTACTGGCGGCGCTGCTGCTGTGGCTGCCGCTGCTGGCCTGGGCGCAGCCGCGTGCGTGGCTGGACCGCGACCGCATCGCGATGGGCGACACGGTCACGCTCAATGTCGAGAGCGACCAGGGCGCCCCTGACTTCACACCGTTGCGCACCGACTTCGACCTCAGTGGGCAGACCAGCAGCCGCCAGGTAGCGTGGAGCAACGGCAGCATGCAGCAGCGCAATCTGTATGGCGTGGCACTCACGCCACGGCGTAGCGGTGCACTGGTGGTGCCGGGCCTGCAGGTGGGCAGCGTACGAACCGCACCGTTGACCCTGCAGGTGGATGCCGCTGCCGTGGCCGGTCCGGACAGCAATGCGGTGGCGTTCATCGAAACCGCTGTCGATGACGAGACACCGTATGTGCAGCAGAGCGTAGGCGTGGTGGTGCGGTTGTATTTCGCCTCGCAGCTGGCCTCCGGCGAACTGGTGCTGGATACACCGGCCGGCGCGTCGTTGCAGCGGGTGGGCGATGACCGCACCGATGTGCGACAGGTCAACGGCCGCCGCTACAACGTGGTCGAGCGGCGCTTCCTGCTGATCCCCGAGCGCAGCGGTGCACTTCGGCTGGCCGGTGCGCGCTTCAGCGGGCGCAGTGCCGGTGGCTTCTTCGACGATTTCTTCGGCGGCGGCGACGGGCGCATGAATGCCACTGGCGCGGACCGCACGTTGCAGGTGCAGGCGCAACCGGCACAGGCGCCGCAGCCATGGCTGCCGCTGCAGAGCCTGCAGCTGCGCTACACCAGTGCACCGACCAGCGCCCGTACCGGTGAGGCGGCCAACGTGGTGGTGGAGGCGATTGCCGAAGGCGCTACCCGCGCGCAGTTCACCGATCTACCGGTGCCCGACGTCGGCAACGCCGCGCAGGTGTTCGCCGAACCTGCGCAGTACGAAGAGACCTTCAATGGCAGTACGCCGCGGCTGAAGATCACCCGCCGCTATTCGATCGTGCCGCGCCAGCCGGGTTCGCTGGTGGTGCCGGGGCCGCGCCTGCCGTGGTGGGACGTGCGCAATGGCAAGGCACAGGAAGCGAAGCTGCCGGACCTGACGCTGGCCGTGGTGGCCGGTAACGGGGGAGGCAGTGCGTCACCTGCACCGCTGCCGCCGATCGACACCGATGCGGCGCTGCCGGGTGGCGATGGCCAGGACAGCCGTATCGCGGCGACCGATCCGCGCGCCAGTGGTTTGTCCGAGCGGCCATGGCCGTGGATGGGCGCCGCCATCGGCCTGGCGTTGCTGTGGCTGCTGACGCTGTTGTGGGGCTGGCAGCGAGGCCGTCGCCCGCGCGTGGCGGCGCCCGTGGCGGCCAAGGGCGCTGTGCCGGCTGTGGCGACTGGACGTGCAGGCGTGGCCGAACTGCGCCGCGCGCTGGATGGTGAAGGGATTGATCAGGTGGAAGCACAACTGTGCGCGATGGCCGGCGTCGAACGCATCGAGCAGGTCATCACGCGGCTCGATGACCCGGCCCAGCGCCAGGTGCTGCAGGAGCTGCAGCAGGCCCGATGGGGCGGGCAGGGTGATCTGACGCCGCTGCGCACACGCCTGCGCGAGGTCTTCCGTGACGGACCGCACTGGTCGGCGGCAGTGACGACCGCTGACACTGGCCTGGCGCCGCTGTATCCGCCGCGGCAAACCTGAACCGGCGCCGCTTGCGCGCTTTGTTAGAGTGCATTCATTTTTCGAGGAAACCCGCGCATGACAGCAGCTGCTGCCGACAAGAAGAAGTTGCCCCTGCATTGGAAGATGGGCATCGGCTTTGCGATCGGCCTGATCCTGGGACTGATCGTGCACGCCCTGGGCGGCAGCGTCGATGGTCTGCAGGCCGGTGCCAAGTGGGTAATGGACTACGTCACCACCCCGGCTTCGGGCCTGTTCCTCAACCTGATCTTCATGCTGATCGTGCCGCTGATCTTTTCGGCGCTGATCATGGGTGTGTCGGAGATGGGCGACATCCGCGCCCTTGGCCGCATCGGCTGGAAGACCCTGGCCTATACCGTGCTGCTGTCCGGCATTGCCGTGGGCATCGGGCTGGTGCTGGTGAACCTGCTCAAGCCGGGTGTCGGCGTCGACCCGCAGGTCGCCGCGATGATGCTGTCGGAGAACGCCGAACGCAGCAAGGAAATCGTTGCGGGCATCCATGGCACGCCAAAGGGCATGGACATGCTGCTGTCGATCGTGCCGAGCAACGTGCTGCAGGCCGCGTCTGACAACGGCGCGATCCTGTCGCTGATGTTCTTCGCGCTGATGTTCGGCATCGGCATGGTGCTGACCGACAACGAGAAGGTCGCCCCGCTGCGCCGCGCCATCGAAGGCGTGTTCGAAATTTCGATGACCCTGATCAACCTGGTCATCCGCCTGGCCCCGTATGCAGTGGCCTGCTTCATGTTCAACCTGGCCGCGCTGTTCGGTTTCGAGCTGATCATCCGCCTGGGCGCCTACGTGGGCGTGGTGGTGCTGGCGCTGGGCCTGCACATGTTCGTGACCTACGGTACCGCGGTGTGGCTGTCCGGGCGTTCGCCGCTGTCGTTCTTCCGCGATACCCAGGAAGCGACGGTGATGGCGTTCTCCACCGCCTCCAGCAACGCCACCCTGCCGACCGCACTGCGCGTGGCCGACCAGATGGGCCTGCCACAGCGCGTGTCGCGCTTCGTGCTGACCGTGGGCGCCACCGCCAACCAGAACGGCACCGCGCTGTTCGAGGGCGTGACGGTGATCTTCCTGGCCCAGTTCTTCGGCGTGGACCTGAGCATCGGCCAGCAGATCATGGTGATGGCGGTCTGCATCCTCGGTGGCATCGGCACGGCCGGCGTGCCGTCGGGCTCGCTGCCGGTGGTGGCGATGATCTGCGCCATGGTCGGCGTGAACCCGCTGGGCATCGGCCTGATCCTGGGCGTGAACCACTTCCTGGACATGTGCCGTACCGCGCTGAACGTGACCGGCGACCTGGCCCTGACCACCCTGGTGGCCAAGGGCGAGTCCCACGACGGCCCGGCGCTGGGCCCGCAGCAGGACTGAGACCGGAGTCCCGCCCGCGGACTCCGGGGGCGGTAGTGCCGGCTGCTGGCCGGGTACGCGTCATCGCATGCGCGCTGCCGCTCCCACGTTTCGCGATGCGAATCGTGGGCCCCACTCACCGGCCTCCACGCCCCCGCGCCTATGGCGCCGCCCCCCGGACTCCGGGGGCGGTTGCCGGCCGCTGGCCGGGTACGCGTCATCGCATGCGCGCTGCCGCTCCCACGTTTCGCTATGCGAATCGTGGGCCCCCTTACCGGCCTCCACGCCCCCGCGCCTATGGCGCCGCCCCCGGACTCCGGGGGCGGTAGTGCCGGCCGCTGGCCGGCACCCTCATGATCTTCGTTGAATTCTGCGCAGTTGCCGGCCAGCGGCCAGCTCTACCGGGCAAGTGGAACTGACCCCCCGCCCGGCGACTATGGGACAATAGGCCGCCCGCACGTCCGCGGCCGCCTCCCGATTCCGACAGAACCATGACGCAGCCTACCCGTCGCCAGTTGGCCAACGCCATCCGCTTCCTTGCCGCCGATGCGGTTGAAACCGCAAAGTCCGGCCACCCCGGCATGCCCATGGGCATGGCCGACATCGCCGAAGTCCTCTGGAACGACTATCTCCGCCATAACCCGAGCAACCCGCACTGGTTCAACCGCGACCGTTTCGTGCTGTCCAACGGCCACGGTTCGATGCTGCAGTACGCGCTGCTGCACCTGAGCGGTTACGACCTGCCGATCGAGCAGCTGAAGCTGTTCCGCCAGCTGGGCAGCCACACCGCCGGTCACCCGGAACGCCACGAGACCCCGGGCGTGGAAACCACCACCGGCCCACTGGGCCAGGGTTTCGCCAATGCCGTGGGCTTCGCCCTGGCCGAGAAGCTGCTGGCACAGCGCTTCAACCGCCCGGAGCTGGAAGTGGTCGACCACCGCACCTGGGTGTTCATGGGCGATGGCTGCCTGATGGAAGGCGTGTCGCATGAAGCCGCGTCGCTGGCCGGTACCTGGGGCCTGCACAAGCTGGTCTGCTTCTGGGACAACAACCACATCTCCATCGACGGCAACGTCGAGGGCTGGTTCACCGACAACACCCCGGAGCGTTTCGAGGCCTATGGCTGGAACGTGGTGCGTGATGTCGACGGCCACGACCCGGAAAGCATCAAGGCCGGCATCGAGGCCGCGCTGTCGCAGAGCGACAAGCCGACCCTGATCTGCTGCCGCACCACCATTGGTTTTGGTTCGCCGAACAAGGCGGGCAAGGAATCCAGCCACGGCGCACCGCTGGGCAAGGACGAGCTGGAAGCCACCCGCAAGCAGCTGGGCTGGGAATACGGCCCGTTCGAGATCCCGCAGGCCATCTACGACGGCTGGCGCGCCAATGGCGCCGGCACCCTGCGCCAGGCCGAGTGGGAACAGCTGTTCGACAAGTACGCCAGCCAGTACCCAAGCGAAGCCGCCGAGCTGACCCGCCGTTCGCACGGCGAACTGCCGGCCGACTTCGTTGCCAAGGCCGATGCCTACATCGCCCAGGTGGCCGCTGAAGGCCCGACGATCGCCTCGCGCAAGGCCTCGCAGCTGGCCATCGAAGCCTACGCGCCGCTGCTGCCGGAAATCGTCGGCGGCTCGGCCGATCTGGCGCACTCCAACCTGACCCTGTGGAAGGGCAGCAAGTCGGTCGCCAGCGACGACGCCAACGCCAACTACGTGTACTACGGCGTGCGCGAGTTCGGCATGACCGCCATCGCCAACGGCCTGGCCCTGCACGGTGGTTTCATTCCGTTCGACGCCACCTTCCTGGTGTTCAGCGACTACGCCCGCAACGGCGTGCGCATGAGCGCGCTGATCCCGGCCCACGCCATCCACGTTTACACCCACGACTCGATCGGCCTGGGCGAAGACGGCCCGACCCACCAGCCGGTGGAGCACCTGGCCTCGCTGCGCTACATCCCGAACAACGACGTGTGGCGTCCGTGCGATGCGGTCGAGTCGGCGGTGAGCTGGAAGGCTGCGATCACCCGTCAGGATGGTCCGAGCTGCCTGGTGTTCAGCCGCCAGAACCTGCCGCACCAGCCGCGCAACGCCGAGCAGATCGCCCAGATCGAGCGCGGTGGTTACGTGCTGGCCGATGCCGCCGGCACCCCGGACGTGATCCTGATCGCCACCGGTTCGGAAGTGTCGCTGGCCACCGAAGCCAAGGCCCAGTTGGATGCCGCCGGCCTGAAGACCCGCGTGGTCTCGATGCCGTCCACCGACGTGTTCCTGCGCCAGGATGCGGCCTACCGTGAATCGGTGCTGCCGAACGCCGTGCGCAAGCGCGTTGCGGTGGAAGCCGGCGTCACCGGTTTCTGGCGCCAGTTCGTTGGCCTGGACGGTGCGGTGATCGGTATCGACACCTTCGGTGCCTCGGCCCCGGCCGACCAGCTGTACAAGCACTTCGGCATCACCACCGCCCACGTGGTGGAAGCGGCCAAGGCGCTGTAAGCAGCCTCGCAAAGCAGGAAGGGAAAGGCCGGCGCAAGCTGGCCTTCTCTTTGCTCGAGAGAAAAGGGGACGGAGGGGATTAAGTCGTTTTTGCACAAACGACTTAATCCCCTCCGTCCTTTTTTCGTCCGGCATGTTGCGCCCTGCGGCACCAGTGTCGCGTTGGCCTCTTCATCTAGCCTGCATTCCTTGCGAAAAGGAGGGCCTGCCGAGGTACCCCCGGAAGTAGTCATGGACAAGAAGAGCGGCGCAGAAACCCATGGTGGATTTGCGGGGTGTAAGGTGATGCCTTACACTGGCGCCGCATGATCGTCAGCTTCAGGCACAAGGGCCTGAAGGCGCTCTATGAGCGGGGCGACATTTCCGGAGTCCGTGCCGATCATGTGGCTCGGTTGCGGCGTTTGCTTCTGCAGCTGGATCAAGCCCGGCTGCCTGGAGACATGGGGCTGCCCGGAAATCGCCTGCACCCCTGCGCGGGAGCTATAGCGGCTACTGGGCTGTAAGTGTCTCGGCGAGTTGGCGATTGGTGTTCCGCTTTCGTGGGCTGGACGTCGAACTGGTCGATTACCTTGATTACCACTAGGAGTCTGCTCGATGCCGTTGCATGATCCACCGCATCCCGGAGAGTCGCTGCGCGAAGACATCCTGCCGGCGATCAGCATGTCGATCAGTGCGCTGGCACAGCATCTTGGCTATTCGCGCGGACAGCTGTCGACCGTCATCAATGGGCACGCCGGCATCTCCGCGGAACTCGCGTACCGTCTTGAACTTGCGGGTCTGGGCAGCGCTCGTATGTGGCTGGCGATGCAGGCCGCCTATGACCTGTGGCAGGTCGAGCATCGAGAACATCCACCGATTGCCCGACTGTATCTTGAGGATGCAGTGAGAATCGGGCAGTAGATCCGCGCCACGTATGGATGAGAAAAAGGGGGCGGAGGGGATCAAGTCGTTTGTGCACAAGCGACTTGATCCCCTCCGTCCCCTTTTTCAGGCGGTGCGTGCCAGTGCGAGGCGCAGTAGTCGCGCGTCCAGGCGCTCGGCGAAATCCTTCGGCGCCTGCAGGCCCATGCGCTGCAGGTACACCGCATCGCCGTCGCCAGCCGGTTGCCGCAGCGCTGCCCAGACGGTACGCAGTTTGTCGCCGCGGGTCTGCGTGTTGGCCTTCAGCCAGCCCAGCGCTTTCACCAGCACCTGCTCGATCTCGTTGAAGTCGCTGCCCAACGGATAGTCGGGCAGGCTGCCATCGACGCGGAATGGGGCCAGTGCCGCGGCCAGTGCCTGCGGCGTGTTGCGCTGCTGGCGCTCCGGATCCGGTTGCGTGGCCGCCAGCAGCTTGCGCGAGGCGTGTGCCTGCTGCAGCAGGCCACCCTGGAACGGGGCCTCGGTGATTGCAGTCATCGCATGCACGCAGTCCTCGTCGGTCAGGCCGCGCAGGTCGGCGATGCCGTACTCGTTGAGGTAGATGTCGCGCAGGTGGCGCGGGATGGTGGTATGCCCGTAGTTCCAGCGCACGTTGGATTCGCGCTGGCCCTTGTCATCGCGCGCGGCGCGGAACATCAGCACGCTGCGGGCCTCCGGCAGCGCATGTGCCATCGCCACGAAGTTGTACTGGCCGCCCACGCCGGACACCACGCGCCCATCGTCCAGCGCATCGGACACCGCTGCGCCCAGCGCGGTGGCCATCATGCAGGAGTTGAAGAAGCGCGCGTGGCGGCGCTGCAGGCGTTCCAGCGTCTCGTTGCCGCCGTAGAGCTGGTTGATTTCGCTGATGCGGCGCATGCCGATCGCACGGCATTCGTCTTCCGGCAGCGTGCGTAACCATTCGTAGAACTCCGGCGAGCCCAGGTAGAAGGCGCCATGCAGGTACTCGCCTTCGGCAGCCAGGGTGGCGTGGTCGATGGACAGGGTGCTGCCGTTCTCGATGCGCTGCATCAGCGCCAGATCGTCGTGCACCTTGCGCTTGATCACGCCGGTCTGTACCAGCCGGCGGAAGCCCTCGTTGAGCATCTCGCTGCAGCCGTACAGGCCCACTTCGAACGGGTCGAGGCCGCCGATCTCCTGCACCAGCGGGTGGCTGGCCAGCTGCGGATCCAGCGCATGCAGCACGCGGCGGTAACGTGCGTTGTCGGTGTGGCGCAGCACCAGCGCATGGCTGAGTGCATCAGCCAGCGTGCCGATGCCGATCTGCAGGGTGCCGCCGTCGCGCACCAGCGTGCTGGCATACAGGCCAATGGCGTAGTCGGCATCGCCGACCGGCTGCCGCGGCAGGCCGAACAGCGCCGGGTACGGCGGTGGGGGGGTGATCACCAGATCGAAGAACGACACATCGACTGTAGCCGAGCCACCCATATAGGGCAGCTGCGGGTCGATCTCGGCGATCAGCAGCGGGCGAGGCAGCCCACGAGCGGTCATCGCATCCAGCGTGTCCTGGGTGATGTCGTTGTTGCACGACAGCGAGAGCCGGCGGTCGTTCGGCCGCATCGCCACCTTCTGCACGATCACCTGCGGCGCGCGCTGCGCCACCGCATCGGCGGCGTGGGTGTAGTTCAGGCTGGTATAGCTGGACTGCGCCTGCCGCGAGCCTAGCAGGGCGCCGGACTGCATGTAGAACTCTTCCACCTGCACATGTGCCGGCAACGCGTCGCGCGCGATCGCATCGGCATAGGCCAGGCGCGGGAAATCGTCGCCGAAATGGCGCTGCGCGAACGGCGTCATGAAGCGCGCTTCCAAGCCGTTGCCGCGCGCCTTCGGCGGGTTCAGCGACAGCGCGGTATACAGCCGCAGTGGCCGCGACGGATCGTGCTCGACGCGTGCGTAAAGGGCATTGAGCAGCCGATGCGGCTTGCCCAGTGCCAGCGGTGCCCCGATCCGCAGCGGCCCGTCCACGCGCGCAAACAACCAGTCGACAGCGGCGTCCAGGTCGGTGAGGTGTTCGGTCATGCGCGGTGGTCCTGCGTGTGGGGGAGTGCGGGCATTACAGCATGTCGGGCTTGAACCGCCGTCGACGCGAGACTTCGGCGCCAGACACCATGAACTGCCCATCGCCCCGGTAATGCATCGTGCGCGGCAGTTTCGGCCGGGGCGCAACATGGGCGCGCACGATTTCCCAGATGAACAGGTTGTTCGACGTCACCTGGCTGTCGTCGTACAAGCGGCATTCGAAGCACGAATGACATTGCCCGACCAGCGGTGCACCGACCTCGCGCGCAGGCAGCGCATCAAGCTCGAAACGGGCGAACTTGTCGACCTCGCGGCCGCTGCAGTTGCCGATGTCCACCACGGTATCGAGCAGCTCCACGCCGGGCACGTTGATCACGCATTCGCCGCTGCCACGGGCCAGCGCGTGGCTGTGGTTTGCTTCCCACAGGTAGGTGGCGACCAGCGAAGGCGAGAAGCCCATCACCATGTGCCAGCCCATCGTCATCAGGTTGCGCTGGCCGCGCCACGCCGTGCTGACCAGCACGATCGGGCCGGGCTCGAGGAAGCGGCGGGCCTGCTCGACCGGGAAATCCTTCTTGGGCAGCGCTTTCATCCGGGGCCTGGGGCGGGAGGTATCGATGCTGGCGCAGCCGGGATGAACCTGGAGTCGAGGGGCTTGACAGACGATTAGATTACGCGCGTAATCGGTTCGTCGATTACGGATGTAAACCATGACCCCGATCAGCGAAGCCGAAGCCGTTGTGATGGAGGTGCTATGGCAGCAGGCACCGCGTAGCGCCGATGACGTGGTCGCCGCACTGGCCCACCGCGACTGGGCCGAGCCGACCATCAAGACCCTGCTCAACCGCCTGCTGACCAAGGGCGCGATCGCCGCCGAGCGCGATGGCCGGCGCTACCTGTACCGGCCGCTGCTGCAGCGGCAGGCCTGGGTGGAGGCGCAGAGCCAGGACTTCATCGGTCGTGTCTTCGAAGGGCGCGTTGCGCCGTTGGTTGCGCACTTCAGCGAACGCGGCCAGTTGAGTGCGCAGGACATCGCCGAACTGAAGAAACTGATCCAGGAGCTGGACCATGACTGAGCTGCTCAACGGAGTGTGGCAGGCCAGCCTGTGGCTGGCGGTGGGCGCGGTCCTGCTGGCGGTGATGCGGCCGCTGCTGGTGCGATTGGGGGGCGCTGGTCTGGCCTACCGCAGCTGGTGGCTGCTGCCGATGCTGGGGGCATCGTTGCTGCTGCCGCTGCCGCAGGTGGCCCTTCTGGAGCATGTGCCAACGCTGCCGCTGAAAGTGGTACCCGGCGCCGTCGAAGGCATGGCAGGGCAGTCGTTGCCGTGGGCCGGGCTGTTGCTGCTGGCATGGACGCTGGGGGCGGTACTTTGTCTGCTACGCGATCTGCGTGCGCAGCGGCGCTTTGAACGTGGCATGGGCCAACTGCGTGCACGTGCCGATGGCAGCTGGCAGGCCAGCGCTGATCCCGGGCTGCCCGCGCTGGTCGGCCTGTGGCGGCCGCGCATCGTGGTAGGCCCGGACTTCGACCAGCAGTTCACCGCACAGGAACAGGGCCTGATCCTGCAGCACGAGCGCAGCCACCGCCGCAATGGCGATCACTGGGCCAATGGGGCGCTGCTGATGGCACGCGCGGTGTTCTGGTTCCATCCGCTTCTGCCGTGGGCCGCCCGCCGATTCCTGCGTGACCAGGAGCTGGCCTGCGATGCCCGCACCATTGCCCCGCAGCATGCGCTGCGCGGTCTCTACGCCAGCACGCTGCTGAAGGCGCAGCTGGTCCATCCGGTTGCGCCAGCGGTCTGCCATTGGCGCAGCCAACCCGTGTTGAAGGAGCGTATCGCCATGTTGAAGCAGTCCAAGCGGAAGGCATTGCCGTGGGTGTCGGGGCAGGTGCTGGTGGTCGGGTTGTGTCTGGGAATGGGCGCGGTGGCGTGGGCCAGCCAGGGCGGTGCAGCCGCAGACGGCCAGACAGGGGCCGCCATGGATCGGGAGATAGAGGTCGACAAGATGCCGCCGCCGTCCTATCCGAAGTCCGCCTTCGAGCAGCGCCAGGTGGGCGTGGTGAACCTGCGCGTGGAAGTGGATGCCAAGGGCCATCCGACTGACGTCCAGGTGCTCAGCGCAACCAATCCGGGTGTGTTCGATGCGGTGTCGATCGCCGCTGCGCGGAGCTGGACCTATCGTCCGGCGATAAAGAACGGAAAGCCCGTTGCAGGGGCTGTGAAGATTCCGATCACCTATGCCATGGACAACACCGAGGACTCCCAGTGAAGACCGCGCCGCTGTTGATGATGGCGGCGCTGTTGGCAGGATGCGCGACCCAGGATCGCCTGACCACCGTTGATACCCGCAGCGAGAATGTCGGCCATCAGCGCCTGCAGCCGCAGGCCGGTGGCGGCAGCGGGAAAGTGCAGACGTATTCGCTGGGCGCGAGCGAGGGCTACCGGATGCCGCAGTTGTACGCGGCGCCGGATCCGGAGGTCGGTGATCGTGACCCGCGTGCGGAGCTGGCACCGACCACCATCTGCCTGCAGGTGGTGGTTGATGCACAGGGCAGTGTCGAACGCAGCGTGCCGCTGACCGATCGCCCTGAGTGCGCGGCAGGTGCTGCAGGCGAGAATGCGCCCCTGCTGCAGGCGGCGCAGGAAGCCGTGGCGATGTGGAAGTACTCGTCCGCAGCGGTCTGCCACTTCGCGGCTGGCAAGGTGCCTGCCGACCGTGGCGACTGTCGCGGCGCCGAGCGCGTCGAGCCGGTGGCGGTCACCCTGCAGTATGCCTTCACCTTCGAGATCGTGAAGGGACAGCACGTGGTGCGTACGCAGGGAAAATGACCGCTTGCGATGACCGGGGCAGCGCCGGGCCATGCCCGGCGAGCGCAGCGGCGTGGGTCAGGCCCCGCCCTGGATGTTGGCCTTCACCGCGGGCTGCATCAGCTTGGGTTCTTCCAGCGTCGCATCGCGTGCCTGGCGCACGCTGACGAACTCCGCCTCGGCCACGCCGTCATGCACGTGGATGTTGTGTGCGCGCTGTTCGCCGATGGTGGTTTCGTTGGCGAATGCACGACCACCCGGACCGTAGTCGTGGCAGACGAACACGCGCGTCGCATCGGGCAGCGCCAGCAGGCGCTGGATCGAACGGTACAGCTGCGCGGCATCGCCACCCGGGAAGTCGCAGCGGGCGGTACCGCCGTCGGGCATGAACAGCGAGTCACCGGTGAACAGCGCATCGTCGATCAGGTAGGCGATGCTGTCGCTGGTATGGCCGGGCACGGCGATCACCTGACAGCGCAGTTCGCCCAGAGCAAAGGTTTCGCCATCGCTGAACAGGTGATCGAAGATGTCATCGGCCGCAGGAAGCTGCAGGCCGTAGCGCGGTGCGAAGGTGGCCTGCACCGCGCGGATGCCTTCGCCGATGGCCAGCGTGGCCTGCGGGAAGCGCTCCTTCAGGCGGCGCCCAGCCGACACATGGTCGGCGTGGGCATGGGTTTCCAGCAGCCAGCGCAGCTGCAGGCCCTGTTGTTCGATGGCCTGCAACGCGGCATGCAGCGGCGCTTCACTGCTGGCGTCGGTATCCGGGTCGTAGTCCAGGACCGGGTCGATCAGCGCTGCCTCGCCGCTGGCCGGGTCGCTGACCAGATAGCTGAAGGTGTTGCTGTCACGGTGGAAGAACGACTGCACCTGGACCGGCATCGGAACTCTCCTCAGCGCGTGCCGAGCACGCGGTTCAGCAACTGCGCCAGGTTCTCACCGGCCAGTCGCAGCTGCGCTTCGGCCAGCGGCCGGTAGCGCTCGGTGTATTCGTCACCGATTTTACGCGTGGCCGGATAAACGCCAGCTTGCATGGAAATGCGGCAGCTGGCTTCGGCCCACGTCTGCGGGTCGCGCTGCGGGTTGGACTGGCGCGCCAGCTTCGGCGCGCGCTGGCTCTGCAGCAGCGGGAGATAGCCGGCGTCGTCCAGCTTGCGGGTGTTGAGCATGCCGCTGTCCCACAGCGAGTGCAGGTTGGTACCGCGGTTGCCGAACTGCAGCTGGAAGTCGTTGCCGCCCTTGTCGTGGGCGTAACCGGCGTGCATCGGCTGGTGGATATCGCCGACCAGGTGCACGACGAACTTCAGCGCCTGCAGGCGCTCGCCGTCGGTCAGGCTGCGGTCGCCGAGGATGGCGCTTTGTGCCTTCAGGGCCTCGACGATGCAGTTGCCGTTCTTGCAGTGCTTCGGTGCTTCGTAGTGGCAGTTGTCTTCGGAGATGTTGACGTAGTGCCAGCCGGCCGAGCGACGGCCCAGGCCCGGGTCTTTGGCGCGCAGCTGGTCGGCCCACGGCGCGATGCTGGCCAGGGTGGCATCCGGTTCGGTGGCCAGCAGGCGGTCCACTTCGGCGCGGGCGGTGGGGTTGAGGCGGGCGTCGGCGACTTCGGCGACCAGACGGTGGCCTTGCGCGCCCCAGGCATGGGCGGGGGCGGAGACGGACAACAGGGCCGGTGCCAGGGCGGCGGCGAGGAGCAGGGAGTGCAGGGCTTTCATGCGCACATTCTAGCGGGGCGCGAAGAGGAGGGGGCTGGCATGACGACCCATGGAGAGACAGTCACGTCCTCAGTGGCCTGTCTGGTCGAATTTGAGACTGGCACGGTCATCACTCTGTAAGCCGGGAGAGCGCTCCCACATGGCAAAGTTGACCATGCGGAAGGCGACGTTGAGGGATCAGTGCGTTAGTCGATAGAGCTCGAGAGGTATTGTGGTTATTTCGACGTCGACTTTGTTGGTCACGTTGCCAACGCGCTGCCATTTGCCGGTGTCAAAGTTCAGTTTCTCCACCTCCCGCCACCACTTGTTGAGGCCAATGATCCCGGATGCCGATTGCCGGGGGGCACGAGCAGTAACGACGAGATAGACCAGGGAACGATCGTCGCTGCCGTACTCGCCCACAAGGAATGATGAATTCGACAGCCAGCCTGAGACCTGGGCCGATGGAACGCCGAGATTGTTGTCGGCAAAACCCAGATAGTTGACGTTTGCCAGTGCGGACTGGACCTGTCTCGTTACACCGAAAGTGCTTTGCTGATCCGAAGCCAGATTGCGAAGGTTGTTGCGTTTGTCGAGCAGTCCGAGCATGTCATTCCCATTCGGAACACTGGCGGCATTGCTGACATCGTGGGTAATGAAGTTCGCGAAGCCGTTGATGCCGAATGCAAAAGACCATCCGGCGAACCAACGCAGATCATGGAAGTTGGCGTACTCGAAAGGGTCCTGGGCCAGCGAGGGATGTGCGGATTGCACATTCTGGAGGTAAGCGACGGCAGTTTGCCCCCTGGATCTGGCGAGATTCGAAATGATCGACATGTTCTCGGACATCAGAAGGTCCTTCGCCGTTGGACACTTCCTGAATGACGGGGTAAATGGATAAATGTCGAAGGCGAGGTAGTCAGGGCGCACCTCGTCAGATACCCGGCGCGCAAACGTCGAGTAGCGTGCCACCATCTGTGCGGTTCTTTCAGGTTGCGAAATACTCGCCTCCATGCAATCCACACCATAGTCAGTGGGTGACATGGCGCCGGCATGTTCAGTGCCCGCATAGGAGCCCGCGTTGGCATGCAATGGGAACAGGTTGATGAACACCTTCATGCCTGCGAGACGGTGGTCGCCTTTGACGCATCGGTTCATCTCTGCGAGTGGAGAAATGTCTTTTTCTGGTGGTTCATCCTTGAAATGAAGACCAGCAAAGCTCTTGCCAAACTCGGCACGGAGTTTGACTAGAACTGGATCAATCCGTTCCTGAGTGTAAGTCTGGCAGTTGAACTTCCCGGCTTGGGTTGCAGATTCGAACGTCCAACGTTCATACGTAAAGAACTCAAGCCCTCGCGTGCTGATCGGGGTCGCAATGGTACGCAGCTGACTCAACGTTGCCGATGGTACGAGAAAACGCGTGACGCCGATTGCCGCAAGTTGATCGACTACTTTCTCCGCGATGGCGGGATTGTCCAGATAGCAGTCCTGGGCAAAGTCATCGCAGGATCCTCCAGACATCATTGCGAACGTTCCATCTGCAACGTCAGTGGCATGCGCCGTCGGAGCTCCTAGAAGGAACGCGATTGTTAGCCAAGCCAACTTCATGGTTGAGCTCCTTCTCTTGTCGGTGGAGGCCTGAAGATTCTAGTCGTATCTGCGCTAGTGGTTTCTTAGCATGGCATGGTCGGGGTAGGGAAATTCAGAACAAAAAAGCCCCGGCAATCACCGGGGCAACATGCTGCGAGGGTTTTGCATGTAGCGGGGGGATCGGGGCCGAAGCCCCCGCACTCAACACACCGCTTAGAACTTGAAGACGTACGAAGCGCCGTAGACCAGCGGATCGATGTTGACCGTGCCGATCTTCTCGCCGTTCAACTTCACCTTGCTGTCGATGTCGATCCAGCGCATGTCCACGCGCAGTGCGCCCTTCTCGCCGATCGCGAAGTCCACGCCCGCATGCGCGGCCAGGCCCCACGAATCCTGCAGCTTCAGGCGGCTGTCCTTCAGCGCACCGGTGGTGTCTTCGCTGAAGAAGGTCGTGTAGTTCACGCCCGCACCGATGAACGGCGACACCTTGCCCTTGCTGTTGAAGTGGTACTGCACGGTCACCACCGGCGGCAGCTGCTTGGTGCTGCCCACGCGGCCCAGGCCGTTGATGTTGATGTCGTGCTTGAACGGCAGCGCGGCCAGCACTTCGATGCCCAGGTTGTCGGCAATGAAGTACTCACCGGTGATGGTCGGCTTGACGTCGTTGTCGACGTCGACCTTCAGGGTGTGGTTGGCCAGCCAGCCGTTGTTCGACTTCGGGGCCACCTGGTGCACGCCGGCGGAGAGGGTCCAGTCGCCCTTGGACTGGGCCATGACCGGGGCGGCGGCGAGGGACAGGGCGGCGGCCAGGCTGGCCACGATCAGGGGGGAGGTCTTGCGCATGGGGGTGATCTCGTTGCTGGGTGGATGCGGCCAGTCTCGGCCTCACATCGCGCTAACGCTTTGATCCGGATCAAATCCTGTCCGCCGGCCTGCTGCCTGCCGGGGCTGGCCGGCGGTGGCCAGCCCCGGTTTGCTAGACTTGTGGGCCCTATCCATCCCGCCGCACCCGTCGCGGCCGCAGGAGCTTGAGAACATGGCAATCAAGGTTGGTATCAACGGTTTCGGTCGCATCGGGCGTAACGTCCTGCGCTCGGCGGTGCTGAACTTCGGCGACGACATCGAAATCGTGGCCATCAACGATCTGCTGGAGCCGGACTATCTGGCGTACATGCTCAAGTACGACTCCGTGCACGGCCGTTTCAAGGCTGACGTGGCGGTGCAGGGCAACGACCTGCTGGTCAACGGCAAGAAGATCCGCCTGACCCAGGAACGCGACCCGGCCAACCTCAAGTGGAACGAAGTGGACGTGGACGTGGTGATTGAATCCACCGGCCTGTTCCTGACCAAGGAAACCGCGCAGAAGCACATCGATGCCGGCGCCAAGAAGGTCATCATGTCGGCCCCGTCGAAGGACGACACGCCGATGTTCGTCTACGGCGTGAACGACAAGACCTACGCCGGCCAGGCGATCGTCTCCAACGCGTCGTGCACCACCAACTGCCTGGCCCCGCTGGCCAAGGTCATCAACGACAAGTGGGGCATCAAGCGCGGCCTGATGACCACCGTGCATGCGGCTACCGCTACCCAGAAGACCGTCGATGGCCCGTCCAACAAGGACTGGCGTGGTGGCCGCGGCATCCTGGAGAACATCATTCCGTCGTCCACCGGTGCGGCCAAGGCCGTCGGCGTGGTCATCCCGGAACTGAACAAGAAGCTGACCGGCATGAGCTTCCGTGTCCCGACCTCGGACGTGTCGGTGGTCGATCTGACCGTCGAGCTGGAAAAGGAAGCCACCTACGCCGAGATCTGCGCGGAAGTGAAGGCACAGAGCGAAGGCCCGCTGAAGGGCATCCTGGGCTACACCGAAGACAAGGTCGTGGCCACCGATTTCCGCGGCGAGACCTGCACCTCGGTGTTCGACGCCGAAGCCGGTATCGCCCTGGACGGCACCTTCGTCAAGCTGGTCACCTGGTACGACAACGAGTGGGGCTACTCGAACAAGTGCCTGGAAATGGCCAAGGTCGTCGCCGCCAAGTAAGGCTGGCGAAGATCGCGCACGGACCCCGGCCTGGCCGGGGTTCGTCGTTTATGGGGCCAGCCCTGTCGTAGCATGGGGCGGTCGACCGCTGCCGCTGGGGCGCGGGATTGCAATGGAAGCATGCAATGGAAGCATTGATAGCCCTGGTGGTACTGGTTCTGCTGGCCATCCCGCTGCTGCTGGTGGTGGCGCTGGTGATGATTGCCGGCCTGCGCCGCCGAGTGGCCGCGCTGGAAGGTGCCTTGGCCGCCGCGCCGGCCGCCCGCCCGGCTGCAGCCGAGCCTGCGCCGGAACGGGCTGCGCCCATGCCTGCGGCTGGCGCCGATCCGCCGTTCCTGCGGCCGGTGGTGGCTGCCGCGCCGCCTCCCCCCCAGCCAACGCCGCCGCCGGTGCACGAACCGGTGCCTGCGGCAGTGGAGGCGCCGCGCCCGGTCGCACCACCGCCGGTGCCACCCGTGCCAGTGCAGCCGCCGTTGCCTTCCGAACCGACGCTGCCGAACTTCATCGAGCGCGGCATCGGAGCGGTCAAGCGCTGGTTCACCGAGGGCAACGTGCCGGTCAAGATCGGCATGCTGGTGCTGCTGGCCGGTGTTGCCGCGCTGTTGAAGTACGTCAGTGACCAGGGCTGGCTGGTGCTGCCGATCGAGCTGCGCCTGGCCAGTGTCACCGTGGGTGCGCTGGGCCTGCTGGCGTTCGGTTGGCATCAGCGCGAGCGCCGGCGCTTGTTCGCACTGGCGCTGCAGGGCGGTGCCATCGGCGTGCTGCTGCTGACCATCTTCGCCGCGTTCAAGCGGTTCGAGCTGCTCAACCCCGGGTTTGCCTTCGCCAGTTCGATCGCGCTGGTGGCCGGGCTGTGCGTGCTGGCGGTGGTGCAGAACTCGCGCACGCTGGCGGTGCTGGGCATCCTCGCAGGCTTCATGGCACCGCTGTGGCTGTCCACCGGCAGCGGCAACCACGTGGGGTTGTTCAGCTACTACGCGGTGCTCAACGCCGGCATCTTCGCCATTGCCTGGTTCCGGCCGTGGCGCGCGCTGAACCTGCTGGGCTTCGCCTTCACCTTCGGCATCGGTACGTTCTGGGGCGTGCTGCAGTACGCGCCGGACAAGTTCAGCAGCACCGAGCCGTTCCTGCTGCTGTTCTTCGCCTTCTACCTGCTGATCCCGCTGCTGTACGCACGCCGGCAGCCCGCCGGGCGGCGTGACCTGGTCGACGGCAGCCTGGTGTTCGGTACGCCCTTGGTCGCCTTCTCGCTGCAGGCCGGCATGCTGCACGAGCAGCCGATGACGCTGGCGCTGTGCGCACTGGGCCTGGCGGCGATCTACGCCGTACTGGCGCGGGCACTGATTGCGCGCGCGTCGTACACCGTGCTGGCGCAGTCGCATGCGGTGCTGGCGGTGGGCTTCGCCACGCTGGCGGTGCCGCTGGCCTTGTCGGCGCGTGCCACCGGCGCGGTGTTCGCGCTGGAAGGTGCAGGCCTGGCCTGGCTGGGCCTGCGCCAGAAACGCTGGCTGCCGCAGGTGTCCGGTGCGTTGTTGCAGATGGGCGCGGCGTTCGCTTTCGTGGCCGGTGGCGATCACTGGCATGAGGACCTGCGCTTCCTGCTCAACCCGACCGCGATCGGTGCACTGCTGCTGGCCGTTGCCGGCTTCGCGTCGGCCTGGAGCTACCAGCGCAGGCAGCGCCACGAGATTGCCCTGGTCTACTACCTGTGGGGCCTGCTGTGGTGGCTGGGTGGCGTGGTTCACGAGATCACCCGGTTCTTCCCGTACCGCACCGAAGTGGATGCATTGCTGGTGCTGGCTGCCGTTACCGCATGGCTGGCCGCCGAAGTACAGCGGCGCCAGCCGGCGCGTGCGCTGGGGATGACCGCACTCGCGATGCTGGCGCTGGGCTTCCCACTGGCGCTGATACAGAGCGACGCGCACCATCAGCCGTTCGCCGGCTACGGCGCGCTGGCCTGGGCGGTGTTCGCGGTGCTGGGCGTGCGCACGCTGCTGTGCCTGCGCCAGGGCGGCAATACCGTGGCACGCATCGCGCAGTTCCTGTGGTGGCTGCTTTGGCCGTCGCTGCTTTCGCTGCTGGCCCTGTGGGGCGGTGGTGAAGCCGGGCTGGCACAGGGCTGGACCACGTTGCTGGTGACGCTGCCGTGGCTGCTGATGGCGGCGCTGTCGCTGTGGCGCTGGAATGCGCTGCGCTGGCCGCTGGGTGCAGCGTTCGACCGCGTGCGCCAGCCGCTGCAGTGTGTGCTGTTCGGCCTGTTGTCGATCGGCTGGCTGTCCGGCCAGCTGCTGCCGGGTGATGCTGCGCCACTGCTGTGGCTGCCGGTGCTGAATCCGGCGGAGATCGGGCAGTGGCTGAGCCTGCTGCTGCTGGCGCGTTGGCTGTACAGCGATCAGGCGCCGCAGGCGCTGCTGGGTATCCGCATGCCGCTGCTGTCACTGGCAACCTTCGTCGCGCTGACCAGCGTTGTGCTGCATGGCGTGCATCAGTGGGGCGGCCTGTCCTGGAACGCGTCGATGATGCGCTTCAGCCTGGCGCAGACCAGCCTGACCGTGCTGTGGAGCGTGCTCGGCGTGATTGCCTGGGTGTGGGGCTCGCGCCGTGGCCAGCGCGTGTTGTGGATGGTGGGTGCGGTGCTGATGGGCGTGGTGCTGGCCAAGCTGGTCATCGTCGATCGCCAGCACCTGGGCAACCTGCTGGGCATCGCATCGTTCATCGCCTACGGCCTGCTGTGCACAGTCGTGGGTTATCTGGCACCGGCACCGCCGAGCGCGGCGCCGACCGTGGAGGAAAAACAATGAAGACGTGGAGCAGGGCGCTGCTGCCGGCGATGTTCGGCATGCTGGCCGCCGTCACCGCACAGGCCGCCGATTACCGTACCCAGTATGCCGAGCAGTGGCCGCTTACGTTGTCCAGCGCACAATCGGGTGCCTACCGTGTCGTGCTGGAACCGGCGATCTACCGTCGCGCCGGTAGTGCGGACCTGGGCGATGTGCAGGTGTTCAATGCCGCCGGCCAATCGTTGCCGTCGGCATTGCTGGCGCCGGACCAGCCGCTGGCACAGCCGCCGGTGCAGCGTGAGCTGCCGTGGTTCGCGTTGCCGCCGCTGGCCGAAGCGCAGCGCAACGACCTGCAGTTGCTGACCGAGCGCGATACCGATGGTCGCGTACGCCGGGTCGAGGCGCGTGTGGGTGGTGGTGCGGTAGCGAACGGGCAGGGCGGTTGGCTGATCGATGCCAGCGTGATCGGCCAGCAACCATTGGCGGCACTGGTGCTGGATTGGGCGGACAGTGGCCAGCCGTTGCAGGCACAGGTGCAGCTGGACGTCAGCGACGACCTGCAGCACTGGCGTGCGATTGGCCGCGACATTCCGCTGGTGGATCTGCAGCGCGCCGGCAAGCGCCTGCTGCAGCGCCGTCTGCAGGTGGATGGTGAAGCGCGCTATCTGCGTGTGCTGGCGCAGGGCGATGCCCGTCTGCCAACGCTGCGCAGCGTACTGGCCGAGTTGCCGCCGGCACCGGCCACACTGCCGTGGGAGTGGCTGTCGCTGGAACCGACCTCGAAGCGCAAGGGCGAATACACCTTCGAGATGGATGGCCGCTTCCCGGCGGCGCGTGCTGACGTGGCCAGCACCGACAACAGCCTGGTGCAGTGGACATTGTTCAGCCGCGATGACGAGAGCGCGGAATGGCAGCGTCGTAGTGCACCGTGGATTGCCTATCAGCTGCAGCAGGGCGCGCAGGGCCAGCGTCAGCAATCGGCCGCGCAGCCGCTGGGCGGCGTGCATCGGGATCGTTACTGGAAGCTGGTAGCGAATCCGGCTGAAACGGCGACGGCTCCAACCCTGCGTCTGGGTTATCAGCCGGAAGTGCTGGTGTTCCTGAGCCAGGGCGCGGCGCCGTATGCGCTGGCGGTGGGCAGCTCGACTGCGCGCCGGATGGAGGCGCCGATCGGTGTGCTGATCGAGGAGCTGCGGCAGCGCAATGATCCGTCGTGGCAGCCGACGCTGGCGCGTCTGGAAGGCAGTCCGGAACCGCTGGCCGGCGATGCGGCGCTGAAGCCGCAGCACGATTGGAAGGCGTGGTTGCTGTGGGCGCTGCTGGGGCTGGGTGTGTTGGTTGTTGGCGGCCTGGCGGTCAGCCTGCTTCGGCAGAAGCCGGCGCCTTCGGCGTAGGTTCCGGCGAACGGCGCAGCCCCTCGTGGGTGGGCGGTTGGTCGCGTAAAGCAAAAGCCGGGCTTGGCCGGGGGGGGGGGGGGGGGGGGGGGGGGGGGGGAGTGGGGGGGGGGGGGGGGGCCCCCCCCCCCCCCCGCGGGGGGGGGGGGGGCCGCGCCCCCCCCCCCGCGCACCCCCCCCCCCCCCCCCCCCGCCCGGCCTCTGACAATTTCCGTGTGCGTCCACCCACGGAAAGAAAAAAAGAAGAGCAAAAGCTGCTTGGCAGGGCGCTCTTTGTAGAGCCGAGCCCACGCTCGGCTGCTGTTCGCGATAGACCCAGCCGAGCACGGGCTCGGCTCTACATTTTTCTCCGACATCAGAAACCGCTCTTGCCTTTGCCATCCGCTCCGTCACATGAACCTGTCGAGGCCGGGGCGGGGGGGGGGGGGGGGGGGGGGGGGGGGGGGGGGGGGGGGGGGCGGCCGGGGGGGGGCCGCCCCCCCCCCCCCCCCCCCGCCCCCCCCCCCCCCCCCCCCCCCCCCCCCCCCCCCCCCCCGGCCCAGCC
>NZ_JAWIRS010000023.1:0-61564 GCF_036320005.1 Stenotrophomonas sp. SMYL11
GGGGCGGTGTGGGTGGGCAGGACCGTTGGCGCCATGGATGGCGCCATCGAGCCCCCATGGACGGGTTTACGGCGTGTCCTGACCACCCACACCGCCCTGCCCAACTCACAGAAAACCAGAGCCGCTTTGGCTGTTGCTGTTGCTCTGGCTTGCAGCAGGTGCAGGGCGCAGCCCTGCCGAAAACCTACTTCACCCGACGGCCCGAACGGTCGATGCGGAACCGCTCTCCGCCTTCCATCGGCGTGTGGCCATCGACATCCGGCGTACCACGACGGCAACCATTGCAGACCTCGGCCACGCTATCCTGGAACGGCCAACCGAAATCGAAGGTGCCGGGCACCGCCTGGCGGAACTTCAGATCGAAGTAGGCCACGCGGTTGCCGACGCGTGCGCGCAGCAGGCCTTCCTGCGGCGTTTCCGGACCGTTGTCCCAGGTCAGCACCGGCAGGCTGCGGCCCTTGCGGTCAACGTAGTGGAAACCCTGGTCGGCGTACACCACGGCCAGGCCATGGTCGTCGTAATTCAGGTCCTTCAAGGTGTCGGCACTGATCTTCGGCCGGTGATCGACCACTTCGCAGTTGGGCAGCGGCCACAACCCGTGTTCGTCGGTCAGCAGCTTGCACGCAGGTGCCTGTGCCGCTGCATTGGCACTGACCAGCACGCCAAGCAGGACCAGCGACCGCGCGAAGCGGCCGCTGGCAGGGGCAGGGTGGGCCTGCCTCACGATCACTTGGCCTCGGCCTTGCGCTCGAAGGCCGTCGGTGTCGGCAGCTGAACCGGCACGCCCTTGTCATCGCAGGTGCCGGCCTGGCACAGGCGCTCGCGCAGGGCCGGGGTGGCCTGCACGATCATGTGGTAGATCGCGTTCTGTTCCAGCGTGCCGCGGATCGCCTTGCTGCCCGGGCCGCGTGCCCAGATACCGACATCTTCGCCGCCGTGCGACTCGGACTTCATCGGCACCAATGCTTCCTGCATGTAGTCCGGATGCTCGGTGTCGACCTCGCGCAGGTTCGGGCGGCCGTTGGCCGGTTCGAAGCTGCTCGGGTTGTGCGGGTAGCGCTTGGTGCCGGCCGGCTGCTGGTTGCTGGCGCCGGTGTGGCCCGGGCCATTGGCGTAGCTCAGGGTGGTGTACGGCTGGCCGCTGCCGTCCAGCGCGTAGTCGAGCTTGCCGGCGCCGTCTTCGCCGCCCTTGTCCTTCACCTTGCCCAGGATCGGGTTGCCGCGTGCCGGGTAGCCGACGAAGTTCAGAGTGTGCGAGTGGTCGGCGGTGACGATGATCAGGGTGTCGTCGGCCGAGGTCAGTTCGTTGGCCACGCGCACCGCGTCGGACAGGGCCACGGTCTCGGTCAGCGCACGGTAGGCGTTGCCGCTGTGGTTGGCGTGGTCGATGCGCGCCCCTTCGATCATCAGCACGTAGCCTTCCTGGTGCCTGGCCAGATTCTTGATGGCTGCAGCCGTCAGTTCGGCCAGGCTCGGCTCACCACCCGGATCCTGCGGGCGCTCGTATTCGTAGCGCATGTGGTCCGGCTCGAACAGGCCGAGGATGGCCGGCGCATTCGCGGCGGCGGCCAGCTGCTTGCTGTTCCACACGTACGCGCCCTGCGGATGCGCCTGCTGCCACTCCTGCACCAGGCTGCGGCCGTCCAGGCGCTGGCCGACCTTGTCGTCGTACTCCGGGTCGCGTTCTTCTACGGTGGTGAATTCACCACGGCCGCCGCCGAGGGCGACCAGCGGGCCACGGCCATAGCGCGAGGTCGACAGCAACTGCTGGGCGATGTCCTTGCAGCCGGCGGCCTTGGCCGCTTCGGTCAGGTCGGTGTCGTTTTCCCAGTTGCGCTCGGGCGAATGCGCATAGGTGGCGGCCGGAGTGGCATGGGTCAGGCGTGCGGTGGACACCACGCCGGTGGCCAGGCCGGCGCTGTCGGCCAGCTGCAGCCAGGTCAGCAGGCCCTTGGACAGGCTGTCGGCGCAGTCGGTGCGGCTGCCGGCGCTGACGCCGATCGCGCCCATGTGGGTCTTCACGCCGGTGGTGATGGCGGTCATGGTGCCGGCCGAATCCGGGGTCTGCGAATCGGTGTTGTAGGTCTTGCTGAACGCCGTGGCCGGGAAGCGCTCCCAGGACAGCAGGTTCTCTTCACCCGAGCCGCCTTTCTGCTGGCCTTCGTAGATGCGCGAGGCCGCCACGGTGGTCAGGCTCATGCCGTCACCGAGGAACAGGATGACGTTCTTGGCCTTGCCGGACATCGCGCCGTTGGCGGCGGCCTGGGCGGCGCCACTGCGGTACCACCACTGCGGGGTCTCGCCGGCCGGATGGGCGACGGGATCGACGGCGACCTTCAGGCCGGACGGGGCGGACGCGGGGGCGGTGCTGGCGCAGGCGCCCAGCAGCAGGGTGGTGGCGCAGGCGGCCAACAGGGAGACGGAACGGCGCATGGACGCTGGGATCTCACAAACTGTAACGGGACGTTCATTATGCCCGGCCCCGCAAGGCACGCCGATGACACACTGATTTGTCGGCCGGGCGGTCGTTCTGCGGGCCGCCTTGGGCTATCGTGCCAGCATCCCTTCCTTCCCCTCTGGATTGCCTATGAAGCTGGTCTCTGCCTGGCTGCGGATTCCATTCTGGCAGCGCGTGGTCGGTGGCTTCGTGCTCGGCGCGCTGGCCGGCTGGGCGCTCGGCCCGGCCGCGGAAACGTGGTTCGGCCCGCTCGGCGAGCTGTACGTCACCCTGATCAAGATGATCGCCGTGCCGCTGGTGTTCTTCGCGGTCATCAACGCGATCTCGTCGCTGCACGGCCAGAAGTCGGTTGCCGCGCTCAGTGGCCGCACCTTCCTGTGGTTCGTGATCACCGCCGCGCTGGCGGTGTGCGTCGGCCTGGGCGTGGGCACCGTGCTGCAGCCCGGCGCCGGTGGCCTGCAGCTGACCATGGCCAGCAACTACGTGCCGCGCGAAGTGCCCAGCGTGGTGCAGGTGCTGCTGGACGTGGTGCCGGCCAATGTCTTCTATGCGCTGTCCGGCATCGGCACCAAGGTCAATGCGGCCGGTGAGACCGTGCTGGCTGCCGGTCGCGGCTCGATCCTGCCGGTGATCTTCTTCGCGGGCCTGGTGGGCTTTGCCATCGTCAAGCTGGGCGAGAAGGTGACCGAGGCGCGCAAGCTGGTCGGCCAGATGAGCGACATCATGATCCAGGTGACCCGCTTCGTGCTGGAAGTCACCCCGATCGGCACCTTCGGCCTGATTGCCGGCCTGGTCGGCAGCTACGGCTTCGAGAAACTGCTGCCGCTGGGCCACTTCGTGCTGGCGCTGTACGTGGCCTGCGCACTGCACATCGTGGTGGTCTACAGCGCACTGCTGCTGGCACATGGCCTGAACCCGCTGAAGTTCTTCCGTGGCGCGGCGCCGGGCATGCAGGTCGCCTTCGTCAGCTCGTCCAGCTTCGCCGCGATGCCGGTGGCGCTGCGCTCGATCACCCACAACCTGGGCGTGAACAAGGACTACGGTTCGTTCGCGGTGCCGCTGGGCGCCAGCATCAAGATGGATGGCTGCGGCGCGATCTATCCGGCGCTGTGCGCGGTGTTCATCGCGCAATACAGCGGTGTGCCGCTGACCCCGGAGCAGTACGTGGTGGTGCTGATCGCCTCGGTGCTGGGCAGCTTCGGTACGGCCGGCGTGCCGGGTACCGCGGTGATCATGGCCACGGTGGTGCTGAGCGCAGCCAACCTGCCGCTGGAGACCATCGGCTACCTGTATGCCATCGACCGCATCCTGGACATGATGCGCACGATGACCAATGTGACGGGCCAGATGCTGGTGCCGGTGATCGTGGCCAAGGAAACCGGGCTGCTCGACCAGGCGGTGTATGACAATCCGTCCAGCAATGTGGGCGTGGACGATCCTGACCCGACTCCGCCACGCGGCTGAGGTTGCGTGGAGATGAAAGGCCCGCCGTAAACCGGCGGGCTTTTTGTTTGGGAGCTGGCTGGCGCGGTGGCGGTCAAGCCGGGCCTGGTAGATCCACGCCATGCGTGGATGGAGGCGGTGCCGACCAACGGTCGGCCCCCACCAAAGGTCAGTGCCCACCAGAGGTCAGTGGATCCACGCCTTGCGTGGATGAAGGCCGTGCCGACCAAGGTCGGCAGCTATACCCACCATTGCGCGGGCCCAACAAAAAAGCCGCTGCAGGGCAGCGGCTTCTTGTCTCTCAGGCGGCGCCTTGGCGCCAGCAGGTCAGAGATCGACCCGGCGGGCCTGCATGAACTTGTTGCCCCAGTAGCCGCTGAGCAGGGTGTCCACGCGCACGTCCTTGCCGGAGCTCGGTGCGTGCAGGAAGCGGCCATCGCCAACATAGATGCCGACGTGGTCGACGCGGCCCTTGCGGCCGAAGAACACCAGGTCACCCGCGGCCAGCGCGGTGCGGTCGTTGATCAGTTCGGCGTTGTCATCGTGCGCCATTTCGCGGGAGACGCGCGGCAGCTCGATACCCAGGGCCGAGCGGAACACGTAACCGACCAGGCCGCTGCAGTCGAAACCGCTGTCCGGGTTGCTGCCACCCCAACGGTACGGGGTGCCCAGCAGGGTCATCGCGCGGCGCAGCAGCGACTGCACCTTGCCGTTGTCGGCGGCGGTGCCGACAACGCTGCCATTGGCGGCGCTGCTGGTGTCGTAGTTGGCAAGCAGGCGGCTGAGATCACCGGCCACCACGGCCGAGCGATCCATCAGCGGAATGGTGTCGTTGGCAGCCAGGTGCGGCAGCAGGGCGGCCAGCGTGGCGCTGGCGGCGGCATCGACGCGGCTGCGCTGCGGAGCGGCAGCCTCAGCCTTGGTGGCCGGTCGGGGGGGGCTCTCGGCCACCGGGGCCGGGGTCACATCGGAACGATTCGGAGCAGTCTGCGACCAGGCCGGAAGGCTGGTCAGACACAGTGCCAGGCCAAGCAACAGCGGGCGGGCACTACGTGAAGATACGGAAGTCTGGCCTTCGCTTTTCAGGTCGTCAGTCGTCACGCGTCGGTCACAGGAAAAAAACGATGGGGCATCATGCCCTGTAAAAGCGGCAATAAGTTAAAAATTCCGTTAGTAAATCGTTAGCTTCACGGTGATGTGCGTCACAATTTTGAACATATCGCCTGTTCATTTTAGCGAAGGACGCGTTTCGCCCCGGTGTAGTGGTCTTTCCAGTACGGACCGCTGAGTGAGTCCAGCCGGACCGTGCCACCGGTGCTCGGCGCGTGCACGAAGCGCCCTTCACCCACATAAATGCCGACATGGGTGACGCTGCCGCGGCTGCCGAAGAACACGAGGTCGCCGGTGGCCAGGCGCTGCGGGTCGATCTTCGGGCCCTGTACCGCCGCCAGGTCGCGCGAGGTGCGCGGCAGTTTCAGGTCCAGCATCTCGCGATAGACATAGGCCACCAAGCCGCTGCAATCGAAGCCCGAATCCGGGGTGTTGCCGCCATAGCGGTAGGGCGTGCCGACCAGGCTGATGGCACGCATCAGTACCGAGTTGGCCGCCTCGGGGTTGTCCGGCACGGTCTTCGGCCAGTTCGCGGTGGGCGGGGGCGGCGTGGGGCGGGCGGCCTTGCCGCCGCCGCAGGCGGTCATCAGCACGGGCAGGGCCAGCAGCAGGGCCGGGGCGAAGAGCCGGCGCAGGCCGGACGAAACTGGCGTGATGAGCATGATCTCCGGATAATGCGCCACCTTGGATAGGCCGTCATGATGGCGGCGTCCCCGCCGGGCGACAACCCGCCCCAACCCGCCTGCCTCCGGCAGATCCAGACAGAGTTGCGCATGAAGATCGAAAAAGACCGCGTTGTCCGCTTCCACTACACCGTTTCCGAAGTCGGCCAGGAGCCGATCGAATCGTCCAAGGACCGCGGCGAGCCGCTGGCGATCCTGATCGGCCACGGCAACATCATCCCGGGCCTGGAAAACGCCATGATGGACAAGGAAGCCGGCGCGACCTTCAGCGTCGACGTCACTGCTGCCGATGCCTACGGCGAGCGTCGTGAGGGCCTGTCCCAGCGCGTGCCGAAGAAGCACTTCGGCAACACCAAGCTGGCTCCCGGCCAGCAGGTCGTGCTGCAGACCAACTTCGGCCCGCGTGCGGTGACCGTGCAGAAGGTCGGCATGAGCGTCGTCGACGTCGACCTGAACCATCCGATGGCCGGCAAGGACCTGCACTTCGACGTGGAAATCGTCGATGTGCGCGAAGCCGGCAAGGAAGAAATCGACCACGGCCACGTCCACGGCGATGGCGGTCACCAGCACTGATCGCAGCGCGATCGTGATGGCAGCAACGGCCCGCTTCGGCGGGCCGTTGCGTTTGTGGAACACGGCGCGGCCATCCATGGCGCGCAGGCCGGCGGCATAATGGCGGACCTGCCCGACGGACGCCCTGTGAACGCCGCTTCTCCTTCCCTGCAGCCGGTGGCTTCCGGCGAACGCATCGCCGTGCTTGACGTACTGCGCGGTGCTGCGCTGCTGGGCATCCTGCTGATGAACATCGAGGCCTTCAGCGGGCCGCTGGACCTGGCGTTCACCGGCATCGACGTGCATTGGCAGGGCATCGACTACTGGGCCGACGCCTTCGTCTACGTGTTCGTGCAGGGCAAGTTCTTCACCCTGTTCTCGTTGCTGTTCGGTGCCGGCTTCGCGGTGATGGCGCAGCGCGCTGAGGTCGCCGGGCGCGACTTCACCCCGTTCTACCTGCGCCGCAGCGCTGGCTTGCTGCTGATCGGTCTGTGCCACGCACTGCTGGTCTGGTCCGGCGACATCCTGGTGATGTATGCACTGATCTCGTTGCCGCTGCTGGCCTGCCGCGAGGCGCCACGCAGCTGGCTGCCGTGGATGGGGCTGATGGTCTACCTCGGCGGTGTGGCGATGATGCTGCTGGTCGGCGCGATGGTGTCGATGGCTTCGGCCGAAGATGTGCAGGGCATGCTTGCTGAGGCGCAGCGGAGCATCGAGCTGCAGCGGCAGGTGTACGGGCAGGGCAGCTGGGCGCAGGCCAATGTGCAGCGCCTGAGTGAGTTCGGTACGTCGATGGGGGCGCTGCTGATCACCGGCCCGGAAGTGCTGGGCATGTTCCTGATCGGCAGCTGGTTCGCCGGCAGTGGCGCGCTGGCGGCGCCGGAGCGCTTCCCGCGGCTGTACGCGTCGCTGCGCTGGATCGCCTTGCCGCTGGGCCTGCTGGTCACGCTGATCGGCGTTGCCTGGAAACCCTACCTGGCACCGGGCGCCTACAACCTTCCGGTGACAGCGGCGATGGGCCTGGTGACCATAGGCGGCCTGCCGATGTGCCTGGGCTATCTGGCGTGGATCGTGCACTGGCGCACGCGGCTGGCCTGGCTGGCGCCGGTGGGGCGCATGGCGCTGACCCATTACCTGGCGCAGTCGCTGGTCTGCACGCTGCTTTTCTATCACTACGGACTGGGATGGTTCGAGGTGATGCCGCGCAGCGTGCAGCTGCTGTTCGCGCTGCTGTTGTTTGCAGTGCAGGTGGCCCTTTCGCAGGCCTGGTTGCGCCGCTTCCGTTTCGGGCCCATGGAATGGCTGTGGCGTGCGATGACCTACCGGCAGTGGCCGCCGATGCGGCGCGGGGCCGGGCAGGGCTGATCGATGCAGGGCGCGCGTGAGGATGTGATCGTGGTCGGCGCCGGTGCCATTGGACTGGCCACCGCGCTGGCGCTGCGCGCACAGGGCCGGCAGGTGCGGGTGATCGACCGTGGGCGTGTCGGCGGCGCGACCTCGCATGGCAACTGCGGCACCATCACCCCCAGCCACGCGCCGCCGCTGCCAGCGCCTGGCGTACCGTTGCGCGCGCTGCGCTGGATGCTCGATCCGCGTGCGCCGTTGTACGTGCGTACGCGACTGGACCCTGCATTGTGGCGCTGGCTGCTGCAGTTCGGGGCACGCTGCAATGCGCGTGATTGGCTGCACTCCACGCGGGCACGCGGCGCACTGTTGAATGATTCGCGGCTGCGCCTGGCGCAGTGGGTGCAGGCGCATGCGCTGGACTGCGAATTCGAGGCGCGCGGTCTGGACTATGTGTTCGGTGACGCCCGCAATTTCGATCGCCACGCTGCCGAGTGTGAGGCGCTGAACGCGCAGGGCATTGCCACGGCGCGCATCGATGGCGCCGACTACGCGCGCGACAATCCAGCTTTCCATGATCGCATTGCCGGTGCGATCCACTTCCCGGGTGATGCGCAGCTGCGTCCGGACCGCTACACCGCCGAACTGGCGCGCGTGCTGCGCGTACAGGGCGTGGTGATCGAAGAGCACTCGGACGTGCAGGATTTCAGCGCCGACGCGCAGGGTGTGCGCGTGCACATCGGCGAACGCACGCTGCACGCACGCGCGCTGGTGCTGGCGACCGGGCCGTGGTCGCCGCACTGGTCGCGGCAACTGGGCCTGCGCGTGCCGATCCAGCCCGGCAAGGGTTATTCGCTGACCTGGTCGCGACCGCTGCAGGTGCCGCAGCGCCCGGTGGTGCTGAAGGACCATTCCGTGTTCGTGATTGCCTGGCGCGAGGCGTTGCGACTGGGCGGCACCATGGAATTCGCCGGTGCCGACCCGCAGCTGCGCACGGCCCGCCTGCAGGCCCTGCAACAGGCCGCCGACCACTACCTGCGCGCGCCACGCGGTGCGCAGCTGCAGGAGCAGTGGTGCGGGTGGCGCCCCATGAGCGTGGACGACGTGCCATTGATCGGCCGAGCGCCCGCACATCCTCACGTCTGGCTTGCAGCGGGGCATGGCATGCTCGGCATCAGTATGAGCGCCGGCACCGGCCAGCTGATCGCCGATCTCGTCTGCGGCCGCACGCCAGCGATCGATCCTGCCCCTTACCGACCCGAGCGATTCCGATGAGCACTGCACCCTATGATTACGACCTGATCGTCCTTGGCGGCGGCTCCGCCGGCCTGGCTGGTGCGATCCGTGCCGCGCAGCATGGCAAGCGCGTGGCGATGCTGGAGCCCGGTGAGCTGGGTGGGACCTGCGTCAACGTTGGCTGCGTACCGAAGAAGGCGATGTGGCTGGCGGCCGACCTGCACGAGCGCATCGGCCTGGCCAGTGCGATGGGCTTCGACGTCGAGGCGCGCCCGGCGCTGTCGTGGAAGGAGCTGGTGATCCACCGCCAGGCCTACATCAGCAACATCCACACCAGCTATCACAAGCGCCTGGACGAGACCGGCGTGGTGCGCATTCCGGCGCGCGGCCATCTGCTCGATGCGCATACCGTGGCCTGCAGTGATGGCGTGCGTTACAGCGCCGACCACATCCTGATCGCCACTGGCGCACACCCATTGAGGCCCGACATTCCCGGCGCGGAACTGGGCCTGGTCTCCGATGATTTCTTCGATCTGCGAGCGGCACCTGCCGAGGTGGCGATCATCGGTGGCGGTTATATCGCGGTGGAGCTGGCCGGCCTGCTGCAGGCACTGGGCAGCAAGGTGAGCCTGCTGGTGCGTGGCCAGCGGCTGCTGGATCGCTTCGATTACGAGCTGACTGATCAGTTGGCCGAGAACCTGAAGCAGCAGGGCGTGCGCATCCATTTCGGCTATCGCCTGCGCGAACTGCAGCGCGATGGCGAACGCGTACGTGCGTTCGGCCATGACGGCCCGCTCGACAGCGTGTTCGACGCGGTGTTCTTCGCCACCGGCCGCCGCGGCAACAGTCGTGATCTTGGCCTGGAAGCGCTCGGCATCGGCATTGGCGAACACCAGCAGGTGCAGGTGGACGAATGGCAGACCACCAGCGTGCCGAGCGTGCACGCGGTGGGTGACATCGCCGGCAAGGTCGGCCTGACCCCGGTGGCGGTGGCGGCGTCGCGGCGCCTGATGGATCGCCTGTTCGGTGGCCGCCCGCAGTCGAAGATGGATTACGAGAACGTGGCCAGCGTGGTGTTCTCGCACCCGCCGCTGGGTGCGGTGGGCATGAGCGAGGAAGAAGCGCGCGCGCGTTTCGACCAGGTGAGCGTTTACCACAGCCGCTTCCGACCGATGCTGCAGGCGCTGGCCAACGGCACCCAGCGCAGCCTGTTCAAGATGGTCTGCGCCGGCCCGGAAGAACGCGTGGTGGGTATCCACCTGCTGGGCGAAGCGGCCGACGAGATCCTGCAGGGTTTCGCGGTGGCGGTGAAGATGGGCGCGACCAAGGCCCAGTTCGATGACACCGTGGCGATCCACCCGACCTCGGCCGAGGAAGTGGTGCTGATGCGCTGACCTGCGGTTGCAGAGTCGCGCCCATGCTCGACTCTACAAGGCGGGCACCGGACGCCCCCGTGCGACAATGAGCGCCCCCACGCTTTCCCGGGCCGCTCCGAGCGGCCCGCCGTCGTCCTGATGTCCAATCCCGCTTCCCGTATCGCCACCGCCTCCCCACGCATTGCGCTGGGGGGTATCGGCCTGGCAGCGATCGGCGCCATCGCTGCTTCCGGCAAGGCGATCATCGTCAAGCTCGGCCTGCGCCACGGCGTGGATGCCACCACGCTGCTTGCCCTGCGCATGCTGATGGCGCTGCCCTTGTTCGCGTTGATGGCCGTGTGGGCTGCACGCCGGGCCGAGCCGCTGTCCTGGGCCGACCGTGCCCGCGTGCTGTGGCTGGGTTTCACCGGCTACTACCTGTCCAGCCTGCTCGACTTCCAGGGCCTGCAGTACATCAGCGTGACGCTGGAACGGCTGATCCTGTACTTGAACCCGACCCTGGTGCTGCTGATCAACGTGCTGCTGGCGCGCCAGCGGCCGGGCCGATGGCAGATCGGCGCGCTGGTGCTGAGTTATCTGGGCGTGCTGCTGGCGTTCGGCCATGACCTGCAGCGTGAAGGCGGGCAGATCATCGTTGGCAGCCTGCTGGTGCTGGGCAGTGCACTCAGCTATGCGATGTACCTGTTCGGCAGCGGGCAGGTGGTCGCGCGTATCGGAGCGGTGCGGCTGACCGCTTACGCCAGCTGCGTGGCCAGCGTGCTGGTGCTGCTGCATTTCGCGGTGACTCATCCGCTGCCGTTGCTGTGGCAGGCACCGGCGCCGGTGCAGTGGTTGTCGCTGGTCAATGCCACCGTGTGCACAGTGCTGCCGGTGCTGGCGATCATGCTGGCGGTGCAGCGCGTGGGTTCGTCGCTGGCCGCGCAGGTCGGTATGCTGGGCCCTGTTTCCACCATCGTGATGAGCCTATGGCTGCTCGACGAACCGATGGGGCCGGCGCAGATCGCCGGCACCGTGCTGGTGCTGATCGGCGTTCTGCTGGTAACCCGCCTGCGGCGCTGACGCCGGAGCAGGCGCGTGCGCGCATCCTGGCGGTGATCCGCGCGATCCCGGCGGGGCAGGTGATGGGCTACGGGCAGGTGGCGATGCGCGCGGGCCTGCCCGGGCGTGCACGCCTGACCGCGCGCATCCTGGGCCAGAACGACGACCCGGACCTGCCTTGGCACCGCGTGCTGCGTTCGGATGGGCGCATTGCCATGGAGGAAGGTTCGGCTGGTTGGCGCGAACAGTCACAGCGGTTGCGCGCCGAGGGCGTGCGTGTGGAGAACGGCCGGGTGCGGATGCCGGCGACTGATCCGGCGGCGGCACTGGATGCCGCTGTGTGGGGCCCGGGCTGAGCACCGCTGGCGACTGAACAGGCTACGCCTGCCGGTCGCCAACAAGACACGGTGCTGCGGCTATGATGGAGGTCGTTCCATGCCGGTGCTCCCATGTTCCCGCGACTGCCAACCGTCACCAAGGCCCTGCTGATCGCCAACGCGATCCTGTTCCTGCTGCAGCAGCCGTTCCTGCTCGGCATGCAGACCTTCGAGCCGTTCATGCTGCAACCGCTGCAGCAGGGCTTCGATGCGTTCTCGCCGGGCGGCAACTTCCAGCCCTGGCAGCTGCTGACCTATGGCTTCCTGCATGGCAGCTTCGGCCATCTGTTCTTCAACATGCTGGCGGTCTTCATGTTCGGCGCGCCGCTGGAGCAGACCTGGGGCGAGAAGCGCTTCCTGCTGTATTACCTGGTGTGCGTGGCCGGTGCCGGCGTCTGCCAGCTGCTGGTGGGCACGCTGCTGGAAAACCCGGCCACGGTGCTGGGCGCTTCCGGTGGCGTGTTCGGCCTGCTGTTGGCCTACGGCATGCTGTTCCCCAACCAGCGGGTGATGCTGCTGTTCCCGCCGATCCCGATGAAGGCGCGTACCTTCGTGATCCTGTTCGGTGTGGGCGAACTGGTGCTGGGCATGACTGGTTGGCAGCCGGGCGTGGCCCACTTCGCGCACCTCGGCGGCATGCTGTTCGGCTGGTTGCTGATCCGCTACTGGCGCGGACAATCGCCGTTCAACAAGCGCCGCCCGCCCGGCCCACCGAAGCGCCCGAACCATCTGCGCAGCGTCAAATGATCCGAAGGATCATTTGACGCTGTAGGTGCCAACCTTGGTTGGCACGCCTTGTCCCACGCGGGTAGGTGCCAACCTTGGTCGGCACACCTTGAATGGGATCATTTGACGCGGTAGGTGCCGACCGTTGGTCGGCACACATTGCTCGGTAGATGCCAACCTTGGTTGGCACGCCTTCAGAGATCCTGCAACACCACCTGCGCGGCATTGTGCCCCGGCGCCCCCGTCACGCCGCCACCGGGATGGGTACCCGACCCACACAGATACAACCCCGGCAGGGCACCGCGATAGCCGGCCTGGCCGACCATCGGCCGTGCCGAGAACAACTGGTTGGCACTGAGCGCACCGTGGAAAATGTCACCGCCGACCAGGCCGAAGGTGCGTTCCAGATCCAGCGGCGACAGCACCTGCCGACCGAGCACGCTTCCGGCAAAGCCGGGCGCATACCGTTCGACGGTGGCAATCATCAGGTCCGCCACAGTCTCGCGGTGATCATCCCAGTGACGCCCGTCGGGCAGTACCGGTGCCACGTGCTGGCAGAACAGGCTGGCCACATGCTGCCCGCGCGGCGCCAGTGAATCATCCAGCGTGCTCGGAATCAGCATCTCTACGATGGGTTCGCGCGACCAGCCTTCGCGGCGCGCATCCAGCCAGGCGCGGTCCATGTATTCCAGGCTGGGCGCCATGATGATGCCGGCGCTGAGGTGATCGCCGGGGCCGGGCAGGGCACGGAAGTCCGGCAACCGCGACAGCGCCACGTTCATCCGGAAGGTGCCGGAAGCGCAGCGCCAGTTCGTCATGCGTTCGCGTGTGGCAGCGGGTACCTGCGTCGGCTCCAGCAGCTGCTCGTACAGCAGCTTCGGATTGACGTTGGCCACCACCGCGCGTGCACGCAGGGTTTCGCCGTTGACCAGTTCCACCCCCACGACGCGGCCTTGTTCGGTCAGTACCTGTTGCACACCGGCATCCACGCGCAGTTCGGCCCCGGCCTCGCGCGCCGCGCTGGCGATGGCTTGGCTGATGGCGCCCATGCCGCCGATCGCGTGGCCCCACGCACCCTTTACGTCATTGCACTGGCCGAATACGTGGTGCAGCAGTACGTAGGCACTGCCCACTGTATACGGGCTTGCGTAGTTGCCGACGATGCCATCAAAGCCGAACAGCGCCTTGATCGGCTCGCTCTCGAACCAACGGTCCAGGTACTCCGCCGCCGACAGCGTGAACAGGTCCAGCAGTTCCTGCCGCAGTGGCGCATCCAGCGCCGCCAGTTCGCGGCCGAGTTTCCCCATCTGCCATAGTGCGGGCAGCGCACGCCAACCGCCCGCTACACCCAGGTCGGGCGGCGCGCGCAGGGCCCATGCGCGCAGTACGTCGGCGAAGATTTCCAGGCGTGCCTCGTACGCGGGCAAGCGCTGCGCATCCCGCTCGGAGAACTTCGCCACCTCGGCCTGAGTGCGGCCAGGTGCCGACAACAGATAGCGGTCGTCGGGCAATGGCAGGAAGTTGTTGGCCGGGCGCGCGACGATGCGCAATCCATGCGCATGCAGCTGCAGGTCGTCGATCACCTTCGGCTGCAGCAGCGAGACCGTGTACGACGCGACCGAATTGCGGAAGCCGGGATGGAATTCCTCGGTGACCGCAGCGCCGCCAAGAACGCCGCGACGTTCCAGCACCAGCACCTTCTTTCCAGCGCGCGCCAGATAGGCCGCGCAGACCAGGCCGTTGTGGCCACCTCCAATGATGATCGCATCCCAGGACATCAGCACCTCTGGAAAAAGGGACGGAGGGGATTAAGTCGCAATTCGCATTGGGTCACCGGCAATGGGGGAAAACGACTTAATCCCCTCCGTCCCCTTTTTTGATCGCTGCTTCGATGGTGGCGATGTCGATCTTCTTCATCGGCATCATCGCGTTGAATGCGCGCTTGGCCAGTGCCTTGTCCTGGCTGGTCACCGCATCGATGAGCATGCGCGGGCTGATCTGCCAGGAAATGCCCCAGCGGTCCTTGCACCAGCCGCATTGGCTCTCCTGGCCACCGTTGCCGACGATCGCATTCCACAGGCGGTCGGTCTCGGCCTGGTCCTCGGTCTGGATCTGGAAGGAAAACGCTTCGCTGTGCTTGAACGCGGTGCCGCCGTTGAGGCCGACGCAGGGGATGCCGCAGACCGTGAATTCAACGGTCAGTACGTTGCCTTCCTTGCCGTCCGGATAGTCACCGGGGGCGTGATGCACGGCGGTCACCGCGCTGTCGGGCAGGATACTGGCGTAGAAGTTTGCGGCCTCGAGTGCGCCGTTGTCATACCAGACACAGATCGTGTTCTTGTGTGCCATGTCGGGGCTCCACGTTGGACGAAGCCGCAGCGATAGCATGTGCGGTGTTAACCCGGGATCGTGCTGCATCTGCAAAAGAGGAGGGCGCCCGAAGGCGCCCTCTGCGTTACCCGTGTGGCAGCTGGATCAGCGCCAGACCTTGATCTGCTCGGCTTCACTGCGCTGCATCGGCTGGCCGGCCTTGCAGCTGAAGGTGGCGCCGAAGGCCGGCAGGTTGGCCAGCGTGCCGTTGCTGCGCCACAGGCCCGGTGCACGGATGTCGGCGGTCAGGCGACGTACGGCCTCGTTCGGCGCCAGCTGCTGCGCCCACAGCGCAGACCAGGCGCGGAAGAAGCCCTGCTGCTGGGCCTGCTTGGCCTTCGGCTCCTGCGCGACATATGCCGCCCAGGCCAGTTCCAGGCCGGCGATGTCGGCCAGGTTCTCTTCCTGGGTGAGCGTGCCGTTGACCTTGGCACCCTTCACGCCCGGGAAGTCGTAGGCGCTGTACTGCGCGGCCACGCGGTTACCGAGCAGGGTCCAGGCGGTCTTGTCGGCCGGGGTCCACCAGCTGCGCAGCTCGCCCTTGGCGTCGACCAGCGCGCCCTTGGCATCGATCGCGCGGGTCAACTCATGGCCGACCAGGCCACCGAAGCTGCCGAACTTGTCGGCAGCGTCGGCCTTGGCGTTGAACACCGGGCCCTGCAGGATCGCGGCGGTGACGATCAGGCGGTTCTGGGCCAGATCGTAGGCCAGCGAAGGCTGCTGCGGCAGCACGTCCCAGCGACGGTCGGCGTTGCCCTTGCCGATGCGCTTCATTTCCTCGCGATGGCGCCAGGTCGAAGCAATCAGCATGTTGCCGCCGAACGAACCGCGGCCCATCGGCTGCACGCTGTAGTCGAGGTCGCGCAGCGGGGTGCCGATCTCGATCTTCAGCGCAGCCAGCTTGGCCTGCGCTTCGGCCTTGGCTTCGGTGCTCATCCAGCTGCTGTTCTTGACCGCTTCGATCTGCACTTCGCGCACCTTGTCGACGATCCACGCCGCCTGGCGACGATCTTCGGCGGACAGGTAACGGGCAGCGTATTCGCGACCGACCATTGGGCCAGCGGCCACGTTGATCGCCTCCAGCACGTCTTCCCAGCGCTGCGGCGGCAGGGTTTCGCCACGCAGCACGCGGCCGCGGAATTCGAACTCGGCGTCGCGGTAGGCCTTGGACAGGTACGGCGCCATCGAGTCGCCCACGCGCCAGCGCAGGTAGGCCTTCCACTGGTCCGGCTTGAGCTTGGTGACCATGCCGTCGAGCTGCTTGAACAGGCCCGGGTCGGCCAGCGAGACCAGGTCGTCGTCCACGCCCTGCGCCTTCAGGAACGCATCCAGCTGCAGGTTGCGGTAGCGGCTGTTGAGCTCCTTGGTGGAGATCGGCGCGTAGTTGTTGAACGGATTGTTGATGCCGGCCAGCGACTGCGCATTGCGCGCCAGTTCGGTTTCCAGCGCGATCACCGCCTGCGATTCGGCATCCAGCTTGGCAGCCGGGGTGCCGGTCAGCGCCAGGATCTGCTTGACGTAGTTGCGGTAGCGGCCCATCAACGCCACGGTATCGGCGTCGGTACGGGTGTAGAACGCCGGATCGGGCAGGCCCATGCCGCCCTGCATGAAGTAACCGATGTGGCGGTCCAATGCCTTCAGGTCCACGTCCGGACCGAAGTTGAAGGCCACCGGAATGCCAACCTGGTGCAGCGCGGCGATCGAGGCCGGCACATCCTTGGCCTTCTTGATGGCGTTGATGCGGGTCAGCAGCGGGGCGATCGGGTTGGATCCGTCTGCTTCCACGGCCGCTTCGTCCAGGCCACTGGCCCAGAAGTCACCCAGCAGCTTCTGCACGTTGCCCTGTGGCGCCTTCATCGCTGCGTCGAGCAGTTCACGCTGCTGCTGGCGGCTGCGGTCGACCAGTTGGCCCAGCGCGGTGGTGGCGCCGGTCTGCGGCACCGGGTTGGCCTTCAGCCAGCCTGCATTGGTGGCGTCGTAGAAGTCGCTGCACTGGGCACTGACAGCCGGGGCACGCGCGGCCTTTTTCTTGGCGGCGAAGGCATCGTGGGTCGGGACCAGAGTCGCCAGGCTGATGCCCAGGGCGATGGCAAGCGGACGGAAATTGGGCATGTGGAACGAATCCGTGATGGATTGAGGGCGCGCGCACTATAGCAAGCCGCGCATGGGCGCGGCATGCACGCATCACGCCGTGTCCGCAGGGCACCGGCATCAGGAGATCCACGCCATGCGTGGATGACATTCACCGCCAAAAACAAAGGCCCGGGAATTCCCGGGCCTCTGCAGGTGTGCCGCGGCGTCAGCCAGGGCTTACCAGATCACCACCTGCTGCTCGCCGGCGCGGGCCATCGGCGAACCGGCCTTGCACTGGAAGGCCGCGGCAAAGGTCGGCAGGTTCGACGGCGCACCCATGGCGCGGAACTGCGCCGGCGCGTGCGGGTCGGTGGCCAGGCGGACCTTGGCGTTTTCCGGGGTGTACTTGGTGCGCCACACGGTGGCCCAGTTGAAGAAGAAGCGCTGGTCGCGGGTGAAGCCATCGACCTTTGCATCTTCCTTGCCGGCGGAGGCCTTCTGCAGGGCGTCGTAGGCGGTAGCCAGGCCGCCCAGGTCGGCGATGTTCTCGCCCAGGGTCAGGTGACCGTTCACGGCCTGGCCGTCGACCTTGTACTGGTCGAACTGCTTGACCAGCTTGCCGGTCAGGCCTTCGAAGTTCTTCTTGTCAGCGGCGGTCCACCAGTCTTCCATGTTGCCGGTCGGCCCGAAGCGTGCACCCTGGTCGTCGTAACCGTGGGTCATTTCGTGGCCGATCACCGCACCGATGCCGCCATAGTTCAGTGCGTCGTCGGCCTTCGGATCGAAGAACGGAGGCTGCAGGATGGCGGCCGGGAACACGATCTCGTTCTGCAGCGGGTTGTAGTAGGCGTTGACCGTCTGCGGGGTCATGCCCCACTCGGTCTTGTCCACCGGCTTGCCGATCTTGGACAGGTTGAACTTGTAGTTGAACTCACTGGCTGCTCGCACATTGCCCAGGTAGCTGTCGCGCTGGGTCTGCAGGCCCGACCAGTCACGCCACTTGTCCGGGTAACCGATCTTCGGAGTGAAGGTTTCCCACTTGGCTATGGCCTTGGCCTTGGTTTCATCACTCATCCAGCTCAGGCCCTGGATGCGTTCCCTCAGCGAGGCGGCCAGGTTCTTCACCAGCTCTTCCATCTTCGCCTTGGCTTCCGGCGAGAAGGCAACCTTCACGTACAGCTGGCCGAAGGCTTCACCGGCGTCGTTCTCGATGGTGCCCAGCACGCGCTTCCAGCGCGGCTTCTGTTCCTTCTGGCCGTTGAGGGTCTTGCCGTAGAACTCGTAGTTCTCCTGCACGAAGGCATCGGCCAGGTACGGCGAGGCGCTGTCCACGGTGTGGAAGCGCAGGTAGGCGCGCCACACCGAAGGATCGGTATCGCCCAGCGCCTTGCTCACTTCCTCATGGAAGGCCGGCATGGCCAGCGAGAACTTCTCCGGTGCGGCCACGCCCTGCGACTTGAAGAACTCGGTCCAGCTGAAGTTCGGGGTCAGCTTGTCGGCGTCGGCCAGGGTGACCGGGTTGTAGTACAGCTCGACGTTGCGCGACAGCTCCACGCGCGACTTGGAGGCCTTGGCCAGGCGGGTCTCGAACTTGACCACGTCCTCGGCCTGCTTGGCAGCGTCGGCAGCGGCGACGCCGGACAGCTCCAGCACCTTGGCGACGTGCGCCTGGTAGGCCTTCAGCTTGTCGGCGTTCTTGGCATCGGTGTAGTAGGTGCTGTCCGGCAGGCCCAGGCCGCCCTGGCTGGCGTAGGCCAGGTTGACGGCCGAGTTCTTGAAGTCGGCTTCGGCGCCGAAGCCGAACAGGACGTTGTCACCCTTGGCCGCGCTGCTGCGCAGGTAGTCGGCGATGGCCGCCTTGTCCTGCAGGCCGTCGATCGCGGTCAGGTCGGCCTTCAGCGGCTCGATGCCCTGGGCATTGATCTTGGCTTCGTCCATGCCGGTGGCCCACAGGTCACCGACGATCTTCTCGATATGGTTCGGGTTCTTGACCTGCGCGACCTGTTCAGCCAGCTGGTGCTGCACGGCTACCGAACGCTCGTCGAGGATGGTGAACGCGCCCCAACTGGTGCGGTCGCCCGGAATTTCATTGGCGGCCAGCCACTTGCTGTTCACGTAGTCGCCGAAGGCGCCACAGGCGTCCTTGCTGGCATCCAGATCGCTGGGCTGGAAGGCGTTGTAGGCCGGCAGCTTGCTCTCGTCCAGCGTGTAGTTGGTTGCTTCGGCCGCAGCCGGCGTGGAGGCGGTGGCGTCCTTGGCCGGGGTTTCGTTCTTGCCGCAGCCGACCAGCGCGGCCGAAACGGCCAGGGTCAGCAGCACGATCTTGGGAGTACGGGTCACTTTGATGGCCTCCAGGCCGAGTGAGTCAGGGAAGGGCCGCGGGGACGGCCGTGGGCCGAACAATACGCCGCCGGCCTGCCCTGCAAGGGTGTCGAAGGTCATGGCCGGGCGCAAGGGGGCCGCTTCGGGGCCCGGAAAAGACAGACCCGGCAAAAGCCGGGTCTGTCGGGGTACTGCGATCAGGCGTGGATCAGAACTTGTACTTCAGACGCACGAACGGGGTGCGGCCGTACAGGTCGTACTGGGTCGCGAATGCCGCAATGTTGCCGTAGCGGGCATCGCTGACGCCGGTGGAGATCAGCGGCGGAGTCTTGTTGAAGATGTTGCTGACACCCACCAGGATTTCCCAGTCGGCCTGCGAGTAGCTGACCGATGCGGTGTGGTAAGTACGCGAATCGACCACGATGTCACGGTAGGAGTTCGGACGGCCCTGGTAGATGAAGACCGGATCCAGGTCGATGTCCTTGGTCTTGTGGATGTAGGTGGTCAGCCAGTTGAAGGTCCAGTCTCCACGGGTCAGGCTGAGTGCCAAGTTGCCCACAACCTTCGGACGCCCGATGTCACCGAGAAGCTCATTGGACGAAAGGCCACTTTCTTCAGCGCTGGAGAAGACCTGCTGGGTATCCTCGATGGTGTAAGTGACCTGGGTTTCGGCAGAGAACTTGCCGAACGAGAAGTCGTGGTCGAAGTTCGCAGTCAGATCGTAGCCGCGGGTGCGCTGCTTGTTGATGTTGACGTACTGGTTGTACACATCAGTGATGTTCCAAGCCTCATCGCCGGTGCCGGGGTTGCGGACCAGCAGGCCGCAGAAGGCGTTCGGATACACCGCAGCACCATAGCAACCCTTGACGATGTCCGCCGTGGTGATCTGGCCGATCTCGTTCTTCACCTGATAATCGAAGTAATCGATTGCCACACTCAGATTGGCAAAAGTGGGGGTGAACACGATACCTGCGGTCTTGGCACGGGAGGTCTCCGGAATCAGCTGGCCTGCACCGCCGCCCGAATATACAGTTGCACTGCTGCCGGCACCTGCGTAGTCGGCAGGAATGCCTGCCGCGGCACAGTTGCGCTGGTAGTTGGTGTTGGAGCTCTCACCCCAGCGGATGCAGGGGTCGATGCCGGTCTGTCCCAGGAAACCGGTCTGGTTGCCCAGATACAGCTCATACAGGCCCGGAGCACGGTAGGAGGTGCCGATCGAGCCGCGCAGGCGCAGCGACGGAATGACCTGCCAGTTGAGGCCCACCTTCCAGACCTCGTCGGTGCCATCCACCGAGTCGTACTGGAATGCGCGGCCGGACGCGTTCAGGCTCAGCGACTCAATCGCGGGCAGGCCCTTCAGCAGCGGAACATCGAATTCAACAAATGCTTCCTTGACCCTGTCGTCGCCCTTCGTGACATTGGCCGAGCTCGAGCCCCAAAGGTCCTGTGCCTTTGACAGTTCACCCGGCTGGTCATCGATCGAGTAGTAGCGGTACTCCAAGCCCGCAGCTACGCCCACAGCACCTGCCGGCAGCTCGAACAGGTCGCCGCTGACGACGGCATTGATCGTGGCCTGCTTGTAGATCGTCTTACCCCAATCCCACTGTCCCAGCAGATTGCTGAGTTCATCGACTTTGGCCCCGCTCAGATAGCCCGGATCGAGGTAGTTCAGTGTCGGCGCGTTGTCAGTGTAGTCAACGTCGCCGGTCTTGGAGGCCTGGATGCCAAAGTTGCCGTACTTGCCCTTGGAGTGGCTGAAGTTGGCATTGACTTCCCATGCCCAAGTGTCAGTGCCCTTGAACAGACCATCGAGCTTGGTGGCGCCGTAGAAGTAGTCGACCGTGACGTCCTGCTGCGACTTGAACGGCATGATCGGACGGATGACGCCGGTGAAGCCCGAACCTGCCGGTGCCTGGATCCGCGGGAAGAACTGGCGCCAGCGGAAGGATTCGGTCTCGCGACGGTTGAACAGCCACTGGGTCTTCCAGTTGACGGAGTCGAAGGCGAAATCGGTGGCTACGAAGACGCTTTTGCGCTCCTGCTGGTTGATGATCTGCTCTTCACCAAAGCGTGCGAAGTTCAGCGGCTCATCATAGTAGGCCTGGCCGCCGCCAGCGTAGGTACGGGTGGTACGCGGGCGATAGCCGGGGAGTGGGCCGATGGTGTTGCCTTCCGGTGAAGGGACATAGCGGATGGCACCTACGTCGACAACGTTATGCAGCAGGTTGTTGCAGTTTGCCAGGTTGGTGCCGGCAGTGATTGAGCGGTCCTGACGGTCGATGCGGTTGCCATCGGCATCCTTGACCAGATCATTGCTGCAGTTCAGGTAGTCACGGTCGTTGCGGTTCAGTTCGTAGTGCTTGTACCACTCTGCCGCAGCCACGATGCTGCCTTTCTCGAAGTTCCAGCCGTTGGCCAGTGAGGCAGCGAACACTTCACCGCCGCCTTCGGTCGGCACGCGGCCGGTAACGGTCAGCTCCGGGCGCTCGATGTTCTTCTTGGTGATCAGGTTGACCACACCGGCCACGGCGTCGGAACCATAGATCGAGGACGAACCGTCCTTCACGATCTCGGCACGCTGCAGGATGGCGGTGGGAATGACGTTCAGGTCGAAGGCGCCGACGGCGCCACGGGTACCGGCTGGGCCGGGGCGCTGGCCATCGAGCAGCACCAGGGTGCGGTTGGCGCCCAGGCCACGCAGCGAAACCGTCTGCACGCCAGTACCGCCGTCCACGACGAAGCCGCCGAACTGGTGGGTGATCTGGGTTTCGGCCGAACCGATGGCCGACTTCTGCAGGAACTCGGCCACGTTGACCTGGCCCTGCTTCGCGTTGGTTTCGGCATTGATCGTGAACACCGGCGAGGTGGTCTCATAGTCCGCACGACGGATCAGAGAGCCGGTGACAGTAATCTTGTCAAGATCCGTCGCGCGCTGGGAAGACGAGGAAGTGCTTGACGCCTTTGCTTCCTGCGGGGTGGATTCCTGGGCCAGAGCCGGTGCGACCTGCAGGCAGGCCAGCACAGCAAGAGTCAACGGGACGCGGCTTGGCTTGGTTTGGCGGTTGGCGGTGCGCATTTCGTTTTGATCCCCACTTGTTATGCTTCGGTTAATGGAGTGTATGTGTCGCGTAAAGTAAATGCAACATGAATGATAAAGATCTTTAACTTGTTGTTAGTAAGGGAAAATTCAGGGATTTGCGCATGAAAAAGCCCCTGCCGCGCGGGCAGGGGCTTGGAGGGAGGCGCTTGATGCTGGGGAGAGATCAGAGGCCGCCGGGGCCGCAATCCTTGCTCAGGTAGTCGGCCATGAGCGTCAATGTCGTCCGGAAGTGCACGGGGTACCACGGCATGCTGTGCGGCATGTCGGGGATCAGCTCGAACCGGGCTGGGACCTTGCCCTGTACGCCGTTGTAGAAGTTCCTCGCATGGAAGGACGGCGTGCGTACGTCACGGTCGCCGACGAAGGTCAGCAGAGGAATCGTGGCCTTCGCGGTGTTCTGCATCGGGTCCATGCCCTTCACCGTGCGCCCCTGCAGAATGCGTTGCAGGCGGTTCTGGCTCCAGGAGGTGCCCAGCCGGCCAAGATCGGTGACCGGGGCACCCGCGATGGCGCACTGGTAGGGCGATGGGCTCCGGACCGTTGCGGCGGCAGCCGCGAAGCCGCCGTAGGAATAGCCGAAGATCGCGATACGGTCCTTGGCGGCGATGCCCTGTGAGACGAGCCAGGCGGCGCCGTCATCCTTGTCGTCCTGCATCTTCTGCCCCCACTCGGCGTCACCTGCCAGCCAGAGCTTGCGGCCAAGGCCGGCGCTGCCGCGGTACTGGGGGCGCAACACGGCGTAGCCGCGCGAAGTGAAGAACGGTACCCAGCCGGATGCATCCCAGCCGGTGTAGTCGCGCGCCCACGGCCCGCCGTGCGGATGAACGAGTGCCGGCAGCGGGCCGTCGCCCTGCTTCCAGCCCGGCGGGAGATCCAGAATCGCTGGAATCTGCAGCCCATCGCGTGCGGTGTAGGTCACCCAGCGTTGTTCGCCAATCTGTTTGCTGTCCACCCAGGGGCGCTCGCTGCCCAGCGGCACGACATTCTTGCGATCAGCCAGGATGAAGTAACTCTTCGGGTTGCGGTTGCTTTCCGTGGTGAACAGCACGCGCGAAAGGTCGTCGTTGTAGCCGGTGATGTAGATGCTCAGGCCGGGATAGGCTTTCTGCAGGCCCTCCTGCAGGGCCTTCATCTGCGGATCCACGTACACGGCCTGTCGCTGCGGACCGTCGATATAGAAGCCGAGGACCTGGTTGAAGTTGCTCTTGCGCGTGCCCAGGATCAGTGAACTGATCGAGAAGGATGGATGGGCGGCCAGAGGCTCCTTGTCGAACTCCTTTTTGGCGGGATCGTACAGTCGCGCCTGCACCAGATCGGAGAACTGGTCGGTCAGCACGTACAGCTTGCCGCTGTCATCGTCTATGCCGACGACTTCCACCGTATAGCGTTCGCTCAGTCGGGTGGTCAGGGGGGCGTGCACTTCGAACTGGCCGGCGCTGTTCTTGATCAGAATGCGTTGTTCGAAATCGTCGGAGCCGGCGGATTCGATCTGGGTCTGGGTCAGGACTTCACCTGTGCGGGGATGGAACAAGCCGGGTGACGTGCGGGAGCTGCCCTTGAACAGCAGTTCGGTCTGGCCCGTGCGCAGGTTGAAGCGATAGTAGTTGGCCTGCAGCGTTGCTTCGTTGAGCTGACTGATGATGACCCTGTCTGCATCCAACGGCAGTCCATGGACGAGTGAGGCGGTACCCGCAAGTTCGAGGCAGCGAAGGGTCTCGGGGCTGACCCCGAGCGTGCGGGTGTTGTTGGCGAAGGCCTCGTCGAACTTGGTCTGGGTGGCGTCGGTGAGGTAGGCCTTGGTCAGGAAGGTCTTGGTGGCTCCCGTACTGTTGCCTTCACCGCAGCCGCCGAGTTTGCCTGTCCATTCCTGGCGCCCGATGACGAGGTTGCGTCCCGCCTTCAGTGCGCTTGCCGCGATGAACTTCATCCGGTCACCGGATGGCGTGATGGCGACCGGACCGGCGCCGAGGTTATCCAGGTTCCAGTTGGCCAGGGCGGTATCGCTGTTGTCGCTGCCGGGTGCGGCGACGATCGCGACCAGCTGCTTGCCGTCGGCGCTCATGGTGACCGACTGGATGGTTGGGATCTTGGCGAAATCCTCGGCTGGCAGGGGGCTTGCGAGGGCAGGGGCAATGCACAGCGCCGCCAGTGCGGCGGCGCCAAGGCGGGCTGGGGTCAAGCGCAGTTCCATGGTCGGCAGGGTCCTTGTGGCGGGCACATCAACATGACCTGAAGATGAACGAAGACGTGAATCCAGTCAACTTGGCGTGAATGCCCGGGTGGCCGTCCCGCTCTGCGCCGGCACTTGGCAAAAAAAAGCCCCGCCGAAGCGGGGCCTGGTCCAGACACGAAGTCCGGAAAACGACGGGATCAGAAGTTGTACTTGACCTGGGCCGAGATCTGGCGGCCGTAGACGCTGTAGAAGCCGTCGTTGAACGGGGTCGATTCGTTGCCCGGATAGTTGTAGCGCTGGCCTTCCGGCAGCTTGTTGAACACGTTGTTGACCATCAGCGACAGGACCAGATCTTCCTGTGCCTGGTAGTTCATGCTCAGGTTGTACGTGGTGTACGAACCCCACTTGCCGGCCTTGGCGCCGGAGGAGTGGACGTAGCCGTAGCTGCGGCCGGTGTAGGCCAGGTAGTTCGGGGTGCTGCCGACGTAGTTGGCGTACACGGTGGTGGTGAACTTGGCGATGTTCCAGGCCACCGACAGATCGCCGCGGACTTTGGCGAAGTTGTCGTAGTACCACATGTTGTACGGATCGCTCAGCAGATCCAGCTTTGCGGCACCCGGCATCGGCTGCACTTCACGCTTCAGCATGTTGGTGTAGTTGCCGGAGAACATCAGCGAGCCGAAGCGGCCGATATCCTGCTGGTACTTGGCCGCCACGGTCACCGCTTCCAGGTTCTGGCTGGCAACGTTGAGCTTCGGGGTGTACACGCGGGTCAGGTTGCCGCCGGCATCGCGGGACACCCAGTTGGTCACGTCACCGCAGCTGGCCGAGGTGTTGTTCGGCAGGCCGTTGTGGCACTGGTACTCGGCCAGCAGCAGCTGGTCGCTGCTGAGGGTCTTGACCTCGTTCTTGATCTTCCAGTTGTAGTAGTCGGCCGACAGCGAGAAGTTGCTGACCGGGGCCCACACCACGCCTGCGCTCCAGACGTCGGCGGTGATCGGCTTCAGGTCCGGGTTGCCGGACTTTTCGCTGTACACCGAGGTGTTCTTGTAGAACGAGCAGGCCTCGTCACGCAGGCCGTAACCCATCTGGCTGCAGCGGTAGTAGTCGTTCTGGCCGGACGAGTACGAACCGCTCATGCCCTGGAAGGCATCGGACAGGGTCGGCGCGCGGAAAGCGGTACCATACTTGCCGCGCAGCAGCAGGCTCTCGATCGGACGGAATTCCAGACCGATGCTGTAGGTGGCCTTGTCGACGGTCTTGTCGGCGATCTTGAAGGCGTCATAGCGGCCCGACGCGCTGACGGTCAGCTTGTCGTGCAGCGGCATGCGCAGTTCGCTGGTGACCGCATAGTTGCTGCGGTGGCCGGCGCCGGCGACGGCGGTGGTGCCCCACACATTGCCATCAACGAACGCCTGGTCCGGCGAGTAGTCCCAACCTTCGCTGCCACCTTCCAGCACGACGGCCAGGCCGGCGTCACCGCCCGGCAGGCTGAACAGCGAGCCGTTGGTCACCTGCACGCGGCCCAGGTTCTGCCAGGTCTTGCTGCGATGGGTACCGTAGCCGGTGAAGCTGGCGAACTGGTCCGGAGTGATCGGCGAGTAGAAGGCCGCGTAGTCCGGGTTGTAGATGCCGAAGCCGCCAGCCGAGGTGCCCAGGCGCGGGCCCAGCACGGTCTGGCCGAAGAAGTCTTCGATCTTGTCCTTCCAGCGCACGAAACGGTTCTGGTCCAGGCGGTACTCGCCGCGGGTGAAGCTGGCGCTGTAGTCCCAGTCGCCGACCATGCCCTTGCCGCCCAGGGTGACCTGGTAGGCACGGCTTTCATCGGAGTTCATGATGTTGTTGTAGTGGCCCGGGCCGATTTCTTCCGGCGCGAAGGCGCGCTGCAGGTTCACGACCTTGCCGGAGCCCTGGTCGTAGAAGCCGCCCATCACCGACTTGGTGCCCCACCACAGGGCGCTGGAGCCGGAGGTGAACTCGGTCTTTTCCTTGCTGTACAGCACATCGGCGAACAGCTGGAAGTTGTCGTTCACGTCGAAGGTCATCGACGAGTAGAACTGGCCGCTGTTCTTGCCGTTCTTCAGGGTCTTGTAGCCGGCGCTGTACACCGAGCCGCAGGACTCGCCCGACGCGCGCTGGCCGACCACGGTGGTGCCGTCATACAGCCCAGCGACGTTCGCGCAACGGCTCGGGTCCATCATCAGCAGCTTGTTGTCAGCGTTGGTGATGACGGCGAAGTCGTTCGACGGAACCTGGGCGGTGTAGCCGACCGGGTTGTTCTGGCGGGTGATGTCGCGCTGGTAGCCCCAGATCGGGCTGCCGTTCTCGATCTGCACGTTGAACAGCGCATGGAAGCGGTCGTCGAAGGCGTTGATGCCCTTGGCGGCGCTGAAGCGGATGTTGCTGCCACCGCCTTCGGTGTAGGTGCCGCCACGGAGGGTCATGGTGCCGCCGTCCATGCGCTCCTTCAGGATGATGTTGACCACACCGGCGATCGCGTCCGAGCCGTACAGCGAGGACTGGCCGCCCGGCAGCACTTCGATGCGCTCGACGATGTCGATCGGAATGCCGCTGATGTTGTTGAAGGTTTCGCTGCCGTTGTACAGCGCCGGATACGAGAGCATCGGGCGGCCGTTGATCAGGTACTTGGTGTAGCCCGGGTTCAGGCCGAACATGCCGGCGGCTTCGGCGCCCTGGGTGAACGAACCCGAGGTCTGGCCACCCTGCAGGCCGCCGGTGGTCAGCGACGACTGCTGCAGCACTTCAGCAACACTGCTGAAGCCGCGGGTCTGGATGTCTTGGGCGGTGATGGACATCACCGGGGTCTGGGTTTCAACCTGGGTCTGCGGGATCAGCGAACCGGTGACGGTGATCTTGTCCAGGTTGGTCGCCTTGTCCTGGGCCATTGCCGGGGCGGCGGCCATCAGAGCGGAAATCAGGGCGACGGCGAGCGTGTTGCGACGTGCGGTGTTGCTTACGTAGTTCATGTAGTTCCATTGGAGAGCAAAAACAAAAACGGCACTGCGCATGCGCCATCGCGCGGGCTGGAAATGCCAGCTCCGCAGCCCAAAACAGTGCGGGTCGAACGTAACATGAACTTAACAATCTGTGCACGAATCTGTAGCAATCCTGAATTTCAGTCAGGTTACGTCCAGCTTGTATGATGCTCGGTTATTCCCCCTGACCCCGCCGGTGCTCGTTGTGAACAGTTCTCCCCGCCGTCCCCATGCAAGCCAGGTCCAGAAGGGACTTACGCCGCATGCCCGCATCCGCAACGTGATCGCGGTTGGTTCGGGCAAGGGCGGCGTCGGCAAGTCGACCACTGCGGTCAATCTGGCCGTGGCCCTGCAACAGCTCGGCGCACGCGTGGGCGTGCTTGATGCGGACATCTACGGGCCGAGCGTGCCGGCCATGCTCGGCCTGTCCGGCCGCCCGGAAAGCCCCGACAACAAGAGCATCGAGCCGCTGCGTGCGTTCGGCGTGGACACCATGTCGATCGGCTACCTGATCGAAGAAGACACGCCGATGATCTGGCGTGGGCCGATGGCCACCTCGGCGATGACCCAGCTGTTCAATGACACCCTGTGGGATGACCTGGACTACCTGCTGATCGACCTGCCACCGGGCACCGGTGACATCCAGCTGACCCTGACCCAGAAGATTCCGCTGGCGGGTGCGGTGATCGTCACCACGCCGCAGGACATCGCCACGCTGGATGCGAAGAAAGCGCTGAAGATGTTCGAGAAGGTCGAGGTGCCGGTGCTCGGCATCGTCGAGAACATGGCGGTGCATACCTGCAGCAGCTGCGGGCATGTCGAGCACCTGTTCGGCGAGGGCGGTGGCGAGCGCATGGCCGCGCAGTACGGCGTGCCGTTGCTGGGTTCGTTGCCGCTGCAGATCGGCATCCGCGAGCAGGGCGATTCCGGTACCCCGATCACCGTGGCCCAGCCGGATTCGGTCCCGGCCCAAGCCTACCGCCATGCCGCCCAGCGCCTGGTCGAGGAGGTTGGCAAGCGTCCGCGTGCCTCGATCCCGATCCTGTCGTCGCTGCTGTAAGTGCCGGGGCAGGGGCCGCCGGCGGTGCCCGGCCCCCTGCTAGAATCCTCGCGCCCCCTCGTACCCCAGGACAAAGCATGAGCATCAAGAGTGACCGTTGGATCCGCCGCATGTCCGAGCAGCATGGCATGATCGAGCCGTTCGAGGCCGGGCAGGTCAAGCAGGCCAACGGCGAGCGCATTGTCAGCTACGGTACCTCCAGCTACGGCTACGACGTGCGCTGCTCGCGCGAGTTCAAGGTGTTCACCAACATCAACTCGACCATCGTCGATCCCAAGCACTTCGATCCGGGCAGCTTCGTGGATATCGTCGGCGATGAATGCATCATCCCGCCGAACAGCTTCGCGTTGGCGCGCACCGTGGAGTACTTCCGTATCCCGCGCGACACCCTGGTAGTGTGCCTGGGCAAGAGCACCTACGCGCGCTGCGGCATCATCGTCAACGTGACCCCGCTGGAACCGGAGTGGGAAGGCCACGTCACCCTGGAGTTCAGCAACACCACGCCGCTGCCTGCGCGCATCTACGCCAATGAAGGCGTGGCGCAGATGCTGTTCTTCCAGGCGGCCGCCGATGACATCTGCGAGACGTCGTACCGCGATCGTGGCGGCAAGTACCAGGGCCAGACCGGCGTGACCCTGCCGCGGACCTGAGCGGCGCGCCATCGCATGACGAAAACGCCGGGCATGCCCGGCGTTTTCATGGGTGCGGCCACATGCTGCGCTCGCCGGGCATGGCCCGGCGCCAGCTTATTTCCCGCGACCGAACAGCATCGCGATGCCCACACCCACCAGTGCCACCGGCCACCAGGTCAACAGCAGCTTGGACAGGTTCAGGTGCGTCCAGCCGAGGTTGCTGGCGAGCATGAACAGGCCGATCAGGATCAGCAGGACGGCGGCAACGAGGTTGAATCGCATCGGGTCGGCAAACGCTCAGGACTGGGCTGGATATCCTAGCCGTTCCTTCCAGTAGGCGACATGCTGGTCCAGCGCACCCGGCTCGTAGCGATGCGCGGGGCCGCTGCCCCAGACCGGGCCCGGCCACGCGGGGTCGCCGTCATGGCGGCCAATCACGTGGAAATGCAGCTGGCGCACGATGTTGCCCAGCGCACCGATATTGATCTTCTCCACCCCGTCGGCGCCCTTCAGGGCCTTGCAGGCGCGGTTGAGCTCGGTGCGCAGCTTGTCCTGCTGCTCGCCGTCCAGCTCGATCCACTCGGTCACCCCGGCCAGGCGCGGTACCAGCACCAGCCAGGGGAATCGTTCGTCGTTCATCAGCCGCACTTGCGACAACGGTCCTTCCGCCACCAGCACGCTATCGGTGGCCAGGCGTGAATCGAGTTCGAAATCGCTCATCCAAGATGCTCCGAGAAGAAGTCCAGGGTGCGTTGCAGCGCCAGGGTGGCGCTGTCTGGATCATACGCATGTCCGACCTCCCGGTTGAAGGCGTGGTCAGCCGGATAGACGTAGGTGGCCATCTGCGGCAGCTTCTCGCGATGGGCCTGCACGGCTTCCGGCGGGATGCTTTTGTCCTGGCCACCGAAGTGGAAGATCACCGGGGCCTTTGGCGTCTCATCCAGGAACTGGACGTTGCGCGCACCGTAGTAGCTGACCGACGGCAGGCCCAGGCGCAGGGCCGACAGCATCGCCACCGTGCCGCCCCAGCAGTAGCCCACCGTGCCGACCTTGCCGTAGGGGGCCAGCCGGGTCGCTGCGGCACGGACCACCTCCAGCGCCTTCTCCATGCCCAGTGCGGTCACCCGTTCCAGGCCCTGCTTCACGCCGTCGGCGTCATAGGGCAGGGCATCCGGATCGGCTTCTGTGCCGTCAAGCAGGTCGAAAAAGGACGGGGCCAGCACCGCATAGCCTTCGGCCGCGAAGCGCTCGGCCACGCCGCGGATGTGCGGGTTGGCGCCGAAAATTTCCTGCACCACCACCAGCCCGCCACGCGGGGTGCCCTCCGGCAGGGCCTGCCAGGCCCGTACCGGGCCGTGATGCGTATCCAGGGTGATCCACTCGGCCATCGTTTCCATCTCGTTGCGGGGAACAGAACGGCATTGTCGGTGCTGCGTGGGTTAGCGCGGTGTCAGCGGCTGTGCGGGATCGGGCGGCTGGCCATTCAGAGCGCGGCCGCCAACCCCGGTATACTGGCGCCCTTTCAGGCCCCGGCCCCCAGGAACCCCTGCCACGACGGCAGGGGCCCAGGCCCCCAGAGTCCCGCGATTCCATGTCCCAGCTGAACCCCAAAGTCGGCTTCGTCAGCCTTGGCTGCCCGAAGGCCCTTGTCGATTCCGAACGCATCCTGACCCAGCTCCGCTCGGAAGGCTACGACATCGTGCCGTCCTACGATTCGGCCGACGTGGTGGTGGTCAATACCTGCGGCTTCATCGATTCGGCGGTGACCGAGTCGCTGGACGCGATCGGCGAGGCGATGAACCAGAACGGCAAGGTCATCGTCACCGGCTGCCTGGGCAAGCGCCCGGAGCAGATACGCGAGGCGTACCCCAACGTGCTGGCGGTATCCGGCCCGCAGGACTACCAGAGCGTGATGGAAGCGGTGCACGAAGCGCTGCCGCCCAAGCACGATCCGTTCGTGGACCTGGTGCCCGACTACGGCATCAAGCTGACCCCGCGTCACTATGCCTACCTGAAGATTTCCGAGGGCTGCAACCACAAGTGCAGCTTCTGCATCATTCCGTCGATGCGCGGCAAGCTGGTCTCGCGCCCGGTGGATGAGGTGCTGCGCGAAGCCGAGCGCCTGGTGCGTGGCGGCGTGCGCGAGCTGCTGGTGGTGTCGCAGGACACCTCGGCCTATGGCGTGGACGTGAAGTACGCCGAGAAGATGTGGCGCGACAAGGCCTACCAGACCCGCCTGAAGGCGCTGTGCGAAGGCCTGTCCGAGCTGGATGCGTGGGTGCGTATGCACTACGTCTACCCGTACCCGCACGTGGACGAGGTGGTGCCGCTGATGGCCGAGAACCGCATCCTGCCGTACCTGGACATCCCGTTCCAGCACGCCAGCCCGCGCATCCTGCGCCTGATGAAGCGCCCCGGCGCGGTCGAGAAGACGCTTGAGCGCGTGCAGAACTGGCGCCGCATCGCGCCGGACATCACCGTGCGTTCGACCTTCATCGTTGGCTTCCCCGGCGAGACCGAGGCCGAATTCGAAGAGCTGCTGTCGTTCCTCGACGAAGCGCAGCTGGACCGCGTCGGCGCGTTCGCCTATTCGCCGGTCGAGGGGGCCACCGCCAACGACCTGCCCGATGCGGTGCCGGAGGAAGTGAAGCAGGAGCGCCTGGCCCGTTTCATGGAGAAGCAGGCGCAGATCTCCGCCGCACGCCTGGAAGCCAAGATCGGCACCGTGCAGCAGTGCCTGGTCGACGCCATCGAAGGCGATATCGCGGTGGCCCGTTCCAAGGCCGATGCCCCGGAGATCGACGGCCTGGTGCACATCCAGAATGCCGACCAGGTGCCGCTGCGCGTGGGTGAGTTCGTCGACGTGGAAATCACCGAGAGCGACGAGCACGACCTGTACGGTGACGCGCTGCCGGCCGCCACCCGCCCGGCATTCGATCTCAAGATGCTGTGACCCCGGCGACGACCGCCGCCGGTCACGGGGGCGGCGTCCGCCGCTTCGTACCGCCGCCGCGTGCGGCGGTCGATCCACAGGTGTTCGGGCACCCGGTGTTTGCCGGATTGCGCGACGTTCGTGATCTGTTGGAAGGCCTGGAGTGGCCGTCCATTGCAGCGCTCGAGGTACGCCTCGCGCTGCCCGGCAAGCAGCTGGTCGAGCAGGATGCCAGGCTGCTGGCCGACGGCCTGCACTACGAAGCCCGCATCGCACAGGGCCGCATCGCCACCCGCGCCGACAACTGGCATGACCTGTTCAACGCACTGGTGTGGGCCCGATACCCGCAGCTCAAGCAGGCGCTCAATGCGCAGCAGTGCCGGCATATCGAGGCGATGCAGCCGGGCCAGCGCAACCGCGCGCAGGCGGCGCTGACCCAGTTCGACGAAACCGGCGTGATCGTGCGTGTGCGCGATCACACGCTGCTGGCTGCCTGGGATGTGCACGACTGGTGTGCGCTGTTCGAATCGAGACACTGGCTGAGCGGCGACATCGCCATCGCTGCGGTATTCGGGCACGCGCTGATGGAACAGGCACTGCTGCCAGGGCGATTGCTGGTCGGCAAGTGCGTGGTGGTGCACGGCAAAGCCGATGACACCTGCGTTGACGCAGTGACCGCGGCCATCGCTGAGGGCAGGGCAGTGACCGATCCACTGCAGCTGCGGCCGCTGCCATTGGCCGGTGTTCCTGGCTGGCACGAAGGGCAGGATGAAGTCTTCTACGAAAATACCGATTACTTCCGCCCACTGCGTGCCGGCCGCCAGTACCCGCCGCCGTTGCACGGAGCTATGTAGAGTCGACTGTCAGTCGACGGCTCTTCGTTCCGAGGCCGTGAACGCCTGACAGATGGCTTCGGCCAGTCATCAACCGCGATTGAGGATCGCGGTGCGTTTGCCGTCCGGCTGCGGAGGTTTGTGCCGCGCTTCGCGCGGTAGTCGACTGGCAGTCGACTCTACAACGGCTCGTACTCCACCCCGATCACCGCAAAGGTGAACTGGCCGCCGGGCAGCTCCACCGAGAACTCATCGTCCAGCCGCTTCTTCAGCAGCGCACGCGCCAGCGGCGAATCGATGCTGATCCAACCCAGGCCTGCGTCGGTCTCATCCGGGCCGACAATGCGATAGCGGCTGGTGTCGCCACTGTCCACGTTCTCCAGTTCCACCCACGCACCGAAGAACACCGCCTGCGGATCGGCCGGCGTGGTGTCGACCACGCGCAGCGATTCCAGCCGCTTGGTCAGGTAGCGCACGCGGCGGTCGATTTCACCCAGCTGCTTCTTGCGGTAGGTGTACTCGGCATTCTCGGAGCGGTCACCTTCCGCTGCAGCAGCGGTCAGCGCCTTCACCACCTCGGGGCGGCGCACACGCCACAGCTCATCCAGTTCAGCCTTCAACCGGGCGTGGCCGGAGGCGGTGATCAGGGCGGTACTCTTTTCTGCAGGGGGACGCCAACGCGACATGTGGTGCGACTTCTTTTCAGGGGAACGATGGGGCCGGATCCTTTCCGCAGGAAAGGCCTCCGACCCCGGGGAGGGCGGGTCAGCGCTTGCCGCCGAAGATGCCGCCCAGCAGGCCGCGCACGATCTGGTTGCCCAGCTTGGTGCCGACGGTGCGCGTGGTCTGCTTGGCCATGGTCTCGATCATGCCCTGGCGTCGTTTGGTGCCGAAGATCGCATCCTTGATCGCCTGGCCGAAACCGCCTTCCTGTGCCTCGTCCTGCTCGCGGCTGCGGGCCGCCGGCGCCTGCGCCTGCTCGACGGTCTTCTGCGCACGCTGGGCCAGCAGCTCGGTGGCCGATTCGCGATTGATCGCGGTGTCGTAGCGGCTGCCGACCGGGCTGCCGGCACGCACCTGGGCGCGCTCGGCCTCGGTGATCGGCCCCATCCGGCAGCGCGGCGGTGCGATCATCGTCTGCTGCACCTGCATCGGCACGCCCTTGTCCTGCAGCGTGGAGACCAGTGCTTCGCCGGTACCGAGCTGACTGAGTACCTTGGCCACGTCCAGCTTCGGATTCGGCACGAAGGTCTCGGCAGCGGTCTTCACAGCCTTCTGGTCGCGCGGCGTGAACGCACGCAGTGCGTGCTGCACGCGGTTGCCGAGCTGGCCGAGGATGTTGCCCGGTACGTCGTCGGGGAACTGCGAGCAGAAATACACGCCCACGCCCTTGGAGCGGATCAGGCGCACCACCTGCTCGATGCGCTGCACCAGCGACGGCGGTGCGTCGTCGAACAGCAGGTGGGCCTCGTCGAAGATGAAGACCAGCTTCGGCTTGTCCAGGTCGCCCACCTCCGGCAGCTGCTCGAACAGCTCCGACAGCAGCCACAGCAGGAAGGTGGAATACAGCTTGGGCTTGAGCACCAGCTGGTCGGCGGCGAGGATGCCGATCACGCCGCGGCCGTCGTGATTGACCCGCATGATGTCGGCCAGTTCCAAGGCCGGTTCGCCGAAGAAGTTCTCGCCGCCATCCTGTGCGAGGCGCAACACCGAGCGCTGGATCGCAGCGATGGACTGCGCGCTGACCAGGCCGTACTCGGTGGAGATGTCCTTGCGTTCCTCGGCGACCAGGCCGAGCAGGGCGCGCAGGTCGTCCATGTCCAGCAGCAGCAGGCCACGGTCGTCGGCCAGCTTGAACACGATGTCGAGCACGCCGGACTGGGTGTCGTTCAATTCGAGGATGCGTGCCAGCAGGGTCGGGCCCATCTCGCTGACCGTGGTGCGCACCGGGTGGCCGAGCTTGCCGTACAGGTCCCAGAAGATGGTCGGGCTGGCGGCCGGCGCGTAGTCGGCCACGCCGATCTCGGCGGCGCGCTTGAGCAGGTTCTCGGCACCGGTGCCGGGCACGGCCAGGCCGGACACATCGCCCTTCACATCGGCCAGGAACACCGGCACGCCCAGCCGCGAAAAGCCCTCGGCCAGGGTCATCAGGGTCACCGTCTTGCCGGTACCGGTGGCGCCGGCCACCAGACCGTGGCGGTTGCCGAGTTTCGGCAGCAGGGTGACGGCAATATCGTCGGTGATGCCTTTGCCGAGCAGAATCGGATCCATGGTCCAGCCCTTGTGGTGAATAGCCCAATGTTAACCGCCGGCGGTGACGGGCCGAAGGTCGGCTTGCCCGGACCTTGGCGGCGCCGCTACTCTGCCTGCCTGTTTCGCACACAGTGCCATCAATGCCCGTTCCTGTCCTGATTTCCCGCGGTTGGCCGCTGCTGGCCCTGGCCGGCCTGGTTTCCCTGGCGCCCGACGCCCATGCGCAGCGGGTTTCGGCCCGGGACAAGGTGAAGGTGGATGCGCTGCAGCAGCGCATGACCGCCGCCGAGAAGCGCTACAGCGATGCGCTGCTGCTGGTCGCCAATGCCGACCCCAAGGGCAGCAACGAGGCGGACGCCGCGCTGGAGGACATGGAAGATGTCCTCAACGACTGCGTGAAGCAGAAGGGCTGCCAGATGGGCACCCTGCTGGCCAGCTACAAGCGCCTGCTCAAGCATGATGCTGATGCCGCTGCCAGCGACGACGTGGCCGATGAGGGTGGTGACCGCCTGGAAGCCGACCCCGACCATATCGGCCCGCTTACCGCCGACGTGCCGGAGGCCGCGCGCGCTGCAGCGCTGCTCAACGACAAGCGACATGCCTTCGACACCATGGTCGAGTACAACCCCGCCGTGCAGGCCGGCATCCGCCGCTGGTTGACCGACATGCGCCCGGCGCTGCTGACCAGCTACGAGAACTACCAGAACCTGCGCGCGGTGATGTGGCCGGAGTGGGAAAAGCGTGGTCTGCCGGAGGCGCTGCTGTTCGGCATCATGGCCAAGGAGTCCAACGGCCGTGTGCATGCCTCCTCGCGTGCCGGCGCCGCCGGGCTGATGCAGTTCATGCCGGCCACCGGCCGCCGCTTCGGCCTGGGCCCGGATGGCACCGGTTTCGACACCCGCTTCGATGCACGCAGTGCTGCAGAAGCCAGTGCCACCTACCTCAACGAGCGCATGCGCGAGCTCAACAACAACGTTGAACTGTCGCTGGCTGGCTACAACGGCGGCGAAGGCCGCGCAGCGCGCGTCTACAAGCAGTACCCGGGGCAGAGCTTCTGGGTGGACAGCGTCTACAACCAGTTCCCCGGCGAAACCAAGGACTACGTGCCGATGGTGATCGCCGCGGCGTGGATCTTCCTGCACCCGCAGCAGTACGGCGTGGAGTTCCCGAAGATCAGCGCGCAGCCGGCCACCATCCGCTTGGCGCGATCCACCACGATCTATGAACTGACCATCTGCCTGGGCAGCCATGGCACCCGCGATGGTTACATGCGCGCGCTGCGCAATCTCAACCCGCGCTATGAGGCTGATGGCTGGATTCCGGCCGGCACGCTGATCAACGCCACCACCCGCATTGCCGGCCTGTACCAGCGCAACTGCGTCAGTGGCCCGCGTGCCGACCTGGCCCGCACCCTGATCGCCGCCGATCTGAACGCGGCGATCAAGCGCCCGACCGCCGCCAGCTACACCGGCAGCGTGGCCGTGGGCGGCGTGGTGCCGGTGGCCGACGCCGCGGCCTCCACCAGCGTGCCGACCGCACCGGTCGCTCCGGTGGCCACGCCGCGCCCTGCGGCACGGCCGAAGCCGGTGCGCAGCCACAAAGTGGGCCGGGGTGAGACCCTGGGCGCCATTGCCGCGAAGTTCCAGTGCGACGTGCCGACCCTGGCCCGCGCCAACGGCCTGAAGGCCCCGGCCTACAGCCTGCGCCACGGCCAGACACTGAAGCTGCAGGGCTGCGACAAGTAATCCCCCACGACCTCTGGAACCCACATGGATCTCGAAGACACCCGCAACCTGTTCGCCAACCTCCGCGAAAACACCGACTGGGACATCAACGGCCCGTTGCTGTGGGGGTACTTCTTCGTGCACTCCACTGCTGAGCCGTTGCAGGCACTGGCAGAGCATCTGCAGGCGCAGGGCTATACCTTCGTGGAACTGTTCGAGCAGGAGCCGGAAGAGGGTGACGCGCCGTTCCACGTGCTGCACGTGGAGCGTGTGGAGATCCACGACGAAGCCTCGCTGGACCGCCGCAACCAGGAATTCGCTGCCTTGGCCGCGGAGAAGGGCGTGGAAGACTACGACGGCATGGACGTCGGCCCGGCCCCAGTCCTGCAGTAACGCGCGTACCGGTAGTGCCGGCCCCTGTCCGGCATTCCGTTGTGGAAAAAGGGGACGGAGGGGATCAAGTCGTTTATGCATAAACGACTTGATCCCCTCCGTCCCTTTTTTGTCAGCGCAGCTTCGCCAGCGCCTGGCCCAGCTGCACCGGGCTTTCGGCACCCAGCTGCGGGGCGAACTCAGCGACGCCCGGCGGCAGCAGCACGATCACGGTCGAGCCGTAGTTGAAGCGCGCCATCTCGGCGAAGCGCTCCAGCTGGATGCCCTGGCCGCGGTAGTCCTTGCGGGTGATGCGGTCACCGTAGGCCGGAATTTCTTCGCCGCTCCAGACGGTTTCCACGCCGGACACCAGCAGCGCACCGACCATCACGCTGACCATCGGGCCGAAGCTGGTGTCGAAATGGCAGACCAGGCGCTCGTTGCGCGCGAACAGGCGCGGCACGCCGTTGACGGCGGCCGGGCCGACGCTGAACAGGCGGCCCGGCACGTGCACGGTTTCGCGCAGGGTGCCGGTCCACGGCATGTGCACGCGATGGTAGTCGCGCGGCGACAGGTACACGGTGGCGTACAGGCCGTCGTTGTACGGCTTGGCGTCCTCGTCACTGCCCAGCAGTTCGGCGGCGGTGAACGACTGGCCCTTGGCCTGGAAGATGCGGCCGGCCTCGATCCTGCCGAGCTGGCTGATGCGGCCGTCGGCCGGCATCACCAGGCTGCGCGGATCGGCATCGGCCACGCGCGCGCCCGGCTTCAGCGCACGGGTGAAGAACTGGTTGAAGGTTGCATAGCTGCGCGGGTCCGGGTTGGCCGCTTCGTCCAGATTGACGTTGAACTTGCGGGTGACCGTGTCGATCAGCCAGCGCGACACGCGCGGATCGTCCGAGTACGCCAGCGAACGCGCCATCGAGGACAGCAGGCGGTGGGGCAGGGCGTACGTCAGGGCGGTGGTGAGGCTCATGGGGCGGTTTTCTCGGTCAGCTTCTGCAGGTCGCGGGCAATGGCCGGCGCGTTGAACGGGGGCCGCACCAGGCCGGCAAGGCGGCCCTGCGGGTCGAGTACGGCCAGGCTGGCCGAATGCTCGACGGTGTAATCCTCGGGGTTCTCGTCGAAATGCTTGCCCGGCACCTTCTGGAACACGAAGCCCAGCGAGGTGGCAAAGCGCTCCAGCGAGGGCACATCGGCGGTGGCGGCCAGGGTGTCCTTGTGGAAGCCGTGCACGTACTCGCCGAGGCGGGTGGCGCTGTCACGGTCCGGGTCGACCGAGATGAACAGCACGCGCGGGCGCAGGCTGTCGGGCAGGGCTTCCCACTGGTTCTGCGCGCCGGCCAGCTCGGCCAGAGTGGTCGGGCAGACGTCCGGGCAGAAGGTGAAGCCCAGGAACACCAGGGTCCAGTGACCCTTCAGTTCGCCCGGAATCAGCCGGGTACCGTCGGACTGGGCCAGATTGAAGTCGGGCAGTTCGCGCGGCTGCGGGTACAGGGTGATCGCTTCGGTGGCCGGGGCATTGGCCGGCGGCTTCGGCGCGAACACCTGCTGGGCGGCCAGCAGGCCGAGACCCGCCGCCAGGGCGATCAGCAGGATGATGCCGGCGTTGCGATTGAACATGGGAGCCCCCGCGCGAAGTGGGCTCCATCATACCGGCTGCGGCCCGATCGTTTCTGCCGCAACGGATGCCGCCGCGGGCGCCAGCCCCTATAATCGGGGGCCACTTTGCCCGCAGTACCGCCATGACCGCTGAAACGGCCGCCGAACTCCACACGATCATCGATCTGATCCGCTACGGCACCAGCCGTTTCAACGAAGCCGGACTGACCTTCGGGCACAGCTACGACAACGCGCTGGACGAGGCCACCCAGCTGGTGCTGCACAGCCTGCACCTGCCGCACGATCTGGGCCCGGCCTACGGCCCGGCACGCCTGCTGCAGGAAGAGAAGGTGCGCGTGCTGGAGCTGTTCCAGCGTCGCATCGACGAACGCATCCCGGCCGCCTACCTGACCGGTGAGGCCTGGTTCGCCGGTCTGAGCTTCAAGAGCGACAAGCGCGCCCTGGTGCCGCGCTCGCCGATCGCTGAACTGATCGAGTGCGGCTTCGAGCCGTGGCTGGCCGGCCGTGACGTCAGCCGTGCGCTGGACCTGTGCACCGGTTCGGGCTGCATCGCCATCGCCATGGGCCACTATTACCCGAACTGGGAAGTGGACGGTGTCGACCTGAGCGATGACGCGCTGTCGCTGGCCGAAGAAAACAAGGAGCGCCTGCAGGCGCACAACGTCAACCTGCTCAAGTCGGACCTGTTCAACGGCCTGACCGGCCGCCACTACGACCTGATCGTCACCAACCCGCCGTACGTCACCAACGACGAGACCGATGCCCTGCCGCAGGAATACTCCTACGAGCCGGAAATGGGCCTGCGCGCCGGTGACGACGGCCTGGACCTGGTGCTGAAGATCCTGCGCGATGCGCCGCTGCACCTGAGCGAAGACGGTCTGCTGATCTGTGAAGTGGGCGAGTCCGAGCAGCACCTGATCAAGCTGCTGCCGGAAGTCGACTTCGCCTGGATCGAATTCAAGGTCGGCCAGATGGGCATCTTCGCGGTCGAATGCCGCGAGCTGATCGCCCACAGCGCGCGCATCACCGAACTGGCGGCGCAGCGCCCGTGAGCTCCAATGCGTTCGGCAAGCTGTTCACCGTCACCACGTTCGGCGAGTCGCACGGGCCGGCCATCGGCTGCGTGATCGATGGCTGCCCTCCGGGCGTGGCGCTGGACGCGGCCGAATTCGCCCACGACCTGCAGCGCCGCGCTACCGGCAAGAGCCGGCACACCTCGGCGCGTCGCGAGGCTGATGAGGTCGAGATCCTGTCCGGCGTGTACGAGGGCCTGACCACCGGCACGCCGATCGCGCTGCTGATCCGCAACACCGACCAGCGCAGCAAGGATTACGCCAACATCGGCCAGCAGTTCCGGCCGGGTCATGCCGACTACAGCTACTGGCACAAGTACGGCATCCGCGACCCGCGCGGTGGCGGCCGTTCTTCCGCGCGCGAGACCACCATGCGCGTGGCCGCCGGCGTGGTCGCCAAGAAGTGGTTGGCCGAACGCTTCGGCGTGACCGTGCGTGGCTACCTGTCGCAGCTGGGCGACATCACCCCGGCCGGTTTCGACTGGTCGGCGGTGGAAGACAATCCGTTCTTCTGGCCACACGCCGCACAGGTGCCGGAACTGGAGGCGTACATGGATGCGCTGCGCAAGTCCGGTGATTCGGTCGGTGCGCGCGTGGACGTGGTGGCCGACAACGTGCCGCCAGGCTGGGGCGAGCCAATCTACGGCAAGCTGGATGGCGAACTGGCCGCCGCGCTGATGAGCATCAACGCGGTGAAGGGCGTCGAGATCGGCGACGGTTTCGCCAGCGCCGCACAGAAGGGCACCGAACATCGCGACCTGCTGACGCCGCAGGGCTTCGCAAGCAACCATGCCGGCGGCATCCTCGGTGGCATTTCCACTGGCCAGCCGGTGGTCGCCTCGATCGCCTTGAAGCCGACCTCCAGCCTGCGCCTGCCGGGCCCGTCGCTGGATACCGCCGGCAACGTGGTGGAGGTGGTCACCACCGGTCGCCACGATCCCTGCGTCGGCATCCGCGCTACCCCGATCGCCGAGGCGATGGTGGCGATGGTGCTGATGGACCAGGCGCTGCGCCATCGCGCGCAGTGCGGTGATGTCGGCACGATCACCCCGCGTATTCCCGGGCAGATCGATGGCTGACACGCGGCCGACCGTGTGGGTGAGCCAGCCGCTGATCGACGCGGCCATCGCGCCGCTGCGCGATCGCGTGCAACTGCGCAGCACCGACACGGTCACTGCGTGGTCCCCTGAGCAGATCGCCGAACAGCTGGCCGGTGCCGACGGCGCCATCATCACCCTCAACGAGCGCATCGGCGCGGCGCAGGTGGCCGATGCCGCGCAGCTGCAGGTGATCGCCAATGTCGGTGTCGGCTACAACAACCTGGATGTCGACGCGCTCAGCGCGGTTGGCATTCTCGCCAGCAATACCCCGGACGTCCTGACTGAAACCACCGCCGATCTTGGTTTCGCTCTGTTGATGGCCACCGCGCGCCGCATCACTGAATCCGAGCGCTGGCTGCGCGAGGGCCAGTGGCAGCAGTGGTCGTTCCAGACCATGCTCGGTGCCGACATCCACGGCAGCACGCTGGGCATCCTCGGCATGGGCCGCATCGGCCAGGGCATCGCCCGCCGCGGCGCGCATGGTTTCGGCATGAAGGTGCTGTACCACAACCGTTCGCAGCTTCCGGCCGCGACCGAAGCGGAGGTGGGGGCCCGTTACGTTGACCTGGACACGCTGCTGGCGCAGTCCGATCACCTGCTGCTGGTGCTGCCGTATACCCCGGCCTCGCACCACCTGATCGATGCCGCCGCGCTGGCGAAGATGAAGCCGTCAGCGACGCTGGTGAACATCGCCCGCGGCGGCCTGGTCGATGAGATCGCGCTGGCCGATGCGCTGGCCAACGGCCGGCTGGCTGCAGCGGGCCTGGATGTGTACGAGGGCGAGCCGAAGGTGCGCCCGGAGCTGCTGGCGCTGCGCAACGTGGTGCTCACTCCGCACATCGGCAGCGCCTCGCTGGCCACGCGCACGGCGATGGTACAGCTGGCCGTGGATAATCTGGTTGCCGGGCTCGGCCTGGACGGCGGCCCGTCGCGCATGCCGAGCGCGATCAACGCTGAGGCGGCGATGGCCGCGCGCGTGACTCTGGGCAAAAAAACCGGGAAACGATAGGGAACCTCCGCGCGCCCCGCTTGAGGAGGTTCCCCGAACCCAGCTGTCGTGCGTGTTTTTTCCCCATTCCCGTTTTCGTGAGAGTTTCCCCCATGAGCAATGCACAGCGCAGTTTCCACGTCGCCGTCGTCGGTGCCACCGGTGCGGTCGGCGAGACCATGTTGTCGATCCTGGCCGAACGTGAGTTCCCGGTCGGTACCCTGAGCGTCCTCGCCTCCGAGCGTTCGGCCGGCGGTGAGATCGAGTTCAATGGCCAGAAGGTCAAGGTCCAGGATCTGGCCACCTTCGATCCGAGCGGCGTCGAGATCGCGCTGTTCTCGGCCGGCGGCAGCGTGTCCAAGGAATACGCACCGAAGTTCGCCGCCGCCGGTGCGGTGGTGATCGACAACTCCTCGGCCTTCCGCTACGACGATGACGTGCCGCTGGTGGTGTCCGAGGTCAACCCGGAACACGTCGCCAACCGTCCGCGCGGCATCATCGCCAACCCGAACTGCTCGACCATGCAGATGCTGGTGGCGTTGGCACCGCTGCACCGCAAGTACGGCATCGAGCGCATCAACGTCTCCACCTACCAGTCGGTGTCCGGCGGTGGCCGTTCGGCCACCGAGGAACTGGGCAAGCAGACCGGCCAGCTGCTGAGCTTCCAGGAAATCGATCCGCAGCGCTTCCCGGTGCAGATCGCCTTCAACCTGATCCCGCACATCGACGACTTCCAGGACAATGGTTTCACCAAGGAAGAGATGAAGCTGATCTGGGAGACCCGCAAGATCCTCGGTGACGACAGCATCCTGGTGAACCCGACTGCAGTGCGTGTGCCGGTGTTCTACGGCCACTCCGAGTCGGTGGCGATCGAGACCCGCGACAAGGTGACCGTCGCAGAAGCGCGCGCGCTGCTGGAGCAGTCGCCGGGCATCGAAGTGGTGGATCGTCACGAGGCCGGTGGTTACCCGACCCCGGTCACCCACGCCTCGGGCACCGACGCGGTGTACGTCGGCCGCATCCGTGAGGACCTGTCGCACCCGCGCGGCCTGAACCTGTGGATCGTGTCGGACAACGTGCGCAAGGGCGCGGCGTTGAATGCCGTGCAGCTGGCCGAACTGGTCGCCGCCGAGCAGCGCTGATCACTGTGGTTGCCTGACCGGTAGTGCCGGCCGCTGGCCGGCATTGCCGCAATGTGTGGACGTGCGTGTCTGCCGGCCAGCGGCCGGCACTCCCTCAAGGGTCTTTCCGGTGGGTGCGGACCCCGGTCCGCACGCTTTATAGTGTCGCCCATGAATAAACGGGCCAAGGGCGCAAAGCGCCCGCTCACCTATCTGTCCGCCGCACTGCTCGCCTTGGCCAGCAGTTCGGCGCTTGCCCTGGGCTTGGGCGACATCCGGGTCCTGTCCAAGCCGGGCCAGCCCCTGCTGGCCGAAATCCCGGTGGTCTCGGCGGACCCGTCCGAACTGGAAAACCTGCGCGTGGCGCTGGCCTCACCGGTCACCTTCGAACGTGTCGGCCTGCAGCGGCCAACCGGACTGGTCAGTGAACTGCAGTTCGAACTGACCCGCGACACGCAGGGCAGGGCGGTGGTGCGCGTCACCTCGCAGGCGCCGGTGGAGACGCCGTCGCTCAGCTTCCTGATCGAAGCCGACTGGGGCCAGGGCCGCCTGGTGCGTGAGTACTCGGCACTGGTCGATGCGCCGCCCAGTGCGTTGGCCGTGGCCGAGCCGGAGATCGTCGCGCCGGCCGGTACGCTCTCCAATACAATCGTGCGCGAACCTGCACCGGCTTCGTTGCCAGCAGCAGAGACGCCCACGACGCCGCCGCCTGCGGTGGCGCCAGCACCGGCACGCGCGCGTGCGGCCTCCGCGCCGGTTGCTGCAGCGGCGGCCGATGGCAGCATCACCGTGCAACGCGGGCAGACCCTGTCGCAGATCGCCAGTGCGGTGGCACGTGGCAACCAGGTCAGTCGCGACCGCGCGATGATCGCCCTGCTGCGTGCCAATCCCGAAGCCTTCATCCGTGGCAACGTCAACCTGCTCAAGCAGGGGGCGGTGCTGCGCATGCCCGGCAGTGATGCGCTTGCTGCGGTCGACGCAGCCGAAGCGGCGACGCTCGTGCGCGAGCACGCTGCGCAATGGCGGCAGGCGCGTACCGTGCCGCAACCCGCGGGTACCGTCGCCCCGGTCGCCAAGGCCGAAACCACGAACGCTTCTTCCCCGGCTGCGGCCAACGGGGCACGACTTGAGATCGCTCCGGCGCTGGCGTCCGACGCCGCGCACGCGGGCACAACCACCGGCACCGCTGCCGGCAGCGAGGGTGACATGCTGGGCAACGAACAACTGCGCCAGGCGCGTGAGGACATCGCCACCCGCGATGCCGAGATCGGCGAGCTGAAGCAGCGCGTGGCCGAACTGGAAAAGCTCAAGGAACAGCAGCAGTCGCTGATCGCGATGAAGGACAACGACCTGGCCGCCGCGCAGCAGCGCCTGGCGCAGGCACCGGATGTCCGCGATGCGGCAACGCCGTGGTATTGGCTGGGGCTGCCGGTGCTGCTGCTGGCGGCGGGCGCCGCCTGGCTGCTGCGTCGTCGCAAGCCGTCGCCGCTGCCGCCGCTGCGTGAGGAAGACGATGCCGCCGGCCTGGCCGCAGCGGTGCCGGCGGGTGCGGCGCTGGATACGCTGGCCGAGCAGTCCTCGTGGTCGTCGGCGGTAGCCGATGGCGGCCGCCACGAACCGGCGATGCCGGCCTGGGCGAGCGAGCCCGAGACACCGGCCGAAACAACGGTCGATCCGACCACCGACCCGGTGGCGCCGCCCGAGTGGCGGGCTGACACACTGCGCGACGAAGACGTGGTCGTACTGCCCGAGGCGGTGACCGATCTGCCGCGCTGGGACGAGCCCGCGACCGCCAGCGGCGAGGGTGTCGTCATCGAGCCGGTGCAGGATGAACCGATTGCACCCGAAGCCCCGGCCGACGTGGGCGTGCCGGACTATGCGCTGCATGCCGAACAGCAACCGCAGTTCCGTGGCGTGTTCGATCTGCCGGCAGAAACGCATGACGTCGACGCCCCGGTCGATGCCATCGATCAGGCGCCCATCGACCGCGACGGCATCGATGCCCAACATCACCAGGATGCCGTGCCGATCACCGCAGCGGCGGGCACCGACGCCGGCTGGTCGCCACGTGCCGGCCAGGAGCGCCTGGAACTGGCCATTGCCTACCTCGATCTGGGCGACGCGCAGACTGCGCGCACCCTGTTGCTGGAAGTCGCCGAAGGCGGTGACCTGCACAGCCAGGCCCAGGCCCGCGAACTGCTGGCCCGCCTGCCGTGATCGAATCTGCCGACAAGGACCTTGCCATGAGCCGCGAACGCCGCATCGACTACGTTGAATTCGCGTCTAGCGACCCGGCTGCCAGCCGTGCCTTCTTCGAGAAGGTGTTCGGCTGGTCGTTCGTCGACTACGGCAGCGACTACACGGCTTTCGACGATGGCCGCCTGCAGGGCGGCTTCTTCCGTGGCCAGCCGCAGCGGGCCAGCGACAGCGGCGCACCGCTGCTGGTGCTGTATGCCGACGCACTGGCACCGGTCGAGGCTGCCGTGCGCGACGCCGGCGGCGAGATCGTGCGCGCGGTGTTTTCCTTCCCTGGTGGCAGCCGCTTCCAGTTCGTCGAGCCCGGTGGAAACGAACTGGCGGTCTGGTCCGAACGCGATCCGGCCTGAGCGCCGCCCCATCCGCAACATCGAGGTAGCACATGCGTTATGCGCTTGGCGTCGAGTACGACGGCAGCGATTTCAGGGGCTGGCAGAACCTGGGCGAGGGTGGTCCCAGCGTGCAGGCCAGCCTCGAGCAGGCCCTGTCATCGGTGGCTGATGCGCCGCTGCAGGTGATCTGCGCCGGCCGCACCGATGCCGGCGTGCATGGCCAGTGCCAGGTCGTGCATTTCGATACCGACGTGGTGCGCGATCCGCGCGCCTGGATGCTCGGCACCACCACCCGCCTGCCGCGCTCGATCGCGGTGCGCTGGTGCGTGCCGGTGGCCGATGATTTCCACGCCCGCTTCTCCGCGCGTGCGCGCCGCTATCGCTATCGGCTGCTCAACCGCGAGGTACGGCCGGCGCTGGACCGGCAGACCCTGAGCTGGGAGCGCCGTGCGCTGGACGAGACCCTGATGCACGCCGCCGGCCAGGCATTGCTCGGCGAGAACGACTTCAGCGCGTTCCGTTCGGTGCAGTGCCAAGCGCTGCATGCGCGGCGTGAACTGCAGTCGTTGCAGGTCAGCCGCCATGGCGAAGTGATCGAAGTTGCAGTGCGTGGCAATGCATTTCTTCATCACATGGTCCGCAATATCGTCGGATCGTTGATCCTGGTGGGCAGCGGCGAAAAACCGGTGGAATGGATCGCCGAACTGCTGGCCGGGCGCGACCGCACCGTAGCTGGTCCCACCGCACCGCCGCAGGGCCTGGTGTTCCTTGGGCCCCTGTACCCCGACAACTGGCATCTGCCCGCCGAGGTCACGCTATGAGCCGTTCCTACTACCGTACGCGCATCAAGTTCTGTGGAATGACCCGTGCCGGCGACGTCCGCCTGGCCGGTGAGCTGGGCGTGGACGCAGTGGGTTTCATCTTTGCCCGCGAGAGCAGCCGCCGGGTTGCACCGGCCGAGGCCCGCGCGATGCGCCAGGCGATCGCGCCGATGGTCGACGTGGTGGCGCTGTTCCGCAACAACAGCAAGGAAGAAGTGCGCGAGGTGCTGCGTACGGTGCGTCCGACCCTGCTGCAGTTCCATGGTGAGGAAGACGAAAGCTTCTGCCGCAGCTTCAACATGCCGTACCTGAAGGCGATCGCCATGGGCGGCCGTGAAGAGGTCAACGCCCGTACCCTGCAGCTGCGCTACCCCAGCGCTGCCGGCTTCCTGTTCGACAGCCACGCCCCGGGTGGCGGTGGCGGCACCGGCGTGGCGTTCGACTGGGGCCGCGTTCCGACCGGATTGCACCGGCCGTTCCTGCTGGCCGGTGGCCTGAACCCTGAGAACGTCTACGATGCCGTGCTGGCGACGCTGCCGTGGGGCGTGGACGTCTCCAGCGGCATCGAGCTGGAGCCGGGCATCAAGGACGGCTACAAGATGCGCACCTTCGTCGAGGAAGTGCGCCGCGCCGATTGCACGGTTCTCGAGTGATTCGCGTCACCTGAAGGAGGCACCCGGAATGTCATCGTCGACGGTGCATTCCGCCGGGCCGTGGCGTGAAGGCGGGCGACTCCTGAATGCGATGAGCATCACGCTTTCGCGTGATTCAGGTTCCAGCGCCAAAAAGTCGACACCCCCCGAACATCTGATCGGACACAATGCGCCCAGCCTGTCTTGGCTGGGTGCGATGCCGTGTGCGTGTCGCTGGCCGCACCCTTGAGATACGCCTTACCTTTCGAACGAGGACGCAATGGATATGCCCCATCTCTCTTCCCGCCGTATCCGTCTGGCCCGCCTGACGCTCGTGCCCGGCCTGCTGCTTGCCTTGGGCGCGTGTGCGGCCGGTGACTCATCCGCCCCGACCGCATCGGCACCGGCCGCTGCCGCGCCGGCAGATGCACCTGCCACAGCACCGGCCACGGTTCCGGCGGCAGCACCGGCAGCCGACGGCCTGGCTGCGCTGATCCAGGCCAGTGGCGTGAAATGCAGCAACGCCGGTACGGGCAGCGGCTGCACGGCCGGCGATGTGGACAGCGGTGATTTCTACGATGTCGAACTGTCGCCGGACTGTGGCGACCAGGGTTTCTTCGCCGGCGTAGCCGATGCCAAGGGCGTGGAGACGTTGAGTGCGGTGCCATCCACCGGCAGCAAGGCCAGCGTGACCGCGAAGCTGTCGAAGGGGCAGCTGGTCTGCGTGCAGGGCATCGGGCGCACCGGACAGAATCCGCTGTTCTATTACGTTGTTGCGGTTCCCGCTGCCACGGTCGGCAAGTGCAAGGGCAACACGTTGTGTGACACCTATGGCGACAGGCCGATCACTGGCCTGGCGACCACGGGGGGCGAGGCCTGCCATGCGGCGGCGCCGGGACGTTACGCCGGGAACTGCGCACAGGGCTGGGTCAGTGCGGACGTGCTCGACGTGTTTTCCAACGGAATGTAATTACCGCCAGGGGAGCGGTCCAATCAACCACTGGCAAAGGAACAGCTCATGTCGGATCCAAAGATCACCCGGCTGGTCAGCAGCGTAGGTACCACGCGCACGCTGGAAATGGACGATGGCAGTGTCGTCGAACGATCGGGCGGCAGCGTCTCGTGGCGCAACAACAATCCTGGCAATCTCAAGTTTGAATTCGCCGGCAGCGCGGACAAGACGGTGACCAATCCGCGTACCCGCGAGCAGGCGCTGGAATCGGCGCAGGGGCGCTACAAGGGCGTGGTCGATCTCGACCAATGGGGCAACGCGGTTTTCGAAAGCTATGAAGCCGGCCGGGTGGCGAAGATCCAGCTGCTCGAACGCCGGTTCGGCGACAAGACCGTGGAGGAAATGCTGCCGAGCTACTCCACCAAGGATTACAGCGGCTCCACCCACCACAAGGAGCAGGCAGCCACCATCTATGCCGAAGGCGATCGCCAGGGTGTCGACCTGCGCTCGAAGACCGTCGGCCAGATGAGCGTGCGCGAGCGTGAAGTGCTGGCCGACGGCATCCGCCGTTTCGAGGGCTGGCAACCGGGTGAGGTTGCCACCCAGCAGCCACCCACGCGCACACCGGCGGCCGCACCCGTGCAGACCCAGACCCAACCGCAGGTACAGACGCCTTCAGCGGCGGCGCCCGCTGCGGCACAGGCTTCGGCTGCAGTCGGCAGTGCCGCGCTCTACAACGAGGCCTATCAGCACTTCATGGCCTCAGGCCGCCAGTACGAATACGGGCGCCCGGACCATCCGCGCCCGGGTCGCGACAGCAGCCGGCTCGAGCGTGACCTCGATGGTGACGGACGCTTCGGCGTGGATTGCTCGGCTTTCGTATGGCGCGGCCTGAAGAACGCGGGTTACGACGTGCGTGGCGAGAACGCTGCGGGGTTCACTACGTCGACGCTGTTCAATGGTGCGAACACCACGGCTTACGCACGCGAACATTTCGATGTGACCTCGGCTGCCGAAGCACGCAAACCGAACGGATCGCTGAAGCAGGGCGACATCCTGATGTTCTCCTCGCCGCAGGGCCAGCATGTCGGCATTTTCAAAGGCTACGACGCGCAGGGAAACATCCAGTTCATCGGTTCGCAGGGAAGCACCGGGCCGGCCGAAGTCACCATCCGGCCGGGCGGGTACTGGGATGGCGGAAGCACCCGCATCGTTGGTGCGCTGACACCGAAGCCGGAATTCCAGGTGCGCGCGCCGCTGCACGGCAATGGCGAACCTGCGCCGTCCCGGCCTGCCGCTGCCGCGCAGTCGGCTGCATCGCACCCGGCGGCCGGCGAGGTGATGAAGCATGGGCAGCGTGGCGCCGACGTGCAGGCGTTGCAGCAGACCCTCAACCAGCTCGGTGTGCGTGATGCGCAGGGCCATCGGTTGTCAGAGGATGGCCGTTTCGGTGACCACACCCGCGAAGCGGTGATCGCGCTGCAGAAACAGCAGGGGCTGGTGGCCGACGGAATTGTCGGTCGCCAGACCGCTGCCGCGCTGGCGGCGGGCCGTGCGCAGGGCCATGAACCTGCAGCGGCTGCACCGAAGGGCCCGTCGCTGAACGATGCATCGCATCCGGACCACGCACTGCACAACGCCGTCCGCAGCAAGCTTCCCAGCGTGTTTTCCGAAGAGGCTGCCGCCAATATCACCCTGCATGCAAAGCAGAACGGAATCGACGCGGCCGACAAGCTGCAGAGCATCACGGTGCAGGATGGCAAGGCGTTCGTGATGGGCACGACGCCGGGCTTCCGCACCGCGGTCGACCTGGCCCAGGCGCCGCCGTCGCTGGAGCAGACCAGTGCCAAGCTGCTGGCAGATCCGTCGCACCAGCAGCAGGTGCATGAGGAGCAGCAGCGGGTCGCGATGGGCGGTCGCTGAGGCCTGTGTTGCCGGCTCCGGGCGGTGAACGCCGCCCGGGGCCTCGTCTCATCGCAGTTGCGCTGCTGCCCAGTCGGCCAGGGCGTCCACCCGTGCATCGGCCGGGCCATCCGGACGCGCCAGCACCCAGAAGCCGCCGGTGGCGGCAAACCCCCACGGTGCGACCAGCCGGCCTGCTGCCAGATCTTCGGCCACCAGTGGCTCCGGTGCGATCGCCGGGCCCAGCCCGGCCACGGCTGCTTCCAGCAGGTAGTACAGATGTTCGAAAGCGGTGCCCAGCTGCAGCTTCGCGGTGTCCAGATCGTGCGCCTGCGCCCACGCCGGCCACGCCTGCGGCCGTGAGCTGGTGTGCAGCAGCGTTTCCTGCAGCAGCGCCGAGGGCGGTACCTGCCGCAGGCGCTGCGCGGCCGGATGCGAGGGTGCCACCACCACGCCGACCCGTTCCGGCGCCAGCTCACGGATCTGCCAGCCCCGTGGCCACGGCCCCTGCGCCAACAGCAGCACGGCATCCAGCGCCGCCTGTGCTTCGGTGAAACTGCCATCCAGCGCCGACCACTGCAGGCGCACGCCGGGCAGGGCGGCCTGCAGCACGGGCAGGCGCGGAATCATCCAGCGCGCCAGTACGCTGCCGCTGCAGCCCAGTACCAGTGCTGGGGAGGCCGCCGGCCGGCGCAGCTCGCGCACGCAGTCTTCGATACCGCTGAAGGCCTCGCTGCACGCGGCCTGCAGGCGGGTGCCCGCAGCGGTCAGGCGCAGCCCGCGGCCGGCACGCTGGAACAGCGCCAGGCCGAGATGGTCCTCCAGCAGCTTCAGCTGGCGGCTGACCGCGCCGTGGGTGACATGCAGATCCTGTGCGGCGCGGCCAACCCCGCCCAGACGGGCGGTGGATTCGAACGCACGCAGCGCATTGAGGGGCGGCAGCAGGGAACGGCTCATGTGAGATTTCCTGACGATATGCGCCAGATAATATCCATTTTCCGGTCACGACCCGTGCGCTAGAGTATCCACCTGTCTTGAACCAGCGGTCGCTTCCATGTCTGCCTCCCCCATTGCCGACTACCACGCCTTCCCGGATGCCCAGGGCCACTTCGGCCGCTACGGTGGCAGCTTCGTTGCCGAAACCCTGGTCGGCCCGCTGCAGGAACTGGCCCAGGCCTATGACCAGGCCCGCCAGGACCCGGCATTCCAGGCCGCCTACGACCGCGACTTGGCCCATTACGTGGGCCGACCGAGCCCGATCTATCACGCCCAGCGCCTGAGCGATCATGTCGGCGGTGCGCAGATCCTGCTCAAGCGCGAGGACCTGAACCACACCGGTGCGCACAAGATCAACAACACCATCGGCCAGGCGCTGCTGGCCGCGCGGATGGGCAAGAAGCGCATCATCGCCGAGACCGGTGCCGGGCAGCATGGCGTGGCCAGTGCCACCGTTGCCGCGCGCTTGGGCCTGGAATGCGTGGTGTACATGGGCGCCACCGACATCGAGCGGCAGAAGATCAACGTCTACCGCATGAAGCTGCTGGGCGCGACGGTGGTGCCGGTCACCTCCGGCTCGGCCACCCTGAAGGACGCGCTCAACGAAGCGATGCGCGATTGGGTGACCAATGTGCAGGACACCTTCTACATCATCGGCACCGTGGCTGGTCCGGATCCGTACCCGCGCATGGTGCGCGATTTCAACGCCATCGTCGGCCGCGAAGCGCGTGAGCAGATGCTGGCCGAGTACGGTCGCCTGCCCGATGCGATCACCGCCTGCGTCGGCGGCGGCAGCAATGCCATCGGCCTGTTCCATGCCTTCCTCAACGATCGCCAGGTCGAGATCGTCGGCGCCGAAGCCGCCGGTGATGGCATCAGCACCGGTCGCCATGCCGCCTCCATCGCGGCGGGTCGCCCCGGCGTGCTGCACGGTAACCGCACCTATGTGCTGTGCGACGACGACGGCCAGATCATCGAAACCCACTCGGTGTCGGCCGGCCTGGACTACCCGGGTGTCGGTCCGGAGCACGCGTTCCTGGCCGATACCGGCCGCGCACGCTACCTCGGCATCACCGATGAGGAAGCGCTGCAGGCCTTCCACCTGCTGGCGCACACCGAGGGCATCCTGCCGGCGCTGGAATCCAGCCATGCGCTGGCACAGGCGATCAAGCTGGCGCGTGAGCGACCGCGTGACCAGATCGTGCTGTGCAATCTGTCCGGCCGTGGCGACAAGGACGTGCATACCATCGCCGCGCGCGAAGGGCTGGTGCTGTGAGCGCGCTGCTGCGGAACAGTGGCGTGCTGCTGCTGGCACTGGGCTTGGCTGCGTGCCAGCCGCCGGAGCCGCCGGTGCTGGCACCGGCCGCCAAGGCCACCACGCAGCCTGTGCAGCAGGCCGCCAACGATGATCTTGACCCGATGGCGCGTACGCCGATCGACGATCCGCCGTCGTTGGAGGATAAGGACAGCGATGACGCGCCAGCGGTAGCCTCGGTGGCGCTGGACCATGCCGGCGAGGTGCTGATCGGCCAGCATATGACCGATCTGAAGGCACTCGGGCCGTGGACCGCGCAAGGGGCGGTCGAAGCCATCGGCGGCAGTTGCGAGTACTACGACGGCAAGGGGCTGCCGCCCGGCGTGTCGATGATGACCGATGAAGATCGCGTGGTCCGTTTCGATCTCGGCCTGGATCCGGAGAGCGGGGCGCCTACCCAGCAGCCCGGGCCGTTCGGCCTACGTGTCGGCATGACCCGCGCCCAGGCCATGGCCCAGTTCCCGAAGCCGCCGCTATCCAGCCCGCATGCCTACGACGGTGACCAGGGCGAGTACCTCACCTGGCAGGACCCGGGCTCGGCCCTCGGCATCCGCGTGGAACTGTTTGAAGGAAGGGTCATCCAGATGTACTGGGGGACCAGCGATGCGATTGAACTGATTGAAGGATGTGCCTGAGATGCCTGTATCCCGACTCGATGCCTGTTTCCAGCGCCTGCGCGAGCAGCAGCGCAAGGCGCTGATTCCCTTCATCACCGCCGGTGATCCCTCGCTGGAGGCCACCGTGCCGGTCATGCACGCGCTGGTCGATGCCGGTGCCGATGTGATCGAACTGGGCGTGCCGTTCTCCGACCCGATGGCCGACGGCCCGACCATCCAGCGCAGCTCCGAGCGCGCGCTGGCGCGTGGTGCTGGCAGCCGCTACGTGCTGCAGGCCGTTGCGCAGTTCCGCGAGCGTGACGCGCAGACGCCGGTGGTGCTGATGGGCTACCTGAATCCGGTGGAGATCCATGGCTACGCGGCCTTCGCAACGGCAGCCGTGGAGGCCGGCGTGGACGGCGTTCTGCTGGTCGACCTGCCGCCGGAAGAAGCCGGCGAAGCGCAGCAGGCCTTCGATGCAGCGGGCCTGGCACTGGTCCTGCTGGCGTCGCCGACTACCAGCGACGCGCGCGCCGACAAGCTGCTGGCGCTGGCCCGTGGCTACCTCTACTACGTCAGCTTTGCCGGTGTCACCGGCGCGTCCGAGCGCCTGGACAGCGATGCCGCCAGTGCCCGCCTGCAGGCCCTGCGCGCGCGCGCTTCGGTGCCGGTGGTGGCCGGCTTCGGCATCAAGGATGCCGACAGTGCTGCGGCGATGGCCCGCCAGGCCGACGGCGTGGTGGTCGGCAGCGCGCTGGTGGCGGCGCTGGCCGAAGCGGGCTCGGCTGAAGAGGCCGCACAGCGCGCTCGAACCTTCCTGGCTCCGCTGCGGCAGGCGCTGGACGCGTAACGGTCATGCCGGCCACTGGCCGGCATCCTCCGTACCCGCATGCGCGCAGGGGTTGCCGGCCAGCGGCCGGCACTACCCATGGGTCTGCAAGTAAGGGCTACCCGCCAGCGGATGGCACGATCCAGCACCTAAACGTACGTCCCAGCATGGTTTTTTCCGGCGGCCCCGTGTCCGGCAAGGGGGTGCACGGGCGGGGAAAGCGGAGCTAGACTGTCCGCCTTTGCGGCCCTCGGGCCGCCCTGAACGGAAGTGTCCTCCCGCATGAGTTGGCTCAGCAAGTTGATGCCGTCCGGCATCCGCACCGACAACACCCCCAGCAAGAAGCGCAGTGTCCCCGAGGGCCTGTGGGAAAAGTGCAGCAACTGCGGCAGCGCGTTGTACCGTCCGGAACTGGAAGAGAACCTGGAGGTCTGCCCGAAGTGCGGTCACCACATGGCGATCCGCGCACGTGCGCGCCTGGCCGCTCTGTTCGACGCCGACAGCACCACCGAGATCGGTGCGCGCCTGGGCCCGACCGACCTGCTCAAGTTCAAGGACCAGAAGAAGTACAGCGAGCGCATCAAGATCGCGCAGAAGAACACCGGCGAATATGACGCGCTGATCGCCATGCGCGGCCTGCTCAAGGGCCGTGCACTGGTGGCCTCGTCGTTCGACTTCGCCTTCATGGGGGGCTCGATGGGCTCGGTGGTGGGTGAGCGTTTCGCGCTGGCCGCCGAAACCGCGGTCGAGATCGGTGCTCCGTACGTGTGCTTCTCGCAGAGTGGCGGCGCGCGCATGCAGGAAGGCCTGTTCTCGCTGATGCAGATGGCCAAGACCTCGGCCGCGCTGGGCAAGCTGCGTGAAGCGGGCCTGCCGTACATCTCGGTGCTGACCCACCCGACCACCGGTGGTGTGTCGGCCTCGTTCGCGATGCTGGGCGACATCAACATCGCCGAACCGCAGGCGCTGATCGGCTTCGCCGGCCCGCGCGTGATCGAGCAGACCGTGCGCGAAAAGCTGCCGGAAGGCTTCCAGCGCTCGGAGTTCCTGCTGGAGCACGGTGCCATCGACCAGATCTGCGACCGCCGCGAAATGCGCGACCGCCTGTCCGATCTGCTGGCACTGCTGGGCCGTCAGCCGGCGCCGGAGGTGGCGTGATGGGAGGCCGCAAGTACTTCGGTACTGATGGCATCCGTGGGCGGGTCGGCCAGGGCGTGATCTCGGCCGACTTCGTGCTGCGCCTGGGCAATGCCCTGGGCCGTGTCCTGGTCGCCCAGCGCGGCCAGGACGGGCGCCGGCCGATCGTGGTGATCGGCAAGGACACCCGCATTTCCGGTTACATGTTCGAAGCGGCACTGGAAGCCGGCCTGGTCGCCGCCGGCGCCGACGTACAGCTGCTGGGGCCGATGCCGACCCCGGCGGTGGCGTTCCTGACACGCACGCTGGGCGTGGACGCCGGCATCGTCATCAGCGCCTCGCACAACCCGCATTACGACAACGGCATCAAGTTCTTCTCGGCCCAGGGCGAGAAGCTCGACGATGCCACCGAACTTGCCCTGGAAGCGGCGCTGGACGTTCCGTTCACCACCGCCGAATCGGAGAAGCTGGGCAAGGCATCGCGTGCGCGCGAAGCGGTCGGCCGCTACATCGAGTTCTGCAAGGCCAGCGTGCCGCGCGCGTTCGACCTGCGTGGCGTGCGCCTGGTGCTGGATTGCGCACACGGCGCCACCTACCAGATCGCACCGCTGCTGTTCCGCGAACTGGGCGCCGAGGTGATCGGCATCGGTGGCGAGCCCAACGGCGTCAACATCAACGCCGGCGTAGGTTCCACCCATATCGACAACCTGGCGGCCAAAGTCCGCGAGACCCGTGCCGATCTCGGCATCGCGTTCGATGGTGATGGCGACCGTGTGCTGATGGCCGACGACCAGGGCAACCCGGTCGACGGTGACGACCTGCTGTACATCCTGGCCCGCGCCTGGAAGGACGAAGGCCGCCTGCGCGGCCCGGTGGTCGGCACGCTGATGAGCAACTACGGCGTGGAGAAAGCCTTCGCCGATCTGCAGATCCCGTTCGTGCGCAGCAACGTCGGTGACCGCTACGTGCACCAGGCATTGGTCGAAGGCGGCGGTGTACTCGGTGGTGAAGCGTCGGGCCATCTGCTGTGCCTGGACCGGGCCACCACCGGTGATGGCATCGTCAGCGCCTTGCAGGTGCTGGTCGCGCTGCGCAACAGTGGGCAGACCCTGCGCCAGGCACTGAAGGGCCTGGTGCGGGTGCCGCAGAAGACCGTCAACGTGCGTCTGGGCAATGTCTCGGCCAAGGCCACGGTGCAGTCTGAAAGCGTGCAGTCCGCGCTGGCTGTGGCGCAGCAGGCCGTAGCCGGCCGTGGCCGCGCGTTCCTGCGGCCGTCCGGTACCGAGCCGGTGGTGCGGGTCACCGTGGAAGCCGATGACGCCACGCTGATGCAGCAGACGCTGGACCGCTTGTCCGCTGCCGTGCGTGAAGCCGCCAGCTGAGGCGACTGCACATCCGTATGAAGAAAACGCCGCGGAATCCCGGGGCGTTTTCTTTTGTGGCGGCCCAAGTGGATGGCGTGCTCAGGGCCCCGGCACCATCTTCTTCTGGCGTGCCTTGAACCCATTGAACAGCGGCGCGATCAGCGGGTTGTAACTCAGGCGGATGCGCTTGCGCAGCCAGTTGGCCGGGCGGTTGCGGATCGCGAAACGATAGATGCGTTCCGGGTCGCCACCGATCACGTTGCGGCCGAACGGGTGGGTGGTGTGCAGGTAGCGGAAGCCCTGCTCGCGCGCCACTTCGATGTGATCCTGGTCGAAATCACCGTACGGCCAGCACAAGGTATCGGACACGTCGCCAAGCTTGTCCTGCAGGACTTCGCGCGAGATCGCCAGATCCCGGCTGAGGCCCGCGCGGCGCTGCGCACGGTCCAGATCGTCACGGCGCAGCCAGCGGGTGTGGGTATGGGTGTGGCAATGCACTTCGAAGGTGCCGGCGGCGATGGCCGCACGCGCTTCGCTCCAGCGCATCATCACATCGTCACTGCGGTCCTGCTCGTAGATCGCCGCTTCGCAGCCGCGATGGTCCGGCGTCGAAGGCAGCGTCGCTCCGGCAATGCCGGCATGCGGACGTTCCGGGCCTTCGCCCATCCAGCCGGTGACCACGAACACCACTGCATGCATGCCGTACTTCTGCAGGATCGGATGGGCATACACCCAGTTGTCCAGGTAGCCATCGTCGAAGGTGATGACGATCGACTTGCGCGGCACCGGCTTGCCGGCCAGGAAGCCGGCGTACTGGTCCAGCGTGAGTGAGGTCCAGCCATTGCCTGCCAGCCACGCGATCTGGCTTTCGAAGTTTTCCGGCGACACGGTGATCATGCCCGGCGAGGGGCTGACATGGTGGTGCATCAGCACCGGAACGGTTCGCGCATCAGCCATGTCCCAGCTCCTTCAGCCACTGGTGGTAGTAGTGTTCGGTGGCTTCACCGTGGCCGTCCGGCGTGAAGCGGTGCGCGCCGTGCATCCAGTCCCAGCCAGCGCGGCCCATCTGCCGCCGCCGTTCCGGGTCATCCACCAGCAGGCGCAAGGCACCTGTCAGGGCGGCATTGTCTCCCAAACGGGTGAGGATCGCATTGCTGCCATCGACCACCATCTCCGGCACGCCACCCACCCGCGTGGCTACGATCGGTACGCCCACATAAGCCGCTTCCAGGAACACGGTGCCGGCCGCTTCCTTGTGCGAGGCCAGGGCGAAGATGTCGAAGCCGGCCATCAGCCGGCAGGCTCCATCGCGGTAGCCGAGCAGGTGCACCTGGCGCTGCAGCCCGTGCTCGGCGCACATCGCCTGCAGTCGTTCCGTCACGGCCTGGCCATCACCGACGATCACCAGGTGCAGGTCCGGGTTGGCCTTGCACAGCGGAATCATCGCCTGCAGCAGGTCGGCATGGCCCTTGGGCTCGCGCAGTACCGCCACGCAGCCGACCACGATGTCCTGTTCGCCGAAACCGAGCTCGGCACGCACCTGCGCGCGCGCGTCCTGCAGGCACTGCCAGGGATCGGCTTTGCGGATCTCGCTCCAGCGCGGCGGAACCGCGATCGGCGGCACGATGCCGATGCGCTCGGCCGGAATGCCACGGTCGGCCAGCAGCTGCTTGACGAAGCTGCTGACGGTCAACACCCGGTGCGGAAGCCCGGTATAGGTCAGCAGCGAATTGACCGGGCTCATCAGGTGGCGTGAGCGCACCACCAGCGGCGTGCCGCCCAGGCGTGCACCGGCGGCGGCGATCAGCGCATCTCGGCGGCTGGTGGTGTTGACCACGTCGTAGCGTTCGCGGCGCACCAGTCGCGATACCGACCACACGCCGCGCAGCAGGCGCGCCAGGCCTCCCATGCGCAGCGTATGCACGGTGAAACCGTCGTCGCGTGCCAGTGTGGCCAGGCGCGCATCGGGCTGGCACAGCAACGACACTTCATGGCCACGCGCGCGCATCACCTGCATGTGCCGGAAGATGTAGATCTCCTGCCCGCCCATTCCCTTGGCGGCTTCGGTATGCAGGATACGCAGCGGACGGTTCATGCAGGATCGGTCCTTGGAATTCAGCGGTTGCGGAAGCGGGTCAGCGCTTCCCATGCGGAGCGGATGGCGGCGGCGTCCGGCGCCTGCTGCGGCAGCGGACGGTAGTGCCGGTCGAGCGCGGTGGCGTTGCCGAACTTGTCGAACACGTAGATGGCATCGCCATGGCGTACCGCACGCTGCGACCAGCTCTCCACCACCAGCGCACGTTCGCTGGTGGTGGGCGCGGCCAGCAGGTCCTGGCCAGTACTGAAGTCGCTCAGTGCGTTCTCGCAGCCCAGTGCGTGGCGCATCAACGTCGGCACCCAGTCCTCATGCGAACTGGTGCGCATCTCATGGCCGCTGGCCTGGCCTGGCCAGTGCAGCACGAACGGCACCTGCAGCTGGTAGTCGGAGAAGTTGCCGTTGTGGCCCCAGTAGTTCAGCTTGAGGTCGTTGAACTCTTCGGCATGGTCACCGGTGACCAGCACGATGGTGTTCTCGGCCAGGCCTTGTGCGCGAAGGTCGTCCAGCAGCGAGCCGATCAGGCTGTCGGCGTAGTGCACGGCGGTGCGGTAGCGGTTGAGCTCCGGCGTCGGGTCGTGGTCTGGGCCGAAGGACAGGAAGTCGATCTCCTTGGCCATCGGCGTGGCCACCGGCGGGTAGCTGGCGGGCAGGTGGTAGCCGGCGTGGGTGGAGTCGAGGAACACGAAGCCGAACCACGGGTGCTGCGCGGCCTGGCTGGTGCGGATGTCGCTCTGCAGCGCGGTGACGATGGCTGCGTCACGCTTGTCGGGCGTCAGGGCGGAGGGGCCCTGGTGCAGCTGGTCGCGTACGTCGGCGAAGGCGGTGCGGTCGAACTCCGGGCTGTACAGCGGCGCGCTGCCGTACAGGTGCAGGTCGTAGCCCTGCTGGCTGAGCACCTGGAACAGCTGCGAGCCGCGCTGTTCGTCCAGCATGCTCTGCCAGTAGCCGCCGGGCAGGCCGTAGAGCAGGCCGAACAGGCCGTAGCGGGTGGCATTGCCGGTACTGAAATGCTTGTCGTACACGCGCGAAGCCTGTGCCAGTGCCGTCGTATTGGGCATCAGCTGCGGCGTCATGGCGTCCTGGCGCAGCGACTCCAGCACCACCATCAGCACATTCGGCCGATATGGGTTCTGGCAGCGCAGGGGCTGCAGCGGATACAGCAGCTGCGCATGGCGCGGGTCAGGCAGGCCGGCCTGCTGTTCGCTGACAACACCCAGTTTGCGCATGAAGCTCTTGGCGGTGATCGGCTGTGCCCAGGGCAGGTAGTTCCACTGCGCGATGACGTCGCGGTCGCCGCGGGCATCGTAGTAGGCGGTGGCGACCTGGCCACCCGCCATCAGCAGAGCGACCACCGACCAGGCCTGCAGGACTGGGCGGCGGCGGGGCAGGGCGGGCAACAGCTTCCAGCATGCCCAGGCCAGCAGGCCTTCGGCGGCGAAGATGGCGGCGACCAGCAGTCCGGCCTGCAGCCAGGTTTTCCAGGACAACGCGACCTGGTCCTGCAGCGCGCCGCCGAACACCATGTTCACCACCATGGCATTGAGGTGGAACCGATACAGAGTGAAAACCTTCGCATCAACCAGCAGCAGGCACAGCCACAGGCCCTGCAGCAGCACGGCGCTGATGCTCAGCGTGCGCGCGCTGCGCGGCCACAGGCCCAGCAGCAGCGGCAGCAGGCCTGCGAGGGCACCAAAGGCGAGCAGATGCCCCGGCAGAGCGACGGAAAGGTAAGCCAGGCCGATTGCGCCACCGGGGTTGTCGGCCAGCGGTACGTTGCCGAGCGTGATCGCCATCCCCAGCAGCGCGTTGCCGGCCACGAACAGCGACCACCAGGCCAATCGGCGCCAATGACGTGCCGGGCCGGAGGGCAGGGAGGTGTTGGCAGAAGCAGCAGCAGGGCGCATGAAGGACGGAGGCGGCAGGTGGAACAGGTGCGGGAGTCCCGGTTGTGACGGAATCGTTAATCCGCGCGCGGGTTGCGCATTGTATCGGTTTGTTTCTTCGTATCGAGTGGCGTCCCCCGGGCGATCTGTCACAATGTTCAGGTGGGCCATGAATGCGCTGGCCCTTCCAGACCCAACGACAAGCCAGGAACCGCTGTGAGCCAGATCCCCACCCTCGACATCACCCGTTTCGACAGCGACCGCGAGGCCTTCGTGGCCGAGCTGGGCGCGGCCTACCGCCAATGGGGATTCGCGGGCATCCGCAACCACGGCATCCCGCAGGCCGACATCGACGCGGCCTACGATGCCTTCAAGGCCTTCTTCGCCCTGCCGGAGGAGGTCAAGCGCAAGTACCACGTGGCCGGCAGTGGCGGCGCCCGCGGCTACACCCCGTTCGGCGTGGAGACCGCCAAGGGCTCCAAGCATTTCGACCTGAAGGAGTTCTGGCACATCGGTCGCGAGATCGCCGACGACTCCAAGTACCGTGACGTGATGGCGCCGAACCTGTGGCCGACCGAGGTCGAGGGCTTCCGCGAGCGCGGTTACGGCCTGTACCAGGCGCTGGACAACCTGGGTTCGCGCGTACTGTCGGCGCTGGCCCTGCACATCGGCCTGCCGGAAGACTTCTTCGCCGACAAGACCAACTTCGGCAACTCGATCCTGCGCCCGATCCACTACCCGCCGATCACCACCGACGACATCCCGAACGTGCGTGCCGGCGCCCATGGCGACATCAATTTCATCACCCTGCTGGTCGGCGCCAGCGCGGCCGGCCTGGAAGTGCAGTCGCATGATGGCGAGTGGGTGCCGTTCACCTCCGATGCCGACACCATCGTGGTCAACATCGGCGACATGCTGCAGCGCCTGACCAACCACGTGTACCCCTCGACCATCCACCGCGTGGTCAATCCTCCGGGCGAGCTGGCCCGCCAGCCGCGCTACTCGGTGCCGTTCTTCCTGCATCCGAATCCGGACTATCTGATCGACGTGCTGCCGTCGTGCATCACCCCGGAGAACCCGAGCCGGTACCCGGAGGCGATCACCGCCCACGGCTTCCTCGAGGAACGCCTGCGCGAGATCAAGCTGAAGTAAAGAGAAGTGAGGCCGCCGAAAGGCGGCCTTCTTCTTTGCAGGGTTGCACCCTGCACCCGCAGAGGCCAATGCCAAAGCCAGCGGCTCGGGTTTCTACGTGTTGGGCGGGGCGGTGTGGGTTGGCAGGACACGCCGTGAACCCGTCCATGGGGGCTCGATGGCGCCATCCATGGCGCCAACGGTCCTGCCCCAACACACCCCCCCACCCCCG
>NZ_JAWIRS010000024.1:0-61116 GCF_036320005.1 Stenotrophomonas sp. SMYL11
CAATGGCTTTGACCGATGTGGAGGTCTTGCAGGCCTCCTTGGCGACCAGCAGTTTGAAACGCGCGTCGTATCTGTTCATGTATCCCTCGGGGTTGGATCTGGTGTCCAACTCCCGGGGGTCACTTCATCCATGGGGGCTTGGCCGCGGCATCCGTGCCGCGGACACTCCCGCCACCGGACCCACCCCGCCTTCGACAATGTCCCGCGACCTGCCGGGGTCGGATCCCGTTGCTGAGCAACGGGCTCTGACCCCATTCCAGAAAGATCTCTGGATCAATCAATGGAACGAAAACGCTGGGTTACTTCGCGGTCCTCCGCCGCACCCAATACCCCACGCCCAGCAGCACGAACCACACCGGGCTGGCGATCAACGCCTGGCGGGTGTCGGCCTGCAGGCTCAGCAGCACCAGCACGGCGGCGAAGAACACCAGGCAGGCCCAGCACATGGCAACGCCGCCGGGCATCTTGAAGATCGAGGCAGCGTGGCGCTCCGGGTAGCGACGGCGATAGGCCATGTAGGCCACCAGGATCAGCGACCAGACGAAGATGAACAGCACCGTCGCCAGCGTCGTCACCAGGGTGAAGGCGGTCACCAGATTGGGAATCAGGTAGATCAGCAGGGTGCCGCCCAGCAGGCACAGGCAGGAGAACAGCAAGCCACGGGCCGGCACGGCGGCGCGTGACAGTTTCGACAGCCCGCGCGGTGCGTGGCCTTCCTCTGCCAGGCCGTACAGCATGCGGCTGGTGGAGAAGATGCCGCTGTTGGCCGAGGACGTGGCCGAGGTCAGCACCACGAAGTTGATCAGGCTGGCGGCGGCGGGAATGCCGGCCAGTACGAACAGCTGCACGAACGGGCTCTTGTCCGGCACCACCTGGCGCCACGGGGTGACGGCCATGATCGCGATCAGCGCCAGCACGTAGAAGATGATGATGCGCACCGGGATCGAGTTGATCGCCTTGGGCAGGTTGCGCTCGGGGTCGGCGGTTTCGGCGGCGGTGGTGCCGACCAGCTCGATGCCGACGAAAGCGAACACCGCAATCTGGAACCCGGCGAAGAAGCCGACCAGGCCCATCGGGAACATGCCGCCGTCATTCCACAGGTTCGACAGTGACGCGGTGTGGCCACTGGGCGAGGTGAAGCCCCACGCCACCAGCCCGGCGCCGGTGATGATCAGTGCGCAGATCGCCACGATCTTGATCAGCGCGAACCAGAATTCCATTTCACCGAACAGCTTCACCGTCACCAGGTTCAACGACAGCAGCAGCATCACGCAGGCCAGCGCCGGCTTCCAGGCTTCAAGCCCGGGGAACCAGAACTGTGCGTAGGCGGCGATCGCGATCACGTCGGCAATGGCGGTCACGATCCAACAGAACCAGTAGGTCCATCCACAGAAGAAGCCGGCCCAGGGGCCGAGCAGGTCGGTGGAGAAATCGATGAAGGATTTGTACTGCAGGTTGGACAGCAGCAGCTCGCCCATCGCGCGCATCACGAAGAACAGCATCGCGCCGATGATCAGGTAGACGAAGACGATGGACGGGCCGGCCAGGCTGATGGTCTTGCCCGACCCCATGAACAGGCCGGTGCCGATGGCACCGCCGATGGCGATCAGTTGCAGGTGGCGGTTGGACAGGCTACGGCGCAGGTGCTCCGGGGGCGTTGCGGGCTCGGTCATGGGCGTGGAAAGGGGCGGGCTAAGCGTTCGACGGTAGTCCTCCGCGGCGCGGAGCGCCAGCACCGGACGACCCGATCACGTCAAATCTGGCCGCTTTCATCACAATGTGACCCAATACCGGATTCGTCCCATTCCACCCGGCCCGGCGCCATGCTCAGATAGCCGCACCTGCCCAAGGACCGGCCCCGCCCATGCACCCTGCCCTGCCCGCCCCGCTGGAGCTCCGGCCATGAGTCGGCTGCGCGTGATCATTGGTGGCACCGCGCTGGCGCTGCTGGCCGCGGCCGTGCCGATCGCGGTGATGGCCTATGCCACCTGGGACCGTGCAGTCAGCGTCGAGCAGCAGCGGCTGCGCGACATCGCGGATCGCGCCCTGCGCCGCGCCGACCAGTCCTACCAGGAAGCGCTGGCGGCACTGCAGTCGGCCGAGGTCGGCGCCCACGTCGCCTGCGGGCCCGACCATATCCGGCGCATGCAGACGCTGGTGATGACCTCGCCGTCGGTCGACCAGATGGGCTACTTCGAGGGTGGCAAGCTGCGCTGTACGTCGTGGGGGCCGTTCCTGTCCGACGTCAACCAGCCCAAGGCCGACCACATCACCAGTGATGGCGCCGGCATCGCCGTGGATGTGCGCCCCGAGGCCAGCGGACGGCGCCAGGTCCTGTCGATCCTTTACGGCAACTACGACGTGCTGGTCGATCCGCGCCGCTTCGTCGATGTCATCGCCGACCCGAACGTGCGCCTTGCCCTGGCCAGCCCCGATGGGCGTCTCATGGCCAGGCAGGACGGCATGGATCCGGCATTGCTGGAGGCCCTGCTGCGCGCCCCCGATGAAGGCCTGGACCACCACACCCTGTATGCCACCGCCCGCAACGAAGAGTGGTTGGCGATCGCGACCATGCCGCGTACCGCGCTTGCCGCGACCTTCCGCCAGCAGGCCTGGCTGTTCGTGCCGATCGGCCTTCTGCTGGCCGCTGCCGGTGCCGGCCTGGTGATCTGGCTGTCGCGTCGCCGCCTGTCCCTGCGCGGGGAGCTGGCCACAGCGATCCGCCGCCGCGAGCTGTACCTGCACTACCAGCCGATCATCGAGCTGGATACCGGCATCTGCGTCGGCGCCGAAGCGCTGGTGCGCTGGCAGCGCCCGGATGGCACCCAGGTGCGGCCGGACCTGTTCATTCCGCTGGCCGAAGAGGCCGGCATGATCGGCGCGGTCACCGATCTGGTGATCGAGAACGTAGTGCGCGACATGCGTGAACTGCTGGTGGCCGACCGCAGCGCGCACATCGCGATCAACCTGGCCGCCGAAGATATCAGCAGCGGCCGTGCGCTGAAGATGATCTCCAAGCACATGGCCGGCAGCGGCATCCTGCCGCAGCAGATCTGGATGGAGGCCACCGAGCGCGGCTTCCTGGATCTGGACCGCGCCCGCACGATGCTGGCGCAGGCGCGTCGGGCCGGGCACAGCGTGGCCATTGACGATTTCGGCGTCGGCTTCTCCAGCCTGCAATACCTGGAGCAGCTGCCACTGGACGCGTTGAAGATCGACAAATCATTCATCGATGCGATCGACACCGAGAGCGCCACCAGCCCGGTAACCCCGCACATCATCGACATGGCCAAGGAGCTGGGCCTGTGGGTGGTGGCCGAGGGCGTGGAGACCGAGGCACAGCTGGCGTATCTGCATACCCGGAAGGTCGAGTTCGCGCAGGGTTGGCTGTTCTCGCGGCCGCTGCCGCGGGATGAGTTCGTGGTGTTCCATCACAAGCGGCAGCAGCGCTATGGCGCGGCGCGGGAGCACATGCAGAATCCGCGCAGCGTGCCGATCGAGCGTGAGGGAATCGAGTAGGACGGCCAACGGCGGAGCCCCTCGTGGTGGGTCGCGTACTACTATCCCAGGGTTGGCCGGGACGGTCGGGTTCGCGGGGGACGCCGTAGACCCGTCCATGGGGGCTGGGCCGCGGCATCCATGCCGCGGACACCCCCGCGAACCCGACCGCCCCGGCCTCTGACAGGTTCCGGCGGCGCCCCACCACGGAATCAACAGGAAAATCAAAAGCAAACGCGGGTCGCTGCGCTCGGTGGATCCACGCCATGCGTGGATGGCGTGGCCCACGGTAGTGCCGGCCGCTGGCCGGCACCTCGGTAACGTCTGGTCTGCGCCTACGCCCAGGCCTTCGGCCGTGCCAGCAGCCACACCACCGTCACCGCCAGCAGCAGCAACGGCAACCATCCCAGCTGGCTCGGGCCGCTGGCCTGCAGCAGCACGCCGCCGGCAACGCCACCGCCGGCGATCGCCAGGTTCCAGCCGGTCACCAGCATCGATTGCGCCAGGTCGGCGGCAGCACCCGCGCGACGTGCAAGTGCGGTCTGGAACAGGGTTGGCACGGCGCCGAACGCCACGCCCCACAAAATCGTTGCCAGCAGCAGCGGTGTGGCCTGTCCTGGCCACGACAGCAGGATCAACACCGGCAGGATGAAACCGATCACGGCCGCCCACACCAGCGTGCGCAGATGACGGTCCACGCCCCAGCCGGCAATGCCGATTCCAACGATGGCAGCAACGCCGAAGGCCAGCAGCAGGCGGTCCAGCCACGGGCCGGCGCCAGCCTCCACCGCCAGCGGTTCGATGTAGGTGTAGAGGACGTTGTGCGCCAGCACGTACAGCACCATCACCGCCAACGCGCTGCGCACGCCTGGCATGCGCCACACCGTACCCAACGACGTGCGCTGACCGGCGGCTGCCGCCGGTAGCGCCGGCAGTGCCCAGCGCGCGTACGCCAGCAGGCCGACACCCAGCACGCTCATCAACGCGAACGCCCAGCGCCAGCCGATCTGCTGGCCCAGCAACGTGCCCGCCGGTACGCCCAGCGACAGCGCCAGCGGCGATCCAACCATCGCCACCGCAATCGCGCGGCCCTGCAGTGACGGCACCACCATGCGCGCCGCGTAGCCAGCCACCAGCGACCACAGCAGGCCACCACAGACGCCAGCAAGGAAGCGCGCGGCAAGGACCAGCGGATAGCTGCTGCTCACGGCGGTCAGCGTGTTGACCACCACGAAGCCAGCAATCGCCGCGAGCAGCAACGGCCGCCGCGGCAGGCGCTGGGTCAACGCGGTCATCGGCAGTGCGGCCATCACCGATCCCAGCGCGTACACGCTGACCAGCTGGCCCACCGCCGCATCACTCACGCCCAGGCTCTCGCCCATCGGCCGCAGTACACCGGCCGGCAGGGTCTCGGTCAGCAGGGTGATGAAGCCGCCACCTGCAAGCGCCAGCAGGCCGGCCCACGGCAGGCGTGTAGCTTCGCCGGCAGGACTCGCCGCATCAATGGCATGGCCGCTCATCGTGCAGCCTCCAGATCGGCATAGACGGCGTCACGCAGTTCATCGACGAAGGCGCCATCCATGCCTTCATACAGGGTGTTGGTCAGCGCCACCACGCTCAGCCCACGCGCAGGATCGACAAACCAGCTATGGCCGTAGGCACCGCCCCAGCGCCAGGTGCCTTCGCTCTGTGGCGTGCCACTGGGGGCGGCATCGCGCAGCACCGCAAAGCCCAGCCCGAAGCCCCAGCCGGCCGGTTCCGGCGGCCCCTGCTCGCCCACCTGCGGAGTGGCCATCTCCGCTGCCAGTGCGACCGGCAACAGATCCGAGGCCTGTACGTCGCGCAGTGCTTCCAGCACCGCCATCACCTCATCGGCGCCGCCAATCAATCCAGCACCGGCCGAAGGGAAACGGCTGGCATCGGTGGCGCGCGCGAGGCTGTACTCGATGCCGACGGTACCCTCGAATGGAGCGACCACCTCGCCTTCCTGCAGGCGATGCGGCTGTGGCGTGTCGGTGACATAGGGCGTGGCCAGCCGTGCCGCGTTGCGCGCAGCGAAGGCAGCGTCGCGCAGGCCCAGAGGTGCGGCCAGCACGCGCTCGAACAGTGCCTGCAGGGTTTCACCGGTCGCTGCTTCGGCCACGGCGCCCGCGACGTCCACGCCCAATGAGTACAACCATTGGCTGCCTGGTGCGAACAACAGCGGCGCCTGCGCGATGCGATGTACGTTGTCGGCCAATGTCAGCGGATTCGCATCCATGCCATCGCTGACGCCGGCCTGTGCGTACGGGCCATCCGCATCGGCTTCAAGGAAGCGGTAGCCCAGCCCGCTGCTATGGCTGAGCAATTGGCGCAGGCTGATCGGCGGCGTGCTGCCATCGGCCAGCGCCGGACGGAAGTCCGGCAGCCAACGCTGTACTGGCGCGTCCAGGTCCAGCACGCTATCGGCCACCAGGCGCAGGATCACCGTGGTCAACAGCGGCTTGCTGACCGATGCCAGCCGGAACAACTGGTCACGCTGCATCGGCATGGCCGACTCGCGATCGGCCAGGCCGGTGGCGCTGGCATGACGCAGCACGCCGTGCTCGCGCACCAGCACCACCGCGCCGACCAGGCGCTGCGGGTGTACCTGCTGCAGCAGCCGCTGCACCGACGGCAGCGTCGGCGCAGGTGCAAGGGAAGGAACAGCATTCATCGCGATGGTCCGTGGGGAGAGGCCCGCCACGTTAGGCAGCCCGCCGTCGCGCAAAAAGCCGGTTGCCGCTCCGGGCATCATGGACCGTGTAGTCCGCAATCGGCATGATGGCCGGAACTGCAAGGCCGCAACGGTCCCTACGCCACCCCGCACCACAGTGTTGCGATGGCGGAGCCACCCGCTACAGCCGCGCCGACCTACCCTGCCGATTTCATTACCCGCACGCCCATGTCAGTCCTGGACAACCTCGCCAATCTGCAGACCTTCGTGCACGCCGCGGATACCCGCAGCTTCGTCGAGACCGGTCGCCTGCAGGGCATCTCGGCCTCGGCCGCCGGCAAATGCGTTGCCCGGCTGGAGCACGCGCTGGGCGTGCGCCTGTTTCATCGCAGCACCCGCAGCATCACCCTCACCGCCGAGGGCCAGCTGTTCCTGGCACGCTGCAGACGCATCCTCGACGAGCGCGATGCCGCCCGCACCGAGCTGGCACAGCCGCACGCCACGCCACGCGGCACACTGCGCATCGGCCTGCCGTTGGTGGGTGACCTGACCCTGCCGCTGATGGCCGAGTTCATGGCGGCCTATCCCGATATCCGCCTCGATCTGGATTTCAGCGATCGCCTGGTCGATGTCATCGAGGAGGGATTCGATGCCGTGCTGCGCGTCGGCGAGCCCAGCGACTCACGCATGAACGCACGACGCCTGGGCGTGTTCCCACGCCGCATCGTCGCCTCGCCGGCGTACCTGCAGCGGCGCGGCACGCCGCGCACGCCGGCCGATCTGATGCAGCACACGCTGCTGCACTATCGCTTCCCCAGCACCGGCAAGCTGGAACTGTGGCCGATCCACTGGCCCGACCATGAAACACCGCAGGAACTGCCGGTACACATGGTGGCCAACACCATCGAAGCACGGGTAGCGCTCGCATTGCGCGATATCGGCCTGGCATTCGTGCCGGTGCACTCGGTGCGCGATGCACTGGCCGACGGCCGGCTGCTGACCGTGCTCGACGAGCATGTGCACTCCTGCGGCATCTTCCACCTGCTGTGGCCCTCCGGCCGCCACGTGCTTCCGAAGCTGCGGGTATTCATCGATTTCGTCAGCGCGCGCTTGGAAACCGTGCCGTAGGCCCGGTAGATCCGCGCTCGCTGGCCGTGCCACGTAGAGTCGGGGGGGGGGGGGGGGGGGGGGGCGGCGCGGGGGGGGGGGGGGCGGCGCGCGGAACGACGAGAGGCGGGGCGAGCTTGCTCGACTGCTCCTCAAAAGCAGTCGAGCAAGCTCGACTCTACAATTAGTATGCCCTGCGGGCGGTATAATCTCCCCTCATCCCTCCAAGAGGCTCGCGACCAATGCGCCATTGATGCCGCCGTCTTCCCAGCAGACGGCCTGACTCTTCCCGCCCCTGCGCGCAGGGGAGAACCCGGCATCCATGGAGGTCGCATGACCCCGCATTCCCTCACGCTCGATCGCGTGTCGTATCGATTGGCCGACGGCCGCCCGCTGTTTTCCGATCTGACGTTTTCCTTCGAACCGGTCGCCACCGGCCTGGTCGGTGCCAATGGCGCCGGCAAGAGCGTGCTCGCACGCCTGCTGGCCGGCCGGCTGTCGCCCGACAACGGCCAGGTGCTTGGCAGCGGCCGCGTGTTCCTGTTGCCGACACCCGGCTATCCACCCACCGGCACGGTCGGTGAACTGGCCGGTGTCGGCGCGGAGCTGGCCGCACTGCAACGCATCGAAGCCGGCAGCGTGGACGAGGCCGACTTCGCCTGCGTAGGCGACCGCTGGGATCTGCGCGAGCGCCTGCAGCAGCAGTGGCAGGCGCTTCGGCTGCCTGACGATCTCGATCCCACCCAGCCCGCCGCACGCCTCAGTGGCGGCCAGGCGATGCAGGTGGCGCTGTCCGGCGCGTGGGCCAGCGGCGCCGACTGGCTGATCCTGGACGAACCCAGCAACCACCTCGACGCACGTCATCGTCAACAGCTGTACGAGCAGTTGCAGCAATGGCGCGGCGGCCTGCTGGCGATCAGCCATGATCGCGAGCTGCTGGGCCGCATGCAGCAGATTGTCGAGCTCGATGCGCGCGGGCTGCATCGCTATGGTGGGCCGTGGCAGCACTACGCCGACACCCGCGCCGCCGAACGTGAAGCCGTCGCCGCCCAGCTTGACCATGCGCGTGCGCAGCACCGGCAACAGCAACGCAGCGCGCGCGAACAACACGAACGCCAGCAACAACGCCAGGCACGTGGCAATCGCGATGCGAAGCAGGCCAACCAGGCCCCGATCCTGCTCGGCAGGCAGAAGCAGCGCGCCGAGGCCAGCCACGGCCGCGCACAGCAGGTGCAGGCCGAACGCCTGCTGGCCAGCGCAGAGCAGCTGCGCGCAGCAGCATCCGCGGTGCATGCGGCGCCGGAACTGGCGCTGTTTGCCGGTGCGGGTGAGCGTGGCAGTACGCGTCTGCTGCGGGCCGAGGCGCTGGTGCTGCCACATGGCTGCAGCGCACCGTTGCAGTTGGAAATCCGTCGCGGCCAGCGCATCGCCGTGGTCGGGGACAACGGCAGCGGCAAATCGACCCTGCTGCGTGTGTTGGCCGACCAGCTGCCTGCATGCAGTGGCACCGTGCAACGGCATGCGCCACTGGCCCTGCTCGACCAGCAGCTGCTGGGGTTGTCCGGTGGGCGCAGCATCCTCGACACCGTGCAGGCCGCCAACCCGCGCGCGGATCCAAGCGAGCTGCGCACGCGGTTGGCCCTGCTCGGACTGGATGCACAGCGCATCCAGCGGGCAGCCCACAGCCTCAGCGATGGCGAACGGGTGAAGGGCGCACTGGCCAGCGTGCTCTATGCCGATCCCGCGCCGCAGCTGTTGCTGCTGGACGAGCCGGGTAATGCGCTGGATCTGAGCGCATTGCAGGCGTTGGAGGAGCTACTTGCGGCGTGGCCGGGCGCACTGGTGATGGCCAGCCACGACCGGCACCTGCTGCAGGCGTTGCGACCGACCCAGGTGCTGCAGGTGAGCACCGAGGGCTGGCAGTGGCGTGACGCGTTGTAGATCCACGCCATGCGTGGATTCGCTTCTGTAGAGTCGAGCCAAGCTCGACTCCACCATGTCGGCCATCCACGCATGGCGTATCGACCCGGGGTAGTGCCGGCCGCTGGCCAGCTACCCATGAATCCTCAATGCACCGTCAGCGCTTCCACACCGGGAACGCCTGTGGCATCTGCTGCCACAGCAGTGGCCCCGCACGCAGCTCCTGGTCGTTAAGCAGGCACGCATCCAGCTCCGCGCGCACCGCACGCTCATCCATGTGCACACCAATCACCACCAGCTCCTGGCGGCGATCACCCCACAGCGGGTGCCACAGCCGCTGCATCGCCATGTGCGCGGCCGAATCCGGGAATTCCTCAAGCCCCGGCAGCGGCGCGCTCCAGCAGTCGGCCTGCTGCCGTGCCCACCCCAAGTCGCTGTAAGGCAGCGGCGTCGGTGGCAGCAACGGCGCGGTGTCCTCCAGCCCGGCGCGCACACGGTCGCGCGCGGCATACCAGAAGCCCGCCGCCTGCGTGCGCGTCGCCGCGCCCACGGTGTTCAGCTCGCCTACCCAATCCATGCGGTTGGCCAGCCAGAACCAGCCCTTGCTGCGGATCACGCCGGGCATGCCCGACTGCAGCGCGCGCGCGAAACGCGCCGGATGGAACGGACGACGCGAGCGGTAGACAAAGCTGCCAATGCCGTACTCTTCGGTTTCCGGTGTGTGCTCGCCACGCAGCTCCTTCACCCAACCCGGCGCGCGTTGCGCACGCTCCATGTCGAAGCGGCCGGTATCCATCAGCTCGGCCAAAGGCACATCACCGAAGCTGGACAGCAGCAGCTTCGCATCCCGGTTCAAGCCACGCAGTACCGCCAGCGTGTCCTGCAGCACTTCGTCATCCACCTGGTCCACCTTGCTGACCACGATCACGTCGGCGAACTCCACCTGCTCGCACAGCAGATCGACCACACCGCGATCATCGTCCGGCCCGGCCTGCTGGCCGCGCTCGGCCAGACGCAGGGTCGAGCCGAAGTCGGCAAGGAACGCGCTGCCGTCGACCACCGTCACCATCGTATCCAGCCGCGCGATGTCACTCAGGCTGAAGCCCTGCTCGTCGCGTACCGCAAAGGTGGCCGCCACCGGCATCGGCTCGCCAATTCCGGTCGACTCGATCAGCAGATAGTCATAGCGACCGGCATCGGCCAGCCGCCGCACTTCCTGCAGCAGGTCATCGCGCAGCGTGCAGCAGATGCAGCCGTTGCTGAACTCCACCAGCGTCTCTTCGGTGCGGCGCAGCTCGGCGCCACCTTCGCGCACCAGCTGCGCATCGATGTTGACCTCACTCATGTCGTTGACGATGACCGCCACGCGCAGGCCCTCGCGGTTGCGCAGGATCTGGTTGAGCAGGGTGGTCTTGCCGGCCCCCAGGAAGCCGGACAGCACGGTGACCGGAAGGCGACGGTCGGCGCGGGAAACAGTGTTCATGTCGGAGCGGGTTGGCTGCGGAACGGAAATGTTACTGTATAACAATTGTCGCGCAAGGAACCTCCCCCGATGAAGTCGCCTTCTGCCGCCCTGCTTGATGCCGGCGCGGTCGCCCTGTCCAGCCTGTGCCTGCTGCACTGCCTGGCGCTGCCCCTGCTGGCCGCCGCACTGCCCCTGTTCGGCACATGGGCCGAAGCGGAATGGGTGCATCTGCTGTTCGTGGCCATTGCCCTGCCACTGACCGGCTACGCGCTGTGGCGGGCCGAGCGCCGTCACCCACTGCCCGTGCTGGCCTGGGCCACCGCCGGCGCCGGGCTCGGCCTGCTGCTGGCCGGCGCGCTGGCCTTGCCCTCACATGACTGGGAAACGCCGATGACCGTCACCGGCAGCCTGCTGCTGGCCGCCACGCACATCTGGAACGCGCGGCACCGGCACGCGGGGTAGAGTCGACTGTTAGTCGACTGCTCTTCGCTCGGGCTGCATAGAATCCCGCGTTTCGCGCGATAGTCGACTAACAGTCGACTCTACCCCCCCAACGGCCTATTTGCCGTAGCGGCGCAGCAGCTCCACCAGCACCGCAGCCTCGTCCGCCCGCTGCTGCGGGTCGTCGGCACCCACTACGTGTTCCTGCAGGTGCTCGTGCAGCAACTCCATCAGCAGGCTGTGGGCGGCACCGCGCACGGCGGCGACCTGCACCAGCACGCCTGCGCAGTCCCCCGCTGCCCCCTCGGGCTTGTCCAGCGCCTGCTCCAACGCCGCCACCTGACCCGCGATACGGCGCACCCGGGCCAGCAGCTGCTTTCGATTCTTGTGTACATGGGCCATGACCGGATCATATACCCTATGGGGGTATCTACTCCACCTCCTTGGTTCCCCCATGCAACTGGACGCCCTAGCCGCCGCCCGTCGCCACGAACACCGCTTCGACGACGGCAACCCGCTGGCCGAACGTAATACCCGCCGCGCCCTGTGGTTGACTGTCAGCATGATGCTGGTGGAGATCGTCGGCGGCTGGTGGTTCAACTCCATGGCCGTGCTCGCCGACGGCTGGCACATGAGTTCGCACGCGCTGGCGCTGGGCCTCTCGGTGTTCGCCTACCGCTGCGCGCGCCGCTACGCGCACGACCCGCGCTTCGCCTTCGGTACGTGGAAGATCGAGATCCTGGCCGGCTACACCAGCGCCATCGCCCTGCTCGGCGTCGCTGTATTGATGGCCGTGCAATCGCTGGAACGGCTGTGGGTGCCAGCACCGATCCATTACGACGAAGCCATCGCCATCGCTGCGGTGGGACTGGGCGTGAACCTGCTCTGCGCATGGTGGCTGCACGACAGTCCGGGCCACGCGCATCACCACCACGGGCATGACCATGGCCATCAGCACGTGCATGACCACCACCACAGCCATGCGCACGGTCATGACCTCAATCTGCGCTCAACCTACGTGCACGTGCTGGCCGACGCCGCCACCTCGGTGCTGGCCATCGTCGCCCTGCTTGGCGGCAAGCTGCTGGGCCTGACCTGGCTGGACCCGGTGATGGGCCTGGTCGGCGCCGTGCTGGTGACGGTCTGGGCGATCGGCCTGCTGCGCGACAGCGGCCGTATCCTGCTCGATGCGCAGATGGATGCGCCGGTGGTAGCCGAAGTACGCGAGGTAATCGAACAGGGCCCGTGGCCGGCACGCCTGGCCGACCTGCACGTCTGGCAGGTGGGTCGCGGCAAGTACGCGGTCAGCGCTAGTGTGGTCACCAGCGACGTCAGTCTGGATGCCGATACCGTGCGCAGCGCGCTGGCGATTCATGAGGAGCTGGTGCACGTGACGGTGGAGATTCACCGCAGCGCATGATCCACGCCGGGTAGTGGGGGGGGGGGGGGGGGGCGGGCGCGGGGGGGGGGGGGGGCGCGAGGAGGGGGGCGCCGCGGCGGGCCCGGCGCCCCCCCCCCCCCCCGCCGCGCGCCCCCCCCCCCCGCCCCCCCCCCCCCCCCCCCCCCCACTACCGCTAGAGCTTCAACATCATCCGCAGCAGGTACATCAGCAGCGGCAGCGCGCTCAGCACTGCCCCAGCAATGCCGATCCACGGCCAGCGCTCACCGCGCACGCGCGAGGCCACCGCCAGACCGCAGCCCACCAGCGCCGCGCCCAACACCCCCACGCCCAATCCCGCAGCCATGGCATTGCCGCCTGCGGCCACCGCCGCCTGCGCAGCGAGGCTGCCCGCGCCCCAGCCCACCACGATCCCCAGCCAACTGGCCATGCCGCACCACGGTGCCTTGCCCTTCGCCATCCGAAAACCCCTGTGTCCTTGCCGAATTTCTGTACGGACCACGCCCGTGTGCTGCCTACACTAGCCGCACCTGCCCCGTCGGGACATCCCATGCGCACGCTCCGCCTGCTGCTGCCCGGTGCCCTCCTGCTGCTCACCGCCTGCAGTGGTGATGCCGGGCTTCCTTTCAGCGCCGACCCGTTGCAGGGCTGCTTCGCCACCGGCGCGCGCAAACCGGCCGACTTCCGCATCGACAAGGAAGGCGGCCAGTACTTCGTCTCCTTCAGCCGAGGCGAGCAGTGGCAGCGCGAGCCGAATGCCCTGCACAAGGCCACCCGCAGCGAGATCAGCCGCTATTTCCGCGATGACGCCGAACAGATCGACAGCGCATTGATCCGCATGGCTGGTGGCTTCGGCATCTTCCACTTCAACAAGGGCGCGACGCTGAAGGGCAAGGCCAGTGATAGTGACTACATGGCACTGATGCTGATCGGGGCTGGGCCGGTGTACGCGGTCAAGTGCCCGTAAGACGCAATGATTCTGATGGCGGCTCAGGACAATATGGACACATCCTGTTTTCTTTGAGGAGCGATGCCAATGCTGCTGTTTCTGCTGCTTGCGTTAAGCGCGCCGAAGACCCAAGGTGCCTATGACGAAGTCCGGCAGCTGCCCGATGGCCAGACTCTGATCATGCGCACCCTGGACTGGGATCTCGGTGATGGTCGCCATGAGCGCGTTACCGTGCATTGGCTGATGCAGGAAGACGGCAGCCTGCGCTACGACTTTGATCGGCAGCCACCGGAAACCCAGGACGTCCACCGTCGGTCGTGCGCGCTGCAGGGCATGCAGCCCTCGCGTGGCGTCGGCATGATCTCAGGGGAAGGAGCCACGCACGGCTTCAGCTGCACCAGCCAGCTGTAGCGCCGAACCCACGCTCGGCTCCGCCATGCCGGCACCCATGCGTGGCGTGGATCTACCGCAACAGCAGCCACGCGTGGCCCCGGCAACAGCTGCGGTACCATGCCCTCCCCCGAACCGCCCCGGTACCCGCCGTGCCCCATTACACCGGCCCCCTGCTGACCCGCGACAGCGCTGACACCCTGCGCCGTGCCCATGACAAGGGCGCCGCCGACTGGCAGGGCTCGCTCGACCTTGGCCGCGGCCAGGACAGAGTGGTACTGGATGCCGACGGCTTCCACTTCCGTGGCCAGCACTACCCGTGGCCGGGCAAGCTGAAGGACCGCACGCTGTACTACTGGGATGGCGAGGACTTCGCACCTATCTCGCGCTACAGCGGCTCGCTGATCAAGCTGGTGCCGACCGAATGGGGCGCACCGACCTTCGAGATCGACGGTATCAAGATGCTGCCGACCTCCAAGCTGTCACCATTCGAGGACGCGCGCCGCAAGGTCGAGCTGGTTGCCCCGGCCGGCAAGGTCATCCTCGATACCTGCGGCGGCCTGGGCTACTTCGCCGCCTGCGCGCTGGAGGCCGGTGTCGGCCAGATCCGCTCGTTCGAAAAGAACGCCGATGTGATGTGGCTGCGCACGCTCAACCCGTGGTCACCGGATCCGGAATCGGCCGCGGCCGGCGGCCGCCTGCAGTTCAGCCACGGTGACGTCTCGCAGCAGATTGAACAGGTGGCCAGCAACAGTGTCGACGCGATCCTGCACGACCCGCCGCGCTTCGGCATCGCCGGCGAACTGTACTCGCAGGTGTTCTACGACCACCTCGCCCGCGTCATCCGCAGGGGCGGCCGCTTGTTCCACTACACCGGCGCGCCGAACAAGCTGACCAGCGGCCGCGACGTGCCACGTGAAGTGGCCAAACGTCTGGAAAAGGCGGGCTTCAAGGCCGAACTCGCGCTTGACGGCGTGCTGGCCGTCAAGCGCTGAGCTTCATTCCGAGTCAACCTTGGCCAGCTTCATCACCCACTTCGGCACTTCCGGTTCACCGGCGTAGAAGTCTTTCGGCTTCTTCTCGGCCATCGCCCAACGGTGCAGCCAGCTCGGGCCGTAGCGACCGCTGTAGCCCTCGGCGCCACGCGCGTAGGCAGGATCGCGCATCGCCTCATCCAGTGAAATGAAGCGATAGCCGCGCCGCTTCGTCGCCGCCACCAGTTCGGCGAAGGTGGCTGCATTGAGCTCATTGGCGTGCATCAGCCAGACCTGCGGCAGCGCGTAGCCCAGCAGCGCCTGCGACTGCTTCTCGTAGTAGTCCAGCTTGTTCAGCATGTAGGGCACATAGCCTTTACGCAGCTGCGCCAGCGTCGCCTCACGCGCCGGGGAATCGGGCTGCTCGTTCATCACGTTGGCATAGGCGAAGGCCCACACCCACTCGCCGTTGTCGACCGTCACCGGTGCCACGCGGTAGCCATGTGTCTTGAAGAACGCGTCCATCTCCGCGCGTTCTTCCGGCGTGCGTCCGGCACGCAGATACGGATGGCGCATCCACTGCGGCTTCAGTCCACGTTCGGCCAGCAGCGGCCGCAGCACCGTTTCACCACGCAGGAAATCCTGCTGGAACGCAGGCACGCCCTTGGCGTTCAGATCCATGTGCGAATACGTGTGGTTGCCCAGCGCGTAGCCCGCATCCAGCCAGTCGCGCAACATCTGCACCCGCGCGGGCTGCACGTGCCCGTTGATCTCAAGCTTGTTCTCGTTGACGAAGCCGACCACCGGCACACCCGCCTGGCGAAGCTGGGCCATCAGCGCTTCGTGCCGCGATTGCAGGTCCGGCGGAACGATCTCGTCCACCCGCGCCCATGGCAGGTCGTCGATGGTCATCGCAATCCGGCGATCCACCTCGGCGGCGTGTACCGCCAACGAGCACAGCAGCAACGGCACAGTCCGCAGCAACCAACGCATCAGCACTTCCTTGCAGGAGCGAAGTGCTGACTTTAGCGCGATTGCGGCCGCGCGGCCGGTCCCACACGCGCTATGGGCCGGGCGACTGCACCTGACGTTCGCGCACGATCGCACGCCACAGCATGAATCCCGCAGCCATCGCCATCAGCATCAACGCGACCAGCACCAGGGCAAGATCATCGGGATTGCGCAGCAGCGGTGCATGCTCATGGGTGAGAATCTCGAACACCACCTGCTGTGCCTGTGCCAGCGGCAACCGGCCCTGCTCGCCCAGCTCCACCAGGCACGCCGCTGGGGACAGCTTGGCCACGCCAGTCCATGCCAGGTCGTACAGGTGCAATGCTCTGATGGCCAGCGCCAGGATCGCGGCGTGCAGCGCCATCAACCCCAAGTTGGCACGTCGCAGGCGTTCCGACAGGCGGCCCAGCCGGTAGACGCTGATCGACATCGCGCCCAGCAGCGCCAGTACCACGCCCGCCATCGGAATCCACTGCAACGGTTGCCACGGTGCAAGCGCAGTGGACCGCGCCAGCAGTTGTTCGGCCACCTGCATGCGCGCGACAGGGTCGGGCCCACCGCATGCATCATCCACCGGCTCCAGCAGCAGTCCCACACGGTAGTGGAAGAAACCGGCTGCAAGGGCGACCGCCAGCAGTGCCACCACCTGCAGTGCCAGCAGGATCGGGCCAGGACCACAGATACGACAGAAGCGGGTAGCAGCAGAGACCATCGGTTCATCCATGACAACAAAGGACCATCCTAACCAAGCGCCTTGTGCTTGTCGGCTGGCGGATACGACAACCGCGGCCTGGTCCCGGTAGGATGTGGATGAGCATGGATGGTCGCATGTAGAGGTGTTGTGGATGGTCACGCTGTATCTGTGGGTGCGAACGTTGCTTCCGCTGCTGGCGTTCGTGATCGCGTGGATGCTGCTGTCGCGCCTGATCAAGGCCCGCGCAGCGCGCCTTCCACGGGTTCCCTTGAACCTGCCCGAGCACAGCAGCAGCCCGCGCAGGAAGGACCGGCGCATCTACGCGCGCAAGCTGCGGCGCAAACCGGGCCTGCGCACCGCAACTCGCCCGGCCACCGCACCGCGCAGCTGGCACCTCGCGGCGGTGTTCGTTTCGCTCTCCGCATTGATCGCCGCCGTGCTGGTCGTGCCGGATGGCGCGCGCTTCCAGGTCATGGTCGAGAGCCTCACCGGCTACCCGGCCACGATTGCTGAAGTACGTGTTCCCGCTGCCCGGCAGCCCCTCGTACTGCAGGCATGGCAGCCAGCACTGACGCAGCTGTCGCGACCGGTAACAATGCGTTACCCGATCGGGCGCAGCGGCGGCGAGCATGATGCGCGCGCCACGCTACCGGTACAGGTGAGGCATCAGGGTGATCGCCTGCAGGTGGCCACGGCCATACCGGTGGACGCCGATGTTCTGCGTGCGGAGCTTGCGCGCCTGGCTGGGGTGCCGGTTGAGGCAATCACCGTCCGTCAGGGCAAGATCTCACCCTGGTGGGAACCCGGCTGGATGCCGCTGGCCGACCTGTAGAGCCGAGCCCATGCTCGGCTGCTTTTACAGTAGATCCACGCCATGCGTGGATGGATGCAGAGCGGATTCGAGCATGGCGCGACTCTACAGATCAGGATCCGCGTGGCAGCTTCGCCGCCCACATGTTGTCCACCAGATTCGGGTAGCGGCGCCCGTTCTCTTCCGCACGCTGCCGCGCCGCCTCCTTCTGCGCGGGTGACAGCGGCTGTGAGGTCTGGCCCTTGGGATTGGGCTTCTTCCACGGCGGTGTCTTTGGTTCGCGCATCGCGGCAGCTTACCGTTTCAGGAAGTTCAGCAGTGCCAGATTGAAGTGATCAGCATGGCTGGTGTTGCAGCCGTGCGGCGCACCTTCCAGGATCACCACTTCGCTACCCGGAATGGCTCGGTGCGTGCGCTGGCCCGAACCCTCAAACGGCACGATGGCATCGCTGTCACCATGCAGGATCAAGGTCGGCACCGTGATCTTCTTCAGGTCTTCGCGGAAGTCGGTTGTGGCAAACGCCTTCATGCACCCCAGCGCTGCGTTCTTGTCCGATTGATGGCACAGCGCGATCGCCGCCTGACGCGTCTCTTCGGTCACCATCAACTGGCCATTGGCGCTGAAGAAATCGCGGGTGAAGCCATCGAAGAAAGCCTCACGATCCTTCTCCAGACCACTGCGCATTTCATCGGCCTTTTCCTGGGTCAGAGGGCCTTCCGGGTTGTCGTCACTGCGCAGAAGGAACGGCGGCACGGCAGCAGCAAACACCACGCTGTGCAGACGCTCCTGACCATGATTGGCCACATAGCGCGCCACCTCACCACCGCCCATCGAGAAGCCGACCAGGGTGACGTCACGCAGGTCACGCTCCTCGATCACCCCGGCCAGGTCCGCCGCCAGCGTGTCGTAGTCGTAGCCCTCGACCGGCTTGTCGGAACGGCCGAAGCCGCGCCGGTCGTAGCTGATCACCCGGTGCTGCGCATCGCGCAGGATCGACACCTGTTGTTTCCAGGCATCGGCGGACAGCGGCCAGCCGTGGATCAGGATAACCGGGCGGCCATCGCCACCGGTGTCTTCAACGTGCAGGCGGATGCGGGAAGCAGGCATGGGAGCTCCTGTGGAAGGGGAGGATTTCAGGCTAGTGGCCGGCCCCTATCGCGACCGTGACGGAATCGCCGATCGCCATGACATCGCCTGCACAGGCGGCGCCACCTCGGCCGGGCCGCCAATGCGGGCATTGACTCCGTGGAAAACCCGTTTCATCGGAAGTCGGCTGCAACAGCCCAGATGCCATGCGAGCCTGCGTGAACCACCCTTGGAGCCTCGCCATGTTGCTGTTTACCTTGCCCCTGCTTGCTGCCGGACTGGCCGCCACGCCGAACGCTACCGAAACCCTGCGCGAGCAGATCCGCCAGGCCGACGCGCAGCTTTTCGCTGCCGCGTTCGACGACTGCGACGCTGACAAAGCGGCAGCCATGACCACTGAAGACATGGAGTTCTTCCATGACAAGGCGGGCAAGTCCGCCAGCAAGCGCGACGACCTCCGCCGCAGCGTGGCCGCCCTGTGCGAGAGCACGCGCGTCAGCCACACCCACCTGCGCCGCGAACTGGCGGAAAGCTCGCTGCAGGTGTTTCCGCTGCACGATGACCGCGCCCTGGAGATTGGCGACCACCGCTTCCATGAGCGTGATGCAAAGGGCGTCGAGCACTGGACCGGCCAGGCCCGCTTCATCCAGGTCTGGCGCCGCGTGGATGGGCGCTGGCTGGCAGAGCGAGTGATCAGCTATGACCATCGGCCGGCGGACTGACGCCTCGGGCGCGCTTCACGGGCCGGATCTATACTGACCGGGCCCACCATGACCCACCGCTACCGTTCGATCGCCATGGCAGAGATCACCAACAACCACCCCGACTACGGCCTCAACCAGCAGATCCGCCACGGCGTGGCCGCACTGGACGCCCAGCATGGTCGCCCGTTCGATCAGACCAGCGAGCGCCTGACCGCCAGCCTGACCGTGCTCGCCCGCGAGCAGGGCCTGCAGCAGGTCGACCATGTGCTGGTCAGCAATGCCACGTCCACCCAGCCGGCCGGGCACAACATCTTCGTGGTGCAGGGCGACCCGGCCAACCCTGCGCACCTGCGCACGATGATGCCGACGGCTTTGGCGGCGCAGACGCCGGTGGAGCAATCGATGCAGAAGCTGGGGGTGGGTGTAGAGCAGCCGGTCGAGGCGCAGGCGCAGGAAATGCAGAATCCTGCGCCGCGGATGGGGTAATCGCACCGGCTCTCCTCAGAGCTGGCCAACACCTGACCAGGGCGCCCGCTGAATTGCAGCGCCCTACTTGGGATTCAGTCCAATCGGAAGCTATCCCGATCATAACCCTGTCTACCGCGAACTGCGGTGGCTCTGGCCACATCTACGCCAAACCGTCCACAAACGACATGCCTTGGCGCCAATGACTCCAGCTTGATACGCATTGCGGATCGATACCCCTGCATGCATTAATTGCGCCTATCGAAAAGAGCGCAGGGGGCGTCGTGGGTATCAGGGACGAATTGCAGAACGTGATGGAACTGCAGCCTCAGTACAGTTCACTACCAACAGATGCCATGCAGGCGCGTGGACAAATCATCAAGCAGCGGCTACCCACTCTTGTCAGGAGTGACAGCGAGCGCCTCAGCAGCACGGTAGGCATTAGCCAAAGCGACCTCCTGGTAGAGGGGAAAGATGGGGTTACCCGAAAGGCCAGAGTTCCCTGGGCTCGCTTCTCATCCCAAAAACGCTCACCTTCCGCCACTGTTGGCTGGTACGTAGTTTGGTTGTTCACAGAGGATGGTTCTGGGGTCTATTTAGCGCTGTCCCACGCCTCTACCAGGAACGTTGACGGCCGGCTCGTTGGCCGATCGCATGATGAGACACAACGCTTAACCAAATGGGCGGTCGAGATCCTTGCGCAAGAGATCGCGCAGGATCCTCGCCTAACCACCAATATGGCGCTGGGTGCGCACCGCCTGGCCAAGGCCTACGAAAGCACGACGGCAGTCTCATACTTCTACGCAAAGGATGATGTCCCTTCCGATGAGCAACTGCGCGACGATATGCTCACGATGGCGCGCCTACTGAGGAGCATCTATCACGGCGAGCCAGCGCAGAAGCGCAGTGGCCAAACCTCGCCGGACGTCATTGCAGTGGTCGAAGCAATTGAAGAGACCGCCTCGGGTCTCAAGAAGAATGGACAGGGCTTCGGGCTCACGCAACCTCAGCGCCGTGCAGTGGAGCTGCGGGCAATGGCACTAGCCAAGGAGCACTTCGGCAGCGCTGGATATGAAATCAAGGTACGAGTGCCACGGCCCCTTACGATCTAGAGATCAGAAAGGAAGGCCAGGTTCACTACATTGAGGTGAAGGGAACCACCGGCGGTTTGGGTGACATCGTGCTCACCAAGAACGAAGTGCAGCACCACCTAAAGCATCATCCGAACAACGGCCTGTTCGTCGTCCATGGTATCCAATTGCAATCGCACGACGGCGTGCCCGTTTGCGCCGGTGGGACCGCGCACATTCAGCAGCCGTGGCAAATCTCAAATGCGAATCTGCAAGCTCTCGCCTATCGATATCGTATTGCGTAGAACCCAACGAGTCGGCCGCGCGTCTCTCATGCACGGCCGACTCTTGCTCGTTACAGCTGAATCCGCGCCACGCTCTCGTCAGCGCCCTTGTCATCCTTCTCGCCGTTCTTGATGCTCACGAACAACACGTTGTTCTTCGTATCCAGCGCCAGGCTGTTCGGGTGGGTCGGCACCGTGTAGGTCGCCACCTTCTGGTAGCTGTCACTGTTGTAAGCCGTCACCGTACCGGCCTCGCGGTTGGTCACGTACAGGCGCTTGCGCGGTGCATCCAGCAGGATGCCCAGCGGGCCGGCATCAGTCGGGATGCTGGCCAGTTCCTTGCCGGTGCTGCGGTCGAGCACCAGCACGCGCTGGCCCGGGTGCTGGCTGACCAAGCCGCTGCTCTTGGCCTGGTAGCCACGCAGGAATTCCGAACCCTGGTCGGTCACGAACAGGCGCTTGCCGGCCGGGTCCAGCGCGATGTTCATCGGCTGCTCGGCGGCGATCTTGTGCTGTGCCACCACCTTGTTCGAATCGGTGCCCACCACCACCAGATCGGCCAGCAGGTTGCTGGTGTAGACGCGCTTGTTGGCCGCATCCAGTGCCAGGCCCGGTGCCTTGGCATTGCCCAGGCCGGCGATGGTGTTGATAACCTTCAACGTGTTGGTGTCGATCACGAACAGCACGCTGCTCACGTCGGGCTGGCTGCTGTGGCCGGTCACGTACAGGCGGTTTGCAGCGCTGTCGACCACCAGCTCGCGCAGGTCATGGGTGTAAGCGGCCTTGCCATCCTTGCCGGTCTTCTTCTCCATCAGCTGGATGGTGCCCACGGCCTTGTTCTGCGCGGTATCGACCACGGTCACCGACAGGTCCACGGTGTTGCCCACGTACAAGCGGTTGTGGGCGTCATCCAGCACCACGCCGAACGCTTTGCGCTCCAGCGGAATGCGGGTTTCCACGGCCAGCGTAGTCGGATTCAGGCGCAGCACCTGGGCCGGGCCGGCGTCATCGCCGAAGCCACCGGACGAGGCCACGAACACGGCGTTCTGCTTCGGGCTGTAGGCCAGCTCGTACAGGCCCTTGGCCACGGCCTGGCGCTGCACCGCGGTGGTGGCGCTGGCGGCAGGTGCATTGTCGGCGAACGCGGAGGGCACGCCGAGGCTGAGCGAAACGGCAACGGCCAGGGCGGCCGAGCGGAAGAGAGGATTACGGAACATGCGAGCGTCCTTGAATGGGCACGGGAGGGTGTCCTGGCTCGCTGGGCCGTTCTACGACGGCCCGACCTGCATCTGTCTGCGCGGGGTGGGCTGGCTGGGTAGCGGGGGAATGGTAGCAGGTGGGGGGCGTGGCGTGCGCCGGCGCGCGTATGGCAAGCGCGCGGATTACTGCTCTTTCAAGCGGAGCGAATCGGCCACATCGGTCTTGGCCGCCACCTCGGTGGCGATGCTGGCGCGGCGGTGCCCCGGGTCGTTGCGATCGCCCTGCACGATGAAGATGCTCTCGGCGGCATGGCTGCTTTGGGTCGGCTGGCTGAGCAGCACGTGGTCCACCCGCGAAAGATTGTTCTGCTTGGCCAGCACCAGCAGGCTGGCACTGATGCGCTGGCTGGCCGCATCGAACGGGCGGCCATGCGCGGCGTCCAGCTCGGCTACTTTCTGAATCAGCTGCGCGAACAGGCGATGGTCCGGATGCGAAGGGTCCAGCAGCGTGCCGGCCACCTCAATCGGCGTCGGCGGCGGCTCATCGCTGGCACGGTCGCCCTGGCGATGGTGTTCGGCCTCGCGCTCGGGCATTGCATGGTGGGTTTCGGCATTCAGGTCGCTGCCCGGGAACGGCGCGGCAATGCACTGGATTTCCGGCAGATTGAACAACACCGCGAACTCGCCCAGGTTGCTGCCGCCGTCCAGCGGCGCTGGCAGCGGATGCAGGCCGGCGTAGTGCAGCGCCGCCCAGACGAAATCGCTGCAACGGTTGATGGTGGCCGGGCGATCCACATCGAATTCGAACTCGGCCGGTTCCTCGGCGAAATCACGCAGGCAGCCGTAATGCTCCTCGGTGATTTCCAGGGTCCGGCTGTAATACGGGTCCAGATGCTCGTCGGCATCGTCGTGGCGCACCTGCGCGTACTGCACGCCGGTGGGGGCCTCGCCCGGCGCCTGGCGCGGTGGTGCGAAGCCGTAGCTGTGGGCCTCGTCGCCTGCCGCCACCTGTAAGTACATGTGGCCGCGCGGCGAGATTCCCCCACTTTTCAATGGGGTGCCGGGCGCGGCCAGGTACAGCGTTGCGGTATAGCGTGTTGCCTGCTCCATGCCTGTTCAGCCTTGATGGGTGCTGCGATCCTGGGCGGATAATGGCATAGGTGGGATGGGGGGCAGGTGGAGGAATAGAGGAGGCCGATCGCGGCTTGCTGAATATGTGAGCCAGCATGCAGTAATGGGCCCAGGCGTGAGCGGCATTCCGGCAGCGACTGGAGCTTGCCATTCCACCGTTCTATAGTCGTTTCGATCATGCAAGGGAATCGCCCATGAGCAGAGCACCGGCTTGCCGGCTTGCCCCCTTCGCCCTGGTGGCCGTGCTGAGCACCACCGCCTGCGCGAAGGCCCCATCCACGGAAAAGGACCCGAACGGAACCCCCATGTCCGAAAGCGCAACCAGCCCACGTACGGTGGGCGGACAGACCTACACGACGCAGCCGGTGGAAGCTCGGCTTGGCCCGCACCGCTTCATGTTCCCGGCCAACCTTTACTACAACCAGACGGGCCCCCTCGCCGATGGCGGCGTCATGCTCACCGTGCTCTGGCCTGATTTCGATGCAGCGCCTCCGGGCAATCGCCCGGTGCGCAGCACGCAGGACAGCCGGCGGCAGGTGCTGGTCGAGTTTAGATACATCGATCGCGTTCCCATCCAGAACTATCTGGCACGTCGGTCCAGCAGTGAGGCCACCAGCGCGCCGGGATCACTGGAGCGAAGGGACCCGGTAGAGAACCTTGCGCTGCGCGTTGCACAGCCCGAGCGCTGGGGTCTGACGCCCTATGCGATCGACCCATCGTTGATGGCAGCCTATGCGAAGGATTCGGAGGCTGCGCTGGGCAGGCCTTACGCGCGCAACCCGGCGATGGAACCAGACTGGTATGTCGCGCGCACCACGGATGGCCAACTGGCAACCTTCATCAGCTGCGACCCGGCAGACCGCATTCCTGACGGGCTCACGATTCAGGGCAAGACACTTGAACGCGCCGGCGAAGGCCAGATCGCAATGTGCCGCCATTCCATCGTTGACGTGGGCGACAGCATCGCCATCGAGATGAACTATGCACGCGTCATGCTGAGCGACTGGCAGCGCTTGGAAACCAGCGTGCGTGAACTTCTGAGCCGATATCGCGTTCAGCCGTAAACCGCATCTCAAGGATGAACCATGAGCGGACTTACCGATAAGGACATTCGTGTCCTGTCCTCCTACGCGAAGGAGGGAAATCGCGAGCTGTATTGGAACTATCTCGCGCAGCTTCCCGACAATGATGGCTACGGACTGCTGGCGTTGGGTGTTGTGCGCAACGACAGCCTCCCCGGCCGGGTGGCCAACAGCTTTGCAACCGCCGTTGCCGATCAACAGGCCACGCTGTTCGGCAACGAGAAGAACGTAGCGTTCACCGAGCGCAGGCAAGAAACCTTCGGCCAGGATCTGATCAGGAATGACCTGGCGGAGCGCAGAAGCTGGGTGGAGGCCGGCAGGCCCGATCTGGCACTCAACCTGCCCTACACGAGCACGCTCAAATCCCACGATGTTTCGTTCGAAAAGAACGACCTCAATGTGAACTGCTGGACCCCGCGCTTGCTGCTGGTGTCCACGGAGCACAAACGCGGTGAGCAGGCAGCCGAGAAGGTCTGGCAGAACATGCTGGACAACAGCGCTGCCGGCGCATTCCGTGCCGGCAAGACGGCGGTCAGCGTGCACCTCGATATGCCGCAGCCCGCCGGGCATTTCTACTTCGTTGAGCTGAGCAAGTTCGAGGGCGCGGCGCTCCTGCAGCGCGACGCCGTCGATCCGAACGTGATTGGGACCAAGTTCGACTATCACAGCTACGACCCAAAGGACGGCAGCTGGAATCGTACAGTGGGCGTTCCTCCGCTGGACAGGACAACCAAAGAGACCGATCCCGCCGAGATTTCCGCGTTGAACGAGACTCGCGAGGTTCGACTGGAGCGGGAGGCCAAGGCGAAGCAGTTTCATCCTGAAGATCCCTACAGAGAGATCGCCAAGAGCCCGCGCGTGGTGTCTACGCAGGCGCCCGAGCCTCTGCTTACGGAAGGACACCGAATCGCGGCGATAGAGCCAGGCAGCCCGGACTACGCGCTTCACCAGCAGATTCGCCAGGGCGTTGCTGCACTGGACGAGAAGCACGGCCGCTCCTTCGACGCGACCAGCGAGAACCTCACGGCCAGCCTGACGGTGAAGGCACGCGAGCAGGGTCTGGAGCAGGTGGACCATGTGGTGCTGAGCAACGCCACGGCCAATCAGCCGGCGGGTCACACTATCTTTGTTGTACAAGGCGACCTATCTGACCCCGCCCACCTGCGTGCAGGAATGCCCACTGCCTTGGCTGCGCAAACGCCGGTGGCTGAGTCGCTGCAGCAACTGGCTGTGGTTGGCGACCAGCGCGAGCTCGCCCGTCAGAATGAGCAGCAGGCGCTGGATGCACGTACTCAGGAGCAGCAGAGCCACGCCATGCGCATGGGCTGAGCCTCCAGATTGAGGCGGCCTCTCTCGGGGCCAAAGGTCGCGGCCCCTGAGACCTCCCCAGGTCATCCTCCCCTGCTTCGGGAGGATGACCATGACCAAAATCGACCCTGCATGGCTGGAAGCTTTCGACAAGGAGCTTCTCTACTTGTTCGCCATCGATCATGGCCACGCAGGCATAGATGAGTAAATGCTGGGCTGCTATGCAGACCTGCCGCCACGCGAGACGGCGCTGGCGTTCGGCAGCGACTACGACCTGGAGCGTGACGATGCGCTGTGGCCACGGCCGGGCGTGGCGTCGGAAAGTTAAGTTGTGTCGCAATCGACACGCTTGGGATCTCAGACCTGCGGGCGGATTGTCGCATTTGAGACCCCGACCCTCTGCAAACCGTGCTTTTTAATGCGCATTCGGGCGGTAACTTAACACCGGCCGAAACCACTGCACCGCAAGGGTTCTGCCACGCGTGCGCCATGCAACAATGCCGTAAGCGTCAGCATTTGCGGCCTCTGCGGCCTACGGTTTCTTGGCATCTCGCAATCATGCGAGTACACCTTGGCGTGCCACCTCGCACTAGGTGGCGCGGGACTCGAAAACCCGTCTGAATACCCAGTGCTTTGCGCTTGCCAGTCGGCGTCATCTTCGGATGGCGCCGGCTGGCAATCCGTTCGCGATCCATGGCGGGCGGTGCGTGGGGGTCCTCGGACCCGCCGGATTGGGTATTCACCGGTTTTCGAGACACGCACCGTCCGCCGCCTTTATCGGTGGCGTTGCTATCTGTCCTGTACGGAGCATTGCCATGAACACATCGGACTTCCGTTCCCTGCACGCGCAGTACGATCCGGACAACGCCGAACCCGAGCGCGAACCATCCGTTGGTCCCAACGCCTTCGTCGCCACGCTGCGCCGCATCGGCACCGGTGCTGCTGCGGACGGCCAGCCTTGGCCGGAGCGGCATCAACTGCCTGGACGGTGTCTTCAGCTGGCGGATGCCGATTGTGCGCTGGCAGGGCTGCGCGTGGTGGCGGAGTTGATGCTAGCTGCGGAGCGGACTCGGCAGAACGGCGCGCCCGAAGAGTACCTGGGGGATCGGGTGATGGAGGGGTTGAAGATGGCGTGTGTGGCGTTGACTGCGCAGGTTACTGAGCGGTTGCACGGAGGGGGGTAGCGAGGGCGACTCAGAGCTTCGATCACAGTGGGGAGCGTCATCGATCTGCGGGACTTCCAATGAAGTCACAGAGATCTGACCTGCCGGCCATCGCCATCCTACGGGGAGACCATGATCTTGAGATCAACATCGTTTGCGCTGCACACTGCCAGCCATGCATCTATTAGTTGATAGGCCTGTAGTGATTCCGCCTTAGCAGCAGCCCCCATTTTAATTTCTTTCTTGAACGATCCGTAAGAGAAGGAGTTTGCGGCGACGATCCACACTTCTTTCTTGCATCCAGGTGATCTCCTCCGCTTCTTTATTGTTTCAATTGCTGATGCTACGCATTTAGAGTAAGCCTTTGGCGTTGATGGAACCGTGCGCTCCACGCCGTCCTTCGCTATGAATCGCACCCGATGCTTGAGCTTGTGGATCGCACCTCTATGCGGCCAAGGCAATGCAAGCCGCCCCTCATTTCCGAAGGGCAGCGATTCATTCGACGAAACCAGATACTCAATGTTCTTTATCGCCTGAGCCCCCACTTCGGCAAGGGCACCAGCTGGCGACTTGGGACGCTTTGAGTCACCACACTTAACATGTACAAAGCAAAGCGACTTTGGTGACGACAATATGAAATCCGCAGCCTCCGTACCCATATCTGTGCACACCACAAGATCGATGTCGGGAACTAGCCTCCTGAGCACATCGTATTGGGTTGATCGATATTTTTGATAGTCGCCGCGAGCCAAGCTGTCGATAAGATTGAACACTGAGTTCGCATCAAAGTTCTCCGCGCTAGTCCCGACATACTCCCGATCCTGGAACAACCCTTTCTCAGACAAACCAGCCAACTGAAGCTCAGGGACAGGATAGATTGATGCGCCAATAACAGTGCTCTCTAGATCGATCCCCACTGTAGTCGGCAAAGCCGACTTGTAGAACTTTCCATCTACGTATGAAACTCCATCGGCGAACAAGATCTTAAGCGATCTCGAGTTCATGTCTTGAACCAATGATACGGCCTCTCCATCGGGAGACACCAACATCACGTCTGGGCTAGCAGTGAAGACTATCCTCTCGACCTCTTCGATGTAGGCAAATCTCAACGTCGACGATCCGACCTTGACTTGCCAATTCGGGCACTCTAGAAAAAGAAACCCTGCGTCAAGCGGTGTGGATTTTGCGCCGGAGACCATCTTGGTACCCGCCGGGAGATCCGTGAAGTCGATAGTCATAGATAGGGGCCCGCTAACTGCCATCGCATCGATTGGCAGAGCAAAAGCCCCGATCACCGGACTCAGCGACGGCGCATCCTCATCCAAAACGGACGCCACCTCGTCTACCCACTTCGACAGCCGCTCCAGGCTGAATGAGCCATTTTTTTGGTCAGAGACTCTTCCCGATCCGGTACTGAGGTAGTAGCTGCTCTCTACACCTTGGGCCAAATCGAGATTGTCGACCTTCGTTACTGAAAGAGCATAGCTAGCTGCCGACTGCCCTGAGTACGAGGCACTTAGCTCTGGTCCTACATGCGAAACTCGCTCCGGCCTTCTTCTAGCCGAGCTTATCGATCGCGCGTGCGTCTCTTTTACTCTAGTGAAAGCACCCCTTGCTGAGAGATTGAATAGTCGCTGTGGATCGACGGGCTGCTTTGTACCCAGCGCCGTGTCCCCCGCATGATTGATTGAGCGACTGTCGAATACTGCCAAGTAGTTGCCAATCTTTTTTGCAACTACCACATGAAGAGACGGCTCGAAGAACAACTTACTCTTCAGATACTTGGAACTCTCAAACCGGATAGACACGATCACCTTGAATCCGTGCGCCGAGTCATAGCATTTCGCCAGTTCCCCAGCGTGATCATTTCTCCAAAGCATGGCGTCAACAAAGGACTCGATTGTGAAGCCCTCCTCCACCCCCAGGAAGCATACAGACGCGGTCGGCACTCGAATATCTCTATCCACATCGAGGCTCAACAGTTCGAACTTTTCCCGGAATGCCGCTCCCAGGTACAGGTACTGGGGGAAGGTGTCGAGGTAGCTCTCGATCAGCTTTGCCGTGTCAAGAGAATTGACGAACTTGGCCCATCCATCATCTGAGGAGATGGATGAGTCAAACTCGAGGTAGTTAGCCCACATCTTTGTGTTGCTGGACGAGCCACAATCAAGCACCAGTGGCTGTATGCTCTCGAAGTTCCGCACGATTCTTCCAACGGTCTGCACGAGCTCTCGACCGCTTGCTACTGGATAGGTGAGGACACACAACTTTGCAGATGGAAGGTCCACGCCCTCATCCAGCTTTCTTTGGTGAATCACTACTCGAACGTCTCGCGAGTTTAGTCCAGAAGGGACAGTCTTGGCGGTTCCTGCCGAGGTATCGTCCGGCAACTTATCGTGGATTGCCAGCGTACTTAGTCCCGCGCCGTCCATCAATTCCTTCAGCATCTTGACATCCCCAAGACTCTTGGCCTTTACGATTGCCTTTGCGGTTGGGTTTTCTGAGAGGAAGATCGATGTACGTTGGGCGGCGTCCGCAATTGTGCACTGCTCGAATGCCGGCTCCAAAATGACTTGATGCTCGACCGCCTTCTTGAAGGTGTAGCAAAATGTCGTTTCAAGGCCGATGTCGAATTGGAACAGATCATTACGGTACGGGGTCGCCGTCACTATTATCTTGTGACAGCTGAACTGCCGAACAGCCTTACCCCAGAGCGGAGCGGGCTCCGAATGGCCTTCATCGACAATAAGCAGCGAGCAGCTCTCGGCTAGACGGCGGAACGCCGTCGACTTCATGCGGATCAGCTTTTGGAAAGTACCGACATAGATGCAATCCTCCTTAATCTCTCCGCCCAACTCTTTGACTGAGCGAGGCGACTCTACGAGCACGCCCCTGTCCGAGAAGAACTTCCCTGATATTTCGTCCATAAGCTGCCGGCAGACTGCCGCTCGAGGACTGAGTACAACGATTGGGCCGCGAGGGTGAGACTGGCAGACGGAGGCAATCAGTCCTGATTTTCCTGCGCCGGTAGGCATTACGACCAGGAATGACTTACCTGCGTAGTCCCTTGCAAGATATTCTCGAACCGCATTGGCCGCGCGACGTTGTCCTTCTCGCATCGCTGCTGCTACCGCGAATTCCTCTCCCGTGGTGAGCATTCCTTAACTCCAATCTTGTCCATTAAAAAAGGGCGATCAGATGATCGCCCTTTTATTACGAAACGCCGAGATAATCAAACCCCAACAGGATTAGCCTTCTCCGGATCAATCTTGTACTGCTTGATCGCCCGGGCCACATCCTTCGCGGTCATCTTCCCTTCCTTCGCCAGCGCCGCAATCGCGGCATGGGCGATGTAGTAGCGATCCACCTCAAAGAACCGGCGCAGGTTCGCACGCGTATCCGAACGGCCGAAACCATCCGTACCCAGCACGGTGTACGACATCGGCACGAACGCACGGATCTGGTCCGCATATGCACGCACGTAGTCGGTGGCGGCAATCGCCGGGCCCTGGCGGCCTTCCAGCAGCTCGGTCACGTAGGCCTTGCGCTGCTCACCTTCCGGATGCAGGCGGTTGGCACGTTCCACGTCGAAACCATCGCGACGCAGTTCGTTGAAGCTGGGGCAGCTCCAGATGTCGGCGGTCACGCCGAAGTCCTTGTCCAGCAGCTCGGCCGCGGCAATGGCTTCGCGCAGGATGGTGCCCGAACCCAGCAGCTGCACGCGCAGCTCGCCCTTCTTCGGCTTGCCGGCGTCGGTCAGCAGGTACATGCCCTTGACGATGCCTTCGGCCGCGCCTTCCGGCATTTCCGGGTGGGTGTAGTTCTCGTTCATCAGGGTGACGTAGTAATACTCGTCCACCTGGTCTTCCATCATGCGCTTGGTGCCGTGCTGCAGGATCACCGTCACTTCGAAGCCGAAGGTCGGGTCGTAGCTGCGCACGTTCGGGATGCCACCGGCCACCAGATGGCTGAAGCCATCTTCGTGCTGCAGGCCTTCACCGTTCAGCGTGGTGCGGCCGGCGGTGCCACCCAGCAGGAAGCCGCGGGTACGCATGTCGGCCGCCTGCCAGGCGATGTCGCCCACGCGCTGGAAGCCGAACATCGAGTAGTAGATGTAGAACGGCAGCATCGGCACGTTGCTGACCGAGTAGCTGGTACCGGCGGCCATCCACGAGCTGATCGCACCCGGCTCGCTGATGCCCTGCTGCAGCACCTGGCCGCTCTGGTCTTCGCGGTAGAACATCAGCTGGTCGGCGTCGACCGGCTTGTACTTCTGGCCGAACGGCGCGTAGATGCCGATCTGGCGGAACAGGCCTTCCATGCCGAAGGTACGGGCCTCGTCGGCCACGATCGGCACGATGTGCGGGCCCAGTTCCTTGTCACGCAGGGTGATGTTCAGGCTCTGCACGAACGCCATGGTGGTGGAGTAGCTGCGCTCGCCGCTGCTCTTCAGCAGGCGGTCGTAGGCTTCCAGCTTCGGCGCCACGAAGGTCTTGTCGGCCTTGCGGCGGCGCTGCGGCAGGTAACCGCCCAGCGCGGCACGGCGTTCCTGCAGGTACTGCACTTCCGGCGAATCCGGGCCCGGGTGGTAGAACGGCACCTGGCCGTCGGCCAGCTGCGCGTCGGTCACCGGAATGTTGAAGCGGTCGCGGAAGTGGCGCACCGCTTCGTCGTCCAGCTTCTTGGTCTGGTGGGTCGGGTTCAGCGCTTCACCGGCGCTGCCCATGCCGTAACCCTTCACGGTCTTGGCCAGGATGACGGTCGGCATGCCCTTGGTGTTCACGGCCTGGTGGTAGGCGGCGTACACCTTGTGCGGGTCGTGGCCACCACGGTTCAGGCGCCAGATGTCGTCGTCGCTCAGGCCGGCGACCATCGCAGCGGTTTCCGGGTACTTGCCGAAGAAATGCTCGCGGGTATACGCGCCACCGAAGGCCTTGCAGTTCTGGTATTCGCCGTCGACGGTTTCCATCATCAGCTTCTTCAGGACGCCATTGGTGTCCTTGGCCAGCAGGGCATCCCAGTAACCGCCCCACAGCAGCTTGATCACGTTCCAGCCGCCGCCACGGAACACGCCTTCCAGTTCCTGGATGATCTTGCCATTGCCGCGCACCGGGCCGTCCAGGCGCTGCAGGTTGCAGTTCACCACGAAGATCAGGTTGTCCAGGCCTTCACGGCCGGCCAGGGCGATGGCACCCAGGGTTTCCGGCTCGTCGCTCTCGCCGTCGCCGATGAAGCACCAGACCTTGCGGTCGGACTTCTCGATCAGGCCACGGTTTTCCAGGTAGCGCATGAACTGCGCCTGGTAGATGGCGGCCAGCGGGCCCAGGCCCATCGACACGGTCGGGGTCTGCCAATAGTCCGGCATCAGCCACGGGTGCGGGTACGAGGACAGGCCACCGCCGTCCACTTCCATGCGGAACTTGTCCAGCTGCTCTTCGCTGATGCGGCCTTCCAGGAAGGAACGCGCGTAGATGCCCGGGGCGCTGTGGCCCTGGATGAACAGCAGGTCGCCCGGGTGGTTTTCGCTCGGGGCGCGCCAGAAGTGGTTGAAGCCCACGTCGTACAGGGTGGCGCCGGAGGCGAACGAGGCGATGTGGCCGCCCAGGTCACCCGGCTTGCGGTTGGCGCGGACCACGGTGGCCATCGCGTTCCAGCGGATGATCGAACGGATGCGCCATTCCAGCTCGGCATTGCCCGGGCTCTTGGCCTCGAGCTGCGGCTCGATGGTGTTGACGTACTCGGTGGTGGGAGAGAACGGCAGGTAGGCGCCCGAACGACGGGTCAGTTCCACCATGCCTTCCAGCAGCTGATGCGCGCGCTCGGAGCCCTCGACATCAATAACGGCCTTCAACGACTCGATCCACTCCTGGGTTTCCACAGGATTCGGGTCGTTGTTCAGCACCTCGTTCAACCAGTTCATTAGCGCTCCCATAACCGCACGCACGCGCGCGACTGTTGTATAGATTTCTAGACCGCAAAGTGTAGCGCACCAAGGGCTTTCGTCACTTGGCTACGCAGGCGTATGGATGCAACCGGCCAGTGTCCGCAAGGGGCTTGCCGGGCCCGTTGAAGGCCCTGCGGCGGGCATTGTTGGCTGCGCGGGCTGTCGCTTGCGGGCCGCTGCACCCATGTGCAGGACGCAGTGTTACCGCTGCCGATGACGGTTGTAGGGCAACTCCGGCACCGCCGTAGGGGCGGTTCGGGCAACGGTACTGAACCGGCGACAACATGTCGCACCTGCCTCTGGATCGGTGCCCACCTTCGGTCCAGCGTGGGCCGCGAGTGATGGGCCTGGCGGCCCTGCTCCCTTCCACAGCATCGCCGGGGCGCCTCGCAAGGGGCGCCCCTTTTGCTGCGCGCGCGGCCAGCCGTGGCCCAAAACTGACCTGCTTGTGGCCGGATCGATGATTGTCGGCTTCGATATATCGATATATCGTTTGCACACTCGTTTACCGATATATCGAAATGAGCCGTACCGCTTCTCCCAGAGCCCGTTCCACCAATCCGGAAGTGCCGCGCCGCAACGGCCAGCCGCGGGTGCTCAGCCGCGGCGACCTGCGCCTGCTGGTGCTGGCCCTGATCGGCGAGCAGCCGCGCCACGGCTACGAGCTGATGCAGCTGATCAGCAACCAGTTCATGCAGGCCTACACGCCCAGCGCCGGCACCATGTACCCGCTGCTGGCCAGCTTCGAGCAGGCCGGCTGGATCGAGGCCGAGGAAGTGGACGGCAAGCGGATTTTCCGTATCACCACCGCCGGCGAGTTCGAGCTGAAGGTGCAGCGCACCCAGGTGCGCCTGGCGCAGCGGCGTGCCTTCGACCGTGCCCGCGAGATCACCAAGGCCTCGCTGCCGCCGCCGCTGGCCGGTGCCCTGCGCGAGTTCAAGCGGGCGCTGGTGCACCACCACGGCCGCTGGGCCGAGGGCGAGGCGGAAGAAGTGGCGGCGCTGCTGACGCGGGCATCCGCGCTGCTCAACGGTACCGCTGGTAGCGAGAGCCCACCCTTTTCTACGACCCAGCCAGACTGACTCCAGCCAGGTCGCCCCTACGCCGCGCGCCCCCGCGCGACACCTCTACAGGTAACCCCATGACCGAACACAACAACACGCGCCTGCGCCTGGATGTGCGCTTCCGTGAACTGACCGTGCTGCGCACCGAAGACGTCACCCCGCACATGCGCCGCGTGGTGCTGGGCGGCGACGATCTGGCCGGCTTCGATTCGCCCGGCGCCGACGACCACATCAAGCTGTTCTTCCCCAATGCCAGCGGCGAGATGGTGCTGCCGGTGCTGACCGCTGAAGGCCGCAGCTACCCGGCCGGCAAGGAGCCCTCGCCGGCGCGCGACTACACCCCGCGCTGGTGGGACCACGAAACCGGCGAGCTGGCCATCGACTTCGTGCTGCACGACCAGGGCATTGCCGGGCCGTGGGCCGAGCAGGCGCAGGCTGGCGACGTGCTGGTGATCGGCGGCCCGCGCGGCTCGTTCGTGGTGGCCGACAGCTACGACGCCTATGTGCTGATCGGCGATGAAACCGCGCTGCCGGCCATCGCCCGCTGGCTGGACGTGCTGCCGGAGGATGCCGAGGTGCAGGCCTTCATCGAAGTGAGCGATGAAGCCGAACGCCAAGACCTGCCGCAGTACGAGAACGTGCGTATCCACTGGCTGGAGCGCAATGGCTTCCCGGCAGCGACCAGCACGCTGCTGGAAGACATGCTGACCGACTTCGAAGCACCGGACGGCGATGTCTTCTACTGGATCGCCACCGAATCGCGCCGCGCCCGGATGATGCGCAAGTTCATCGAAGGCCACCTGGGCGTGCCGCGCGACTGGATCCGCTCGACCGGCTACTGGAAGGCCCACCCGGACGAAACCGACGGCGATTGACCCAAAGACGGTAGGTGCGGACCGTTGGTCCGCACGCCCTACAACAGGTAGTGCCGGCCGCTGGCCGGCAACCTCATGATCCTTCGGCAGGAACCTGCAGCTGCCGGCCAGCGGCCGGCACTACCGTGCTGGACGCCACCTGCGGCCCGGGCGCGCCCCGCCACCCTCTTCCCCCGCCGCCCGCCCCCCCCCCCCCCCCCCCCCCGCCCGCCACTACCGTGCTGGACGCCACCTGCAGCGCGAAGATCAGCAGCGGCAGCCCAAAACCCGCACGCATCGCGCTACGCGCGATGAGCCGAGCATGGGCTCGGCTCTACAGGTATTCCGCCGCCCGGTTCAACGCGTCAGCCGGCAAGCAATGCGACAATCGCGCTCCTTTCCTGCAGCAACGAGGCCCACATGGCCAAACTGACCCTGGCCAGCGTGGACGCGCTGCGTACCCGCTTCGCCGATGACGCCGCCTGCGATGCGGCACTGGCTGCCTTCGCCGACACCGCTGCCCTGCGCGTACCGCTGCGTGAGCTGGTGGAGGCACAGCACCGCTACCTGCAGGCCGAATTCGAAGTTGCGCAGGTAGCCGACGTGCTGCGCCGCGACCAGAAGTACGCACCGGTCGGCCGGCCTTCGATCAACATCGTGCAGCTGCGTAAGCAGCAGGCCGCGACCAAGCAGGCGGCGCTGATCACACGCCAGGTGGTGGCGCAGGCCGCGCAGACTTTCGTGCGTGTAAGCGGGATGACAGTGAAGGCCAAGCAGAGCCCGAGCGAAGCGTGTGGAGCTTGGTTGGGCGCGTTGCGCTGAACGCGCGTACCCGGTAGTGCCAACCTTGGCTGGCCCGCGAAATGCTCGTGTGCCAACCAAGGTTGGCACCTACCAAAGCACTCTCCGGCCCTGCATGAACCGGTAGTGGCCAACCTTGGTTGGCCTGCGAAATGCTCGTGTGCCAACCAAGGTTGGCACCTACCAAAGCACTTTCCGGCCCTGTATGAACCGGTAGTGGCCAACCTTGGTTGGCCTGCGAAATACTCGTGTGCCAACCAAGGTTGGCACCTACCAAAGCACTCTCCGGCCCTGCATGAACCGGTAGTGGCCAACCTTGGTTGGCCCGCGAAATGCTCGTGTGCCAACCAAGGTTGGCACCTGCCAAAGCACTCTCCGGCCCTGCATGAACCGGTAGTGGCCAACCTTGGTTGGCCTGCGAAGTGCTCGTGTGCCAACCAAGGTTGGCATCTACCAAGGCGTCCCCCACGCCCCAAAAAGAAGGCCCGCTTTTCAGCGGGCCTTCTGCCTTCTCACGACGAGTGAGCTGGGTGCATCAAGCCGCCGGCTTTTCGCCGGTGGCTTCGGTGGTGATGCGGATCTTCACTTCATCGCTGACGTTCGGGGCGTAGGCGCCGACGCCGAAATCGCTGCGCTTCAGCGTGGTGGTGGCATCGAAGCCAGCGGCCGGAACCTTGGCCATCGGATGCTCGCCGCCGCCGTTGACGGTGACGTCCAGGGTGACCGGCTTGGTGATGCCCTTGATGGTCAGGTCACCGGTGACGGTCAGCTTGTTGGTGCCGGCCGCTTCCACCTTGGTGCTCTTGAAGGTGGCATCGGCGAACTTGGCGGCGTCGAAGAAGTCGGCGCTCTTCAGGTGCTCGTCGAACTTGGCGGTAAAGCTGTTCAGGCCGCTCAGCGGCAGCTTCACTTCCACGGTGGACTTGGTCACGTCTTCGGCGTTGTACATCAGGGTGCCTTCGACGTTGCCGAAGTGCGCGCTCGGGTTGGAGAAGCCGAAGTGGCTCCACTGGGCCAGCACGTCGGTGTGGGTCGGGTCCAGCTTGTAGGTGCCCGAGGCGATCTGGATCGCTTCGGCGGCCGGCGCAGCGGCGGCGGCATCGGCGGCCGGGGTAGCAGCCTGTTCGGTGGTGGCCGGGGCGGCGGCGTCAGCAGCCGGGGCAGCGGTGTCGGCCGGCTTGGAGCAGGCGGCGATGGCCAGGGTCAGGGCCAGCGGCAGCAGCAGTTTACGGGTGGCGCTCATCTCAGGAACTCTCCGGATCGTAGGGTGGGTACAGCAGGGACCGCCAAGGGGACGGCCCGAAACCGATACAGCGACTTACGCGATGCGCGCCGCTTCGTCGAACGACAGGCGCGGCAGACGCGGGAACAGGCCCGCCGAGTCACCGTAACCCAGGTTGACCAGGAAATTCGACTTGATGGAGGTGCCGGCGAAGAAGGCTTCATCCACCTTGGCTGCATCGAAGCCCGACATCGGGCCGGCATCCAGGCCCAGCGCGCGTGCGGCCAGGATCAGGTAGGCGCCCTGCAGGCTGCCGTTGCGGATGGCGGCTTCGTGGCGGCCTTCCTGCGGGCCGTCGAACCAGGCCTTGGCATCGGTGTGCGGGAACAGGTACGGCAGCTTCTCGTGGAAGTCCAGGTCGAAGCCGATGATGACGGTGACCGGGGCGGCCATGGTCTTGTCGTGGTTGCCTTCGGACAGGGCCGGGGCCAGCTTGGCCTTGGCTTCCTTCGAGGTGACGAAGACGAAGCGGGCCGGCGTGGTGTTGGCGGCGGTCGGGCCCCACTTCACCAGGTCGTACAGTTCCTGCAGCAGGCTGGCCGGGACCGGCTTGTCGAGGAAAGCGTTCTGGGTGCGGGCTGTGCGGAACAGCTGGTCGAGGGCAGCAGCGTCGAGCGCGTGGGACATCGGTGGATCTCCAGGGCGGCTAAGGGAAGTCAGTGCCCGCGGGCGGCGCGGGGCGAAACGACGAGCCGCAGTGTAGAGTGTCGCGACTGTTGCAACACCCAGCAGAGCTGAAACGAATTAATGCCACAGGTGAAACGATCGAGTGCGCCCTGGACGGTCACGGACGGCCGCGCGGGCAATGTCCGCCAAGCGGTCGCGCTGGCCTCTGCGCTGCGCCAGGGCACCCATCGGCCGCTGGTCCTGCAGCCCCGCGCGCCTTGGCGCTGGCTGTCGCCGCGGCGGCTGCCCGGTGATGCGAACGGCTATGGCGAGGCATTCGCGACGCTGGCCGCGGATGCACCGCCACTGGCGATCGGCTGTGGCCGCCAGGCCGCCGGCGCACTGCGCGTGCTGCGCGCACGTGGCAGCCAGGTGGTGCAGATCCTCGACCCGCGCATCAATGCCCGCCACTGGGACATGGTGGTGGTGCCCGAACACGATGCCCTGCGTGGCAGCAACGTGCTGACCCTGCTCGGCAGCCTCAACCCGGTGGACGACGACTGGCTGGCCTGGGGCCGCGCCGCGTTCGCTGGCTTCAGTACCCTGCCCGGCCCGCGCACCGCGCTGCTGGTGGGCGGGCCGACGCCGCTGGCGCCCTGGCACGAGACCGCGATGGTGGGCGTGTTCCAGGCGCTGGCCGAGCAGATCCGCAGCGAGGGTGGCAGCCTGCTGGCCACCACCTCGCGGCGCACACCGCCGGCCTTGGCCGAGATCCTGCGCGCGACGTTCGCCGACCTGCCGCACGTGATCTGGGGCGACGGCGGCGACGGTACGAATCCTTATGGCGGTCTGCTCGGCTGGGCCAACCGCGTGGTGGTCTCGCCCGATTCGGTGAACCTGCTGTCTGAAGCCTGCGCCACGCGCATGCCGGTGATGGTGGCGCTGGCCGATACCGTGCAGGGGCGGCTGGCGCGCTTCCAGCAGCAGCTGCGCGAGCGCGGCCGATTGCAGGAACGCTGGCTGGACTGGCAGTACGACCGCATCGAGCCGCTGCGCGAGACCGCGCGGGTGGCGGCGGAGGTGAAACAGCGCCTGGCGCTTGCGCAATGACCCGGGAAAGGAGTCGACCGGGTAGAGTCGACTGTTAGTCGACTACCGCGCGCAGCGCGGGGCTTTTTCAGCCATATCGCCAACGGCAGTCGACTAACAGTCGACTCTACCCCGCCGTGGCCCAAGCCCCACCGACGTGGTCCGACCCTCCGTTACCCGGCCGCGCAGCGTTTTCTGAACATTTCGATCCGGTACCGCGGTTAGAGTCCAGCTTCCTCCATCACGCTGAACGTCTTCATGCGTACCCTGCTCCTGCTGCCCTTGGCCCTGCTCGCCGCCTGTTCCACCACGCCCACCGAGCTGGATCCGATCTCGTATCAATGCCAGCAGCAGCTGGATGCATACCGCGATCAGCCAGCGCTGCGAGATCCGAAGACTGGCCAGCGCCCACCGCTGCCGGTGGCCCCGATCAGCGATGCCTGCGACAAGGAACTCCAGCGCAAGGGCGTGGATCGTCCCCTGCGCTGAGCAGCGTATGATCGGCGCGCGGGCCTGCCCGCCGTTGAAGGTATCGACATGGATCGTTTTTCCCGCCTGCCCCACGCCGCGTTGCTGATTGCCAGCCTGCTGGCAACCGCACCGGCCTGGGCCAACAGCACCGAATGCCGCGAGCGCTACCCGAGCGTGGCCGCGCAGGCGGCGATGCTGGACGTGGCCTGGACCACCGCTGAGCGCCTGGACGCGCTGCCCGATGTGGACGTGGTGGTGGCCGCGCGCGGTGGCCAGGACCTGAGCCGCTATGGCCTGCGCCACAGCCACCTGGCCTTCCTGGTGCGTGAGGACAATGGCCGCTGGCGCGCGATGCACCTGCTCAACCGCTGCAAAACCGACAGCTCGCAGCTGTACCTCGAAGGGCTGGGCAACTTCGTCGGCGAGAGCGGCGGCCATACCGATCTGCGCATCGGCGTGCCCTCGGCACCGTTGCGTGCCGCGTTGAAAGCGATGCTGGTGTCACCATCGATCCAGCCCAAGGCGCTGCACGAAACGAAGTACAACGTGGTTGCCTACCCGTTCGCCACCGACTACCAGAACTCCAATCAGTGGGTGCTGGAAGTGCTGGCCGCGGCGATGGCGCAGGCCGAAGGCGCGCCGGCCATCGTCAAGCGCGAACAGGCGCAGCAGTGGCTGCGCCAGCAGAAGTACCAGCCCAGCGTGCTGCATATCGGCCTGGGCAAGCGCGTGGGTGCGCGCCTGTTCGTGGCCAACGCCACTACCACCGATCATCCGGCCGGCGAACGCATCTCCGGCAACTATTCGGTGGTGACGGTGGAATCGGTGTTCGACTTCCTGCACCAGCGCGGCCAGCTGCAGCAGGAACTGGTGATCCCTCACGTGCCGGTAGCTGGTGCTGCCGCCGCCACACCCTGAATCCAGCAAGGAGAACGACATGCGTACCCTGCCCGCCGTCCTGATGCCCATGCTGATCGTCGCAAGCCTGGCCTGGTCCACGGCCGCTCATGCAGAGCGCCGCATCGTGATCATCCACGACCCGGGCCCGCAGGGACCGAGCCTGGAGATGTCCACGCAGATGGTGGCATCGGCCCGCGCGGCAGCGGCGAAGGAAGCCCAGGATGCCGCCGATGCTGGCCAGCCGCTGGCCCGCCCGCAGCAGATAAAGCTGCCGCAGATGCAGGTGAGCGCCATCGCCACCACCGTCGATGGCCGCCGCGAAGTGCTGCTGCGCGATGCCAACGACCCGCAGAACACCGCATCGATGCAGTACCCGCGCGGCATCGGCGATCCCGCCGTGCAGTTCACCGTGGGCCAGACCGTGAACTTCGAACCGACCGGTACCGACCAGGGCTGGCAGCTGAAGGACAACCAGGGCCGTCCACTGGAATACCTGCCCGAGGCCACCGGCCCGCGCGACATCTTCGATACCCGGCGCTGAGCCGCCGTCCCCCCTGACCAGGAGGTCTCCATGTTCCGTTGCCTGCGCGTTCCCGCCACTGCCCTGCTGCTTTCGGCGCTGGTGGTGCCCACCGTCCATGCCGGCGCCGCGCCGCAGTTGAACAGCGGCCAGACCAGCGTGCTGGTCACGTCGCTGATCGTGCTGTCGATTCCGTTGGCCACGTCGATGGGACTGGCCGAACTGTCCAAGGCCCCGTTCAAGGCCAGCGAGCGCAACGGCAAGGTCGCCGCACGCACGCCGGCGGTGCCGCTGCCACCGATGGAAGTGAAGCAGGTCGCCACCACGCCAGCCGGTGATCGCCAGGTGCACCTGCAGGTGCCCGGCAAGGCCGACCAGACCGCAACGCTGCAATGGCCGGCGGCTGCAGGCGATGACCCGATTGCCGGTTTCGTCGTCGGCCAGCAGGTGCGCTTCGACCCGACCGACGCGGGTGCCGGCTGGACCGTGAAGAGCGCGCAGGGCCAGGCGCTGGCCTATGTGCCGACCGCCTATGCCGCCGGCGATGTGATGAGCGAAGTGCTGTAAAACTGAACGACCGGTTTTGGCATCGCCGCGAGCCGGGCGGATAATGGGCGATCCTCTTTGTCCCCCTGGCTCGCCATGTCCGTGCGTCCTGCCCCTGTGTTTGCCCCGTTGACCGCCCGCGCCCTGGTGCTGGCGGTGCTGGCCATGGGCGCGGTGGTGCTGCTGTCCAACGTACTGGTGCAGTACCCGATCAACGATTGGCTGACCTGGGGTGCCTTCAGTTACCCGGTCGCGTTCCTGGTCAGCAACCTGATCAACCGCCGCTTCGGCCCGGGCCCTGCCCGCCGCGTGGCGTGGATCGGTTTCGCGGTGGCGGTGCTGCTGTCGATCTGGGTGGCCACCCCGCGCATCGCCATTGCCTCGTGCTCGGCTTTCATCGTGGCGCAGCTGCTGGACATCACCGTGTTCGACCGCCTGCGCCGTGGCAGCTGGTGGCGCGCACCGATGGTGGCCACCACCTGCAGCGCGACGGTGGATACCACCATTTTCTGGTCGATCGCGTTTGCCGGTTCGACCCTGCCATGGGTGAGCTGGGCTGCCGGCGACCTGGCGGTGAAGCTGGCGATTGGCGTCTGCCTGCTGGCGCCGTTCCGCGCGCTGTTGTGGAAGATGGCGCCGCTGCGCACCACCAGCTGACCGCACACCCTCTGGTAGGTGCCAACCTTGGTTGGCACGCTGTTGCCGGGGTCATGAACGCTGACGGGTTGTGCCAACCAAGGTTGGCATCTACCAACAGCGGGTCATCGCCAGGCCATAGCTCTGGTAGGTGCCAACCTTGGTTGGCACGCTGTTGCCGGGATCATGAACGCTGATGGGTTGTGCCAACCAAGGTTGGCATCTACCAACAGCGGGTCATCGCCAGGCCATAGCTCTGGTAGGTGCCAACCTTGGTTGGCACGCTGTTGCCGGGGTCATGAACGCTGACGGGTTGTGCCAACCAAGGTTGGCACCTACCAACAGCAGGCCAACGCTCAGATCATTGATCCGGCGGGCCATCCGCAAGCCATTGATCCGGTAGCTGCCGACCTTGGTTGGCACGCTGTTGCCGGGGCCATGAACGCTGATGGGTTGTGCCAACCAAGGTTGGCACCTACCAACAGCAGGCCAACGCTCAGATCATTGATCCGGCGGGGCATCGCCAGGCCATTGCCCTGGCGGGTGCAACCCTTCAGGCGAACGGCAGCTCCGCGGCGATGCACGCTGCCGTAATCGCCGCACACGCCTCTTCAATCGCGGGCGTGGTCGGTGCCAGTCGCGGACGTCGATCCAGCGTGCAGGCCAGCCCAACATCCAGCAGCGTGGCATGTGCTCCGTGCAGCGCCTGTGCGGTGTCTTCCGGCAGGAATCCGGCAACCGCCAACGCATCGATCAACGACGGCGTGTCGCGAGGCTGCAGCAACGCCACATGCTGGGCACTGCGCGCAAGCACACCGGTCTGCAGCAGGAACTCCAGGTCCACGACGCCACCCGCGCCCTGCTTCAGGTCCAGCCGCGCGGCATCGCTGCGGTCCAGTTCGGTGCGCATGCGCCCGCGCATCTTCAACACGTCCGCATACAGCACACCCGGATCGCGCTCACGCCCGAGCGTCTGCGCACGCACCTGCTCGAAGTCGGCCAACAGGCTGGCATCGCCGGCCACGCCACGCGCGCGCACCAGCGCCTGGTGCTCCCAGGTCCACGCGCGTTCGCGCTGGTATTCGGTGTAACTGGCCAACGAAGACACCAGCGAACCCTTGCCGCCATCCGGGCGCAGGCGCACGTCGATGTCGTACAGGCGACCGGCAGCGGTGACCGCGCCAAGGAGCGCCATCACCTTCTGCGCCAGCCGCGCATACCAGCGCCCCGGCTCCAGCGGACGCGCGCCATTGCTGGCATCCACCCCGGCCGGGTTGTCGTGCAGGAACACCAGGTCCAGATCGGAACCGAAGCCCAGTTCAAGCCCACCGAGGCTGCCATAGCCGATGATCGCGAAGCGCCCGCCGGCAATCTCGCCGTGCGCGGCATGCATGTCCGCTTCGGCCATCGCCAACACGGTGACCACCACTGCCTGCGCCAGCTCGGCCAGTTGCCGGGTGCTGTCCACCGCGCCCTGGCGGCCATCCAGCGTGGCCATCGCCATGCGGAAGCTGAGTGCCAGCCGCGTTTCATTGAGCCAGCGCAGCGCGGATTCGGGATCGTCCACCGCCAGCACCTGCTGGCACTCGGCCAGCATGCCGGCGGCATCCGGCATCGGCCCGGACACGCGCACGTCCAGCAGTTCGTCCAGCAGCAGCGGATACGCCGCCAACCGCTCGGCCAGCAGCGCGCTGCGCGCCAGCACGTCTACCAGCCGCGCCAACGCGCTGGGCTGTTCGTCCAGCAAGGCGAGATAACTCGTTCGGCGCAACACCGCCTGCAGCAGGCCAAGCACGCGCTTGAGCGCGGCATCGGGCTGTGGCGAGCGCGTGGCCGCATGCAGCAACGCGGGCAGTACGCGATCCAGCCGCGCACGCGCGGCATCGGACAACGACTTCACGCCGGTGCCCTGGGCGAAATCGCGCAGCGACTGGTCGGCGCCGTTGGCATCGAGGAAACCGGCTTCGGCCAGCAGCGGTGCGTTGCTGCCTTCGGGCAGGCTGCGCCAATAGTTGGCCAGCGCGTCGGGCGCGGCCTGGCCCTTGCGCGGTGCCAGCAACGCGGCGAATTCGGTACTGACCCGCTGCTGCTGCACGGCAAGCGCCGCACGCAGCACGTCCCAGTCGGGATAGCCCAGGCCGACGGCGATGCGTTCGCGGTCGAGCGCATCACTGGGCAACACATGCGTCTGCGCATCACGCAGCATCTGCAGGCGGTTTTCCAGCCGGCGCAGGAACAGGTACGCCTCGCGCAGTGCACTGCCATCCTCCGGCGCGATCTGCCCCGCAGCCACCAGTGCGTCCAGCGCCACCAGCAGCCGACGCTCGCGCAGTGCCGGTTCGCGACCACCGCGGATCAGCTGCAGCGCCTGGCACAGGAATTCGATTTCGCGGATGCCGCCGGCGCCGCGCTTGATGTCGTCGTGCAGTTCACGGCGCGCGACTTCGGCGGTGATTGCCGCCTTCATCTCGCGCAGGCCGTCGAGTGCGGTGAAGTCCAGGTAGCGGCGGTATACGAACGGTCGCAGGGTCTGCAGCCATGCTTCACCGGCGTCGATATCGCCGGCCACCGCGCGCGCCTTCAGCCAGGCGTAGCGTTCCCAGTCGCGGCCCTCGCGCTGGAAGTACTGGTCCATCGCGGCGAATGACAATGCGACGCGGCCGGCGCTGCCGAAGGGGCGCAGGCGCAGGTCGACACGGTGGCTGAAACCATCGACGGTGGTTTCGTCCAGCAACTTGGCCAGACGCTGGCCGAGGCGGGCGAAATACTCTTCGGCCGCCAACGGCCGCGGCCCATCGGATTCACCGCCCTGCGGATAGGCGTAGACCAGATCCACATCGGAACTGAAGTTGAGCTCGCCACCGCCGAGCTTGCCGAGGCCGAACACCACCAGCTGCTGCGGGTTGCCGTGTTCATCGGCGATGACGCCGTGGCGCTGGGCGAATTCCCGCTGCAGGGCATCCAGTGCCAGACGCAGGCAGTCCTCGGCCAGGGTGGTGGCACCTGCGAGGGTCTGCGGCACGTCGTCGAGGCCGGCCAGGTCGCGCCAGATCAGCCGTGTGGACATCGCGGTGCGCCAGCGACGGATCTGCGCCGGCCAGTCGCTGGGCTGCAGAGGATCGAGCACCGGCGTTGGGATCGGCGGGCAGCCGGGCGCGGCCAGCTGTGCCAGCAAGGCCGGTTGCCGCACGAGGGTGTCCAGCGCGAAGTCGCTGGCCACCGCCAGCTGGTTCAGCAAAGGCAGCAGGTCGGCCGGGACGGGCTCGGGCAGGACCTGGGCCAGGCGCGTCAGGGCGCGGTCGACAAGAGGCTGCAGGAAGGCGGGCAGGTCAGCGGGGGTGAGGGTCATGGGCTGATTGTATCGACCCGTTAACGCCGGCCGCTGCCCAGCGAATCCGATGACCCGGTAGTGCCGGCCGCTGGCCGGCAGATCCGACGATTCCGCCGCGGCCTCCCGCAGTTGCCGGCCAGCGGCCGGCACCCCCGGTCCGCGGCCCCCCGCGCCCGGCCCACCCCCCCCCCCCCCCGCCCCCCCCCGCCGCCCCCCCCCCCCCGCCGCCACTACCGATAATGGAGGCCGCGCATTCATATTGGGCGACAGGCAATAAAAAAGCCCGCTTGCAGCGAACTGCCAGCGGGCTCTGCTCCCTCCCCCACGTCGGGATGCAGGTCCATCGTGCGGGCTGCGAAAGCACTTTGCACGCTGCACTGCAAAACAAAACCGGCGGGTTTGGGTGACCCCTGCGGGAAAAGCCATTCCACGAAGGTAGAACCCCCCGTACGGATGAGGATGGCCGATAATCGGAATTCCCCCCAGCAACACGTGTCGTCATGTCTGTTGATCGCATCGCCAACGCGCGTCTCCGTGACCGCGTGGTCTCCGCAGAGGCCGCAGCCGCGCTGATCCAGCCCGGTGAAACCGTGGCCATGAGCGGCTTTACCGGCTCCGGGTATCCCAAGGCCGTTCCCGTTGAACTGGCCCGCCGCATCGAAGCGGTGCATGCCCAGGGCCAGCCCTTCCAGATCAGCCTGATGACTGGCGCCTCCACCGCGCCGGAACTCGATGGCGCGCTGGCCAAGGCCGATGGCATCGCCATGCGCATGCCGTTCCAGAGCGACCCGGATGCGCGCAACCGCATCAACGAGGGCAAGCTGGATTACATCGACATCCACCTCAGCCACGTGGCCCAGCACGTCTGGTTCGGCTTCTATGGCGAAATCGATACCGCCGTGATCGAAGTCTCGGCCATCCGCGAAGACGGTTCGCTGGTGCCCTCCACCTCGGTGGGCAACAACAAGACCTGGCTGGACCTGGCCAAGAAGGTGATTGTCGAGGTCAACGAATGGCAGCCGGCCGGCGTTGACGGCATGCATGACATCTACTACGGCACGGCGCTGCCGCCGCACCGCAAGCCGATTCCGCTGGTGAACGCCAACGACCGCATCGGCGACACCGCGCTGCGCTGCGACCCGGACAAGATCGTGGCCGTGGTGCGCACGAACGGCCCGGACCGCAACAGCCCGTTCAGCCCGATCGATGCAACCAGCGAACAGATCGCTTCGCACCTGATCGAGTTCCTCAAGCACGAGGTGAAGAAGGGCCGCCTGCCGCCAAACCTGCTGCCGCTGCAGTCGGGCGTGGGCAACATTCCGAATGCGGTGCTGGCCGGCCTGGCCAAGAGCGGTTTCCGCGACCTGGCCGCATTCACCGAAGTGATCCAGGACGGCATGCTCGACCTGCTGCGCGATGGCGTGCTGAGTTATGCCTCGTGCACCGGCTTCGCGCTGAGCCCGCAGGCCAACGAGACGTTCAAGGAGAACATCGATTTCTACCGCGAACGCATCATCATGCGCACGCAGGAAATCTCCAACCATCCGGAACTGGTACGCCGCCTCGGCTGCATCGGCATGAACGGCATGATCGAAGTGGACATCTACGGCAACGTCAATTCGACGCACGTGATGGGCACGCGGATCATGAACGGTATTGGCGGTTCCGGTGACTTCGCCCGCAACGGTTTCCTGTCGGCGTTCCTCAGCCCGTCCACCGCGAAGAACGGCACCATCTCGGCGATCGTGCCGATGGCCAGCCATGTAGACCACACCGAGCACGACGTGTCGGTGATCGTCACCGAGCAGGGCCTGGCCGATCTGCGTGGCCTGACCCCGCGCAAGCGTGCGCAGGTGCTGATCGACAACTGCGCGCACCCGGATTTCCGCCCGCAGCTGCAGGATTACTTCGACCGCGCCAGCCGCGAGAGCTACGGCAAGCACACCCCGCACCTGCTGCCGGAAGCGCTGTCGTGGCACCAGCGCTGGCTGGATACCGGCACGATGAAGGGCTGAGATCCGGGGCCCCTGGTAGAGCCGGGGGGGGGGGGGGGGCCCCCCCCCCCGCCCCCCCCCCCCCCCCCCCCCCCCCCCCCCCCCCCGGCTCTACCTTCACGCGGTGCGCAGCGCCGCCAGCGATTCGGCCTGCAGCCGCTCGTAGATCTCGAACTCGTCATTCACCGCCACGCCCAGCGCCTGCTCGAAGGCATCGCGGTTGGCGTGTGCGGCATACGCACGCTGTTCTTCACCGCCCAGGTTCGACTGGAAGATGCCTGCGGCGCTGACCGGCAGGAAATCCTCGTAGACGATCGGGTCGGCGGTGGCCAGGCCCCCGGCCACCAGCACTTCGGCCGGCAGATCAGCCACGCGCTCCGGCGCGGCGCGGCCTGCATCGGTCAGCTGGTAGCGGTAATAGCCCAGGCCTTCCTGGCGCAGCGTGTCATGGTCATCTGGGAAGCTGGCGAACACCGCCTGCAGGCGCTGGCCGTAGTCGCCGCCGGTGCTGCCTTCGCCACCGGCATCGCGCGCCTGCGACAGCAGCTGGTCGTACAGCGCGCGGCCCTTCGGGGTCAGGGCCAGGCCGCGCTGTTCGATCTCGCCAAAGCGCGCAGTATGGGTGCCGGCATCGCCGCCGTCGCTGTCCGGGAAATGGACCGCTTCTTCCAGTGCCTTGAAGCTGGTCTGGCGCAGCAGGATCGGGCAGGCGCGGCGCGGCGGGCCTTCGATCACCGCCTTGGCGGCCATGCCGTGTTCGATCATCGCGGCCTGCGCAGCGTCGATATCCAGCGTACGCGGCGTCAGATGGTTGATGTGCGGGCCGCGGAAGCTGACCACGTCGGCCACCAGGCGATGCGCGTTGTGCAGCGCGTGGTAGGTCGGCAGATCGACGGTGGCGTCGCCATGCCAACGGAAAGTTTCCAAGGCTTCATCGACGAAGCGCCCGGCATCGGCCTGCGACAGGCCACCTTCACGCTCGGCCTGGTCGATCAGCGCCAGTGCGCCCTCGGTGAAGATGTGGCGGCGCGCAAGGATCTTCGCCGATTCGGCGCGCAGCGCTTCGTCTTCGATCAGCTCCAGGCGCAGCAGCGAAGTGAACACGCGGAACGGGTTCTGTGCAAGCGCAGCGCCGGTGAGCGGGCGGAACGCGGTGGAATGCACCGGCACGCCGGCCACAGACAGGTCGTAGTAACCGACCGGATACATGCCCATCACCGCGAACAGGCGGCGCAGCGTGGCCAGTTCCTGCACGGTGCCGACCCGGATCGCGCCGTGGCGCTCTTCATCCAGGCGCGCGCGCTCGTCGTTGCGCTGCAGCTGCGCGGCCAGCGCAGGGTCCTGGTCAAGCACCTGCGCGTTGATCCGCTCCACCAGTTCCACCAGCGTGCCGTACAGCGGCACTTCGGTGCGGTACATACGGGACATGGCCTGCGCGAACAGGCGGCGGATCACATCAGGCGAAACGAAAGAGGCGCTCATCAGTCACTCGATTACGGGAACGGGGAACAGCTCGAACCCGTATTGTCGCCGGAGCGCGGGGCCGCGGCGATATGCAGAGCAACATGAAGGAAATCGATAGTGCCGGCCGCTGGCCGGCAACCTCCGGATGCCTGGAATGATGCAGTTGCCGGCCAGCGGCCGGCACTACCGCTTGAGCTGGCGCCTCAGGGTGGCGTCCAGGGTGATCGGCCGGTCCCAGTGCTGGTAGCTGGCCACGATGGCGTGGCGCAGCGCGCGGTAGTGCAGGTTGTCCGGCTTGGTCGGCATGCGCTTCACCACCGCCTCCCAGCCGCCCTCCGGGTCCTGGCTGAAGGCGCGCACGCTGTCGCGGCAGGTCTGGCCGCTGGCCTTGGCCCAGAAGCAGGCGAAGTAGATATCCCCGGCCTGCCAGCCATGGGTGGTGAACAGCGCGCTGATGTAACCGCGCGGCACGCCGGCATAGCGCGACACTTCGTCGAGGAAAGCGTCGGGGTAGCGTTCGGCGTAGTGGTTGATGTCCTGCAGCTGGGCATCGACCCAGCGGTCACCGGTTTCCACCGTGTAGGCCGCCGAACGCTCGGCGGTCTGCTGGGCCAGCACGGTGGCCGGCACCAGCAGCAGGGACAACAACAGCGCGCGCAGTCGGACGTTCATGCCCCGATTCTGCCGCAGCCGCCGGGTCCTGTCAGGCCGCCGCAGCCGCCTTGGCCTCGATCGCGGCCAGTGCGGCCGGCCAATCATGGGCGGTATCGGCAGTGACCATGCGCGGTTCGTCGTCGGCCACGCCATGCTGGGTCTCGTGGGCCCAGGTCACCGCGTACGGGGTATGCACGCCCCAGCCACCCAGGGTCACCACCGGCTCGATGTCCGAGCGCAACGAGTTGCCGACCATCACGAAGCGCTGCATCGGCAGGTCGAATTCGGCCAGCACGCGGGCGTAGGTTTCCGGGTCCTTCTCCGAGACGATCTCGATGCGCGGGAACAGCTCGGCCAGGTTGGCGACCTTGATCTTGGCTTCCTGGTGGAACAGATCGCCCTTGGTGATCAGTACCACCGGATAATCTTCGGCGATCGCCGCCACTGCTTCACGCACGCCGTCGATCAGCTCGACCGGGTGGCGCAGAGTGTCGTGGCCGATCTCCAGGATGCGCTGGATGTCCTTGGCCTCGATGCGCTGGCCGGTGATGTCGATGGCCGCTTCGATCATCGACAGGGTCATGCTCTTCACGCCGTAACCGAAGGTGCCCAGGTGGCGCTGCTGCACTTCCAGCAGGTGGCGTGCGGTCTGCGTGTCATGCACGTCGACGTAGCGCGACAGCAGGTCAAGATAATCCTGCTCGGCCTTGCGGTAGTAGTCCTCGCTCTTCCACAGCGTATCGTCACCGTCAAAACCGACCAGGCCGATGGCGCGCGACGGCGCAGGCGTGGAGGTGTTCATCGCACAAGGATACAGGGGTGCTGGTGACGATAAAAACCCGGGCGGCTGCAGCCGCCCGGGTCCCCATGCACCGGTCTTCCCGAATCAGGCGTCGATCAACGGCCCTGCGCCGCGCCGGCACCCGCACCGGCCTGCTGCGCGGCCACGTAGGCCTTGTACTCATCGGCGCTCAGCTCGCCGTCCTTGTTGGTATCGGCCTGGTCAAACACCTGGGCCAAGCCTGCGTTCACCTGTGCCTCGGTTTTGCTGATGGTGCCGTTGCCATCGGTATCGATGCTGGCCCAGGTCTGGCCACCGCCATTGGCCTGGGCCGAAGCCGCTGCGGCCGCATTGGTTGCCTGGTCAGCCGCCTGCCCTGCCTGTGCCGCCGACTGCTGCGCCTGCGCGGCCTCGTTCTGTGCCTGCGCGGCCTGCTGCTTGGCCGACTGGGCCATCGCCGGAATGGCCAGCACGCTGCCGGCGGCGACGATCAGGGCGATCAGGGGCTTGCGGTTGCGAATAGTCATCAGGGGTGTCTCCTACCAATTGGGTGGTGTTGCGCGGCGTGTTGTCTCCGCACGGCGCCTACCCTGCCACCGTCTTTCTGAATCGATTTTGCTCCGCGACCGGCATCAACACGCACGATTAACCACTCGCCTACGCGCATGCTCTAGCGCGGTGGTTAGCAGCGAGTGAGCAGCTCATAAGATGCGCATTCAGCGCTGCCGGATTTAACCGGCAACCAACGAAAAACCTGCGTCAGTCGACGTTCTGAGCCGATGACCGCGAACTGAACAACACCCAGCCGAGGGCAACACCGGCGAGCGCACCGGCGATTTCCAGCACTACGCGGCTGCCAAGTTCGTTCGGATCGTGGATGGTTGCGAGGAACAGGCGCGCATACAGGGGCGACTCCAGACGCACGATGCCCATGTAGAACAGCTTCCAGGCATCGATGCCGGCGGAGATGATCACGGCGATGACGCAGGACCAACCGATCGCGTGGCCGACCGTCCAGTGCAGGAGCCGGCACAGCTGCGACCACAGGAAGTACACCAGCAGCCCGACCAGCAGGGCGATGGCGCCCGCTTCGAGGGTACCGAGCAGGCCGAAGTGCAGGGGGAGGTTCATCGGGTGGGCAACGGTGGGATGGCGGCCAGTGTAAGGGTATCGGCAGGGCGGCGCCCTGCTACGCGCCATCGCGCCAATCCGGTCTCTGGTGGATCCACGCCATGCGTGGATCTACCGTGTCGACCAGGGTCGACACCTACCAGCAGCAGCGACCCTCTGCCGATATCCCTACCGCACGGGGACGTCGTATGCGGTGCCCGGGTCCGGTTCGGGCTGCAGGGTGTAGTGCCACCACTCCTGCGGATAATTCACGAAGCCACGCTGGGCCATCGCGCGTACCAGCTGTTGTCGATTCACCTGCTGCACCTCGCTCAACCCGCTTGTCTGCGTGTGCGCACGAGGGCCGAAGAAATCGAAATCCGTCCCCATGTCCAGCGGCGTGCAGGTACCGCTACGGCAATCGAGCAGGCCGAGATCGACGGTGGCACCGCGACTGTGGCCGGAGCGCTCGGCGATGTAGCCGTCGGCCAGCAGCCGTGGCTTGTCCAGATCCGGGTACTGCAAAGCCTTGCGCGAGCGCTCGCGCGGATCGTTCACCCAGGCCATGAAGGCCTGCACCGAACGCACCGGCCGGTAGCAGTCGTAGAGGCGCAGGCCAAAGCCATCCGCGCGCAGGTCCTGTTCCACCTGTGCCAGTGCCTTGGCCACCGGCGCCAGCAGGTAACAAGACGGCGCCTCGTAACCCGGCACGCGCGCGGCGGTGAAGTTGTTGGCGCTGGCGTAGCGGATGTCCATGTCGATGTCTGGCGACAACGTGCGGATCTCCACTAATCCGGCGCTGGCGGCATCGGTGGCCGGCGAAACACGCGGCGGCTCAGCGGCGCTGGCGCTCGCTGCCAGGGCAGTCGCCAGTACGAGTGAAATGCAGGTCCTGGAAGTCATAGCTGAAGTCGATGTCCGGGTCGATGGCACGCAGGTCCAGCGTAGGCGGTGCACCGTCACCGGGCTGCAGCCAAGCCTGTGCGTCTTCGCCCAGCGTATCCCAGCGCAGCAGCCAGCGCCCCTGCAACTGCAGCACCGCAGCCTGCAATCGGGGCGACTTGTCCACGCTGAAGCGCAGGCCGTCCGCGCCCGGGCACAGTGAGGCCGGGCCCAGCCACGGATCGCGGTAACGGCCCTGCCAGCGTGGCAGATCCGCGCGGCTCGTCTCCTGCGCCGCAACAGTGGACGGCCGCGAATGGCCGGTCGCCGCCCGGGTTGCCTGGTCTGCCTTCAATTCGGCCAGGTACTCCATCGCTGGCCGCGCATCGTCCGCTGCGGTGAAGCGCTTCAGCGCGGTCTGCATCAACGCGGTACGCGCATCCTCACCCTCACCGTTGATCAGCATCACCACACCCACCTTGCGGTCGGGCAGCAGCGCCAGCGACGAGTACATCCCCGACAGCGTGCCGGTGTGTGCCACCTTCCACTGCCCATCCATGTCAGACACGCGCCAGCCATAGCCATAGCCGTAGAAGTGCGCATTGTCCCAGCGCCGCTGGCGCTCACCCAATGGCATTGGCATGTGCAGGGTCCACAGCGTGCGCCGCTGCTCGCTGCCCAGCCAGTCCGGTACCAGCGCAGGATCCAGCAGTACCTGCATCCAGCGCGTCATGTCGCGCAGCGAACAGCGGATGCCTCCGGCAGCCATGGACGGCAGGTCCGGGCTGATGGCACCGTCAGCGTTCACCACCTCATTGCGATCACCACGCCAGGCATGTGGCTGCGCGACGTTGCCCACGCGTTTCACCGACCAGGCCCCCACCTGGCAGCGCGCCATGCCGAGTGGTTCAAACACCTGCTCGCGCATCAACTGGTCGTACGGCTTGCCGCCGGCCGCAGCGGCCACTTCGCCGGCCACCACGTACATCAGGTTGTCGTAGGCATAGTGGCTGCGGAAGCTGCTGACCGGCTTCAAGTGCGCCAGCCCGGCAATGATGTCGGCGCGGGTGAATGTGTTCGGCTCCGGCCACAGCATCAGATCACCGGCGCCCAGGCCGAGACCGCTGTTGTGGATCAGCAGGTCGCGCACCTGCATCTGCCCGCCCACCCACGCATCGTGCATGCGGAAACCCGGCAGATGTCGCTGCACCGGGTCGTCCCAGCGCAGCTTGCCCTGCTGCACCAGCCGCGCCAGCAACGCGCCGGTCATCGCCTTGCTGTTGGAGGCGATCTTGAACAGCGTGTTCTCGTCGATGCGGCCGCCATCTCCACGCGCGCCCTCGGCATGGCGATACACCACCTGTCCGTTCTCGACCACCGCCATCGCCAGCCCGGGGAGATGTTCGACCCGGACCACGGCGGCGACATCGGCATCAATTGAAGCGGTGTCGATCGCCGATGCGGAGGGTGCGGTCAATGCGGCCGCGAGGATCAGCAGATGATGCATGCACGCTTCCCTTCCAATGCCCGCGCCGCCCACGCGGACGGCACGGGATGCGGCCTCAGAAATTCCAGGTCACCACCAACTGTGTATAGCGCGGAGCCTGCCAGCGCGTCCCGGTGGCGAACGTCGCCTCACGGTACTGGCCGGGCTGCGCTTCATAGCGCTGGTGCACGTTGATGGTCTTCTGGTTGTTGAACAGGTTGTAGACCGACAGCCGTGCGCTGAGGTCGATGCCCTCCACCGGCAGGCGCCAGGTCACATTGGCGCCCATGGTCCAGGTCCAGGGCAGGCGGCCAAACGCGCCGCGCGGACTGTACTCGAACTGCCGCTGATTGTAGGGGCCGGAGCAGTTGGCCACGCACAGCCAGCCGGTGCCACCGCCACTGCCTTCGCTGGAGGTGCTGCCACCGGCAATGGAGTCGTTCGGCCACATCACGCCATAGGCGGTGATCGGGCCACCGGACTGCACCTGCAGCGTGGTACCGAACGACCACTGCTTGCTCAGCGCATACGCGGCACGCAGCTTGAACTGATGGCGGAAGTCGTTGAACAGAACACCATAGCGTTCATTGGTGGCCGGGTGGTCCCAGAACTGCACCATGCCGGTGTCACCGTAGTTGGTATCGGAGTTCACCGGGCCTTCGAAGTTGCCTTCGCTCTTCGACCACAGATAGGACGCATTGAACATCCACTTCTCGTCCCACGCGCGATCGATCTGGAACTCCAGCGCCTTGTAGGTGCGCTTGGGCTTGGAGTAACCGATCACCTCGCCGCTGCCGCCCTTGCGATAGCCGCTGTTGGCGGTATCGATGGTGATCCAGCCCTCGTTGGCGCAGCCGATGCTCCTGTCGCCCCAGATTGTCAGGCTCTCGCCCGGGTTGGCGATCGGCCACAGCGTGCTCGGGGTCGGGCCGCACGGGGTGTAGTTGATGCGGATGTCATCCAGCGCACGGGTCATCCGTCGATAGGTGGCGTTGACGCCCCAGGACCACGCCTGGTTGATCATGTTCTGGAAGCCGAGGATGTACTCGTCCTGGTAGACCGCCTTGAGATCGCGGTCCACGCTCTGGCGCAGGTCGGCACCGCCGGTGTTCATGCGGGTATCGGTCGGCCCGATCTGCTGGCCGACGATCGGTGCCATGTACGGCGAACCGGTCGGCGAGGTTTTCTGTTCCCAGCCATTGAGCACGTAATAGCTGTATTCGTCGGTGAGACCACCGGCGAAGTTCACGTTGATGTTGTTGGTGACCGGCAGGTAGTAGCGGCCGGCGTTGCCGAACAGCTTGGTGCTTCCATCACCGCGCATGTCCCACGAGAAGCCCACACGCGGCGCGATCAGGTCGTCCATCTTGATGAACGCCTTGCCGGCGGCGGTTCGGTTCTCGAAGCGGTCCCAGCGCACGCCGAGGTTGAGCATCAGGTTCGGCGTGATGTTCCAGATGTCTTCCACGTAGAAGGCATTGGCTTCAGTCTCGAACGTGCCTCCCGACTTGCGGTTGCGCGCACGCAGCATTTCGGTAACGCCTGCTGGTACGTAGGCATTGGCACCGTCCCAGACTTCATCGCCAGGTCGCGCCACGTAGGCTGTGTAGCTCAACTCGGTCGGACCAGGGTAGCGGGTAGACTGCTCGGTGGTCATCAGTTCGCGGTCGACACCGAAGCGCAGCAGGTGATCACCCAGCTGCCATTCGAAGTCCAGCCGCGCCACGTCACGGGTGTCGTCGCGCTCGGCCACCGCCGCACCGGTCGGGTGGCAGCCCGCGCGCAGGCCCTGCAGCTTGCCCAGGCGCGGGCCGTAGCTGCTGTCGGTGAACACCGGGCTGCAGGCCTGGTCCAGCGACGAATTGGTGAACGCACGCTGGTTGTTCTGGCCGACCATGGCGCGGGCGGTGAAGTTCTGGCCGAAGTGGCCGGTATAGGTGGCCGACCAGTTGCGACCACCCGTCTCGGTGACCGAATCGCCGCCCCATGCACCCAGCTGGTCTGCGTTCCAGTTGTAGCCATACGAGGCGTTGGTGACGTCACCTTCGTCGGAGAACGCTAGCAGCGCCAGGCTGTGGTTGTCGTTGATGTTCCAGTCCAGCTTGGTGCCCCAGAAGCCGTTGCCGGAATCATTCTTGAACCAGGTACTGCCATCGGACGAGGTATTGTGTCCCTTGTCGCTGCGGTCTTCGTACATCGCGAACAGGAACAGCTTGTCCTTGATGATCGGGCCAGAGCCCCAGACATTGGTCTTCAGGAAGGAGTTGTTGTCGCGGCTGCCGTAGGAATGCGGAGTGCCGTCGCGGTGGAAATGATCGCCACCGCTGGCGCGCCACGCGCTGGGCTCGGCGGTGACTTCAACACCGCCCTCGAAATCATTGCTGCCCGAACGGGTCACCGCATTGATCACGCCACCGGTAGAGCGGCCGAACTCGACCGAGTAGCCGCCGGTCTTGACCTGGAATTCCTTGAAGAAGGCGAACGGCGCGGTGCTGAAGCCGCGACGGGTGTACATGTCGGTGACATTCAGGCCATTGATGAAGACGGCATTCTCGGCCACCGACGAGCCTGCGAACGACAAGCCACCGAACGACGAGTTGCCGCCGACCACGCCCGGCGCCATCAGCGCCACGGCGGACAGGTCCTGCGCCACCGGCAACCGCGAGATCTCTTGGCGGTTGATGTTGAACGAGGTCTCGGTGGAGTAGACGTCCACGCGGTTGATCACACGGGTGCCGACCACCTGCAGCGCATCGAGATTGGTGACACCGCCGCCACTTGCCAGATTGACCGTGGTGGTGCCGCCGACAGCGACGCTGACAGCAACCTGATCGCCAAGCTTCTGGCCATCACGGCTGAGCTGCAACTGGTAGTCGCCCACCGGTAGCTGGCCCAGGCGATAGCTGCCATCTGCACCGACTGTGACAGAGCGGGTCAGGCCCGTGCTGTTGCTGACCACGGTCACCTGGTCACCGGCGGTGGCGCGGCCCGCCACCGCGCCGCTCACGTTCTGCGCCATTGCGGTGCCGGGCAGCATCACGCCCAGACACGCCCCGAGGGCGACGCACAACGCCGCCCGCTTGATGCTGTAAGCCTTCATCCCCTGCTCTCTCCTGCAAGAATTGAATGGTGTGGAATGCGATGTGTCGCGCTAGCGTTGCCTGGCTGGCAGTACCCGCCACTGGAAGTCGTAGCTCCATTGGTCGAAGTACAGGTTGCCGCCTGCCCACTCGGCCTCGCCGCGCTGCGAGTCGACCGTTTCCGAGCGGAAGTGCTGCTTGGCCGGCACGAAGGGCTGGCCGAAATCATCGTTGAAGGCGATGCGGTAGCCGTCGAGGCCACCCAGGTAGAAGTCGCGCAGGGCCGGCACATCGCTGGCCAAGGCGCCGGTGGTCACGTCCATCGGCAGCCAACCGTAGGGCGCCAGGTAGACCTGCCCCCAGTCATGCAGGTTGTTGTAGCCGCTGCCATCGTCGGAGAACACCATGCCCGACTGCCAGCGCGCGGGAATGCCGTTCATGCGCAGCAACGCGATCAGCAACAGGGTCTGTTGGCCGCAGTCGGCATGGCCAGCATGCAGCGCGTAGTCGCTGATGTTGCTGAGCGTGGAGTATTCGCGCGCACCGGCCCACGGAATGCGATCCACCGCAGCAAACAGCTTGCGCACCACTTCGTACGGGCGCGTCTCGCCCTGCAGCACCTGGTTGGAGAACAGCTTCAATGCCGGCGTGAAGCGCACATGTGGCAGCTGCTCGGCCAGATAGGGCTTCAGTGCGGGATCATTCGGTGTGGCCCGCACCTTCGCCGGATCGATCGCAGTATGCCGGGCCAGGATCGTGACCGCGTAGCGGACCTCGAAGCGCATCGGCTGTCCCGCCACCGCCTTGGCTTCCAGATAGGCGGTGCGCTGCGGAGTGCTGGCCGGTGCCACGCGCGCCCTGCCGGGGGTGCTGCCCAGCCACTGCACGCGTTCCTGTTGGCCAGGAATTTCGCGCGGGTATGGAATCCAGGCGCGCACGGTTTCGCCGGCCGGGACGGCATCGGCCTTCACTGTGAGCGACTGGGTGAATTCAATGCGCTGCGGCAGTACCGACGCCTGGCCACTCTGTTCGGCTGCGGCAAGCACGCGTGCGTGGTGCGCGTTGAGCACCTCGTTTGGTCCCGGCGGTGACATCGGTGCATCCGCGCGGCGGCGTGCGCGAGCCTCATCACTGAGCAGGAACAGGTTCGACGGTGCACGCTTGAAGTACCAACGCGTGCCATCGATGTCGAGATGCTCGATCAGGCCGAGCTGATCCCAGCGCGCGAATTCCTCGTCGGTCAGGTCGGGAATCCAGCGGCGCACGGCAGACTTGGCGGCGGTTTCGTCGAGGGAAAAATCCAGGCGGATGCGGCGCATGCGTTCTTCCTGGAACGCGATGTCGTCGAAACTGACGCCAGGCTCCGCCGCGTCGGCGGCCGACCAGGTGTTCAGTTCGCTGTGAGCTTCAAAGAACCGTCCCGCGTCGATCATCTGCACGACGCGCGCGAACTGGATGGCCGAGGGCGGCGGCTCCGCTCCCGCCGACCACGCCCACAGCAGCAGCGCGGCACTCAGGCCGGCGGCGGCAGACAGACGCGGTTTGCGAACGGCAGACTCCACAGCGACACTTCCCCAGCGCGGGTGGTAACGGCTGTGTAACACGGGCCGGGATGCCGGTCAATAATTTATTCTTGATTTCGGAGCCGAAAGGAATAAATATTCCAACAGGCATTCGAGGAGGGTGTGCAGCGCATGATCCTGGCTTCCCGCGAACCGCGCCGGCACTGGCCGCGCCGGTTGACCCTGGCCCTGTGCCTGCTGGCTGCCCCAGCCTTCGCACAGTCCGCCCCGGCACCCGATCCCGGCGCACCGCTGCCCTATGTGATCGGCCTGCACGAGGCCTACCTGACCCCGCAGTACTGGGCCGCGCGCTTGGACAGCGCCGATGCGCCGATTCTGGATCGCGCGCAGATCGAAGCGCAGAACGCGCGCATGCGGGCACAGGACAGCCACATCCAGGACATCGCCGCACTGCCCGCCCAGCTTGATACGGCGGCGGTGCGCGCCAGCATCACCACGCTGTCGAGCTGGCCCAGCCGCACCCTGTACAACGACAAGGGCCAGGTGATCGCGCCCGCTTTGCGCAGCGCGATCGAAGCCAATCTGGGCCTGCAGTCCCTTCCCGCGCAGACGACACCGCAATACGGGCTGGTGGTGAAGCGTGCCGCGCTGCGCACCTTCCCCACCCGCGAACGCGTCTTCAGCGCCGTCGGCGACACCGACATCGACCGCTTCCAGGAATCAGCGCTGTTCCCCGGCGACAAGGTCGCCGTGGTCCACCGCAGTGCCGACGGTCGCTGGCTGTTCGTGCACAGCGAGCGCTATAGCGCATGGATCGAGGCCGACGCCATCGCCAGCGGCGACAAGGCCACGGTACTCGGCTATGGCACCACGGGCCCGTACCGCATCGTCACCGGCGCCACCGCGCAGACTGCCTACACCCCGGAAGAACCGCGCGTCTCGCGCCTGCAGCTGGACATGGGCGTGCGCCTGCCGGTGCTGGCTGACTGGCCTGCGTCAGAGCCGGTGAACGGTCAGCAGGCGCATGCATCGTGGGTGGTGCAGTTGCCGGTACGCGAGGCCGATGGTCGATTGAAGCTGGTGCCGGCGCTGCTGCCACGCTCGCAGGACACCGCCGCCGATTACCTGCCGCTGACCCCGCGCCTGCTGCTGCAGCAGGCCTTCAAGTTCCTCGGCGAGCGCTACGGTTGGGGCCACGACTACGACACCCGCGACTGCAGCGGTTTCGTTTCCGAGATCTACCGCAGCTTCGGCGTGCTCCTACCGCGCAATACCAGCGCGCAGGCGGTCAGCCCGGCGCTGGACCGCGTGCCATTCACCGACAAGGACGGCAAGGCCGTGCGCGACCGCGCCGTCACCGATCTGCAGGTGGGCGATCTGGTCTACATTCCCGGCCACGTGATGATGGCCATCGGCCACGTCGACGGCCGCACCTGGGTGATCCACGATACGGCGGGCGGCAGCTGGTTCGGTGCCGGCGGCAAGCGCGTGCAGGCCCACCTCAATGGTGTTTCGGTCACCCCGCTGGAGCCGATGATGGCCAGCGACAGCGTCCGCTACATCGACCGCATCACCAACATCCAACGCCTGCGTGCCAAGACCCCCTGAATGAAGATCACTGCCATCGAACTGGGCATGCTGCGCGTGCCGCTGAAAACACCCTTCAAGACCGCCCTGCGCACGGTGGAAACCGTGGAAGACGTGGTGGTGCTGATCCGCACCGACAGCGGCAACACCGGCTACGGTGAAGCCCCGGCCACCGCGGTGATCACCGGCGATACGCACGGCTCGATCATCGAAGCGATCCGCCACTTCATCGCCCCGCGCCTGATCGGCCAGGACGTGGTCAACCTCAACCACCTGTGCACGCTGGTGCAGACCGCCATGGAGCGCAACACCAGCGCCAAGGCGGCGGTGGAGATCGCCCTGTACGACCTGTGGGCGCAGCTGCACGGCGCACCGCTGTACCAGATGCTGGGCGGCGGCGACCCGGTCATCACCACCGACATCACCATCAGCGTGGACTACATCGACAAGATGGTGGCCGACTCGCTGTCGGCCATCGAACGCGGCTTCGAATCGCTGAAGATCAAGGTCGGCAAGGACATCGGCCTGGACATCGAGCGGGTGAAGGCGATCCACGCCGCCGTGGAGGGCCGCGCCCTGCTGCGCCTGGACGCCAACCAGGGCTGGACCGCCAAGCAGGCCGTGCACGCCATGCGCACCCTGGAAGAAGCCGGCGTGGTGCTGGAACTGCTCGAGCAGCCGGTGAAAGCGGCCGACATCAGCGGCCTGAAGTATGTGACCGACCGGGTCAACACGCCGGTGATGGCCGACGAAAGCGTGTTCAGCCCCAGCCAGGTGATGGACCTGATCCAGCAGCGCGCGGCGGACATCATCAACATCAAGCTGATGAAGACCGGCGGCCTGTCCAACGCGATCCGCATTGCCGACATCGCCGGCATCTACGGCGTGCCGTGCATGATCGGCTGCATGATCGAATCGAGCATCAGCGTGGCCGCCGCCGTGCACCTGGCCGTGGCCAAGAGCGATGTGATCACCAAGGTCGACCTGGACGGCCCTTCGCTGGGCCAGTTCGACCCGGTCAGCGGCGGCGTGCATTTCAATGAATCGGAGATCAGCATCAGCGACGTACCGGGGCTGGGCATCACCGAAGTGCGTGGGCTGGAGATGCTGGGTTGATCTCTGCCTTGCGGCTTGCCTGGCGTACAACTGACTTTGGGTCGGGCGTTACTTTTCTTTTCGCGAAAAGAAAAGTAACCAAAAGAAACGCTCCGCCGGCCGCGAGCCGACGTGCTGTGCACGTCGGTGCCCTGTGCTCCTCGGTCCGGCGAGGGACGGCGCGGAACTCGCTGCGCTCAGACACCCGCGCCTCTTCGCCCTCGCCGGACCTGCGGTGCTCGGCTCGCTACAAGGCGGACTCAACGTCAAAGGCAACAGCTGCACCCAGTAGATCCACGCCATGCGTGGATGCTCCTGCTCTTGCTTCTGCCCAACCCCGTACCCCCTTCGCGGCTGGCACGCGCGCGATCTGTCCGGGGTGGGGGGGGGGGGGGGGGGGGGGGGGGGGGGGGGGGGGGGGGGGGGGGGGGGGGGGGGGGGGGGGGGGGGGGGGGGGGGGGGGGGGGGGGCGGGGGGGGGGGGGGGGGGGGGGGGGGGGGGGGGGGGGGGGGGGGGGGGGGGGGGGGGGGGGGGGGGGGGGGGGGGGGGGGGGGGGGGGGGGGGGGGGG
>NZ_JAWIRS010000025.1:0-40561 GCF_036320005.1 Stenotrophomonas sp. SMYL11
CCCCCCCCCCCCCCCCCCAGCCGCCCCCCCCCCCCCCCCCCCCCCCCCCCCCCCCCCCCCCCCCCCCCCCCCCCCCCCCCCCCCCCCCCCCCCCCGACCCGTTCCATGACACGCTCTACGCTGCCAACCGCAACGCCTTTGCAGACACCCGGACTCCGCGCATGCCGCCCCTGCTGAAGATCCGCTCCGAGCGCGGGCAGATGTCGGCCATCGAACGCCGCATCGCCGACTTCATCCTCGACAACGCCCACCTGCTGCGCGACTACTCGTCGCAGCAGCTGGCCAGCGCGCTGGGGATCAGCCAGTCCAGCGTGGTGAAGTTCAGCCAGAAGCTCGGCTTCAAGGGCTACCCGGACCTGAAGTACTCGATCGGCCAGGATGTGGCTCGCGCCGGTGCCGATCCACAACAGGCGCCCAGCGAACCCGACAGCGGCGACGACTACCTGCGGTTGGGCGACGCCCTGCGCCGCAGCAAGGCCCTGGCCGAGGAGGAAACCCGACAGGCCAACCAGCGCGAGGAGATCGAGCGCATCGTGCAGCTGCTCGACGGGGCACCGAAACTGTTCGTGTACGGCCTGGGGGATGACGGCCTGTACGCGCGGGAGTTCGCCATGCGGCTGTCGCTGCTCGGGCTGCTGGTGGTGCCGCATACCGACCCGATCCTGATGCTGGCCAACCTGTCGGCCGCGCGCCCCGGCGATGCGCTGCTGGTGTTCTCCGAGTTCGGCAACCTGCCGCAGCTTTCGCAGCTGTCGCGCCAGTTCCAGGACATGGGTGGCAAGGTGATTTCCATCACCCGCCACACTGCCAACCCACTGCGCGCGCATGCTGATGCAACACTGGTGGTGTGTGCGCACGACCGCACGCCGCAGGTCGCGCAGCTGCTGTACCGTAGCGCCATGCACGCGCTGCTCGATTTCCTGTTCGTTCTGCTCTGCCACACCAATCCGGATCGCCAGCAGCAGCTCGCGGTGAACCTGGAGCGGATCGACCACCTGCTGGATTCCTGACCGGAGCGCACGTTGATGAAATCGCTGGTCCGCCTCGCTACCGCTGCGCTGCTGCTTGCTGCAGCGCTGTCCGTCCACGCTGCGCCGCTGGATGGTGCGCGCCAGCTGATCGTGGTCACCAGCGAAAGCTGGGACAGCACCGAGGGGCAACTGCAGGCCTATGTGCGCGATGGCAAGGGCTGGCATGCACATGGGCAGGTATTCCCGGTGGCGCTCGGCCGTACCGGCAGTGCCTGGGGCCTGGGCCTGCATCCTGCACAGGGTGATGGCCCGCAGAAACAGGAAGGCGATGGCCGCAGCCCGGCCGGCGTGTTCGCGCTGGGCAGCGCGTTCGGCTATGCCGTTACACGTCCCGGCACCGCCATGCCCTACCAGCCGATGCTGGACAGCAGTTACTGCATGGATGTGCCCGGCTCTCCGTTCTACAACCGCATCGTGGATGAAAAGAAGGTCGGCAGTGCAGCGGTCAAGGGCTCCACCGAGCCGATGCGGCTGGACCTGCACAACAAGGGCGACGTGCGTTACCAGGAAGGCTTTGTGATCGCCCACAACCCGGACAACCAACCCGGCAAGGGCAGCTGCATCTTCGCCCACCTTTGGCGCCAGCCGGGTGAGGCCACCGCAGGCTGCACCGCCATGCCACAGGCGCGCATGCAGGCCCTGCTGGACTGGTTGCGCCCGCAGGACACCCCGCGCTTCGTGCTGCTGCCGCGCACCGAATACAAGCGCCTGCAGGCCCAGTGGCAGCTCCCCGCACTGAGCGGAGACGCCCGTTGAGCGCGCAGGACGAACCGCAGCTGCAGCGCGCGGTCAGCCGCTGGCAGATCGTCGGCCTGTCGATCAACGACGTGATCGGCAGCGGCATCTACCTGCTGCCGGCCGCCACCGTCGCCCTGCTCGGCCCCTTCAGCCTGTGGGGCGTGGTCGCCGCCGGCATCGTCGTTGCCCTGCTGGTGCTCTGCTACGCGCAGGCCGCCAGCTATTTCGATGAACCCGGTGGCAGCTACCTGTATGCCCGTGAGGCGTTCGGGCGATTCGCCGGGTTCGAGATCGGCTGGATGATCTGGCTGACCCGCATCAGCTCGGCGGCCGCACTCAGCAATGCGCTGGCCGATGCGGTCGCGCGCTTCTGGCCGTGGGCCGGCGCCGACATGGGCCGCATCGCGGTGATCGTGGTGTCGCTGGGCTTCCTCACCGGCGTCAACATCATCGGCGTGCGCTCGGCCGCGCGCACCGGCGTGGTGCTGGTGATCGGCAAGATGCTGCCGCTGCTGCTGTTCGTGGCCATCGGTGTGTTCTACATCGATCCGCAGCTGGCGTTCTCCGGCCAGCGTCCGGACCCGCATGACCTGCAGCGCATGGGTGAAGCCGCCTTGCTGCTGCTGTACGCCTACGCCGGCTTCGAGAACATCCCGGCTGCTGCGGGCGAGTACCGCAATCCGCGCCGCGATATTCCGTTCGCCCTGATCACCATGATCATCACCGTCACCGTCATCTACGGCGCGGTGCAGGTGGTGGCGCAGGGCACGCTGGGCGGCCTGGCCAGCTCGGCCACGCCGCTGGCCGATGCCGCCGCCGGCTTCGGTGGCGAGGCACTGGCGCTGATCCTGACCGTCGGCGCGACCATCTCCATCCTCGGCACCAACAGCAACACGATGATGATGGGCCCGCGTTTCCTGTTCGCACTGGCACGCGATGGCTACGGGCCGAAGATCCTGGCGCAGGTGCATCCGCGCTTCCACACCCCGGCGGCATCGATCCTGTGCCAGGGCCTGATCGCACTCGGCCTGGCCCTGTCCGGCTCGTTCGTGCAGCTGGCGCTGCTGTCGATGACCACGCGCCTGTTCGCCTACATCGGTACCGCCGCGGCAGTGCTGGTGCTGGCCAAGCGCTACGCCGATCGCCCCGGTGCATTGAAGCTGCCCGGTGGCCCACTGATTCCAGTATTGGCGCTGCTGCTGTGCGTTGCCCTGTTCGCCAGTGCCAGCTGGCAGAACATCGCCGCGGCGCTGGTGGCGTTTGCCATCGGCGCGGTGATCTACAAGCTGCCGCGCAAGGATGCGGACGCCGGGTAACCGGTAACGCCGGGGCATGCCCGGCGGATTGATCTGGCGATCACGCTGCCGGACCGGGCCGTTAACCGCCACGCAGGCACGATCAGGTTTCGTCCACAACGGAGCCCTTCCATGACCGAGTACCAGATCCCCGGCCGCGTACCGGACGACAGCACGCCGCGCGACGCGGTCAGCAACTACTGGCGCGAGCGCTACACGGCCGAGCCGTACTACGACGACCAGCTGTTCTTCGAGGACTACGAGCCGGCCTATCGCATCGGCCACGCCGCGCGTGCGCAGGACATGATCCGTGCCTACGAGGAAGTGGAGCGCGAGCTCGAATCACGCTGGGCCAGTGAACGCGGCCGCAGCCGCCTGGACTGGGCGCAGGCACGCAGTGCCGTGCGCCGTGGCTGGGAGGAAGCGCAGCAGGTGGAACCGCGCCTGGCACGCGGCCCCTGACGGACCCGATATGCGGCAACGCCGGGCATGGCCCGGCGCTACCGTTGCTGCATCATTCCTGTTCCGGCAGCGGCGGCACGGCCGCGCTGCGCTTGCTCTCGCCGCCACCGGCGGCAATCAGGTCGCGCGTGTTCTTCTGCACCGCCACCGCGCCGAACAGCGACAGCGCGAAGGCCATGCCGTAGAAGCCCTTTTCGCTCAACACCAAGGTGGCGTTCCACAGGCCAACCAGAAGCAGCAGCAGCGCAGACAGCAATGCGAACCAGCACAGGGCGTAGTACAGGCCACTGACCGGAATGCCTTCGACGCGGTCGCGCACGCTTTTCTGCAGCGACACCGCTGCGAACAGGCCAAACAGGAGCAGGGTGAGGTAGTAGCCCTTCTCGTTCAGCGGCATCTCCGCATTGAACAGGCCTACCAGGTAGGCCACCGCGCCGAGCAGCAGGGCCACCCAGGAGGCGGCAATGAAGGCCGGCGAGGGTCGATGGATGATCGGTGCGTTCATTGCGGTTCCTTGCAGTCAGGCGGGCACGCTTTGCCCGGGCGTGCCCACCCTAGACGATCCCACGGCCGCCGCACAGGGGGCGCAGGACCTTCGGGCCACGACCGTCACCGGTCCGGTGGTATACAAGGGAGAGCCCGGCCATCCGCATCCCCACGCTGGAGATACCCATGACCCGCACGCCCCTGTTGCTCGCCCTCGGCCTGTTGCCGATCCTTGCCACCACCGCCTGCAGTGCCGCCGGCCCCGATGCTGGCGGGCAGAAGGCCGCTGCGGCCCCTGCAGCCAGCGCCGGGCAGCGGCCCTTCACCGCCACCGAAGTCAGCCGTTTCGACCAGCCGTGGGCGATGACCTTCCTGCCCGATGGCAGCCTGCTGGTCACCGAAAAGCGCGGCAAGCTGCAGCACCTGGACCTGGCCAGCGGCCAGAAACACGAGATCACCGGCGTTCCGAAGGTTGCCTACGGTGGCCAGGGTGGTTTCGGCGATGTGATCCTGCACCCGCAGTTCGCAAGCAACCACGTGATCTATCTCAGCTATGCCGAGGAAGGCACGCTGGATACCCGCGGTGCCGCCGTGGCCCGTGCCACGCTGGAGCTGGACGCCAACGGTGCCGGCCAGCTCAAGGACCTGAAGGTGATCTGGCGACAGAGCCCCAAGGTCAGCGGTGAGGGCCACTACGGGCATCGCCTCGCCTTCGGGCCGGACGGCAAGCTGTGGATCAGTTCCAGCGAGCGCCAGAAATTCGATCCGGCCCAGGATATGGGTGGCAACCTCGGCAAGATCGTCCGCCTCAACGACGATGGCAGCGTGCCGGCGGACAATCCGTTCGCCTCGCAGGGCGGCGTCGCTGCCCAAGTCTGGTCGCTGGGCCATCGCAACGTGCTGGGCATCGCCTTCGACGCCAACGGCAAGCTGTGGGCGCAGGAAATGGGCCCGGCCGGCGGCGACGAGCTGAACCTGATCCAGCGCGGTGCCAACTATGGCTACCCGATCGTTTCCAACGGCGACCATTACGACGGCCGCCCGATTCCCGACCACGACACCCGTCCGGAGTTCGCCGCACCGAAGGTAACCTGGAACCCGGTGATCTCGCCGGCCGGCCTGATGTTCTACAGCGGCAGCCTGTTCCCGCAGTGGAAGGGCAGCGCCTTCATCGGCGGCCTGTCGTCCACCTCGCTGGTGCGTGTGGCCTTCGACGGTGACAGCGCGCGCGAAGCCGAGCGCTTCAACATGGGCGAGCGCATCCGCGAAGTGGAACAGGGCCCGGATGGCGCGCTGTGGCTGCTGGAAGATGGCAGCAAGGCGCGCCTGCTGAAGCTCACCCCGAAGACCTGACAGGATGGTAGTGCCGGCCGCTGGCCGGCACGTTTGCCTGCAACGGCCCCGCACGCGGGGCCGTCTGCGTTCATTGAATGGTGATGACCTTCACCTCGGTCTTCGAGCAGGCCTGGTCCAGGCACTGCCCGTTCAACCACACCTGTCCATCGCCGATCATCACGCCCTGCTGGTTCACGAACACCTTGCCGAAGTCCTGCCCGGACACCGCCTTGACCACCGCCGGGGTGATGATCTTCTCGTAGTTGCGCTGGAACTCACCGGGACCGGTGATCTTCTTTCCGTTAGCGATATTCAGCGGAAAGCGCACTTCCTCCACCACCGCAGCGCGATCACCGCCGACCACCGCGGCCTTGAACGCGTTGAACACCTTCTCGTACTGCGCGGCATCGCCGAGCAGGCTTTCAATGCGCGCACGCGCGTCTTCCGCGGGCGCATCCGCCGGCGCGGCGCCGGCCGGCTCAGCAGCCTTCGCCGGTTCAGCCGCAGGCGTCGCCGCAGCACTGGCCTCCATCGGTGGCGGCGCATCCACCGCAGGCTCGGCCGGCGGCGCCGGCTGCGAACAGGCCGCCAGCAACAGGACGGGAATCAACACAGCGATCGTGCGCATGCGCGGGCATCCATCGGTTCAAGAACACCGATGGTAGCGCCGTGCCAGTGAGGACAACAAAAAAGGGGACGGAGGGGATTACGTCGTTTGTGCCACTTACGACTTAATCCCCTCCGTCCCCTTTTTTGATCAGGCCTTCAGCAGTTCGAACTGCACGGCCTCACCCGCAGCCGAGGACGCGCAGACCCACAGGTCGAACTGTCCCGGTTCGGCACGCAGCACGCCGTCGCGGCCGGTGAACGCCAACTGCTCGCGGCCCAGGGTGAACACCACCTCAGCCGACTCGCCCGGCTGCAGGGCGACCTTGCGGAAGTCCTTCAGCTCACGCACAGGGCGCACGCGGCTGGCCACGCGGTCGTGGATGTACAGCTGCACCACCTCCTCGCCGGCCACGTCGCCGCTGTTGGCCAGCGTGGTGGTGATGGTCAGGGTGTCGTCCCAGCCAAGCTGCGCCGCACTCAGCTGCGGCACGCCGTAAGCGAACGTGGTGTATCCGATGCCGTGGCCGAACGGGTACAACGGCTCATTCGGGATCTCGCGCCAACGGGCCTTGAACTCCGACATCGTCGGCAGTTCCGGGCGGCCGGTACGCGGGTGGTTGTAGAAGTACGGCTGCTGGCCGGACACCTGCGGGAAGCTGACCGGCAGGCGGCCGGACGGGCTGTAATCGCCGAACAGCACATCAGCCACGGCATGGCCGGTCTGCGTGCCCAGGTACCAGGTCACCGCCACGGCCTGTGCATTGCGCACCGCGCCCTGCAGCGCCAGCGCGCGGCCATTGCGCAGCAGCACCACCAGCGGCTTGCCGGTCATCGCCACGGCCTCGGCCAGCGCCTGCTGGGCCGGCGGCAGGGTGATCTCCACGCGCGACTGCGCTTCACCGCTGTAACGCTGCGGTTCGCCCAGCGCCAGCACTACCACGTCGGCGCGCAGCGCAGCGGCCACGGCCGCTTCGGTGCCACCCGGAATCGCGGCTTCCAGCTCGCAGCCCGGCACGATCTCCAGCAGCGTGTCATCACCGATGGCGGCGCGCACGCCGGTTTCCAGGTCCACGTAGCGCTGCTTGTCGCCGAACAGCGTCCAGCAGCCTTCGATGTTCTCGCGGTCCTGCACGAACGGGCCGATCAGCGCGATCTTCTGCCCGCTCTTCTGCAGCGGCAGCACGTTGTCGCGGTTGTTCAGCAGCACGATCGAACGGCGGGCGGCATCGCGCGACAGTTCGTCATGGGCGGCGATGTGCGAGGTATCGGCTTCGCGCGCCGGGTCCAGCGAACGGTACGGGTCGTCGAACAGGCCGATGGTTTCCTTCAGCCACAGGATGCGGCGCACGCCTTCATCCAGCACGTCCATCGGCACTTCGCCGCTCTCGACCAGGCCCGGCAGGTGCTCGGCATAGAAGCCGCTCTGCATGCTCAGGTCCAGGCCGGCAGTAAACGCCTTGGCGGTGGCATCGCGGTCGTCGGCGGCATAGCCGTGGGCGACCAGCTCCATGTCGGCGGTGTAATCGGAGATCACCACACCCGGGAACTTCCACTCACCGCGCAGGATGTCGGTCAGCAGCTCGGCGTTGGCGCTGGCCGGCACGCCGTTGATGTCGTTGAACGAGGACATCACGGTGATCGCGCCGGCATCGAAGGCGGCCTTGAACGGCGGCAGGTGCACATCGCGCAGGGTCTGCGGCGAGATGTCCACCATGTTGTACTCCATGCCCGCCATCACCGCGCCGTAGGCAGCGAAGTGCTTGGGCGTGGCCAGCAGCGAATCGGCGGCGCGCAGGTCATCGCCTTGGAAGCCACGCACGCGGGCTGCGGCGAAGGCACAGCCCAGCACCACGTCCTCGCCGGCCCCCTCGGCACCGCGGCCCCAGCGCTGGTCGCGGGCGATATCCACGGCCGGTGCGTAGGTCCAGTGCAGGCCGGCGGCGGTGGCCTCGATGGCAGTGGCACGCGCGGTGCGCTCGGCCAGGTCCGGCTCGAAGCTGGCGGCCTCGCCCAGCGGAATCGGGAACACGGTGCGCATGCCGTGGATGACGTCGGCGGCCAGGATCACCGGGATGCCCAGGCGGCTTTCCTCGGTGGCGACCTGCTGGATGCGGCGGCCCAGCTCGGCGCCGACACCATTGAACAGGGACCCGACCTTGCCCTCGCGCACCTGCTGCAGCACCTGGTCGGCATTGCGCACGTTGGCTTCCGGGTTCACGTCCGGGGCGAACGGGCGGACCATGTCTGCGAAGACACCCAGCTGGCCGACCTTTTCCTCGACGGTCATCTGGGCAATGAGGGATTCGATGCGATCGGAGGCCACCGGCAGTCCTTGATGAAAACGTTTACAAGCCCGGCATTCTAGCGATCCCGAGCCGTTTGGCGAGAGGTTTCTTCATTCAGTTTCAGCCACCAGCGGGGACCGTATGGACCCGCCGGGGGCACCGCAGCTTACTCCGAGCCGGCCAACTGGCGCTGCCCGGCCATCAACATGGCGTCGCTGGAGGCCTGGAACACGCGCAGGCCGAAGGCCGGCAGGATCGCCAGCAGGTGGTCGAAGATGTCCGACTGCACCGCCTCGTACTCGCCCCAGGCGGTGCTACGGGTGAAGCAGTACAGCTCCAGCGGCAGGCCTTCGGTGGTCGGCTGCAGCTGCCGCACCAGCAGGGTCATGTCGGTGTGGATGCCCGGATGGCTGCGCAGGTAGCGCTCCACATAGGCACGGAAGGTGCCCAGGTTGGTCACCCGGCGGCTGTTGACCTCGGCCACGCCCTGCTCGCGCAGGCGCCCGTTCCACTGCCCCAGCTCCTGTTCCTTGTCCTGCAGGTAGTCGCGCAGCAGCGCGAACTGGCCGAGGAAGGCCAGGTCGCCCTCGTCCAGGAATCCGACGCTGTGCTGGTCCAGGTACAGCGCGCGCTTGATGCGGCGGCCACCGGCCTCCTGCATGCCGCGCCAGTTCTTGAACGACTCGGTCACCAGCTTCTTGGTCGGAATGGTGGTGATGGTCTTGTCGAAGTTCTGCACGGTGATGGTGTGCAACGCGATATCGATGACGTCACCATCGGCGTTCTGGCTGGGCATCTCGATCCAGTCACCGATGCGCACGCGGCCATCGCCACTGATCTGCACGCTGGCCACCAGCGACAGGATGGTGTCCTGGAAGATCAGCATCAGCACCGCCGTGGCCGCGCCCAGGCCGGTGACCAGCGGGCCCAGCTTCACTCCCAGCAGGGTGGCGACGATCGACAGGCCGGCAGCGACGAACACCACGATCTTGACCACCTGCAGGTAGCCCTTGATCGGCTTGTTGCGCGCATCCGGCTTGCGTTCGTACAGGCTGTTGGCCGCGTCCAGCGCGTGCGAGAACGCCATCGATACCGTCAGCACGGCCCACACGATGCACAGCTTGATGACGATGTTGACCAGGCTGGGCGGCAGGTCGGGGATGAGGGTGATGCCCGAGGCGATCACCTGGCTGGGCACCACGTTGGACAGGCGCGAAATGACCCGCATCAGGTGGCTGCCACGCCCGGACTCGGCACCCGGCAGGCGCTGCAGCAGACGCCGCAGGCCACGCACCAGGATGCGCTTGGTTACCCAGTTGGCCAGGCCGGCTGCGATCAGCAGGGCCGAGATCATCAACGCCAGGTAGGCGCCGGGATAGGGTTCCAGTGTGTTCTGCAGCTTTTCCAGCCACTGTACCGCCACCACCGCGTCCACCATCAGTTGTCTCCTTTCTGCATTGCTGTTGAGGTTGCCGGCCAGCGGCCAGCACTACCTGGGTTGCTGGCAAATGGCCGGCGCGACCGGGTCAGTCCCGCGTGCGTTCGATGATCACGCCCACCGCGCGCGCGCCGCGCACCGCGCCGGGCTTGCTCAGCTTCAGGCGCAGCCACTTCACGTCGAATTCGGTCAGTACGATCTGCGCGCAACGCTCGGCCAGGGTCTCGACCAGACCGAATTCCGATTCGCGCACGAACTGCTCCAGGCGCTTGCTCACCGCCTTGTAGTTCAGGGTGTGGGCGATGTCATCGGTAGCCGCAGGGCGACGGTTGTCGAAGCCCATTTCCAGGTCGAACACCAGGTCCTGGCGGATCCGTCGCTCCCAATCGTAGATACCGATCAGGGCGTCGATCGTCAGCCCCTCGATGAAAACCTTGTCCATTGCGCTTACCCGCCCGAATACAGGGGGCCATGGTAACGGCACGGCGGTGACCCTGCCCGGAACGGGTGATGGGTGGCCGGCACGGGGCGGGCCCGGAAAAGACAAAGGGCCCCGCTAGCAGGGCCCTTTGGTACTACCGTTTGTCCCCAGGGGGAGCTGGAATCCAGCCGCGAGTCCCGGTGGCGCAGGCACGCAGATTAGGCAAGGACCAGATCGCCGGTCAAGGCCAATTCCGACAGGGCAGGTCAGGTATTCGCCCGAGGCGAAACGCAGGAAATCAGCCGCGCGGACAACTACGTTCCCTGATGGTGGTCGCCGCCCACTCTCGCGAACATTGAGCCCTCCTTCACCACCGCACATGACGATGGCTCCATACGATGTACTGCGGCGCGCGTTGTCAGCGGAGCGCCTGTCGACTTACGAGAGAATCGCATCGACCTGCAGCCCTGACGTCACTGCCGATTCCCTGTATCTCTGGAACATGCGGATGTGCGGTGCGCTGATGATGCCGGTCCATCTGTGCGAGGTGGTCATTCGCAACGCCGCTGCAGCTGTGCTTACCCGACAGCACGGCCCGCGTTGGCCGTGGAATGATGCCTTCCGACGCAGACTGCCAACTTCATCCAGTACTTCTCCACGCACGGCACTGGAACAACTTGCCAGCCGCGTAACCGATACACCTGAGATCGTCGCCAACCTGCCAATGGTGTTCTGGCAGCAGCTCTTTACATGTCGCTTCGACTCCACCCTGTGGATACCCGCACTTGGTGGGGTTCTACGTCATGCGCCTTCGGCACATCCCAGTGTCATCAGGAAAGCCATCCACGCAGACATTGGACGCATCCGCCACCTGCGCAACCGGATCGCGCACCACGAACCTATCCTGGAACGCGACCTCGGTGCCGACCTGGCCGCGATCGGGCGGCTGATCCACGCCCGCTGCCCGCACACCCTGGGCTGGCTGCAGCGCCATGAGCGGGCGACGACCGTGTTGGCGGCGTCGCCGTTGGCAGGGCGTCGGTAATACGTCCGCCCGGCGTGGCCCGGCGCTGCCGGATCAGACCGCCGGCAGGGTCGCCATGTCCCAGCGCGGGGTCACGTCCACCTTCGGCGGGCTGTGCTGGCCGGCCTGCAGGCGCAGCGCGCCAGCGAAGGCGATCATCGCGCCATTGTCGGTGCACAGCGCAGGCCGCGGGAAACAGGCGCGGCCGCCCAGGCGCTCGGCCATCTGCTGCAGGCGCGCGCGCAGGCGCTTGTTGGCGCCCACGCCGCCAGCCACCACGATCACGTTGGTCCCGGCCGCTTCCAGCGCGCGCTCGCACTTGATCGACAGGGTCTCGACCACCGCATCTTCAAAGCCACGGGCGATGTCGGCGCGGGTCTGCTCGCTCTGGTCGCTGTCGCGCCAGGCCATCAGGACCTGGGTCTTCAGGCCGGAGAAGCTGAAATCCAGCCCCGGGCGGTCGGTCATCGGCCGCGCGAAGCGGTAGGCCCCCGGCGTGCCCTGCTCGGCCAGCCTGGCCAGCTGCGGGCCGCCCGGGTACGGCAGGCCCATCAGCTTGGCGGTCTTGTCGAAGGCCTCGCCGGCCGCATCGTCCAGGGTCTCGCCCAGCAGGCGGTACTGGCCGATGGCGTCCACCGCCACCAGCTGGGTATGGCCACCGGACACCAGCAACGCCACGAACGGCGCCTGCGGCGGGTCGTCTTCCATCAACGGGGCCAGCAGGTGGCCTTCCATATGGTGTACGCCCACCGCCGGCACCTCCAGCGCCCAGGCCAGCGACCGCGCCACGCCCGCGCCGACCAGCAGGGCGCCGACCAGGCCGGGACCCGCCGTGTAAGCCACGCCGTCGATGTCGTCTACGCCCAGACCGGCGTCGGCCAAGGTCTGGCGTACCAGTGGCAGCAACTTGCGGACGTGGTCGCGACTGGCCAGTTCGGGCACCACACCACCGTATTCGGCGTGCAGGGCGATCTGGCTGTAGACCGCATGGGCGCGCAGGGCCGCGCTGCCGGCCAGGTCGGTGTCATACACCGCCACGCCGGTCTCATCACAGGAAGATTCGATGCCAAGGACTCGCATGCCTGCTATTATGACGCCCCTGCCGCCCCCTCGGGGGACGCGCGGGTCTCACTGCTTTCGAACCTCTGGCCCGTATTCAGGGTTGGCCGCTTGCAGTTTGTCGTTTCGCCGCTATAATGTGCGGCTCGCCGGGCGTGACCCGGTTCTACTGTGTCCCGGAGATTCCATGCCCAGCGTCAAAGTCCGCGAGAACGAGCCCTTCGAGTTTGCTCTTCGCCGCTTCAAGCGCACTTGCGAAAAGGCCGGTGTGCTGGCCGAAACCCGCAAGCGCGAGTTCTACGAAAAGCCGACCCAGGAGCGCAAGCGCAAGGCCGCCGCTGCTGTGAAGCGTCAGCTGCGCCGCTCGTCGCGCGACGTCACCAAGCGTCAGCGCCTGTACTGATCGGACGCATCTTCATTGCGATGGGCTTGCCTGTCGCGATGGAGCCGAAGCCGGCACGCGCGAGCGTCGCCGGCTTTTTGCGTTTCCGGGTTCGGGCATCCGCCCCGCCCCACCTACCACCACGAGGTTCCTCATGAGCATGAAGCAGCAGCTCACCGAAGACATGAAGGCCGCCATGAAGGCGGGCGAGAAGCACAAGCTGGGCGTGATCCGCCTGATCAACGCCGCCATCAAGCAGCGCGAAGTGGACGAGCGCATCGAGCTGGATGACACCGCCGTGATCGCCGTGCTCGACAAGATGGTCAAGCAGCGCAAGGACTCGGTCAGCCAGTACGAAGCGGCCAACCGCGAAGACCTGGCCGAGATCGAGCGCGCCGAGATCGTGGTCATCGAAGCCTACCTGCCGGCCAAGATGGGCGAAGCCGAGATCGTGGCCGCCATCCAGGCTGCCATCGCCGAAACCGGTGCTTCCGGCCCGGCGGACATGGGCAAGCTGATGGGCGCACTGAAGCCCAGGCTCGCCGGCCAGGCCGACATGGGCCTGGTCTCCAAGCTGGTCAAGCAGCTGCTGGCGTAAGCCCGCACGCGGGGTCGGATCCCTTCCGCAGCGCGGGAGGGCTCTGACCCCATTGATGCACCCGCTTCACCGCGTCTTCGTCGGTCGCCTGCTACAACCGCACACATGGTTGAACCCGAGCCCAACGTTCCCGTGTCACTGCACAAGTACATCCAGCGCCTGCAGGACAGCTTCCCGATGGCGGTGGCCAAGCGCTTCATCGACGTCGACGTGCTGACCCAGGCAGCTTCCGTCTCCTTCTACGCCCTGCTGTCGATGGCACCGTTGCTGGTGCTGCTGCTGTGGCTGACCGCCTCGCTGTATCCACCGGCCCAGCAGGCGCTGATCGACCAGATCAGCTCGGTGGCCGGCAGCAGCGCGGCTACCGTGGCCGAAACCGTTCTGAAGAACGCCGACAACCAGCCGGATGTCGGCTCACTGGCGGGTGTGTGGAGCACGCTGCTGCTGTTCGTCGGCGCCACCGCCGTGTTCGCTCAGCTGCAGAACGCACTGAACCTGATCTTCCGCACCAGCGGCGAGCGCCTGGAAGGCCTCAAGGCCTGGCTGCGCAAGCGTGTGTTCTCGTTCGGCGTCGTGCTGGCGCTGGGCTTCCTGCTGATCCTGTCGATGACCGCCACCACGGTGCTGCAGGTGGCCTTCGCGCAACTGCCCTCGATCCTGCCCGCGCTGGGGTACGTCACGAGCCTGCTGCTGTACGCGGTGGGGTTCGCCTTCATGTACCACTACCTGCCCGACCGTCGCGTGGCGTGGCGCCAGGCCTTCATCGGCGGCGTCATCACCTCGGCACTGTTCGCACTGGGCCGCTATGGCATCGGCGTCTACATCGCCACCGTGGCACCCGGCAGTGCCTACGGCTCGATGGGCGCGCTGGTGATCTCGCTGGTCTGGATCTACTACGCCACCGTCGTGTTCTTCGTTGGCGCCCTGATGACCGCAGTGATCGATGAGCGCCTGCGCGCGCGTCATCACCTGGCCGCAGCCGGCATTGATCCGGCAACCGCCAGCCAGGAGCCCGACAAGGGGTAAACTAGGGCGACCGCCCCCGGTTCCGTCGCGTGGTCCTGTACCGCGCCCTGCCCTGTTGCCCATGGCCCGTATCCCCGACGCTTTCATCGACGATCTGCTCGCCCGCTCCGACATCGTCGAGGTGGTGGGCAGCCGCGTGCCGTTGAAGCGACAGGGCAAGGAATACGCAGCGCGTTGCCCGTTCCATGACGAGCGCTCGGCGTCGTTCACGGTCTCGCCCACCAAGCAGTTCTATCACTGCTTCGGCTGTGGCGCGCACGGCACCGCGATCAGCTTCCTGATGAACTACGACCGCCTCGAATTCCTCGACGCGGTGGATGAACTGGCCAAGCGCGCAGGCATGGAAGTGCCGCGCAGCGAGAATCCGCGCAGCCCCCAGCAGCAGGACGACAGCCGCGAGCTGTACTCGGCGCTTGAGGCGGCCACGAAGTTCTTCCAGAGCAACCTGCAGGGCAGCGACAAGGCCCGCAGCTACCTGGATGGCCGTGGCGTGGATGAAGAGAACCGCGCGCGCTTCCAGATCGGCTACGCGCCGGATGGCTACAGTGGCCTGCGCGATGCGCTGGGCAAGGACGAGCGGCGCATGAAGCTGCTCGACCGCGCCGGTCTGTTCTCCAAGAACGACCGCGGCCACGTCTACGACAAGTTCCGCGACCGGGTGATGTTCCCGATCTTCGACCGCCGTGGCCGGGTGATCGCCTTCGGCGGCCGCGTGTTCGAGAAGGATGACGGCCCCAAGTACCTCAATTCGCCGGAAACCGCGCTGTTCCACAAGGGCCGCGAGCTGTACGGCCTGTGGCAGGTGCGCCAGGCCAACCAGAAGATCGAGCGGTTGATCGTGGTCGAGGGCTACATGGACGTGGTCTCGCTGTTCCAGTTCGGCGTCACCCAGGCGGTGGCAACGCTGGGTACCGCAACCACGCCGGACCATGCCGAGCTGCTGTTCCGCAACGCACCAGACGTGTTCTTCTGCTTCGACGGCGACGCCGCCGGCCGCCGCGCCGGCTGGAAGGCGCTGGAGTCGGTGCTGCCGCGCATGAAGGATGGCCGCCAGGCCTTCTTCCTGTTCCTGCCCGATGGCGAGGACCCGGACAGCATCGTGCGCAAGGAAGGCGCCGAGGCCTTCAACGAACGCCTGAAGCAGGCCACGCCGCTGTCGCAGTTCTTCTTCGACGAACTGACCCGCGAAATCAACCTGGGCACGCTCGATGGCAAGGCGCGCCTGGCCGAGCGCGCAAAGCCGATGCTGGCGCAGATTCCCGACGGCGCTTTCGGCGACCTGATGAAGCAGCAGTTGGCGCAGCTGACCGGCTTGGGCGGCAATGCCCAGGCAGCACGCGCACCGCAACTACAACGCCAGCCCTCGCGCACGATCCAGCCGGTGGCCAAGCGCAGCTTGGTGCGCGGCGCGATCGCCGTGCTGCTGCAGCAGCCGTCGCTGGCACTGACGCTGGGGGGCAAGCACCACTTCCAGGGTCTGCGCCTGCCCGGCGTGGAGCTGCTGCTGGAGCTGCTGGACCTGGTCGAGCAGCGTCCGGACATCAGCACCGGCGCACTGCTGGAGCACTTCGACGGGCGTGAGGAACAGGCCTCGCTGCATACACTGGCCGCGCAGACGCTGCCCGGCACCGAGGCCAGCTGGACCCAGGAACTGCACGACGCGGTGGCCCAACTGGAGAAACAGCTGCTGGTGCAACGTCTGGAGGAGTTGTTGGCAAAGCAGCGCCAGCAGGGCCTGGACGATACTGACAAGTACGAACTGCGCGAGCTGCTGAAGGCGCGCGCCGGACTGCGCCTGTAGCGGCAGAACGTTTTCACGGAGAGGACCATGCTGCTGCGCCTGACCTGCCTGCTGTTGTTGTCGCTCTGCCTGCCGCTGACGGCCCTGGCCGAAGATGCGCCCCTCAACGAAGTCCGCCCCGGCCTGTATGCCGGTGGCCAACCCAGCGCTGCGCAACTGCAGTCGCTGGCCGCGCAGGGTGTGCGCACCGTCATCGACCTGCGCCAGCCCGGCGAAGACCGTGGTTTCGACGAGACTGCCCAGGCCGAAGCGCTGGGCCTGCGCTACGTGCGCATCCCGGTGGCCGGTGCCGAGGGACTGGATGCAGCCAACGTGCGCGCCGTGCACCAAGCCCTGCAGCAGAGCCAGGGCCCGGTGCTGCTGCACTGCGCGTCGGGCAACCGTGCCGGTGCCGTGCTCGGCCTGGTCAATGCACGCTACGAACACGCCAGCCCGGAACAGGCCCTTCAGCTGGGCCAGCGTGCCGGCCTGAAGTCGCTGGAAGCCGCCACCCGCCAGCGCCTGGCCACGCCGGTCACCTCGCCCTGAACCCTCCGCACCAAGGACCCTGCCCACCATGACCCGCTGGTGGTCGCGCCTGCGACCGGACAACTTCACCCTCGCCCTGCTGTGCACCGTCGGCCTGGCCTCGCTGCTGCCGATGAAGGGCGCTGCCGCCATCGTGCTCGACGATGTCACCACCGTCGCCATCGCCGCGCTGTTCTTCCTGCATGGTGCGCGCCTGCCGCGCGAGTCGATCATCGGCGGCATGCTGCACTGGCGGCTGCACCTGACCATCCTGGCCTGCACCTTCATCCTGTTCCCGCTGCTGGGGCTGATGTTCAAGCCACTGTCGGGCTGGCTGCTGACACCGGAGCTGTACCTGGGCGTGCTGTTCCTGTGCACCCTGCCCTCCACCGTGCAGTCGTCCATCGCGTTCACCTCGATGGCCCACGGCAACGTGCCCGCAGCGGTGTGCAGTGCCTCGCTGTCGAGCATCCTCGGCGTGTTCCTGACCCCGTTGCTGCTGACCGCGCTGGCCGGCACCTCTGGCGGCATCCACGACCCCCTGCATGCGATCGGCGGCATCATGCTGCAGCTGCTGGTGCCCTTCGTGGCCGGCCATCTGCTGCGGCCGTGGATTGCCGGCTGGGTGGAAAGGCAGCGCGCGCTGCTGCGCTACACCGACCAGGCCACCATCCTGCTGGTGGTGTACTCCGCGTTCGGCGAAGCGGTGACCGAAGGGCTGTGGAGCAAGACACCGCTGCTGTCGCTGCTGGCCGTGGCGGTGGTCGCCGCCGTGCTGCTCGGCATCGCCATGCCGCTGATCACCTTCATCGCCCGCCGCCTGCGCTTCAACCGCGAGGACGAGATCGCCATCGTGTTCTGCGGCTCGAAGAAGAGCCTGGCCACCGGCGTGCCGATCGCCAAGGTGTTGTTTGCGGGTGGCAGCCTGGGCGCGATCGTGCTGCCGGTGATGATCTACCACCAGATCCAGCTGATCGTCTGCGGCGTGATCGCGCAGCGGTATGCGAAGCGCGCGCCCTGATTGGGCGCGCGGGGTTGTTCCGGGTAAACCATCCACGCATGGCGTGGATCTACTCCAAACCACGGATGACGTGAACCAACAGTAGATCCACGCCATGCGTGGATGCTCCCGCCATCAGGCCGGGCCTGAGTCGAGCATGGCTCGACTCTACAAAGGGCAGCCCATTACAACCAGGGCAGGATCCAGTGGTCCACCAGCAGGAAGGCGAACAGCGCCATCAGGTAGACGATGGAGTAATAGAACATCTTCATCGAGAACAGCTCGTCCGGCGGGTCCAGCATGCGCCAGGCGTACCAGAGGAACACGGCATTGAGCACGATCGCGCCGCCCAGGTAGAACGCACCGCTCATGCCCACCAGGTACGGCAGCAGGCAGACCAATGCCAGCACCACCGAATACACCATGATCTGCTTGCGGGTATGCACCACGCCGTGGGTCACCGGCAGCATCGGGATCTCCGCCTTGGCGTAGTCCTCGCGGCGGAAGATCGCCAGCGCCCAGAAGTGCGGCGGCGTCCAGATGAAGATGATCAGCACCAGCAGCGACGAGTACGCCCAGTCCGACGAGCCCTGCATGCCGGTCACCGCAGCCCAGCCCAGCATCGGTGGCATCGCGCCGGCCAGGCCACCGATGACGATGTTCTGCGAGGTCGCGCGCTTGAGGTACACGGTGTAGATCACCGCATAACCGATCAGCGAGGCGAAGGTCAGCACGGCGGTGATCAGGTTCACCCACAGCACCAGGATGGTCATCGACAGCACGATCAGCACGCCGGCGAACACCAGTACCTGCCACGGCTTGACCTTGCCCACCACCAGCGGGCGCCACGAGGTTCGGGCCATCTGCGCATCGATGTGCGCATCCAGCAGCTGGTTGATCGCGGCCGCAGCCGAGGCCGCCAGCCAGATGCCGAGGAAGCCGAGCACGCCGGCACGCACCTGCTCCCAGCTGGGCACGCCGGGGATGGCCAGGACCATGCCGACCAGGGCAGTGAAGACGATCAGGGCGACGACCTTGGGCTTGGTCAGGTCCCAGTACTGGCGGTAATTGGAAAACATGGAATCAGTCCGGCGCACGCAGGCGGGCCAGCAGGCTGACCAGCACGAACAACAGGGCAACGGCCACGCCGTTATGGGCCACCGCCACTTCCAGCGGCAGCGCCAGCTTCACATTGAGGATGCCGAGCGTGACCTGCAGCACCAGCAGCGCGATCAGCGCGCTGGCCCAGCCACGCATGCTCGGCAACCGGAACAGGCGCACGCCCAGCCACAACAGGTAGACGGCCACCACCACCGCGAACAGGCGGTGCGTCATCTGGATGGCGATACGCGAGGCGCCATCCAGCACGCCACCTTCGTAGTCCACGCCGATGCCGCGCCACAGGGTGAAGCCCTCGACGAAGTTGTGCTGCGGCCACCACTGGTTGGCACAGCGCGGGAAGTTGTCCAGCGAGGCGCTGCCGCCGCCACAGGCCAGCGCCGCGTAGTTGGCACTGACCCAGCCCCCCAGCGCGATCTGGGTGACCAGCACCGCCACGCCGATGCGCAGCAGCCACTTCAGCTTCGGCGCTTCGGCCAGGGTGATCGGCATGTGCGTTGCGCGCCAGGCCATCCACACCAGCAGGCCGAACATCAGCATGCCGCCCAGCAGATGACCCATGACCACGATGGGTTTGAGCAGCAGGGTCACCGTCCACATGCCCAGCAGGGCCTGGAAGATCACCACCGCCAGGGTCAGCAGTGCAGCGCGCGCCAGGTCGATGTTGCTCCAGCGCAGCGCGGCGATCAGCAGGATCGCCTCGCCGATCAGCGCCAGCACGCTGGCCGTGCCATGCCAGCCCATCATGTACAGCGGTATGCCGGCGGCCACCAGTACGCAGGCGGTCACTACCGCCGTGCTTCCGAATCGCCGCTTGCGCGTGGCCAGCAGCGCCAGGGTCAGGATCTCGATGCCCAGCGCGCCGGCCAGGAAGCGGTGCACCTGCTCACGCCAGGCCTTGTGAGTCTCCAGCGGGCGGATCTCCGCCGCCGGGTGGCCGATGGTCTCTTCCACGTGTTGCGGCCAGGTGGCCTGGCCATAGCAGGTCGGCCAGTCCGGGCAGCTCAGGCCGGCATCGGACAGGCGCACGAAGGCGCCGAACATGATCGTGCTCGCGGTCATGATCATGGCGAACCACGCCAGGCGGTGGAAATTGCGGTGCAGCGCCGGACGCGCGGAAAGGCTCATCAAACGGGACTCACTTCAGTTTCAGCAACGTGGCCATGTCCTTGCGCAGGCCACCCAGGTCGGTACCCGGGGCATGACGCATGATCACGAAGCCGTTCGGATCGATCACGTAGACCGGCAATCCCGCCGGATCATCGACGCCAGGCAGCGCCGCGCGCAGGGCTGGCGAAGGCGCCAGCGGCCGCAACGCGGGCAGCGAGGCGATCGACGCCGGTGGCGTTCCCAGCCACAGAATCTCGACATTATCGGCGTTATGGCCGAACAGCTGCCACACCTTGCCCAGTCCCTGCGACAAAGTGACGCACTGCGCGTCACAGGCGCCGGACGGGGCCACCAGCAGGCGCCAGGTACGGGCCTCGGGATTCCACGGATAAGGCTGGCCGCTGGCCAGCGTGGGCGCCTGCTGGCGCAGGTCCACCGGCGGCTTCAGCAGCTGGCCGGCATTGCGGTGCCCGGTCGGCTGCCAGCCGGAGAAGCGCAGCACGGCGGCCAGCGCCATCGCCCCGAAGAACACGGCAAACAGCAGTACCAGGGTCCGGCGGCCGGAGCCGCGCGCCTGCGGGGACGTAGCAGTGTTCATGCGTGGCATTTTCTCATGGTTGGGTAAGGGATGCCGGCCGGCGGCCGGCGCTACCGGGCGATGGGGCGCCGCCTGCGCCGCTCCAGCACCAGCGCAACGACGAGCACGGTCAGGGCCAGCCCGAACCACTGCACGGCGTAGCCCAGGTGACGCTGCGGCGGCAGCGTGTTCGGCAGCAGGTCCAGATCGCGTTCGTCGCCGAATGGCAGCGCCGGGTCCAGGCGCAGCACGCGGTCGGGCAATGCAGGCAGGCCAAGCGCCGCCGCCAGACCTTCGGCGGGCAAACGGCTGGCCAGCCAGCGCCCGGACTGATCGGTAGCGGAGAACGCGGGCCCCAGTGCCAGTCCCGCTGACGGCGGAGGCGCCAGCAGCCCACGCACGGCCACCGGCGAAGGCGGCGCCGGCACATCCGGCAACGTGCGATCCGGCGGCAGCGCGCGCCAGCCGAGATCGACCAGCAGCACGCTGCCATCGTCACTGCGGAACGGACGATAGATCTTCACGCCAGCGCGGCCGTGCCGGGTCTGGTTGTCCAGCAACACCACGCCAGCCAGGAAGCGGCCGTGGTCGGCCACGCCGTGCAACGCGCCGGGCGCCGCCAGGGCCTGCGCCAGTGGCAGCGCCTGTGCCACGGCTGGACCTTGTGCATCCAACATTGCCTGTTTGGCATGCATGCGCTGCAGCTGCCACAGCCCCAATGCGCTGAAACCGGCCATCGCCAGCAGCGCCAGCAGCGCCAGCAGCCAGCCGATCAGGCGCGTGTGCTGGCGCATCATGACAAGTCCGCCCAAACGCGGTCAGATAGGCCCATCCACCCTGCCCTCGAGCCGCGCATGAGTGATTCGCTGAAGACCCTGCTGGTAATCGCGTTTCTGATCGTCATCGTCTGGAATCTGGGCGCCGGCCTCTACTACCTGCTGGTCGACCGCGGCCAGACCAAGCGCACGGTCAACGCACTGACACGCCGCATCGGGGTGTCGGTGGCCTTGATCGTACTGGTGATCGTGAGCATCTACATGGGCTGGATCAAACCGCACGGCATCGGCGGCTGAGGCCACCGATACGCGCGCGGTCAAAGCACGTAGACGAACATGAAGAGCATCAGCCACACCACGTCGACGAAGTGCCAGTACCACGCGGCGGCTTCGAAACCGAAATGGTTGTCGCGGGTGAAGTGCCCCTTCGCCGAACGCAGCCACATCACGATCAGCATGATCGTGCCCAGCAGCACGTGCGCGCCGTGGAAGCCGGTCAGCATGAAGAACGTTGAACCGTAGATGCCCGAGCCGAGCGTCAGATTCAGTTCCTTGTAGGCGTGGATGTACTCCTCCGCCTGCAGGGTCAGGAAGCCGAGGCCGAGCACCACGGTCAGGCCCAGCCAGATCAGCAGCTGGCGGCGGTTGCCGGCTTTCAGTGCATGGTGGGCGATGGTCAGGGTCACGCCGGAGGTGAGCAGGATCAACGTGTTGATCAGCGGCAGGCCCCAGGCCGGGATGGTCTGGAACGCGCCACCGATCGCCGCCGGGCCGTTGGTGGGCCAGCCGGCGGAATAGCCCTGCCAGAGCAGTTCGTTGGTCATCACCCCGCGACCTTCGCCACTGAGCCACGACAGGCCCAGGTTGCGGGTGTAGAACAGCGCGCCGAAGAACGCACCGAAGAACATCACTTCGGAGAAGATGAACCAGATCATCCCCATCCGGAACGAACCATCGACCTGGTGGTTGTAGTTGCCGGCCTGCGATTCGCGCACCACGTCGCTGAACCACCAGAACAGGGTCAGTACCAGCATCGCGATGCCGATGTAGAACGTCCAGCGTCCCCAGCTGGCATCGTTGAGCCAGCTGGCCACGCCCACCATGGTCACCATCATCGCGATGGAACCCACGAACGGCCATTTGCTCTGGGCCGGGACGAAGTACACGTTGGCGTCGGTCGGTGTCTGGGCCATGTCGGTATCCGGGTCAGGGTGCGGCGTGCGCGCCTTCCGAGGTGGCGGCCGGGGCCAGCCGATCGGACAGCGCGTCGTTGCGGTAGAAGGTGTAGGACAAGGTGATCGTCCGGATCTCCGGCGGCAGATCCGGATCGACGATGAAACGCACCGGCATGTCGCGCTTCTCGCCAGCCTGCAGCGTCTGCGCGGTGAAACAGAAACATTCGGTCTTGCTGAAGAAGCCCGAGGCACGCGCCGGCGCCACCGAAGGCACCGCACTGCCGACCACCGCCTGCTGGCTGTCGTTGCGTGCGAAGTACAACGCTTCGTTGAGTTCGCCGGGCACCACGTCCATGGTCAGCTGTTCGGGATGGAACGACCACGGCAGGCGCGAGTTGACGCCACCATCGAACTCCACGCGCACAGTGCGCTTGCCGGCCGCCGCACCCGCACTGGCTTCGCCGCCGGGGCCGCGCTCCAGGCGCACACCGAACACCTTCTCGCAGGCGATGCGGTACAGCGGCACCAGCGAGAACGTGAGCAGGAACACCGCCACCGCCACACCGATCAGGCGCGGCAGCCCCGCACTGCGTGACGGTGTGCTGGCCGGTGCCTCGCTCATCGGCCGATCACCCCGCTGAGGATGAAACCGCCGTAGACCAGCACGGCGATGGCGCCGACCCACATCGCCGTGCGCCTGGCGCGCCGGCGTTGCTGTTCGATGCCGTTTTCCGGGGCGTCGCCCGGGCTGTTGTAGAGCCGAGCCATGCTCGGCTGCTTTTCGTCAGCCGAGCATGGCTCGACTCTACAGGTCTGCAGCGGGCTCTCGTTATGCATGCCCCACCTCAGTGCGTGATGTCGTCATGCGCCAGATCCCCCGGGCGGATGGTCGGCGGCGTGGTGAAGGTGTGCGCCGGTGCCGGCGATGGCAGCGTCCACTCCAGCCCACGTGCACCTTCCCAGGAACGCGCCTCGGCCTTCTCGCCATTGCGCAGCGAGGACAGCAGGATCGCGGCCATCATGAACGGGGTGACGAACATGCCGAACGCACCGATCGAGCTGATCAGGTTCCAGTCGGCGAAGGCCACGCTGTAATCGGGAATGCGGCGCGGCATGCCGGCCAGGCCGAGGAAGTGCTGCGGGAAGAACAGCAGGTTGACGAACACGATCGACCACCAGAAGTGCACCTTGGCCCACTTCTCGCTGTACATGCGCCCGGTCCACTTCGGCCACCAGTAGTACACCGCCGCGATCAGCGCGAACACGGCGCCGGTCACCAGCACGTAATGGAAGTGGGCGACCACGAAGTAGGTGTCGTGGTACTGGAAGTCAGCCGCCACGATGGCCAGCATCAGGCCGGAGAAGCCACCGATGGTGAACAAGATGACGAAGGCCACCGACCACAGCATCGGTGCCTCGAACGTCAGCGAGCCACGCCACATGGTGCTGACCCAGTTGAACACCTTCACGCCGGTCGGGATCGAGATCAGCATGGTGGCGAACATGAAGTAGATCTCGCCACCCAGCGGCATGCCCACGGTGAACATGTGGTGGGCCCAGACGATGAACGACAGGAACGCGATCGCGGCGGTGGCGTACACCATCGCCTGGTAGCCGAACAGCGGCTTGCGGCTGAAGGTCGGAATGATTTCGCTGACCACGCCGAAGGCGGGCAGGATCATGATGTAGACCTCGGGATGCCCGAAGAACCAGAAGATGTGCTGGTACATCACCGGGTCACCGCCACCGGCGGCGTTGAAGAAGCTGGTGCCGAAGAACTTGTCGGTCAGCAGCATGGTCACCGCACCGGCCAGCACCGGCATCACCGCGATCAGCAGGAAGGCGGTGATCAGCCAGGCCCAGCAGAAGATCGGCATCTTCAGCAGGTCGATGCCCGGCGCGCGCATGTTGAGCACGGTGGCGATGATGTTGATCGCGCCCATGATCGAACTGATGCCGGCCACGTGGATGGCGAACACGCTGAAGGCGACGTTGTAGCCGCCCTGCAGCGACAGCGGCGGGTACAGCGTCCAGCCACCGGCCGGCGCGCCACCGGGCAGGAACAGGGTCAGCAGCAGCAGGCTGAAGGCCACCGGCAGCAACCAGAACGACCAGTTGTTCATGCGTGGCAGCGCCATGTCCGGCGCGCCGATCTGCAGCGGAATCATCCAGTTGGCCAGGCCGACGAAGGCCGGCATCACGCCGCCGAAGATCATCACCAGCGCATGCACGGTGGTCATCTGGTTGAAGAACTCGGGCTTGACGAACTGCAGGCCCGGCTGGGCCAGCTCGGCGCGGATCACCACGCTCATCGCCGCACCGATGATGAACATGATGAAGCTGAAACCCAGGTACAGCGTGCCGATGTCCTTGTGGTTGGTCGAGAAGAACCAACGCTCGAAGAAACTCTGCTGGTGATGGTGATCGTCGTGCCCAACTGCCGAGTGCGCCATTGCAAAACACCTCTCAGAATCGGTTGTCACCGCAGCCGCGAACGGCCGCGGGCTTTACATCACGCGCCGCTGGCCGCGGTGGCAGGCGCGCTGCCGGCTTCAGCAGCAGCAGGTGCAGCCGGTGCCTCGCCCGTCGGTGCCGTCGGTGCCGTCGGTTCGGCAGGTGCCGCAGGCGTCGCCGGCTCAGCAGGCGGCGCGGGCTTGCGCTGCGCCAGCCACTGCTTGAATTCCTCCTTGGACACCGCCTCGACCACGATCGGCATGAAGCCGTGGTCCTTGCCGCACAGCTCGGCGCACTGGCCGCGGTAGACGCCGGGCTGCTCGATGCTGGTCCAGGCTTCATTGATGAAACCGGGGATGGCGTCCTGCTTCCAGCCCAGCGCCGGCACCCACCATGCGTGGATCACGTCGTCAGAGGTGATGACGAATCGCACCTTGGTATCGACCGGCAGCACCAGGCGGTTGTCGACATCCAGCAGATAGTGCGGATGGCTCTCGCGGGTCGGCACGATGCCACTTTGCCGCACGCGGTCGGACTCGCGGTCCAGGCGGCTGGTGAAGGTGACGTTCTCGCCAAGATATTCGTACTTCCACATCCACTGGTAGCCGGTGACCTTCACCGTCATCTCGGCATCGCGGGTGTCGTACATCTTGATCAGGTTGGCCGTGGCCGGCCATGCCATCACGATCAGGATGATCACCGGGATGACCGTCCAGATGATCTCGGCCTTGGTGTTGTGGCTGAAGGTGGCGGCGACCGCGCCCTTGGATTTGCGGAACTTGAAGATGGCGTAGGCCATCGCGCCGAACACGATGACGCCAATCACCGTGCAGATGATCAACGACAGGTTGTTCGATTCCCAGGCCAGGCGCGAGGTCTGGGTCACCCCCTTGCCCATGTTCAGCTGCCACGGCTTGGGATCGGCCGCCTGGGCCCAGGCCAACGCCGGCATCAGTCCCCCGGCCACCATGGCGGCGACCGCTGCAACGCACTTCGTGCCCCACCTGCTGCTTTGCTTCATTGCCTAGACCCTTAGCGTCGTCGGTTGCCGCCATCGCTGGCGGCGAGCAAGCTTTCAAGTGTCTCTGCAAGCGTCTGACGTTCGGCCGGCGCGAGGAAACTCCCCACCTCCACCTGCCGGCCGCTGGATGCCAGCCGGACCCTCTCGTCGTCGGTGAGCAGGCGCACCCAGTGGGGGTGGGCCCGGAACACCGGCGATCCACCGGGTACGGGGATGACCTCCACGTACGCCGGCACTACCCGGATCTCCTCCTGCCGTTCACCACTGCGCCACAAGGCACGCAGCGCCGCCGCCAGCACCAGGCTGTACAGCAGCGCGAACAGGGGGGCGAACGCATTGCCGGCCAACCACCCGAGGGCGGACACCAGCCACATCGCACCCGACAACACGGTGAACAACAGGACGAACTGCCGGGCATCGAGCGCCCGTGGGGGACGCAGCCGCAGCTGCGTACCTGACCCATCCGGAGCTGGAAGCACCTCGATCATGTCGCAACCGCGTTCCTGCCGCGGGAAACGTCTCGATGGTAGCCCTGCCCTCTCGCCGGTAGCAAGGGTGCATTCACACTTTTTCCCATGCTGCAACACAGCATGGGGTCGGCGGCACCAATGACGAATTCAGCACAAATTATGTCGAGCTTGCTGAACACGCTAAATCCACCGCAGCTAGGGGCTATCAGCACTTCACGAAGGTGGCTGTGGGGCACTTCCGCAACCGGCAAAAATGATTAAAATCGCCAAGTTTTCCACTGGCCGGACCGGCATGAACGCACCTTCCTCCTCCCCTGCCGCCCACGACGCCCTGCGTCCCGGCGCGCTGCTGTCGCCGGAACTGCCGGCGCCCCCCAACCCGTTCCGCCAGGCCATCACCGATGCCTGGTTGAAGGACGAGGCCAGCCACGTGCGAGAGCTGCTGGCGCAGGCCCGCCTGCCCGTCGAGGAGCAGGCCAGGGTGCAGGCGCTGGCCGCCGACCTGGTCGGCCGCGTGCGCGTGCGTGCCAAGGACCAGGGCGCGATCGAAGCCTTCATGCGCCAGTACGACCTGGGCAGCGAGGAAGGCGTGCTGCTGATGTGCGTGGCCGAGGCGCTGCTGCGCATTCCGGACCAGGACACCGCCGACAAGCTGATCCGCGACAAGCTGGCCGATGCCGACTGGGAAAAGCATCTGGGCGGCAGCGACTCGGTGCTGGTCAACGCCTCCACCTGGGGCCTGATGCTGACCGGCAAGCTGGTGCAGATGAACGACGCCACCCGCGCCGATGCGCCCAGCGCGTTCAAGCGCCTGGTCGGCCGCGTCGGTGAGCCGGTGGTGCGCCTGGCCGTGCGCCAGGCGATGAAGATCATGGGCCACCAGTTCGTCATGGGCCGCACCATCAGCGAAGCGCTGTCGCGCTCGCACAAGGGCGACAATGCGAACTACCGCTACTCGTTCGACATGCTGGGCGAAGGCGCGCTGACCATGAAGGACGCGCTGCGCTACCTGGAAGACTACCGTCGTGCGATCCACGCCATCGGCGGCGATCACAAGGCGCGTGGCGGCCGTCCGGACGGCGACGTCAACAACGCCCCGGGCATCTCGATCAAGCTGTCGGCGCTGTACCCGCGCTACGAGCACGCCAAGCGCGAGCGCGTGCTGAAGGACCTGGTGCCGGGCGTGCTGGAACTGGCACAGCTGGCCAAGAGCTACGGCATCGGCTGCACCGTCGACGCCGAAGAGTCCGACCGCCTGGAACTGTCGCTGGACATCATCGAGCAGGTGTTCTCCGACGCCTCGCTGGCCGGCTGGGACGGCTTCGGCGTGGTCGTGCAGGCCTACCAGAAGCGCACGCCGTACACGATCGACCACCTGGCCGACATGGCCCGCCGCGCCGGTCGCCGCCTGCAGGTGCGCCTGGTCAAGGGCGCCTACTGGGATGCCGAGATCAAGCGCGCGCAGATCGAAGGCTATCCGGGCTACCCGGTATTCACCCGCAAGCAGAACACCGACGTGTCCTACCTGGCCTGCGCCAAGCGCCTGTTCACCCATGCCGACGCGATCTACCCGATGTTCGCCACGCACAACGCCCACACCATCGCGGCCGTGCGCAGCATCGCCAATGGCGGCGTGTACGAGCACCAGAAGCTGCACGGCATGGGCGACGACCTGTACGCCGAAGTGGTGCCGGCCGACCGCTTGAACCTGCCCTGCCGCGTGTACGCGCCGGTCGGTTCGCATGAAGACCTGCTGCCGTACCTGGTGCGTCGCCTGCTGGAAAACGGCGCCAACTCCAGCTTCGTCAACCGCATCACCGATGAACGCGTGCCGATCGCCGACCTGATCCGCGATCCGGTCGAGATGGTGTCCTCGTTCGAATCGATTCCGCATCCCAAGATCCCGCTGCCGGTTGACCTGCTGCGCAGCCAGAACCACGACAGGAAGAACTCCATGGGCGCCAACCTCGCCAACGACAACGAACTGCGCGCCCTCGCCGAGCAGATCAACGCTGCTGTGAAGCCCTGGCAGGCCGCCCCGCTGGTGCCGGGTGCGAACCCGGCCGGCGCCGCGCTGCCGGTGACCAACCCAGCCGATACCCGCGAAGTGGTCGGCCAGTGGCTGGCCGCCGATGCCGCCACCGTGCAGAAGGCCCTGGCCAACGCCGTGGCCGCGCAGCCGGCCTGGAACCGCACCCCGGCCGCCAGCCGCGCCGCCATCCTCGAGCACGCCGCCGACCAGCTTGAAGCGCGCATGCCGGAGTTCATGGCGCTGTGCGTGAAGGAAGCCGGCAAGAGCCTGCCCGACAGCATCGCCGAAGTGCGCGAAGCCGTGGATTTCCTGCGCTACTACGCCAAGCAGGCACGCGAGCAGTTCAGCCACGCCGAGAAGCTGCCGAGCCCGACCGGTGAGTCCAACGAGCTGCAGCTGCACGGCCGCGGCGTGTTCGTCTGCATCAGCCCGTGGAACTTCCCGCTGGCGATCTTCCTGGGCCAGGTCGCTGCCGCCCTGGCCGCCGGCAACAGCGTCATCGCCAAGCCGGCCGAGCAGACCAACCTGATCGGCTACTACGCGGTGAAGCTGCTGCACGACGCCGGCGTGCCGGCCGAGGTGGTGCAGTTCCTGCCGGGCGACGGTGCCACCGTCGGTGCCGCGCTGACCGCCGACCCGCGCGTGGCCGGCGTAGCCTTCACCGGCTCCACCGACACCGCCCGTGCGATCAACCGCGCGATGGCTGCACGTGACGCGGCCATCGGTGTGCTGATTGCCGAGACCGGCGGCCAGAATGCCTTCATCGCCGACTCCTCGGCACTGCCGGAACAGCTGGTCAAGGACGCGATCGGTTCGGCCTTCACCTCCGCCGGCCAGCGTTGCTCGGCCGCGCGCGTGCTGTTCGTGCAGGACGACATCGCCGACAAGGTGATGACCATGCTGGCCGGTGCGATGAAGGAACTGAAGGTCGGCAACCCCGGCCTGCTGTCCACCGACGTCGGCCCGGTGATCGATGCCGATGCGCTGAAGATCCTGCAGGATCACGCCGCGCGCATGGACCGCGAAGCGCGCCTGATTGCTGCCGCCGAGCTGTCTGCCGAAGCCGCCAACGGCACCTTCTTCGCACCGCGTGCGTACGAACTGAAGGACCTGGGCCAGCTGCAGAAGGAAGTGTTCGGTCCGGTCCTGCACGTGATCCGCTGGAAGGGCGACCAGCTCGACGCGGTGATCGACCAGATCAACGCCACCGGCTACGGCCTGACCCTGGGCGTGCATTCGCGCATTGACGAGACCGTCGACCGCATCAGCAACGGCGTCCACGTCGGCAACGTCTACGTCAACCGCAACCAGATCGGTGCGGTGGTCGGCGTGCAGCCGTTCGGAGGCCAGGGCCTGTCCGGCACCGGTCCGAAGGCCGGCGGCCCGCACTACCTGCTGCGCTTTGCCACCGAAAAGACGGTGACGGTGAACACCACCGCTGCCGGCGGCAACGCCTCGCTGCTGACCCTGGGCGACTGATCGCAGGCGTCAGGCAGCGAACGAAAAACCCCGCGAAAGCGGGGTTTTTTGTGCTTCTGCTTCCTGTAGAGCCGAGCCCACGCTCGGCTTGCATGGTGCAGCGGGCACTGGATCGGCTCTACAGCGTCGGGGTGACACTGAACCGGTTGTCCGCCCGCTTCGCCAGCTCGCCCTGCACGCGTGCGATGCGCGCCTCCAGATCGCCTTCCAGCAGCACGTACTCGACACCCTCTGCCTGCAGCTGCGCCAGGTACCACGCATGCTGCTGCGACCGGAAGGCTTCGCCCACGCGCGTACCATCCTGGTCGAACGGAATATCCGGCGCGCACAGGAACAGGAGGTCGTAGCGTCGTCGTGCCGCCTGCCGCAGCGGTTCCGGCGCCGTGCCGAACATCCAGCCGCTGTACCCCAGCGTTACCCACGGCGTGGTATCGCAGAACAGCCAGCGATGCGCGCGCCGCGCGGCCTCGTCTTCGTGCTGTGGCTGTGTCATAGCGATGCGAATCAGATCGTCGGGCGTCAGTTCTCCGCCCTGCTGCTCCCACAGGGTGCGGCCATACTCTGGCACCCAGGCGGTCTGCAGGTGCTCGGCCAGCACGCGCGCCAGCGTGGTCTTGCCGCTGGACTCGCCACCGATGAAGGCCACGCGCTGCACATGGTCGGCATACACCTGCGGTGCGAGGCCATGGCGATGCGCATGCGGATCGGTGCGCAGCTGGGTGCCACAGGCCTGCCCGACGTCCAGCGCGCGCTCCAGCCGCTCATGGCGCACCGGTGTGCCGAAGTGCGTGGCCAACGCCTGCGCGAAGCCGTCTCCATAGTCCTCACCGGTGTACACCGCCTGCACCGGCCCACCGAACAGGTTCAGGCACAGCCACGCGGTGAAGTCCCGCTGGACCTGTTCGTCATCACTGTCCTGCGGCAGTGCTCGCACTGGCAAGCCATGCCGCATGCACAATGCCGCCAGTCGCGCGTCGTCCAGCACCGCTACCGTCGCCTGCGGGAAACGCGCACGCAGCCAGCGCTCGCGGCGCTCGGCGCTGTAGCCGGCAAAGCCCGGCTGCGACCAGCCGATCACCAGCAGCTGCTGACAGCGCGTGGCGGCGAAGTCGATCAGTCGTTCATGGCCGAGGTGCAGCGGGCAGAACTTGCCCACCACCAGCCCCCGCGCAGCGCGCTCAGGCAGCGGCATCGGCCGCCCTGGCCTCGTTGCGCATCAGGTGCCGCCAATGACGCAACGCCACCAGCGCGTTGATCCAGAAGCCCACGTACAGGATCGAGGTCAGGTGCAGGCCACGGCTGTAGTACAGCGGCACCGCCACGGTGTTCACCAACAGCCACACCCACCACGATTCCAGCTTGCGCCGCATCATCAGGATCTGCGCGATGACGCTCAACACCAGCACCGCCGAATCGATGTAGGGCGCGTAGGCGTTGGTCAGGCGGGTCAGCATCCAGCCGTAGCCGAACGTGGCCACCACCGCCAGCGGCGCCAGCCAGGCCCATGCACGCGGTCGCAATGCGGTGATCGGCAGCGGCGCGCCGTGATCGCCGCGCAGCCACTGCCACCAGCCCAGCACGCTGATGGCAATGAAGAAGAACTGCAGCACCATGTCCGCGTACAGGTGCGAGCGCTCGAACACCGCGGCAAACAGCGCACAGCCGACGATGCCCAGCCACCAGGTGTGCACGTTGTTGCGGCCGGCCAGCAGGATCGAGCCGGCGACGGCGATGTTGGCAGCCAGCTCCAGCTGGAAGTTCGGATCGGACAGGTTCATGGCGCTATTGTCGTGGATCCACGCCGTGGATGGCTGCGATCTTCAGTAGATCCACGCCACGCGTGGATGGCCCGTGGCCACAGAAAAAGAAAGCCCCGCTTGCGCGGGGCCTTCCGTGTGCTGCGTCAGGCCGAGGCCTGAATCAGAACTTGTACTGGAACGAAGCCGCCAGCACGTCGCCACGGACCTTGTACTTGCCCGACAGCGAGTTGCCCTGGTTGGCAGTGGTCGCACGCACGTTCACGTTCGGATCGCTGGTGAACAGGTGGGTGTAGCCAAAGTTGTACTCGGTGTTCGCCGACGGGGTCCAGCCCACGCCCAGCGACAGCCACTTGCGGCTGGTATCCGGCACGCGCACGTCGCGGTGGGCGTCGGTGGTCGGGGTCTGGTCCAGCGCAACACCACCGCGCAGGGTGACGGTGTCGCTCAGCTTGTAGTCGGCGCCCAGCGACACGAAGGTGGTGTCACGGTAGCCGAACTCCAGGACCGAGTCCGCCTGCGGCGACGCGTAGTCAACGGTCACGCTGTCAAACGCGGTCGACCAGGCGGTACGGGTCACGTCGCCCATCACGGTCCAGCGGTCGTTGACCTTGTGGGTCACGCTCAGGGTGGCCGAAGCCGGCATGGTCACCGTGGCCTTGCCGCTGGTGTCCATGAACCAACCGCGGGTACGCGGCGAGTTGGTCAGCAGGGAACGGGCGCGGTCGGCGCCGCTGAAGGTCGCATCACCACCGGTGATCTTGTGCTCGACCTTCGAACGGTAGCTCAGGCCGATGTGGGTGTTCTCGTCGATCGAGAACAGGCCACCGACGGTCCAGCCCACGGCATTGTTGTCACCCTCGATCTTCAGGGTGCCATCCGCGCTGCCCGGGGCGAAGCCCGGAGCGCCGGCGCCGGCCAGGATGCTGCCGTAGTCGACGGCGTTGCTCAGCTCGATGGTCAGGTGCTCGACGAACACCGACGCGCCGAAGGACACGTACGGGTTGACGTCATACGACGCGGCGAAGCCGAGGTCGATGGCCTTCAGATCGGTCTTCAGGCCGCTGTAACGACCGACCCAACCGTTGTCGTATTCGGTCTTGAAGCCGAACGGTGCGGTCAGCGACACACCGAAGTGAGCCTTCTCGCCGATCGGCATGTGGAAGTACGCAGCCGGGACCGGAGCGATCATGCCGGCGTCGCCGCCGTCACCACCGGTCTGCGGGCGGCCTGCCGCATTGCGGCCCTGGCCCTTGAACTCGGCCTTGAAGCTGATGGCGCTCAGGTCGCCCTGGACCATCGTGCCATCCAGCTGGCGCATGCCGGCCGGGTTGACGGCGATGATGGAGGCGTCGCCTTCGGCGCTGCCGGAACCGGCGAACGCGCGGCCGAGGCCCTTGGCGCTGTTTTCCTTCAGCTGGAAGGCAGCAGCGTTGGCGTCGGCGGCGGCCAGCGCACCGGCAACGCCGACGGCCAGCAGGGTCAGACGGGCAATGGTGGAAGCGGTTTGCATCGTAGTTCTCTCTCCGGTAAGCGGTGATGGTGCTCTGAGTGCGCCTGCGCCCGGCAGGCCTTGGGGCCCTTCGGAGCGCGCCGGATTCCCCTCCCGACATACGACGCCGTATGCGAGTATTACCCAGAGCTGTTAATGAAACAATAACAGCGCAGGCGCTTTTTTCGTCCCAGAAGCTGAACAGGACAATCCCCGCCGTAAGCGCCCGCACGCTAGGCTATTGCCCATGTTCGTCTCACTCCCGTCGCGCAAGAAGGCGGCCCTGCGCTGGGCCACGCCCGTGCTGTTTGCGGCACTGTGGCTGGCGTTCCTGTGGTCGATCTCGCGTCCGGACGACGCCCGCGGCAGCCTCTGGCTGGACTGGGGCGCCCTGTCCACCGGCCTCACCCACCCGCTGGACTGGTGGGCGACCCTGCAGGACGGCAGCGTGCTGCGGCTGTTCACGGCCCTGTTCCTGCACGCGGACTGGTCACACCTGCTGGGCAACCTGGTATTCCTGCTGATCTTCGGCCTGCCCGCCGAGCGGGTGCTGGGGCCGTGGCGGCTGCTGCTGCTGTTCCTGGTCGGCGGCGCGGTGTCCAATCTGGTGGCGATCTACACCATGGGCAGCCCGGACCAGATCATCATCGGCGCCAGCGGCGCCGTGTCCGCACTGATCGGCGCCTATCTGGCCCTGTTCCCGGGCGCCCGGCTGGGCGTGGTCATTCCGCTCGGCCTGTTCCTGGAGTTCGTGCGCGCCCCGGCCTACCTGCTGATCGGCGTATGGGCCGCCCTGCAGGTGGTGTTCGCCCACATCGGCCCGAGCTTCGGCATGGTCGCCTGGTGGGCGCACATCGGCGGCTTCGTGTTCGGCGTGGTGTACGGGGTCTACGTGCGGGCGGCCATCGCCCGCCGCCTGCGCAAGCGCCACGGCTTCTGACCCTGGTAGTGGCGGCCGCAGGCCGGCTCCACGCGCACCCGCTCGTTCGTGGCGTCGAGCGTGCTCGACTCTTTCATCGATATGGATCTGCTCCGTCCGCGATGACGCCGAATGCGTCACTCGCGACTGACCACCAACGTGTTGTGGTGGGTATCGAACAGCAGCGTAGCGCCGTCATCCAGCACCACGAAGTACTCAAAGAACGGCAACTCGCCGAGCAAAGGAATCAGTTCACCTGCCTGCAGAGTCCAGATCGGCCACGGCAATGCGCGCTCATCTGACGCTACCAGGCATATTTCACCGTTCACTTCCGCCAGCAGTTCAGCCAAGCAGGAAAGGCCTTCATCGCTGCTGTCGTATTGGATCGTCTGATCAGACGTCGCTTTGCCTGCCCACCAATAGACAAAGCGCGGATCGATTCCATGGCGGCCCGCCAGGGATTCCAACAGGGTGGCGGCCCGGTCAGGTGGCAGCGGATCACGGCCAAGCAGTTGGCTGATCGTAGTCGCCAGGTTCGAATCGTCCATGGGCCGATTCTATCGGGCAACGCCTCGGCCGCGTCGGTTCTGGATGTGCAGGGTGTCCGCCGGGCACAGCCCGGCGCTACCCTCAGGGCTTGGCCGGGACGGGTGCGGGCTTCGCTTCCGGCTTTGCTTCTGGCTTTGCTTCTGGCTTTGCTTCCGGCTTCGCCGCAGCGGCCTTCGCAGCCTTGGCCGCATCCGCTTTTGCCGCTTCGGCCTTCAAGCGTGCAGCCACCGAACCCGGGTTCTTCAGCTCGGCCAGCGCGTCGTTGATCGGGCCATCGCCCGGCAGTACCGCACCGGCGTGATAGCCCTCGGTGCCTTCGTCGTCACCGCGCAGATGACCCGGCAGGGTCGCTTCGCTGTAATCGCTCAGGCTGGCCGGCAGTGCATCCTCGGCCGGCGTAGCGGCCGGCTTCAGTTCGACCTCCGGCACGATGCCCGTGGCCTGGATCGACTTGCCGCTGGGCGTGTAATAACGCGCGGTGGTCAGCTTCACCGAGTCACCGTTGTCCAGCGGCAGCACGGTCTGCACCGAGCCCTTGCCGAAGGTGCGGCTGCCAACCACGCGGGCGCGCTTGTTGTCGCGCAGTGCGCCGGCCAGCACTTCCGAGGCACTGGCCGAACCGGCGTCAACCAGCACCACCACCGGTGCGCCCTTCAGCAGGTCGCCCGGCGTTGCATCGAAACGTGCATCGCTGATGCTGATGCGGCCGCGGGTGCTGACGATGTTGCCCTTGTCGAGCAGGTCGTCGGCCACCTGCACGGCAGCGGTCAGCAGGCCACCCGGGTTGCTGCGCAGATCCAGCACCAGGCCCTTGAGCTGGCCTCCGGACTGCTTCTGCAGCTGCTGCACGTGCTTCTGGAAGTCCGAACCGGTGTCGGCCTGGAACGTGCTCAGGCGGATGTAGCCATAGCCCGGTTCCAGCAGACGGCTGCGCACGCTGGTCACGCGGATGGTCTGGCGGGTGAGGCTGACATCGAATGGCTTCGGCTTGCCTTCGCGCACGATGGTCAGCACCACCTTGCTGCCGGCCGGGCCGCGCAGCGGTTCGCTGGCATCGATCGCACTGATCGGCTTGCCGTCGATGGCGATGATCAGGTCGCCGGCAAGGATGCCGGCCTTGGCCGCCGGCGTGTCGTCGATCGGCGAGATCACCTTCATGCTGGCGTTGTCCGGCTGCTGCTGCAGCTCCACGCCGATGCCTTCGTAGGCGCCGCTGGCCTGTTCGTCGAAGGCCTGCGCGTCTTCCTTGTTGAAGTAGGTGCTGTGCGGATCGAGGTCGAGCAGCAGGCCACGCACCGCCGCCTGCATCAGCTTCTTGTCATCGACCGGGTCGACATAGGCGGCACGCACCGCGTTGTACACGGCCACGAAGCGGCGGATGTCCTCCAGCGGCACCTTCGAGGTCACCGCCTCCTCGCTGTTCGCTGCCTGCCCGTTGGTTTCCTGGCTCGGGGCGGGCGCGGTCTGCTGCGCCCAGGACAGCGCTGGCAACAGGGCCAGCAAGAGGGTGGCGGTACGGGCTGCGCGCATGGATCACTCCTGTCGACGGTGGCATGGTGCCCAAGGCACATGCACCGATTATGCGCGAAGCACAGCTAAATTCCCGTTGAATCCAGCCCGCACGTGGGGAGCCGGGATTCAGCGCCGCTGCAGCCAGCTGTCCGGATTCACCGGTTGCCCGCCACGACGCAGCTCGAAGTACAGCGCGGTGACTCCTTGGCCCCCCGAGTTGCCGACCTTGGCCACCGCATCGCCACGGCTGACCCGTGCACCGGCGTCCTTGAGCAGGGTGTCGTTGTGGGCGTAGAGGCTCATGTAGCCATTGCCGTGGTCGACGATCAGGATCATGCCGTAGCCGGTCATCCAGTCGGAGAACACCACGGTTCCGTCGGCCACGGCCGTGACGGTGCTGCCGGCCGGCGCGCCGATCAGTACGCCGCTGCTGGTGCGGCCATCGGGCAGCTTGCCGCCGTAGCGGGCCAGCAGGTTGCCGGACAACGGCCAGCCCAGGCCACCGACCTTCGGCGCAGGCGCGGACGCCACCGCCGGCGGAACCTTGGTGGGCGGCGGCGGCCGTCCCTGTGCCGCGGCCTGGCGTGCGGCACGTTCGGCGGCAGCCTTCTCCGCAGCCGCACGGCGCGCAGCCGCGCGACGCTCGGCCTCGGCACGGGCGGCGGCCGCACGCAGATTGGCCAGCAGTGTTTCCAGTGCCTTGGCGTCCTGGCCCAGCGCCTGTTCCTTCTCGCGCTGGTCCTTGAAGCGTTCGTCCAGCGAGGCAACGGTCTTTGCACGATCGCGGCGGTCGGCTTCCAGCGCCGCTGCCTGCTGCTTCTGGTCCTGCTGCGCCCCCTGCAGCTTCTGCTTGCGCTCGGCAATCTGTGCCTGCAGCGCTTCCAGTTCCTTCAGGTCGGCGGTCAGCGTGGTGATGCGCTGGGCCCGCTCGCGCTGCAGGTAGCGGTGGTAGGCCAGGGCTCGACTGGCATCGGCCACCGTGTCCTGCGACAGCAGCAGCTTCAATGGTGCGTGGTTGCCCAGCTGGTAGGCCGCACGCAGCAGGCCGGCCAGCTCGCGATGCTGCTGGGCGAGGTTGGCCTGCAGTGTGCTGCGGCGTTGTTCGGCCTCGGCCAGGGCCCTACCCTGCTCGCGCAGCGCAGCTTCCGTCTGCGCCAATGCACGGCCGGTGCGGGCTACCTTCTCATCTGCCTCGCGCAGCTGCTGCGAGGCCTGGCCGCGCTGGCCCTCGATCTGCCGGCGTTCCTGCGCCACGCCCTTCAGCTCACTGCGCAGTTTCTGCAGCTTGCGCTCGGTCTCGCGCGTGGTCTGCGCGGCACCCGGCATCGGCAATGCCAGTGCCAAGGCCAGCCCCAACAGCAGGCAGCGCCCGCCGCGAGCAGCGGCGATGTGATGTCGGCGTGATGGGAAGGCGTTGTTGCGCAAGGGCTTTCCAGTGACTTCAGGCAGTTGCAGGGGCTACCAGGGAATGGTGACATCTCCGCACGCGGCCTGCCAGCCGCACATCCATCGAGGTCCCCATGAAAGCTCTCTCCATTCCGCTGCTGTTGGGCGTACTGCTGGTCACCGGGCCAGTGGCAGCGCAGGAAAACATCAGCAAGGTCAACGGCAGCATCAGCGCCGAACCCGGCCAGCGCTACGGCAAGCTGGACACCGTCAACGGCGGCATCCGCGTCGGCGAAGGCGTCGAGACCGGTAGCATCGACACCGTCAACGGCGGGGTCAAGGTCGCCGATCGCGCGCGCACCGGCAAGATCGAAACGGTCAACGGCGGCGTACGCCTGGGCCGCGAAGTGATCGCCCAGGGCAGCGTCAGCACCGTCAACGGCAGCATCTTCAGCGATCGCGGCAGCCAGATCGAAGGCGGCGTTGAAACCGTGAACGGTGGCATCGGGCTGGTCGAAAGCCGCGTCGGCAACGACGTGGAAACCGTCAACGGTGACATCACCGTGGGCATCGGTTCGCAGGTCAAGGGCGGTGTGCACGTGCGCAAGCCGAACTTCAGCGTCTCGCTGACCGCCAGCCGCAAGCCACGGGTGATCATCGGTCCAAATGCCGTGGTCGACGGCCCGCTGCAGTTCGAACGCGAGGTGGTGCTGTACGTGCACCGCACGGCCCGCATCGGCCCCGTCAGCGGCGCCGAGCCGATCCCGTTCGACACCGAAACCGCTCCGGCGGACTGAGCACACCGCGCCCATCGGTTCGGTGATACTCGCTGTTACCGGTCGTACACGTGGTGCGGCCGCCCTTTGTTTTCCAGGAATCGACGATGCCCCGCAAACTCCTCCTGTGCCTGGCCGCTGCGGCCGCGCTCAGTGCCTGCAAAGGCGAAGACACTCCGGCGCCCGCGCCGGCCACCGACACCGCCGCTGCCAAGCCCGCGGCCCATGCGTTCTCGCCGGAGATCAACGCCGGCGACTTCGCCGAGATGGTCAAGACGCTGGCTTCGGATGAATTCGAAGGCCGCGCCCCGGGCAGCAAGGGCGAGGAACTGACGGTCAACTACATCCGCGACCAGATGCAGCGCATCGGCCTGCAGCCCGGCAACGGCGACAGCTGGTTCCAGGATGTGCCGATGACCGAGACCACGGCCGACGAATCGACCGTGCTGAAGATCACCCAGGGCGGCAAGACCACCGAGCTGAAGTTCGGTACCGACATGGTGGTGGGTACCCGTACCGGCCAGGCCGAGGTGAAGGTCGATGCCAGCGACCTGGTGTTCGTCGGCTACGGCGTCGACGCGCCGGAGCAGAAGTGGAACGACTACGCCGGCCAGGACTGGAAGGGCAAGACGGTCGTCATGTTCGTCAACGATCCGGGCTTCCATGTTGATGACGCGAAGCTGTTCGACGGCAAGCGCATGACCTATTACGGCCGCTGGACCTACAAGTTCGAGGAGGCCGCGCGCAAGGGTGCCGCTGCCGCGCTGATCGTGCACGACACCGCCGGCGCGTCCTACGGCTGGGATGTGGTGAAGAACTCCTGGGCAGGCCCGCAGTACGACCTGCCGGCGAAGGATGACCCGGAAGCCCGCATTCCGGTGCAGGGCTGGCTGAGTGCCGACGCTGCCAGGGCGCTGTTCGCCGGTGCCGGCCTGGACCTGGCGCAGGCCTACAAAGACGCCAGCAAGCGCGGCTTCAAGCAGGTGCCGCTGAAGGCCACCGCTGCGGTCGATCTGAAGAGCCAGATCGCGCAGAAGCAATCGCGCAACGTGGTGGGCGTGCTGCCGGGCAGCAAGCGTGCCGACGAGGCCGTGCTGTACATGGCGCACTGGGATCACCTGGGCAAGCACGAGGGCGAGACCGGCGACAACATCTACAACGGCGCGGTCGACAACGCGACCGGCGTGGCTGGCATTCTCGAAGTGGCCGAAGCAATGGCCCACCAGGAGCCGAAGCCGGAGCGTTCGGTGGTGTTCCTGGCGGTGACCCTGGAAGAATCCGGCCTGCTGGGCTCGAAGTACTACGTTGCCCATCCGACCTTCCCGCTGGACAAGATCGCCGGTGTGATCAACATCGACGCGATGTCGGTGGCCGGCCGCGCCAAGGACGTGACCGTCACCGGCTTCGGCAGCTCGGAGCTGGAAGACATCCTCAAGCCGCTGGCTGCGGCCCAGGACCGCACCCTGCATGGGGAGACCTCGGTGCAGAGCGGCTTCTACTTCCGTTCGGACCACTTCAACTTCGCCAAGGCAGGCGTGCCGGCCCTGTACGCCGATGGCGGCGAGGACCTGCGCGACGGTGGCGTGGACGCGGGCCGCAAGGCCGCAGCGGACTACGGCGCCAACCGCTATCACGGCCCGAAGGACGAGTTCGACGCGGCCACCTGGAAGCTGGACGGCACCGTCGAAGACCTGCAGCTGATGTACGGCGTCGGCAAGGAACTGGCCGGTGGTGATCGTTGGCCGAACTGGTACGAAGGCAACCCGTTCAAGGCTGCCCGCGACGCGATGATGAAGGACAAGGCAGCGGCTGCGGCGAAGTAGGGTCGAGCTTGCTCGACTGAGTACTGAAGCAAGCCAAGGCGGCGCCCGCAAGGGCGCCGCTTTTTTGTATGTGTGATCGCGCCCTGCAGTTGTAGATGCCAACCTTGGTTGGCGCCGTGGTTCCATGCAGAGAGCATCCACGCATGGCGTGGATCTACCGGGCGATGTAACGCCGTCGGGTTGCCGGCCAGCGGACGGCACTACCCGCACTTTCTGCGCACAAAGAAAAACCCCGCTGCGTGAGCAGCGGGGTTTTGGGTGTAAACCCTGGCGATGACCTACTCTCGCATGGCTTGAGCCACACTACCATCGGCGCAGCTGCGTTTCACTTCCGAGTTCGGGATGGGATCGGGTGGTTCCACAGCGCTAATTTCACCAGGGAGACGGTTGCAGCAGCGCTTGCAGCGCCAGCTTCGCGATCTTGCCCGTGGGGCGGAAGGTACCCGGAAAATGCAGTGCCTTCACTTAATAAGAAAAACCCCGCTGCGTAAGCAGCGGGGTTTTTGGGTATAAACCCTGGCGATGACCTACTCTCGCATGGCTTGAGCCACACTACCATCGGCGCAGCTGCGTTTCACTTCCGAGTTCGGGATGGGATCGGGTGGTTCCACAGCGCTAATTTCACCAGGGAGGCGGT
>NZ_JAWIRS010000026.1:0-11345 GCF_036320005.1 Stenotrophomonas sp. SMYL11
TCCACCCCCACCCCGCCACACCTCCGACAGGTTCACGCGGCTGTGGGTAACGGCGACTGTTGGAACACGCGGTTGTTGGTAGGTGTCGACCTTGGTCGACACATCTGTCAGATATCGAATTCCAGATTGGGGTCAGAGCCCGTTGCGCAGCAACGGGATCCGACCCCGTGCTCCGACAGGTCGCGGAAAACTGTCGAAGGCGGGGTGGGGCCGGTTGAGGGGGTGTGAGCGGCATGGATGCCGCGACCAAGCCCCCATGGACGGGTTTACGGCGTCCCCCTCAACCGGACCCACCCCGCCATCCCACGGAATGCAGGCTTTTGACGTTGACGTTGATTCTGCAGGTGCAGGCCTGCAAGCCCTGCAATAAACCCTACCTTCCAATCACCCGGGCAATCGCTTCCACCAGCAGTTCCCCGGTCACCGGCTTGCGCAGGAAGCCACCGATGCCGGCCGCCTCCACCTGCTGCTGCAGGTCCGGGTCGGTACGCGCGGTCACCGCCAGCAGCGGCAGCATGTAGCCCTGGTTGCGCAGATGCTGGGCCAACTCGAAGCCGCTCAGGCCCGGCAGGTCGAGATCCAGCAGGCCGACGTCGAAATCACCGGCACTGATCTCACGCAGTGCCGCCAGCGCATGGCCCGCATGTACCACCTCGTGCCCGCGCGCACTCAGCAGCCCGCGCACCACATCGGCCACAGTCGCGTCGTCCTCCACCAGCAGTACCCGCAACGGCGGCATGTTGGCCGCGTCCTCGCGGTGCGTTTCACCATCTGCTTCGGCATCGGCATCGACCACCATCGGCAACGGCAACGTCACGCCGAAGCAGGTGCCGCGACCGAGCTGGCTCTCCACCTGGATCCGCCCCTGCATCGCATGCGCCAGTTCGCGGCAGATCGCCAGGCCCAGGCCACTGCCGCCGTACTGCGCCGCGGTACGTGCACCATCGGCCTGCTCGAAGCGGCGGAACAGGCGTTGCTGTTGCTCCTGGCTGATGCCGGGGCCGGTGTCGCGCACTTCGAAATGCAGAGATCGCAGCTCGGCGTCGCTGCGCGCGTGCAGGGTAATGGTGCCGCGGCTGGTGAACTTGACCGCATTCGAAAGCAGGTTCAGCAGGATCTGCCGTACCCGCATCGAGTCGCCGGTGGCCTGCAGGCCGGGCGGCAACTGGTTGTCGAGGGTGAAGCGCAGGCCCTTCTGTGCAGCCAACGGGCCCATCAGCGCCGCCAGGTCCTGCAGCAGGCAGCTCAGCGCGAACGGCTTGGACTGCAACTCCAGACGGCCCGATTCGATCCGCGCCAGGTCCAGCGCATCGTTGACCAGATGCAGCAGGTGCTCGCCGGCGTGGCGGATTGATTGTGTATAGCCGCGCTGCTGCGGATCCAGCGGTGAGGACAGCAGCAGCTCGCTCATGCCGAGCACACCGGTCATCGGCGTGCGGATCTCATGACCAAGGTTGGCCAGGAAGCGGGTCTTGGCCGCCGACGCCTGCTCGGCCAGCTCCTGCTTGTGCAGCGCCAGCTGATAGGCGTGGCGACGCTGCAGGCGGCGACGGTACAGCCAGGCGAACCAGCTGGTCAGCAGCAGCGCGAACGAGGCCAGCACCAGCAGGCCGGACAGGCTGCGCCACCACGGTGGCTGCACGCGGAATTCCAGGCTCTGCACCCGTGACCAGACATGGTCGGCCGAACGCGCCTGCACTTCCAGCCGATAGCTGCCCGGTGCCAGCCGCGAGAACAGGCGCTCACCGGCCGGTCCCACTTCCACGCGACTGTTGGAACGCGCGGTTGTTGGTAGGTGTCGACCTTGGTCGACACATCTGTCAGATATCGAATTCCAGATTGGGGTCAGAGCCCGTTGCGCAGCAACGGGATCCGACCCCGTGCTCCGACAGGTCGCGGAAAACTGTCGAAGGCGGGGTGGGGCCGGTTGAGGGGGTGTGAGCGGCATGGATGCCGCGACCAAGCCCCCATGGACGGGTTTACGGCGTCCCCCTCAACCGGACCCACCCCGCCATCCCACGGAATGCAGGCTTTTGACGTTGACGTTGATTCTGCAGGTGCAGGCCTGCAAGCCCTGCAATAAACCCTACCTTCCAATCACCCGGGCAATCGCTTCCACCAGCAGTTCCCCGGTCACCGGCTTGCGCAGGAAGCCACCGATGCCGGCCGCCTCCACCTGCTGCTGCAGGTCCGGGTCGGTACGCGCGGTCACCGCCAGCAGCGGCAGCATGTAGCCCTGGTTGCGCAGATGCTGGGCCAACTCGAAGCCGCTCAGGCCCGGCAGGTCGAGATCCAGCAGGCCGACGTCGAAATCACCGGCACTGATCTCACGCAGTGCCGCCAGCGCATGGCCCGCATGTACCACCTCGTGCCCGCGCGCACTCAGCAGCCCGCGCACCACATCGGCCACAGTCGCGTCGTCCTCCACCAGCAGTACCCGCAACGGCGGCATGTTGGCCGCGTCCTCGCGGTGCGTTTCACCATCTGCTTCGGCATCGGCATCGACCACCATCGGCAACGGCAACGTCACGCCGAAGCAGGTGCCGCGACCGAGCTGGCTCTCCACCTGGATCCGCCCCTGCATCGCATGCGCCAGTTCGCGGCAGATCGCCAGGCCCAGGCCACTGCCGCCGTACTGCGCCGCGGTACGTGCACCATCGGCCTGCTCGAAGCGGCGGAACAGGCGTTGCTGTTGCTCCTGGCTGATGCCGGGGCCGGTGTCGCGCACTTCGAAATGCAGAGATCGCAGCTCGGCGTCGCTGCGCGCGTGCAGGGTAATGGTGCCGCGGCTGGTGAACTTGACCGCATTCGAAAGCAGGTTCAGCAGGATCTGCCGTACCCGCATCGAGTCGCCGGTGGCCTGCAGGCCGGGCGGCAACTGGTTGTCGAGGGTGAAGCGCAGGCCCTTCTGTGCAGCCAACGGGCCCATCAGCGCCGCCAGGTCCTGCAGCAGGCAGCTCAGCGCGAACGGCTTGGACTGCAACTCCAGACGGCCCGATTCGATCCGCGCCAGGTCCAGCGCATCGTTGACCAGATGCAGCAGGTGCTCGCCGGCGTGGCGGATTGATTGTGTATAGCCGCGCTGCTGCGGATCCAGCGGTGAGGACAGCAGCAGCTCGCTCATGCCGAGCACACCGGTCATCGGCGTGCGGATCTCATGACCAAGGTTGGCCAGGAAGCGGGTCTTGGCCGCCGACGCCTGCTCGGCCAGCTCCTGCTTGTGCAGCGCCAGCTGATAGGCGTGGCGACGCTGCAGGCGGCGACGGTACAGCCAGGCGAACCAGCTGGTCAGCAGCAGCGCGAACGAGGCCAGCACCAGCAGGCCGGACAGGCTGCGCCACCACGGTGGCTGCACGCGGAATTCCAGGCTCTGCACCCGTGACCAGACATGGTCGGCCGAACGCGCCTGCACTTCCAGCCGATAGCTGCCCGGTGCCAGCCGCGAGAACAGGCGCTCACCGGCCGGTCCCACTTCCACCCAGTCCGGGTCATAGCCGGCCAACCGGTAACGATAGGTATTGGACGCCGAATCGGCGAACGACAACAGGCGCGCGACGATGCGCAGATCGCGATCGCCATCGGCGATCTGCAACGGAGTGTCGTGGGTGAGGTCCAGCACCTGCTCGTTGCGGCGCACCTCCACCCGCTCGATCACCAGCGGCGCACGCCGCATCGAGGGCCGCACCTGCTCCGGGTCGAACACCACCACACCGGCCGGCGTACCCGCCACCAGATGGCCGTCTCCCGACATCACCAGCGTGTGCTCGCGGAATTCCTGGCTCGGCAGGCCGTCATGCACACCATACAGGCGCACGCTCTGGCCATCGGCGCCGATGCGCACCAGGCCACGCGCACTGGTTGCCCACGCCACCCCCTGTGCATCGACCACCAGCCCCGAAGCGGAGATCGCCGGGTAGCCCTGCTCGGCACCGATTACGGCCTGCCGCTCCAGCCGGCCCTGGCTCCAGCGGTAGCGCGACAGGCGGCCATCCTCGGACAGCCAGACCTGGCCATCGCTGCCCACGTGCAGTGCATGGATCGCGGTCGCCGGTGCGCCCGGCACCGGCTGGAAGCGCTCGCTTTGCGGCAGCCACTGCAGCAGGCCTCGGCTGCTGGCCAGCCAGATATGGTCCTGCGGCCCGCATTCAACATCGAGATTGAGCTGGCCCTGCTGCAATCCGCGCTGGCCATTGTCCAGCTGGCGCCGCAGGCGCCCATCCAGATCGCGCTGCTGAAGACCCGACGGCAGCATCAGCCAGAGGCTGTCACCATCACAGGTCATCATCGATTCGATGACCCCTTCCATGGTCGCGTCGGCGCCGGCATCCCGGCCCCAGCGGCGCAGATCACGCCGCTTCGGGTCATAGCGCAGCAGCGCGTCGTTGGAACCGATCCAGACCTGGCCGCGGCGATCCTCGCGCACCGAGGTCAACCAATGCATGCCGTTGACCCAGGTGCGGTGCTGTTCGATGCGGCCGGTCTTCGGATCGAAGCGGTCCAGCGCGCCGTGGCTGCCGACCGTCCAGATGCCGCCGTTGCTGGACGGGCTGGTACCCAGCACGAAGGCATTGCGCAGCGAGCGGGGGTCGTCCTCCAGCCGCGACAGCACCGAGAACTGCCACCAGCGCGGCAGCAGGTGCCACAGGCCGGCGTTGGTGCTGGCCAGCCAGATGCCACCCTCGCGATCCTCGTAGGCGCCGGTCCAGTTTGGGCGTACCGGGCCACGCGCCACCGCGCTGTACAGTGGCACGGTCTGGTACTGGCCATCGACCGCGCGGCCAAGGCCGGTGCGGGTGTCCAGCCAGTGCCCGCCCTGCTCGTCGCGCAGCATCATGCCCAGCACCTGTTCGCCTTCGGGCAGCTTCCAGGACGGTGCCTCGAAACGACCATCGGCACGACGCACGATGGCACCGGCCATCGTGCTGATCCAGAGGCTGCCATCGGGCTCGGCCGTCAGGCCATTGATCAGCAGGCTGGGAACGATGCCGGCACCAACCCGTTCAAAGTCCGTGCCGGTCCAGCGCGCGACGCCATGCTTGGTGCCGATCCACAGGCTGCCATCGGCCAGGGTTGCCAGATAGGGCACCGATGCGGCCGGCAGGCTGCGTGGGTTGTTCGCTTCGGGCAGGAAGCGCTGCAGCCGGTCCTGGTTGTCCAGGCGGTACAGACCACCTTCGTGGGTGCCGAACCAGACCGAACCATCCGGCGTGGTGGCCAGGCTCCAGACCGTGTTGGTGCCCATCAACGGCTGGCTGCTGCGGTCGTAGAAATGCAGCTGGCGGCGATCGGCCGACATCCGTACCAGGCCTGCATTCTCGGTGCCGATCCAGAGCTGGTTGCGGGCATCGACCAGCACCGTCCAGATGCGGTTGTCGCGCAGGCCGTCTTCCGAGCGCCAGATCCGGTAGTTGCGCCCGTCGTAGCGGGCCAGACCGTCGTTGGTGGCGATCCAGAGGTAACCGTAACGATCCTCGGCCATGCGGTTCACGGTATTGGACGGCAGGCCGTCAAACACCGTCACCTGGCGCGGGCTCGGTGGCACCGGCTGCGCCGCAGCGGGCGACAGGCAGCACAGGAGGACCAGCAGCAGCATCGCCGCCCGCAGATACACCACCGATTGCCTCCTCACGCTGCTTCTGATGATTCCCGCACTACGGGCGTCGGCATGGTAAACCGAAAGTCGCGCCGTTCACGCCCGGCGCTGGCGCATTCAAAGAGCGGTTTGTCGTTTTGCGCGCGCCTGGGCAATGGCAGTCACCAGCATGTCACCGGTCACCGGCTTGCGCAGGAAGCCATCGAACCCGGCCGCCAGGACCTGGGTCTCGGCGTAGGCATCGGAGCGCGCGGTGACCGCCACCAGGGGGAGTTCATAGCCCATGGTGCGCAGCTGGCGAGCGATGGCGGTGCCGTCCAGCGCGGGCAGATCGAGATCGAGCAGGCCCACGTCAAAACCATCGGTGGCAATCTCCGAAAGCGCGCCCAGGCCATGCAGCACGTGCACCACGTCGTGGCCACGGCCACGCAGCAGGCCGGCGATGACCTCGGCCACGGTCGCGTCATCTTCCACCAGCAGGATGCGCAGCGGCGGCAGCACCGGCAGCACCGGCAACTCGCCCGGCGCATTGGCGGCCTGCCGGATCCAGGGCAGCGGCAACCACACCCGGAATCGCGCGCCCTTGCCCGGCTGGCTGTCCACTTCGATGCGTCCGTTCATGGCCACGGCCAGCTCCTGGCAGATCGCCAGGCCCAACCCGCTGCCGCCATAGCGCGACGCGGTGCGCGGGCCGTCCGCCTGTTCGAAGCGATGGAACAGCCGGTCCTGCTGCTCGGCGTTGATGCCCGGGCCGGTGTCATGCACTTCGAAGCAGAGGCCGCCACCGTTCTCCTCCAGGCGCACGGCCAGGCCGACGTGCCCGCGCTCGGTGAACTTGATTGCATTGCCCAGCAGGTTGAGCAGGATCTGCCGCACGCGCATCTCGTCGCCGCTGACGCTGATCGGCCCCGGCGGATCGCCCCCACGCTGGAACCCCAGGTTGCGCTGCTTCGCCATCGGCTCCATCAACGCCTGCACCTGGTCGAGCAGGCCAGCCAGATCGAACGGGCGCAGGTCCAGCTCCAGCCGGCCGGCCTCGATGCGGGCCAGATCCAGCGCGTCATTGACCAGCCGCAGCAGGTGGCTGCCAGCCTGCTGGATCGAGCCTGCATAGCTGCGCTGCACCGCATCCAGCGGGGTGGCCAGCAACAACTCGCTCATGCCGAGCACACCGGTCATCGGCGTGCGCACCTCATGGCCCAGCGTGGCCAGGAACCGGCTCTTGGCCTGGGAGGCCTGCTCTGCCAGTTGCTGCTTGTGCACGGTCAACTGCCATTGCTGGCGGCGGCGCAGGCGCGCACGGATCGACCACACCAGGATAAGCAGCAGCAGCGAGCCGATCAGGATGTAGCCGAAGATCGCCATGCCGCTGCGCCACCAGGGCGGCAGCACCTTCACCTGCAGATGCTGCGAAGGCGTCCATGCGCCACTGGCGGTGGCTGCCTGCACTTCAATGACGTAGCTGCCGGTCGGCAGCCGCGACAGCGTGCGCTGGCCGTCACCGCCCTGCTCCACCCAGTTCTGGTCGTAGCCCCGCACCCGGAAGCGGTAACGGTTGCCCTGCGGATTGGCGTACGACAGAAGTCGAGCATTGATCTGCAGATCACGATCATCCGGCCCCAGCAACAGTGTGCCGGTGGTCGGCAGCGGTTGCCAGCCGCGGGCATCATCGCGCCGCACGCGAACCTCGGCGATCACCAGCGACGACGGCGGCAACACGGCATCGGCAGCATTCACATCGAACACGACCAGGCCGGTCTGGGCCACCGCGAGCACTCGACCATCGGCATTCACCGCCGGCGGCCTGCTGGTGAACTCGGCGTCGGGCAGGCCATCGCGTTCATTGAACAGCTGCAGGCGGCGCGTCTTCGGGTCCCACCGCAGCAGGCCACGTGGCGTGGTCGCCCACAGGCGGCCGTCTTCGGCCAGCGCCAGGCCACCCATGCTGACCGGCGGCACACCAGCGCTTCCATCAATGCGCTGGATCAGGCGCAGGCTCATGCCATCCCACTGGTAGCGCTCGAGTGCGCCCTGGCGGGCCAGCCACAGCTGTTGCGGATCAACCCACACCAGATCGTAGATCAGACCACGCGAGACCCCCGGCACCGCCTCGAAACGCCCGGCCTGCTCGCGCCAGATGCCCAGGTCTCCCATCACCCAGACCTTGCCCTGGGCGTCGAAACGGATCTGCTCGATAGGCGAATCGGCCGCCTTGCGGAAATCGTCCAGCGGATAGCTGCGCAGCACACGGCCATCGGCACTGCGCTGCTGCAGGCCCAGGTTCATCACCGAAAGCCAGATCGTTCCATCGGGTGCCTGGCGCATCAGGTCGATGCGCTGGCGCAGGTCGGCGCCACCGTCGATGTGCCAGTCATGCAGCGCGCGTGTCGCCGGGTCATACACGCTGATGCGGCCGGCACGCCCCAGCCACAGGCGCCCATCCGGCCGCGGCAGCACCGACCACACCGCCCCGCTGCCGATCTCGCGATCACTTGCCAACAGCTTCAGCTCTCCCTGCGCGTCCAGCTGGTACACGCCATGCGCTGAGCCGACGTAGTAATTCCGGCCATCACTGGCTGCACTCAGCAGGTACTGGCTGTCCAGCGGCTTGCCGTCAAGCTGGTTCCAGATCGAAAACCGGCGCCAGTCCGGCGGCAGGTAGGCCAGGCCCTGGGTTAGCAGCGCCACCCACAATCCGCCCTCATGGTCCTGCATCAGATCAAGCACACCGCTCTGGGCAGTGAGGAAGCCACTGCCGCGGTCGCCGTCGAGCCGCCGCAGCATGCTGGCATCTCCACGCAACAGGCCATCGGAGGTGCCCGCCCAGTAACCGCCTTGGCGATCGGCCAGCACCAGTGCCGAACGCAGGCGTGCACTGTCGGCCCAGCGCGGACGGCTGACCCGGTCCTGCGCATCGATACGGTAGAGGCCGTCATTCTGGCTGCCGGCCCAGATCGAGCCATCGGGGTCGCGGCTCAGGCGCAACACACTCAGCGCCCCCAGTTCACGCGGCGCGACAGCCTCGAATCCGGTCCCGTTCCAACGCGCAATGCCCGCCTCGGTGCCGATCCACAGTCGCCCCTGCGCGTCAACCAGGCTGCTGTAGATGGTGTTGCTGGGCAGGCCGTCCAGACGGGCCGGGTCGTGCTTGAAGAAGTGCAGGCTGCCGTCCTCTCCGTACCGGCAGACCCCATGACTGCTGGTGCCGATCCAAAGCGCATCCTCGGCGTAGGCCAGCGTCCAGAACTGGCCCAGGCACGGGCCATTGACCGCATCGAAGGTCTTGAACCGCTCGCGGTCGGCATCCAGGCGAGCCACGCCCTTGCCGTTGATACCGACCCAGATACGGTCCAGTGGATCGACCAGCAGCGTTTCGATCTCATTGCCGGGCAGCGAACCCGGCTGTTCCGGATCGTGTTCCCATACCCGCAGGGTGCCCCCGTCATAGCGCACCAGGCCACCATCGGTGGCCGCCCAGATATGCCCCTGGCGGTCCTCGGCCAGCGCCAGCACCATGCGCGAGGGCATGCCTTCAGCTGCACCGAAACGGCGCAGGCGCGGTGTTTCCGCCATGTCGAGGGCCGTGGCCGCCGTGGCGAACGCCATCAGCAGCAGCCCCATTCCCGCGATGCCTCGGCACCACAGGCGCCAACCGCTCGTCATCCTGAACCCCCTGTCCTGTCCCGATTGTCACACAGGGCCGGGTTCATGGCTGCAACAGGCTGTTTCCACCGGTGGACCCACCACGAACTGTTGCAGCCATGCACGCAACGTTGGCAGGGGGCTGTGCGTATGATCGCAACGTCCCCTTCCGGAGCCCGCCATCGATGCGTCCCTGCCTGGCCCTGCTGCCGATGCTGCTCGCCACCGCCCCCGCCTGGGCGGATGCAGATACCTATCGCCTCGATCCGGTGCATACGCGTGTGCTGTTCACCATCGACCACGCGGGTTACTCGCAGGCGATGGGCACGGTCTCCGGCAGTGAGGGGCGCCTGCAGTTCGATCCCGACAACTGGCGCGAAGCCACGCTGGACGTCGAGGTCCCCGTGTCGCGATTGGACCTTGGTGACGCCAAATGGAACCAGGCCACGCTGGCCCGCAGCCTGCTCGACGGCGAGCGTTTCCCCAGCGCACGCTTCGTCTCCAGCCGGGTCGAACCGATTGATGCCAAGCGTGCGCACGTGATCGGCACCCTGACCCTGCGCGGCGTCAGCCAGGAAGTCACCCTGGACGTGACCCTCAATGCCATCAAGCGCTACCCCCTCCCCCCGTTTCGACGCACCGCCGGTTTTTCCGCCAGCACCACGCTGAGCCGGCGCGCGTTCGGCATCACCGCCTGGCCGGGCGTCATCGGTGATGCAGTACAGCTGAGGATCGAGGCTGAAGCCACCCTCGACCGCAGCGACGCCCCGGGAACTCCCGCTCCCGATCCGCACTCCGACCCCAAGACGGCCCGCTAGAGGACCTTTCATGACCGCCAAGAACACCCCCGCCGCCTGGGGGAGTGTCAGCCAGATCCTGCATTGGTTGATCGCACTGCTGATCCTCGCCCTGGGCGTGGTCGGCCTGACCATGGGCGAACTGCCCAAGACCCCCAAGTACTTCTGGGTCTACACCGCACACAAGTCGATCGGCATTACCGTACTGGCGCTGGTGCTGTTCCGCCTGGGCTGGCGCCTGTATGCCGGCGCCCCCAAGCCGGTGCCGGGCGTGCCCAGCTGGCAGGAACGCATCGCCAGCGCCACCCACGTGCTGTTGTATGTGCTGATGTTTGCCATTCCGCTGTCGGGCTGGCTGTACGACTCGGCCAGTGGCCTGCGCCCGTTCCGCTGGTTCGGCCTGGTTGATGTGCCCAAGCTGAGCGGCCCGGACCCGCAGGTCGTTGCGGTCTCCCACGCCATCCACGAATACGGCTTCTGGCTGTTGATCGCGGTGGTGCTGGCTCATGCCGGTGCCGCCTTCTACCACCACCTGTTCCAGCGCGATGCGACCTTGTCCCGCATGTTGCCGCGTGGCTGGCTTGCCTCCCCTCAGAAGGACTGACCGATGAACCTGAAACTGACCACCCCGGCCGCCGTGGCCGCCGCCCTGGCCGGCATGCTGGCCACCGCCCCGGCGCTCGCCGCCGACTACGCGCAGGCTCCCGGCGCCGGTTCGATCCTGGTGTTCGCCACCAAGTACGACGGTGAAGTGTTCACCGGCAGCTTCCCGGGCTTTGCCACCAAACTCAGCTTCGACCCGGCCAACCCGGCCGCCGGTTCGCTGGACGTGGTAATTCCGCTGGCCGGTGCCAAGAGCGGCAACAGCGACCGTGATTCGACCCTGCAGACCGCCGACTTCTTCAACGTCGGCAAGTTCGCCACTGCGCGCTACACCGCCAAGGGCTTCCGTGCGGTGGGCAACGACCAGTTCGCCGCCGATGGCACCCTGGAACTGCGCGGCGTCAGCAAGCCGGTCACCCTCGCCTTCACCTGGAAGCCGGGCACCCAGCCGGTGCTGACCGGCAAGGCCACGGTCAAGCGCCTGGACTTCGGCGTGGGTGGCGGTGACTGGGCCGACACCAAGACCATCCCGGACGAAACCGCGATCAGCACGATCGTGAAGTTCGACGCGAAATGATCAACGGGCCGGGGCACCGCCCCGGCCATCATCTCCGGTGGTGCCGGCCGCTGGCCGGCAACCTCACCGACGCGGGCAGTTGCCGGCCAGCGGCCGGCACTACCGATCGACGGCCAGCCAGGCCTGAACCACA
>NZ_JAWIRS010000026.1:11355-23741 GCF_036320005.1 Stenotrophomonas sp. SMYL11
CCCGCCCCCCCCGGCCCCCCCCGCCCCGCCCCCCCCCCCCCCCCCCCCGGGGGGGGGCCCCCCCCCCCCCCCGCCACTACCGATCGACGGCCAGCCAGGCCTGAACCACAGCCGCGTCGAACGGCCAGTCCAGCTCACGGTCGCCGCGCTCATCGCGCAGCACCGGCACCCGCGCGCCGTAGCGCGATTCCAGCGCCGGCTGGTCATCCAGGAACACCGATTCGAACTCCGGCGCTCTGGCCTTGGCCAGCTCGGCCAGAGCCATGTCGCACAGGTGGCAGTCGTCACGCTGGAACAGAGTCAACACCGGATGGGTCTCCTTGGCGGAAATGCTGCGCCGCAGCCATTGAAGTGCGGCGTGAACCGCTAGAATAGCGGTCTCTTCCGGTACCCGCAGTACGGCAACCATGGCTGTCAGCACGTTCGACGTTTTCAAGATCGGCATTGGCCCGAGCTCCTCGCACACCGTCGGGCCGATGAAGGCCGCCGAGCGATTCATCCACCGCTGGCTGCTCGATCCGGGCCGCCTGCACGAGGTCGCGCGCATCCGTGCCGATGTCTACGGCTCGCTGGCGCTGACCGGCCGCGGCCATGGCACCGACAAGGCGATCCTGCTGGGCCTGGAAGGGCAGCGGCCGAACCTGATCGACCCGGACATCATCCCGGCCACGCTGGAGCGCATTCGCAACAGCAAGCGCATCCAGCTGATGGGCCAGCACGAGATCGCCTTCGACGAGAAGCGCGACCTCGGCATGAACAAGCGCCAGAAGCTGCCGTACCACACCAATGGCATGCGCTTCACCGCGTACAGCGCCGAGGACGAAGTGATCGCCACCCGCGATTATTACTCGGTCGGTGGCGGCTTCGTGGTCAACCAGGACGACGCGGCCGATGACCGCATCGTGCCCGACGAGACCCCGCTGCCCTACCCGTTCAAGAGCGGCGACGAGCTGCTGGCGCAGACCGCACGCAGCGGCCTGAGCATTGCCCAGCTGATGTTCGAGAACGAGAAGTGCTGGCGCAGCGAAGACGAGATCCGCGCCAACCTGCGCGAGATCTGGAGTGCGATGCAGTCGTGCGTCGCGCGTGGCATCCGCGAGGAAGGCGTGCTGCCGGGTGGCCTGAAGGTTGGCCGTCGTGCACCAGCGCTGTACCGCGAGCTGTCGTCGAAGCCGGAAGCGGCAATGCGCGATCCGCTGACCACGCTGGACTGGGTCAACCTGTACGCGCTGGCGGTGAACGAAGAAAACGCCGCCGGTGGCCGCGTGGTGACCGCGCCGACCAACGGTGCAGCCGGCGTGCTGCCGGCGGTGCTGCATTACTTCGACCGTTTCTGCCCGGGCGCCAACGAGCAGCGTGTGTTCGACTTCCTGCTGACCTCTGCAGCGATCGGCATCCTGTACAAGGAAAACGCTTCGATTTCCGGTGCCGAAGTGGGTTGCCAGGGCGAAGTGGGCGTGGCCTGCTCGATGGCGGCCGGCGGCCTGGTCGCGGCGCTGGGCGGCAACCCGAGCCAGATCGAGAATGCCGCGGAAATCGGCATGGAACACAACCTGGGCCTGACCTGCGACCCGATTGGTGGACTGGTGCAGATCCCGTGCATCGAGCGCAATGCGATGGGTGCGGTGAAGGCGATCAATGCCTCGCGCATGGCGATGCGCGGCGACGGCAAGCACAAGGTGTCGCTGGACAAGGTGATCAAGACCATGCGCGATACCGGCCGCGACATGCAGGACAAGTACAAGGAAACCAGCCGCGGTGGCCTGGCGGTGAACGTCATCGAGTGCTGAGCTCGACCGGGCCCGGCGCGATGGCGCCGGGCCACAGGTAGAGTCGACTGTCAGTCGACTATCGCGCGCAGCGCGGGTTATTCGCGGTCTGATCGAAGAGCAGTCGACTGACAGTCGACTCTACCCCGTTGTCCCTGGCCGGTCGGACGACACCGTCACCGCGTTCCGGTTAGGCTCGAGGCTCCCTCGCCCCGGATTACCCCATGCGCGTGATCGCCACTGCCCTGCTTGCCTGCCTGCCGCTGCCGGCCCTGGCCGCGCCCACCTACGGGCCGCGGCTGGAAGGTTTCGACTACGGCTACCCGGTGAATACCTTCGCGCTGGAATCGCAGCGGCAGCCCCTGGAGATGGCGTACCTTGACATCGCGCCGAAGAAGGCGCCCATCGGCGTGGTGGTGCTGCTGCACGGCAAGAACTTCTGTGCCGCCACCTGGAAGGAATCGATCAAGCCGCTGGTCGCCGCCGGCTACCGGGTGATCGCCCCGGACCAGGTGGGGTTCTGCAAATCCAGCAAGCCCGAACGCTACCAGTATTCGTTCGCGCAGCTGGCCGCCAACACCCATGCCCTGCTGCAACAGCTGCAGCTGGGTGATGTACCGGTGCACCTGGTCGGCCATTCGATGGGCGGCATGCTGGCGGTGCGCTACGCGCTGATGTTCCCGCAGGACCTGCGCAGCCTGTCACTGGTCAATCCAATCGGGCTGGAAGACTGGAAGGCGCTGGGTGTTCCCTGGCGCAGCGTGGACACGTGGTACGCCGGCGAAATGAACATCAGCTATGACAGCATCCGCCGCTACCAGCTGGACGTGTACTACGACGGCAAATGGAAGCCGGCGTATGAACCGTGGGCGCGGATGCAGTCGGGCATGTATGAAGGCCCGGGCAAGCAGGTCGTTGCATGGAGCCAGGCACTGGCATCGGACATGGTGTTCAACCAGCCGGTGGTCTATGAACTGAAGAATCTGCAGGTGCCGACCACGTTGTTCATCGGCCAGAAGGACCGCACCGCGATCGGCCGTGACCTGGCGCCGCCTGCGGTGAAGGCGACGCTGGGCAATTATCCGGTGCTGGGCAGAGCAGCGGCCGCGGCCATTCCGGGCGCGACGCTGGTCGAGTTCCCCGAACTAGGCCATTCGCCACAGGTGCAGGACCCGAAGCAGTTCAATACGGCGTTGTTGAAGGCGTTGAGGTCGGGTTGAGATTGCGGGTCCGCCGGGCATGGCCCGGCGAGCGCAGCAACACGGACATCAACCCACGATGCGCAGCACGTCATCCAGCAACGCGGCCGCAGTGACTTCCGCACCCGCCCCCGGCCCCTGGATCAGCAACGGCTGGCGGCGGTAGCGATCACTGTGGATGGCCACGCGGTTGTCAGTGCCCGCGCCCTGCGCCAAGGGGTGATCGGCCGGCAACTCGCGCAGGCCTACCTGCGCACCCTCGCCATCAACGCGGCCGACGAAACGCAGCACACGACCATTGTCGCGAGCCTGCTGCCAGCGCGCCTGCAGCGGCACATCCAGCTGCTCGAGCGCAGCCACCGCATCCTCCAGCGGCAGCGCTGCCAGCGCTTCAGGCACCAGTGAATCCACCTGCACCTGCGAAGCATCCAGCGCCAGCCCGCTGCTGCGCGCCAGGATCAGCAGCTTGCGGCGCACGTCCTCGCCGGACAGATCCAGACGCGGGTCCGGTTCGGTATAACCGGCCGCCAGCGCCTCGCGCACCGCCGCCGAGAACGGCGATTGACCGTCATAGCGATGGAACAGCCACGCCAGCGAACCGGACAGCACGCCCTCGATGGCATGGATGTGGTCACCACCGGCCACCAGCGCGCGCAGGCTGCTCAGTAGCGGCAGGCCAGCGCCCACGGTGGCGCTGTCGCCATAACGCGCACCGCTGTCGGCACAGCTCTCGGCAATGGCCTGTGCGCGTGCCAGCTGCGCGCCACGGCCCAGTTTATTGGCAGTCACCACGTGCACACCGCGCGCCAGCCACTGCACGTGACGCGCGGCGACGTCTTCACTGGCGGTGGCATCGACCACTACGTCGCCACGCTCCAACCCTTCGGCACTGGCCCACGGTGGCGAGCTGAGGCCGTCACGCGGTGCGCGTCGTGCCAGTTCCAGCGGCAGCGCCAGGTCGCGATCGATCTCCAGCGCGGTGCGCGAGTTGGCCAGCCACTGCACGCTGGGCAGTTCCAACCCACGTGCCTGCAGCACCTGGTAGCGCTGCACGAAGGCCGAGCCGACCGTGCCGGTGCCGAGCAGCGCCAGGCGTCCCACGCCCAGCGCAGGAATGTCAGCGGCGAGCGCGTTCATGCATCCACCACCTGTTTGCGGCGCGCAGCCGCATCGATCACCGCTTCGGCGCGCTGCAGCGCTGCGCCGAGATCAGCCAGCAGGTCACGCTCGGCCTCGATGCCGACCGACAGGCGCAGCAGGCCTTCGCTGATGCCGGCGGCCGCGCGCGCTTCAGCGGTCATCGCCGCATGGGTCATGGTGGCCGGGTGCGCGATCAGGCTTTCGACGCCACCCAGCGATTCGGCCAGGGTGAAACAGCGCAGGCCATCGACGAAGGCACGCACTGCGGCATGCGGATCGTCGCCTTCGCAGTGCGCCAGTTCGAACGACAGCATCGCACCGAAGCCGCTTTGCTGGCGTGCGGCGATGGCGTGGCCCGGATGATCGGCCAGGCCCGGGTAGTACACCGTGCCGACCGCCGGATGCTGGTCGAGCAAGGCAACGATCGACGCGGTGTTCTCCTGGTGCACACGCAGGCGCGCATCCAGCGTGCGCAGACCACGCAGGGTCAGGAACGCATCGAACGGCGAGCCGGTCAGGCCCAGCGCGTTGCCCCACCACACCAGCTGCTCGTGCAGCGCCGGATCGCGCGCGACCACCGCACCACCGACCACATCGCTGTGGCCATTGATGTACTTGGTGGTGGAATGCAGCACCAGGTCCGCACCGAACGACAGCGGTTGCTGCAGGGCCGGCGACAGGAAGGTGTTGTCAACCACCACGAGGGCACCAGCCTTGTGCGCGGCCTCGATGACGAAGCGCAGGTCGGTGATGCGCAGCAGCGGGTTGGACGGCGTTTCCACCAGCACCAGCTTCGGCTGGGCCGCCAGCGCCTGCGCCAGCGCGCGCGGATCGGTCAGGTCGGCGGTGACCAGTTCGAAGTGGCCCTTCTTCGCCAGCGCATTGAACAGGCGCCAGCTGCCGCCGTACGCATCGTGCGGCACCACGAGGGTATCGCCCGGCTGCAGCAGTGCGTTCAGCACCAGATTGATCGCGCCCATGCCGGTCGCAGTGATGACACCACCGGCGCCGCCCTCCAGTTCCGCCAGCGCCTCGCCGAGCAGGTCACGGGTCGGGTTGCCACTGCGCGTGTAGTCGTACTGGCGCTTGTTGCCGAAGCCTTCAAAGCTGAAGTTCGACGACAGCACGATCGGCGGCGTGACCGCGCCATGTGCGGTATCCCGATCGATGCCGGCACGGACGGCGGCAGTGGTGCGGCTACAGGACGGCTCGTTGGCGTGCAGGCTCATGCGGACTCTCCAGAAGTGCGGAATGCGGTGGCGAGGATCGCGTCGATGCGATCGGTTTCTTTGAGGAAGGCGTCGTGGCCGTAGGGGGAGCGCAGCACGCGCAGGCTGCCGCGCGGGCCCAGCCCTTCGACCAGACCGACCAGGTCGGCCAGCGGCACCAGGCGGTCACCCTCCACCGCGACAACTACGGTGGGCGGCAGGATCGAGGTGGGGTCGACGCGGTGCAGGTCGATCGATTCGGACAGGCGCAGGTAGGCGGTCACCGGCGTGCGTGCGACGTACTGCGCACCGGCAGCGTCGAGATAGTCTTCGGCGGCCACGCGCACGCGGCCATTGATCACTTCCGGCGCGGCATCGAAGCGCTCGCCGAACTCTTCCGGGGTTCGGTAGCTGAGCATGGCGAACTGCCGGGCCAACGCCAGACCGTGGTCTTCGCCGCACTGCAGCTGGCCCAGCGCGACCGCGCGGCGCTGCAATGCGCGCCAGGCGGCGGCATACGGATGCGGGCGATGCGCGCCACTGGCCAGCACCAGCTGGCGCACGCGTGCACGGTGGCGGATCGCGAACTGCTGGCCGACCAGCGCCCCGTAGGAGTAGCCCACGAACGCCTTCAGCGTGCGGATGCCGAGATGGTCCAGCAGCAGCGCCAGTGCATCGGCCTGGTCGGCGGTATCGATCGGCACATCCAGTGCACCGTCGGCGCCGATGAAGTCGAAGGCCAGCACGCGCAGCTGCTGCGGATCCAGCGCGCGGCCGCTGCCCACCAGGTCTTCGGCCCAGCCCTTCTCGCTGAACTGCGCGTTGGACGCCACGTGGCGATGGGCGGAAATGCCACCGGCCAGCACCACCACCGGCGCATTGGCCGGGCCGACCCACTCATAGCGCAGGCGCACCGGGCTGGGGCCAGCGTGACGCATCGACAGCACCGCGGCGAACTCACCGCGCTCGGCATGCACGCGGTCTTCGACCGGCATGCTGACGGGGACAAAGGGTTCGGGGCGAATGGCGGTACTGGCGGCGAAGCTCATGGCGGGATCCGGTTGGGGAATCGGCCATCGAGCCTTCGCAGGGCCCGAGTTCGAGATGCACGTGGGGTGCATGGTTCGAACCATCTTTCGGTGGACGCCACGGTCCCCGCAGGATTTGGCACCTACGCAGACGCTTTCGCATCCGCGGGCTGCCCCGGCTTCAAAGGGCCTGTCCCTCTGCCGGTCTCGATGGTGGGGCCACGATGCCAGCCCTTCCGGACACTGTCAATCCCTTCATGCGGATAAAGCGATGAATATTTTCAACACGACTATGCGAAGGCGGTCGCGGTCGTCCTGTTCAGGATCGGCTACAGTCCCGGCGGTCCCTACCCACTGGAACCACTGATGCTGCGCCTGCCCCTGACCTGCCTGCTGATGTCCCTGCTGGCGAGCACGACGGCCAGCGCCGGTGACTGGCGCCAGGGCTGGGGACTGGTTTCCCCTGCGCCCCCAACCACCCACGCTGGCAGTGCCGAGGGCGCCGCCCCCATGGCCCGGCTGCGCCTGCAGCCGGTCGGCACGCAATGGCAGGCCCGGATCGACAACGGGCTGGCAGGACCGCTGCAGATCGAACTGCGCGCTGCCCCCGGACGCCCGGTCGAAGGGCTGCCGGTGCAATCGCTGATCCAGGGCGACAGCAGCCTGGTGGTCGGCCACCTGCCCGCTCCGCTCGATGGCCGTACGCTGGACCTGCGCCTGCAGTCGGTGCCGGGCAACCCGGCCGCACAGGCCGAGGATGTCGCCTACCGCCTGCCGTTCGATGCGGCCCGTCCGCGCGTGGACCAGGCGCCGCAGGGCCGGTTCAGCCACGATGACGAGGAGAACCGCGACGCGGTGGACTTCGCACTGCCGGAGGGCACGCTGGTGCTGGCCGCGCGCGAGGGCACGGTGATGCAGATCCAGGATGGCTTCCGTGGCAACGGCCAGGACCGCGAACGTGATGGTGCCCGCGCCAACTTCATCCGCGTGCTGCACAGCGACGGCAGCATGGCGCTGTACGGCCACCTGCAGGCCGGCGGCATGCGCGTGCGTCGCGGCCAGGCGGTGGGGGCCGGGCAGCCGCTCGGCCTGTCCGGCAACAGCGGATTCAGCAGCGCGCCGCACCTGCACTTCGTGGTGCAGGTCAACTGCGGCATGGGCCTGCGCTCGGTGCCGGCACGCATCTTCGCCGAGCAGGGCCAGCTGCAGTTCGCCCGCCAGGGCGAGGCCGAAGGCGGCACCGGGCGCTGACCGGCCCCGGCCGGTATAATCGGGCGCTTATCTCTTTGAAAAGCGCCCCGGGCGGGCGCCACTGCCATGTCCGAAGTCGCCAACGAAGCGTCGCGTCGCCGCACCTTCGCCATCATCTCCCACCCTGACGCCGGCAAGACCACGCTGACCGAAAAGCTGCTGCTGTTCGGAGGCGCGATCCAGATGGCCGGTTCGGTCAAGGGCCGCAAGGCCGCCCGCCACGCCACCTCCGACTGGATGGCGCTGGAAAAGGAGCGCGGTATCTCCGTGACCTCCTCGGTGATGCAGTTCCCGTACGAAGGCAAGATCGTCAACCTGCTCGACACCCCCGGCCACGCCGACTTCGGCGAGGACACCTACCGCGTGCTGACCGCGGTGGATTCGGCGCTGATGGTGATCGACGTGGCCAAGGGCGTGGAAGAGCGCACCATCAAGCTGATGGAAGTGTGTCGCCTGCGCGACACCCCGATCATGACCTTCATCAACAAGCTCGACCGCGAGGGCAAGGACCCGATCGAGCTGCTGGATGAAGTGGAGACCGTGCTGGGCATCCAGTGCGCGCCGGTGACCTGGCCGATCGGCATGGGCCAGCGCCTGAAGGGCGTTGTCCACCTGCTGACCGGCGAAGTGCACCTGTACGAACCGGGCCGCAACTTCACCCGCCAGGATTCGACCATCTTCCCGTCCATCGATGCGCCCGGCCTGGCCGAGAAGATCGGTGCACAGATGCTGGCCGACCTGCGCGACGAACTGGAACTGGTGCAGGGCGCCAGCCATCCGTTCGACCTGGACGCCTACCGCGCCGGCAAGCAGACCCCGGTGTTCTTCGGTTCCGGCGTGAACAATTTCGGCGTGCAGCCGCTGCTGGACTTCTTCGTCGAGCACGCACCGTCGCCGCAGGCACGCTCCACCACCGGCCGCGAGATCGCCCCGGAAGAGAACAAGCTGACCGGCTTCGTGTTCAAGATCCAGGCCAACATGGACCCGCAGCACCGTGACCGCGTGGCGTTCATGCGGGTCTGCTCGGGCCGCTTCAGCGCCGGCATGAAGACCTTCCACGTGCGCACCGGCAAGGAAATGAAGCTGGCCAACGCGCTGACCTTCATGGCCAGCGACCGCGAGATCGCCGCCGAGGCATGGCCGGGCGATGTGATCGGCATCCACAACCACGGCACCATTTCCATCGGCGATACCTTCACCGAAGGCGAAGCGGTCACCTTCACCGGCATCCCCAACTTCGCCCCGGAACTGTTCCGCCGCGCACGCCTGCGCGATCCGCTCAAGCTCAAACAGCTGCAGAAGGGCCTGGCCCAGCTGTCCGAGGAAGGTGCGACCCAGTTCTTCCGCCCGCTGACCAGCAACGACCTGATCCTGGGTGCGGTCGGCGTGCTGCAGTTCGACGTGGCCGCCTACCGCCTGAAGGACGAGTACGGCGTGGAGGCCACCTTCGAGCCGGTCAGCGTGACCACTGCGCGTTGGGTCCACTGCAGCAACGAGAAGAAGCTGGAAGAGTTCCGCGAGAAGAATGCGCTGAACCTGGCGCTGGATGCAGCCGGCCACCTGGTCTACCTGGCACCGACCCGGGTCAACCTGCAGCTGGCCCAGGAACGCTCGCCGGACGTGCGCTTCTCGGCCACCCGCGAAGCGGCGCATACGGTTTCGGTGGGCTGATGCCAGCGGGTCGGATTTTTTTCCGCAAGGAAAGGGCTCTGACCCCGGCCGTCGCGGGTGGTTCATCCACACATGGCGTGGATCTACCGCTCACGGATTCATCGGCGCAACGCAGGGATTCACCCACCGTACGGTGACGGGCGTGCACACGACGGCCATCGCGGCGATGATAGGGGGACGCGGGTCCCCCTCCCCGTGAACGATGCCCATGCCCATGTCCACGACGTCCATTGCTTCGATCCGTGAAGAAATCGCCAGCGCCCTGACCCATGGCCTGGGCGCGGTGTTCGCCCTGGCAGCCAGCGCGGTGCTGATCACCCTGGCTGCGATCTACGGCGACGGCTGGCAGCTGGCCAGCGCGATCGTATTCGGTATCGCGCTGTTGCTGCTGTACACCGCCTCCACCCTGTATCACGCCATCCAGCATCCGGTCGCCAAGGGCCGCTTGAAGGTATTCGACCACTGCGCGATCTACGTGCTGATCGCGGGCACCTATACCCCGTTCACCCTGATCGGCCTGCGTGGTCCGTGGGGCTGGGGCCTGTTCACCGCGATCTGGGCGCTGGCGCTGGGCGGCGTGGTGTTCAAACTGTTCTACACCGGCCGCTTCAAGGTGCTCTCAACGGTGATCTACATCGCCATGGGCTGGCTGGTGGTCGTGGCGATCAAGCCGATGTGGGCTTCGATCGACGGCGGCACCCTCACCTGGCTGTTCGCCGGCGGCCTGTCGTACACGCTGGGGACCTACTTCTACCACCGTGAATCGATCCCGTATTCGCATGCGATCTGGCACCTGTTCGTGATCGGTGGCAGCGTCTGCCACTTCGTCGCGGTCACCATGCAGGTGCTGTAAAACGGCGTTCGAACGCGGCGTGTGCACACCACGCACATGGACGCTTCGCGCCCTGTCCACGAAGAGGGGGCAACCATGGGGGCGTGAATGCTGCCGCCTCCCCTGCCGCAAGGCGCACGACCCGCTGGCGCCTCCACCGCCCCGGCCCACGAGGCCGGCGCTGGCTCACGATCCTTATCTTCCTGCTGGCGGCACTCCTGCTGCTGATCGCGCTGTGGGACTGGAACTGGTGCAAGGGGCCGGTTGAGCGCGCGGTGCAGGCACGCACCGGCCGTGCGCTGCACATCGGGAACCTTGATGTCGACCTCGGCCGCACCAGTACGATCCGCGCCGATGCGATCACCTTCGCCAATGCCAGCTGGGCGAAACAACCCGATATGGCCACCGCAGACCGCGTCGAGATCGACGTGCGGGTGTGGCCCCTGCTGCGCGGCAGCGTGCAGCTGCCCGAAGTACGCCTGACCCGGCCGGACGTGCTGCTGGAAACCGCGCCGCGCAAGGGCGACCCGGGCAACTGGGATTTCCTCGGTGGCAGCGCCGGCGGGACCAGCCCCCAGCTCAAACGGCTGCGCATCGATGACGGTCGCCTGCAGTTCCTCGACGCGCTCGGCCGTACCGATATCCGCGTGGACGTGCGCAGCGGCCAGCCGAAACAGGCCGATGCGGCGCCACCGCTGCTGGTACAGGGCAAGGGACACTGGCAGGGCAATCCGTTCACCCTGCGTGGCGGCACGGAATCACCGCTGGAGCTGACCGACAGCGACCATCCGTTCCGCATCCATCTCGATGGCCGGGCAGGCGCCACCCACGCGGTAGCTAGTGGCACGCTGACCAACCCCTTCCAGCTGCGCGTGTTCGATCTGCAGTTTGCGCTCAGCGGCCAGGACCTGGCCGACCTCTATCCGCTGCTCGGCATTGCCATTCCGCCGTCGCCACCCTATGCGTTGAACGGCCGGCTCAAGCGTGACCACAACATCTGGCGCTACGATGCTTTCACCGGCAAGGTCGGTGACAGCGACCTCGGTGGCAATCTGCAGTTCGAAGTGGGCGGTGCGCGGCCGCGGCTGACCGCCACGCTGGAATCCAAGCGCCTGGACTTCGATGACCTTGCCGGCTTCGTCGGTGCCCCACCGAAAACCGGCGGCGAGGAAACCGCCAACGCAGAACAGAAGGCCGAGGCCGCACGGGTTGCTGCCCGCGCCCGCGTGTTGCCCGACACGCCCTACAACCTCGGCAAGCTGCGCGCGATGGATGCCGACGTGCGCTGGAAGGCCCACCGCATCAACGCGCCGTCGCTGCCGTTGGATGACATGGATGCGCACCTGTTGCTGGATGACGGCGTACTGCGGCTGGACCCGCTGAACTTCGGAGTGGCCGGAGGCGATATCCGCAGCACGATCCGCATGGACGCGCGCCGTCCGCAGATCAGCACCGCCCTGAAGGCGAGCGTGCGCGGCGTGCAGCTCGGCCAGCTGTTTCCGGACGCGAAACTGGCCGAGCAGGCCAAGGGCGGCATCGGCGGGGAGGTGGACCTGAGCGGCCGCGGCAACTCGATCGCCGCAATGCTCGGCAGCAGCAGTGGCAAGGTCGGCCTGGCGATGGGCCGTGGCCATGTCGGCAACCTGGTGATGGAGCTGGCCGGGTTGGACATCACCGAATCGCTGAAATTCCTGGTGACCGGTGACAAGCAGATCCCCCTGCGCTGCGCCTTCGCCGACTTCGGCGTGCGCGACGGCCTGATGACCAGCCAGGCGCTGGCGGTGGACACCACCGATACGATCCTCATCGGCGAAGGCACGGTCAGCCTGCGCGACGAGACCTTGGACCTGCTGCTGAAACCGCGCCCGAAGGACAAGAGCATCCTGGTACTGCGCTCACCGTTGCACATCGGCGGCACGTTCAAGGACCCGTCGTTCCGCCCGGACTTCAAGGCGTTGGGTATTCGTGGCGCCGTGGCCCTGGCGCTGGGCAGCATCGCGCCGCCGGCGGCGCTGCTGGCGACCATCGAACTGGGGCCGGGCAAGGATGCCGACTGCGGCGGGCAGTATGCGAAGTAGAAGCGGGTGTTCGGCGGCGCCTCTGTTGTTCCCGGTTCGAGTGGGACGGGTGGGCCAGTCAGGACACGCCGTAAACCCGTCCATGAAGTGACCCCCGGGAGTTGGACACCAGATCCAACCCCGAGGGATACATGAACAGATACGACGCGCGTTTCAAACTGCTGGTCGCCAAGGAGGCCTGCAAGACCTCCACATCGGTCAAAGCCATTG
>NZ_JAWIRS010000027.1:0-18774 GCF_036320005.1 Stenotrophomonas sp. SMYL11
CCGCCCCGCCTCCGACAGATTTCTGCGATTTGGTAGATCCACGCCATGCGTGGATGAATCTCCATCGAGTTCGAATATTTCGACAATCGAACAAAGAGCATCCACGCATGGCGTGGATCTACAGAATGCAATGCCGACAGATCGCGGAGATTTGTCGAAGGCGGGGTGGGTCCGGTTGAGGGGGCGTGAGCCGCATGGATGCGGCGACCGAGCTTACATGGGTGAGGGCGCTTTGCTTGCGAAGCACTGCTTCGCAAGCGCCCGAACGCACAGCCGCCAGCGGCTGGGCCGGGCCCCGGAGGGGGACTTGCAGCGTCCCCCGCAACCGGACCCACCCCGCCTACCCACAGGTAACCCGCTTCTGCTTCGGCTGTTGCTGTTGCCTTGGTTCGTAGCAGGTGCAGGGCGCAGCCCTGCCGACCCACCCTAATCTTCGACCGGGAACTCCTCGATCGGCTTAAGTACATCGTAGTGCTCGCGATGCAGCTTGCCCTTCAGCTTCGGCAGCTCCGGCAACGGTGCATCCACCCGCGTGTCCGGCAACCGGTCCAGCAGGTTGCGCACCAGCGTCAGCCGGCCCAACCGCTGGTCGTTGAAATCCACCAGCGTCCACGGTGCCGCCTCACGATGCGTCGCGCGCAGCATCGCCTCGCGGGCCTCGGTGTAGGCGCTGTACTTGCTGCGGGATTTCAGATCCACCGGCGACAGCTTCCAGCCCTTCAGTGGATCGACATGGCGCTCGGCGAAGCGCTTTTCCTGCTGTTCCTGGTCCACACACAGCCAGTACTTGAACAGCAGGATGCCGTCGTCCACCAGCAGCTGTTCGAACACCGGTGCCTGGTGCAGGAACTGCTGGTACTCGGTCTCGCTGCAATAGCCCATCACCCGCTCGACGCCTGCACGGTTGTACCAGCTGCGGTCCATCAGCACGATCTCGCCGGCGGCGGGCAGGTGCGAGGCGTAGCGCTGGAAGTACCACTGCGTGGCTTCGCGGTCGGTGGGCTTCGGCAGTGCCACCACCCGGCATTGACGCGGGTTGAGGTGCTGGCTGATGGCCTGGATCGCGCCGCCTTTGCCTGCGGTATCGCGGCCTTCGAACAGCACCAGCAGGCGTTGCCCGCTGTGCTGCACCCAGCGCGCCATCGCGGTCAGTTCCAGCTGCAGCGGCAGCAGCAGTTCGTCGTAGTCCTTGCGCTTGAGCTTGGCCATCATCACACCACGCGGGGAGGAAGCCCGAGCGTAGCGCACGGATCGCTCAGGCGATGTCGAGGCCCTGCCAGCCATGCTCGCCGGCCAGCCGCTGCAGCAGCGCCGACAGGTCGCCGGCGAAGCCGGCCATATCGAACAGGCCACTGTCTTTGCGTGCCAGAGCCAGTTCAGCGCGCAACGCTGCCAGTGCTGGCGGGTCGTTGCCCAGCGCGCTGGCGGTAGCGATGAATGCCGCATCGTCGGCGACATTCATCCGTGCCAGCCCCAGATGGTGATTGAGGCTGCCGGCCACGCGCGCGGCGAAGGTGTCGCCGGGGCAGGTCAGCACCGGGCAGCCGGCCCATAGTGCGTCGGACGCGGTGGTGTGCGCGTTGTACGGATGCGTGTCGAGGAACAGATCGGCCAGCGGATAGCGAGCCAGGTACTGCGGATGTGGCAGCTTGGCCATGAACACCAGGCGTGCCGGATCCAGGCCAGCGGCCTGTGCGGCGCTGCGCAGGCGCACATCGGCCTGGCCGGGGCCGGACAGCAGCCACAGCACGCTGCCGGGCACCGCCTGCAGCACCGCGAAGGCGCGGCCCATGCTGCGTGGATTGAGCTTGTAGCTGTTGTTGAAGCAGCAGAACACCACGCCCTGTTCGGGCAGGCCGCACTCGGCCCGGGACGGTGCCGGTTCCAGCAAGCGGGTGTTGTCCGAGGGCTGGAACGCACGCGGCAGGCGCAGTACGCGCTCGCTGTAGTGGGGTTCCAGTGACGGCGGCAGAACGAAGCTGTCGCCGATCACCGCATCCAGCCACGGGGCGCCGGACGTGCCGGGATAGGCCAGCCAGTTCAACTGCAGCGGGGCAGGGCGCATCGCCAGCACTTCCGGCGTACCGCCGCCGCCCCAGCCGCGCAGGTCGAACAGCAGGTCGATGCCCTGTGCGCGGATGCGTGCAGCAGTGTCTGCATGGCGCAGCGCGGCCACATCATGCAGCTGTGCGGCCACCTGCAGGCGCTGGCGGATGCGGCTGCCGTCATCCTGGTTCAACGCGAACAGGTGCAGCTGCAACGCCGGGTCATGACGCAACTGCTCGAACAGGGCCACGGTCAACAATCCAGTGGGATGGGCGCCGAAACCATTGGAAAGGAAGCCGACCCGTAGCGGGCCCTGGGAACGCACTTTCACTGGCGGCAACGGCCGCACTGAAGCGGCAACGGCGGATGCACGGGCACGCGCGCAGGCCAACTGCTCGGCTGCGCTGGCATCTTCGCTGAGGAACGCGAACGGTTCGACCACGCCCTGACCAGAGGCAAGTGCACCACGTACCTGTGCCGCCAGCGCGTCCACGTCCTGCCAGTCGCACAGGCGACGCTGCCAGGCCAGGCGCTGGGCGGCGATATAGGGTTCGCTCGGCATCAGCGCGTGCGCACGGCGATAGGCTGCCGCCGCGCCTTCGGCATCATCGGCATCTTCCAACGCATGGCCCAGCCACAGCGCAATGCCCGGGTGCTGCGGGGCCAAGGCCGAGGCCTGGCCGAGCAGCTTCGCCGCATCGGCATGCGCGCCGGCCATCCAGGCCACGCGACCCAGCCGTGCCAGTGCTTCAGGGTGGTTCGGACGCAGCTGCAGTGCACGGCGCGCGGCCTGCTCGCCGGCGGCGATGTCGCCTGCTTCCAGTTCCAGGTCCGCCAGCATCACCCAGGCGACGAAGTCGCCCGGCTGGCGTGCAATCGCCTGTTGCAGGTGCTGACGCTGCTGCCAGGCCGTCATCGTGCTCAGCCCGCTGACAGCTGGGCCAGGGCGTCGACCTGGTGCTCGTGGCTGAGCCGCTGCAGCAGCGGGTCGAGGTCGCCGGCCAGCACGTTGGGCAGGTCGTACAGGGTCAGGCCTTCCACGCGGTGGTCGGTGATCCGGCCCTGGGGGAAGTTGTAGGTGCGGATGCGCTGGCTGCGGTCGCCGCTGCCCACCTGCAGGCGCCGCGATTCGGCCTGTGCGGCATCCTGGCGCTGGCGCTCGGCGTCCAGCAGCTGCGCCTTCAGGCGCTTCATCGCCTTGTCGCGGTTGGCGTGCTGGCTGCGCTCGGTCTGGCACTCCACCACCACGCCGGTCGGCACATGGGTGATGCGGATGGCCGATTCGGTCTTGTTGACGTGCTGGCCGCCGGCGCCGGAGGAGCGGAACGTATCCACCTTCAGGTCGGCCGGGTTGATCACGATGTCATCGACTTCGTCGGCTTCGGGAATGATCGCCACGGTAGCCGCCGAGGTATGGATGCGGCCCTGCGATTCGGTGGCCGGCACGCGCTGCACGCGGTGCGTGCCCGATTCGAACTTCAGGCGCGAGAACGCGCCGCGGCCGACCACGCGTGCCACCACTTCCTTGTAGCCGCCATGCTCGCCGGGGTTGTCCGATTCGATCTCGACCTTCCAGCCCTGGCGTTCGGCATAGCGGGCGTACATGCGGAACAGATCGCCGGCGAAGATCGCTGCTTCGTCGCCGCCGGTACCGGCGCGCACTTCCAGGAACAGGTTGCCCTCGTCGCGCGGGTCGCGCGGCACCAGCAGCAGGGCCAGCTCCTGTTCCAGTTCCTGCAGGCGGGCTTGGGCCGCGGCGATTTCCTCGTCGGCCAGTTCGCGCAGGTCCGGGTCGGCACGCATGCCTTCGGCCGCGGCCAGGTCGGCCTTGGCACGGGATTCCTCGGCCAGGGCGATGGCGATCGGTTCAAGTTGGGCGAATTCGCGCGAAAGATCGCGGAAACGGGAGTTGTCGGCGACCACATCGGGTTCGGCCAGCAGGCGTTCCAGTTCTTCGCGGCGCTCGGCCAGCGCTTCCAGCTTACGGCGCAGGGTCGGCGTCATCGGGTCTCACGGGTGGGTGGCGGTAACCCGGCGTGGCCGGGAACAGGCGCTCGGCGGCGCGGGTCAGATCGGCATCGCCACTGAGCGCGGCCGCGCGCAGGGCGGCGGTCGGCGGGTGTAGCAGGCGGTTGGTCAGGCCATGGGCCAGCAGTTCCAGCACTTCATCGGCCGGCTTGCCATTGGCCAGCTGCTGGCGCGCGCGTTCCAGCAGTTCGGCGCGGGTGGCCTCGCCGAAGGCGCGCAGCTGCCGCAGCGGGGCCTGGTGGGCGCTGGCCTGCAGGGTTTCGACGAAACGCGAGACCTGCAGGTCGATGATCGCCTCGGCCTCGGCGGCCGCCTCGCGGCGGCCGCGGCGGTTGTCTTCCACCGCGCGTTCGAGATCGTCCACGGTGTACAGGAAGGCATCGTTGAGGGTGCCCACCTCGGCTTCGATATCGCGTGGCACGGCCAGATCGAACAGCAGCATCGGCTTGTGCCGGCGCGCGCGCAGGGCCTTGGCCACCATCTCGCGGTGGATCACCGGCTCGCGCGCGGCGGTGGCCGAGAACACCACGTCGGCCTCGGCCAGATGGCGTTCCAGTTCGGTCAGCGGCAGGGCCACGCCGCCATGGCGGCTGGCCAGTTCCTGCGCATGGGCCAGGGTGCGGTTGGCGATCAGCAGGCGGCGCACCTTGCCCTCGCTCAGGTGCCGTGCAGCCAGCTCGATGGTCTCGCCGGCACCGACCAGCAGCACCGTCGAATCGTCCAGGCGGGCGAACGCATTCTGCGCCAGGCGCACGGCGGCCGAGGCCACCGACACCGGATTGGCGCCCACCTGGGTATCGGTGCGCGCACGCTTGGCCACCGAGAAGGTCTGCTGGAACAGCCGGTCCAGGCGCTGGCCCAGCAGGCCGTGGTCGCGCGCGGTGGACCAGGCGTCCTTCACCTGGCCCAGGATCTGCGGTTCGCCCAGCACCATCGAATCCAGCCCGGTGGCGACCCGGAACAGGTGGCGGACCGCATCGGCATCGGCGTGCTTGTACAGATAGCCCTGCAGATCGCCAGCCTGGCTGTGCAGCCACTGGTCCAGCGCCTGTGCCGAATCGGCCACGGCGTACAGCTCGGTGCGGTTGCAGGTGGACAGCAGCACCGCCTCGGCGATCTGCGGAGTATCGCGCAGCGAACCGAGCGCGCGCGGCAACGCCTCACCGGCGAAGGCCGCGCGCTCGCGCAGCTCCACCGGTGCGGTCTGGTGATTCAGTCCGAGCACCCACAGGGTCATTGTTCAGTTGCTTGCGATAAGCTGCTGGCCATTGGACGACATTTTAAGGCTCCGATGCCGACGATGCCCGCATTGATTCGCATCCCCAGTGTTCTGCTGCTGTCCCTGGCCTGCAGCCAGGCCCTGGCGGCGGTGCCGGCCAAGGCCCCCGTACGGGCCCCGGCCACTGAGGAACTGGCGCTGGAACCGGTGATGGCCGGTGAGTTCGCCCTGCAAGCCGGCAAGCTGGCCGAGGCCGCGCGCTGGTATCTGCAGGCGGCCCAGCAGACCGACGGCGACGCCGGCCTGGCCGAGCGCGCGACCCGCATTTCCATGCTCGCCAACGACGACGCCAGCGCCGCCAAGGGCCTGGCCCTGTGGCAGCAGCGCGCCCCGCGCTCGTTGACCATGCGCAGTGCGGCCGGTGCGCTGGCCATGCGCCAGGGCGATGTGAAGGCTGCCCGCACCGAACTGCAGGGCCTGCTGGCAGACCCCGACGAGCGCGGCTGGAAGTTCGCCCTGGCCGCACTGATCGGTGGCGGCCGTGATCCGGCGGTGCCCGCGCAGGTGCTGGGTGAGCTGGTCGACGCCAATGCCATTCCGCCGAAGATCGAAGCCTGGCAGGAGTTTGGCCGCCTTGCCCTGCGCATGGAAAAGCCCGAGCTGGCCCGGCGCATGATCGATGAAGTGGTCAAGCGCTTCCCGGAAGAGCCACGTGTGGCGCTGCTGCGTGCCAGCCAGCTGCAGCAGGCGGGCGAGACCGGCAAGGCGTTGTCGCTGCTGCACGATGTGGAGCCGAAGACCCGCCAGGACCCGGAACTGCGCAATGCGGTGGCCATTGCCTATGACAGCCTCGGCCAGCCGTCCGCCGCCGAGCGCGTGCTGGCGTTCGGCCCGCAGGACGTGCAGACCTGGGGCATGCGCGCCTCGCTGCTGGCCAAGCAGGGCGACAAGGCCGCGCTGTCCAATCTCTACAACGAACTGTCGCGGCAGGCGGCCAAGCCGGACCCGGCGCAGCGCCTGCTGCTGGGCAAGATCGCCGAGTACCTGAAGCGTTATCCCGAGGCGGTGCAGTGGTACCACAGCGTGCCCGGTGGCGATGAGCTGAGCGAAGCGCGCCTGCGCGCAGCCAATGCCCAGGCCCTGGCCGGGCGCCTGCCGCTGGCGCTGGAAGAAGTGCATGCGATCCAGTCCGATGCGGTGGTCGACGACGATGTGCGCCGCGACGCCTACCTGCTGGAAGCCGAGCTGCGCCAGCGCGCCGACGACAGTGCCGGTGAACTGGATGCGCTGGCCCGCGGTCTGGCCGCTTACCCGGATGACAACGGCCTGCTGTACGCCCGTGCGCTCACCTGGGAACGCCGCGACGACATCCCGCGCGCCGAGGCAGATCTGCGCAAGATCCTGGTGACCGAGCCGGAGAACGTGCCTGCTTTGAACGCGCTGGGTTACACCCTGGCCGACCGCACCGGCCGCCTGCAGGAAGCGCTGGAGCTGATCGATCGCGCCCGCGTGGCCGAACCGGACAACGCCGCCATCGTCGACAGCTATGGCTGGGTGCTGTATCGCCTGGGTCGCAAGGAAGAGGCACTGGTGCAGCTGCGCCGGGCCTGGACCCTGGCCAAGGACCCGGAGATCGCTTCGCACGTTGGTGAAGTGCTGTGGGTGCTGGGCAAGCACGATGAGGCCCGTCATTTCTTCGAGGAAGCGGCCAAGCTCGACCCTGAAAACCGCGCGCTGCTGCGCGCCCGCGAGAAATTCAATCCATGAGTGTTTCCCTGATCCGGCCGCTGCTGTTGGCGGCCGCGACCCTGGCGGTCAGCGCCTGCACCAGCGTGGGCACGCAGAAGACCCCGGCGCCGGCGGTGGTCGAGATCGTTTCGGCCGAAGCGACGCAGGCCGAGGCCGCACGCGTGGCCGCGCTGCAGGCACAGCCGGACTGGGCCTTCCAGGGCCGGGTCGCGGTCAGCAAGGGCAAGGACGGTGGCAGCGGTCGCATCGACTGGAAGCAGGAAGGGCGCCGTTATGTAGTCGAGCTGAGCGCGCCGGTGACCCGGCAGAGCTGGAAGTTGACCGGCGATACCCATTCCGAAGCCGGCCGCCTGGAAGGGCTGGCCGGCGGGCCGCGTGACGGCGAGGACGCCCAGCAGCTGCTGCTGGAGGCGACTGGCTGGGACATCCCGGTCAACCAGCTGCCGGAGTGGATCCGTGGCCTGGTGGCCGGCGACGCCGCTGGCCCGGAGAAGGTCGAGCGCGACGGTGAAGGCCGGCCGCGTCGCATGCAGCAGATGGGCTGGCAGGTGCAGTACCTGGACTGGTACCCGGCCGATGCCGGGCGCCCGGCGTTGCCGCGCCGGATCGAAGCCAGCAATGGCGACGCCAAGGTACGCCTGCTGGTGGACCAGTGGGGGCAGAGCGCGCCATGAGCGGGACGGTCGACGACGCGGGCTGGTCCTGGTGGCCGGCCCCGGCCAAGCTGAACCTGTTCCTGCACATCATCGGCCGCCGTGCCGACGGTTACCACGAGCTGCAGACCGTGTTCCGCCTGCTGGACTGGGGCGACCGCATCGGTCTGCGCCTGCGTGAAGACGGCCAGGTGCGCCGTGAGGGCGAGGGGCTGGCTGGCGTCGCCGAGGCCGATGATCTGGCGGTGCGTGCCGCGCGATTGCTCAAAGAAGTGGCAAATGTCGCGCAAGGCGCGGACATCATCGTTGAAAAGCATGTATCTGCCGGTGGCGGCTTCGGCGGCGGTTCGTCCGATGCGGCTACCGTGCTGGTGGTGCTGAACCGACTCTGGCAGGCGGGCCTGGATGAAGACGCGCTTGCCGCGCTGGGCCTGCGCCTGGGCGCGGACGTGCCGGTGTTCGTGCGCGGGCGCAATGCCTGGGCCGAAGGGGTGGGCGAGCGCCTGCGGCCGATCGTGCTGGAACCGGCCTGGTACGTGGTGGTTGAACCGGGCGTTCATGTTCCCACACCGGCCCTGTTCGCAGACCCGGATTTGACGCGCGACAGCCCAGTGGCGAAAATAGAGGACTTCGCTTCCGGAACCTTGGTCGGGAACGCGTTCGAGCCGGTGCTGCGCCGCCGTGAGCCTGCCGTCGAGGCAGCGTTCGCAGCGTTGAGCGACATCGGCACGGCGCGGCTGACCGGCTCGGGAAGTGGTTGTTTCGTCGAGTTCGCATCGCAGTCTGCCGCAGAGCAGGGACGGTCGAAGTTGCCGAAGGAGTTGCGGGCAAGGGTGGCAGCGGGCGTTGCGCGTTCGCCACTGCTGGATGCACTCGAGCAACACTGATTTATCAATGCAGGGGCGTCGCCAAGAGGCCCAAGGCACCAGGTTTTGATCCTGGCATTCGTAGGTTCGAATCCTACCGCCCCTGCCAATAGCGGCTGTGTCCGCGCCTTCCAGCGCATCACCTGCGCGGGACGTGGAAACAACCGCGGTGTTGTCAGCAGCAAGGGTCCATCAGGGTCCTTGCCGACTCCGGATCCCCGCCACTCGTCCCCGCCCGAGACAATCATGATGCAAGAGTCCCCGAACCTGCTGGTCTTTTCCGGCAACGCCAACAAACGTCTGGCGCAGAACATCTGCAAGGAACTGGGGGTTCGCCCGGGCAAGGCGCTGGTCTCGCACTTCTCCGACGGTGAAGTGCAGGTGGAAATCGAAGAGAACGTCCGCAAGCAGGACGTGTTCGTGATCCAGCCGACCTGTGCGCCGAGCGCGGAAAACCTGATGGAACTGCTGGTGCTGATCGACGCGCTCAAGCGCGCATCGGTGGCCAGCGTGACCGCTGTGGTGCCGTACTTCGGCTACTCGCGCCAGGATCGCCGCATGCGTTCCTCGCGCGTGCCGATCACTGCCAAGCTGGCGGCGAAGATGTTCAGCACCGCTGGCGCTGATCGCGTGCTGACCGTCGACCTGCACGCCGACCAGATCCAGGGCTTCTTCGATATTCCGGTGGACAACGTGTATGCGTCCCCGCTGCTGCTGGCCGACATCTGGCGCGCCTACGGCACCGAGAACCTGATCGTTGTGTCGCCGGACGTGGGCGGCGTGGTCCGCGCCCGTGCGGTCGCCAAGCGCCTGGATGACGCCGATCTGGCGATCATCGACAAGCGCCGCCCGCGCGCCAACGTCTCCACCGTGATGAACATCATCGGTGACGTCGAAGGCAAGACCTGCGTGATGGTCGATGACATCGTCGATACCGCTGGCACCCTGTGCGCCGCTGCCGCTGCCCTGAAGGCGCGCGGTGCGCTCAAGGTCGCCGCCTACTGCACCCACGCGGTGCTGTCGGGCCCGGCGGTGGACAACATCACCAATTCCCAGCTCGACGAGCTGGTGGTGACCGACACCATCCCGCTGAAGGACGCCGCGCGGGTGTGCAGCAAGATCCGCCAGCTGAGCGTGGCGGAAATGCTGGCCGAAACGATGCGCCGCATCGCCTTCGGCGAGTCGGTCAGTTCGCTGTACGTCGACTGAGCTTTTCGCCCCTGCCGGCAACGGCGGAGGCATACCCCGGGTGCTTCTGGTCGCGGAAGCACCTTCAACCGCCACGCCGCAGGGCGAGGCAACAACCTGAGTAGTCGAAAATGTCGAAGACCCATGAAATCAAGGTCACCAAGCGTGAACTGCAGCGTAAGGGTGCGAGCCGCCGCCTGCGTCACGCTGGTGTGATCCCGGCCATCGTGTACGGCGGCAACGCCGAGCCGGTCGCCATCAGCCTGGACCACAACGAAATCTGGCTGGCCCAGCAGAACGAGTGGTTCTATGCCTCGATCCTGGACCTGAACCTGGACGGCCAGGTGCAGAAGGTCCTGCTGCGTGACATGCAGCGCCACCCGTACAAGCAGCTGATCATGCACCTGGACTTCCAGCGCGTGAACGAGAACGAAGCCCTGACCGCTTCGGTCCCGCTGCACTTCATCAACGAAGACACTTCGCCGGCCGGCAAGGCTGCCGACGTCGTGGTCACCCACGAACTGAAGGAAGTGACCATCACCTGCCTGCCGAAGGACCTGCCGGAGTCGATCGAAGTCGACCTGGGCGAGCTGAAGGCCGGTGACGTGGTGTACCTGTCCGACATCAAGCTGCCGAAGGGCGTGGAAATCCCGGCCCTGGCGCTGGGCAAGGACCACGACGACGCCATCGTCACCGCCAAGGCCGGCAAGGCCGACGCGGCTGACGAAGAAGCGGCTGCCGCCGAGTAATACCGCTACGGTGCCTGCCTCCGGGCAGGCACCGTATTGGAAGGAACCATGGCAGGACTGCGACTGATCGTCGGTCTGGGCAACCCCGGATCGGAACACGCCCGGACCCGGCACAATGCCGGGTTTCATTTCGTTGAGGCCCTGGCGGAAAAAGCCGGTGCGCGATGGAATGTGGACAGCAAGCTGTTCGGTGAGACCGCCAAGGTCGAGATCGCCGGGCAGACGGTGTGGCTGCTCAAGCCCGCCACCTTCATGAACCTCAGCGGCAAGTCGGTCACCGCCGCACAGCGGTTCTGGAAGATCGAGCCGGAAGAAACCCTGCTGGCCCACGACGAACTGGACCTGGCGCCCGGCGTGGCGCGGCTGAAGTTCGACGGCGGCCACGGCGGCCAGAACGGCCTGCGCGACACCATCCGCCTGCTTGGCCACGGCAAGTTCCATCGCCTGCGCGTGGGCATCGGCCATCCCGGCCACAAGGACCGCGTGGTGGGTTGGGTGCTTGGCCGCCCGTCGAAGGACGACGACGTGCTGATCGCGCGCGCCATCGATGATGCGATCGACGTGCTGCCACTGGCGGTGCAGGGCGATTTCAGCGAAGCGATGAAGCGGCTGCACACCCCGAAATAGTGCTTCTGGTAGGTGCCAACCTTGGTTGGCACACAAAGATCGGCAACGCACAATCGGCAACACCGAGATGGATTGGCCAAGCAGCGCGCGCGCTGTTTCACCAATCACTTTCACCCCAGAGAGCTGTCACCCATGGGTATCAAATGCGGCATCGTCGGCCTGCCCAACGTCGGCAAGTCGACCCTGTTCAATGCGCTGACCAAGGCGGGTATCGCCGCGGCGAACTTCCCGTTCTGCACCATCGAACCGAACGTCGGCATCGTGCCGGTGCCGGATCCGCGCCTGAACGAGCTGGCGGGCATCATCAACCCGCAGAAGGTCATCCCGACCGCGGTCGAGTTCGTCGACATCGCCGGTCTGGTCGCCGGTGCCGCCAGCGGTGAAGGCTTGGGCAACAAGTTCCTGGCGCACATCCGTGAAGTCGATGCGATCACCCACGTGGTGCGCTGCTTCGAGCACGGTGACATCGTGCACGTGGCCGGCAAGGTCGATCCGATTTCGGACATCGAAACCATCGACACCGAGCTGGCGCTGGCCGACCTGGATAGCGTCGAGAAGGCGCTGAACCGCGCCGAGCGTGCGGCCAAGGGCGGTGACAAGGATGCAGCGGCGCGCAAGCCGGTGCTGGCCAAGCTGCAGGCGGCGCTGTCCGACGGCAAATCCGGCCGCTCGGTCGGTCTGGATGAGGAAGAGAAGGCGCTGGTCCGTGACCTGTTCCTGCTGACCCTGAAGCCGGTGATGTACATCGCCAACGTGCTGGAAGACGGCTTCGAGAACAACCCGCACCTGGACGCCGTGCGCGCCCACGCTGCCGCCGAAGGCGCGCAGGTGGTGCCGGTGTCGGCTGCGATCGAAGAAGAGCTGTCCCAGCTCGATGACGAAGACCGCGACACCTTCCTGGCCGACCTGGGCCTGAGCGAGCCGGGCCTGAACCGCGTGATCAACGCGGCCTACAGCCTGCTGGGCCTGCAGACCTACTTCACCGCAGGCGTGAAGGAAGTCCGCGCGTGGACCGTGCGCAAGGGCGCCACCGCCCCGCAGGCGGCCGCGGTCATCCACACCGACTTCGAGAAGGGCTTCATCCGCGCTGAAACCATCGCGTATGACGACTTCATCAAGTACAAGGGCGAAGCCGGCGCCAAGGAAGCCGGTCGCCTGCGCCTGGAAGGCAAGGAATACCGCGTGCAGGAAGGCGACGTGCTGCACTTCCGCTTCAACGTCTGATCCAGCAGCAACGGATCGACCCCGGACGCCCCGCCTTGTGCGGGGCGTTCGCGTTTCTGGTGATGGACAAAAGAGCACCAGGCTGCGAAATGCTTGCGGTGTGATGTTTGGCGGCACTTGTCCACAGCAAACTCCCGTCGCTCTCCACGCCGGATGTGGAAAACCGTGGGGTCGGATCCCTTTCCACGGGAAAGGGCTCCGACCCCGATCAGTGCAGTCGGACCGTGGACAAAATTTCACCACGCTTCGAAACGCCTGCGCTGCAATGCTCGCGCCCACTTGTCCACACCAAGTTCCCATCGCTCTCCACGTCCGGTGTGGAAAACAGTCGAAGGGCATGGACAAAAAGTCACCACGCCCGGAAACGCCTGTGAGACAAGGATCGCGCCCACTTGTCCACACCAAGTTCCCATCGCTTTCCACGTGCGGTGTGGAAAACCCGCGTGGCCCGCTCTGGTAGTCGCCCACCTTGGTGGGCGCGTGGAAGATCAGTGCCCACCAAGGTGGGCATCTACCAGAGCCAGGTTCCCAAACAACAAGGCCCGCCAATGGCGGGCCCCGTCGTTCGTGTCCTGCGTAACCGCGCTTACAACGCGCTGCCACCGAACTTGTGGGTGTACTGCAGGTTGATGGTGCGGCCGACGCTGTCGAACCAGGACACGTCGTAGTACGGATACGCGGTGTACGTGGCGTCCTTCGGCGGCATCTTGTTGAAGACGTTGACCACCGACAGCGACAGGCGCGAGTGGTCGTCAAAGCGGTACTGCAGCGACGCGTTGTAGCGGTAGGTCGCCTTGATGTACGGGCTGTCGCCGCTGTCCCAGTCGAACACCTGGTCGTAGCTGTCCGAGGTCGGCAGCTTGCCCAGGCGCGAACCATAGACCGTGGCCGACCACGCATCCTTCTCCCAGGTCACGCTCAGGCTGGTCTTGGTACGCGGGATGTCGAAGTTGCTGTTGACCGCGAACTGGTCCTGGATCGGATCACCGGGGTAGCGCTGGAAATCGTGCTTCTTCACCCAGGTGTGGGTGCCGTTGAGGATGAAATCACCGATGCCGGTCTGCAGGCGGTAGCGCAGGCCGACGTCGATGCCGGAGGTCGATTCGCGGGCGACGTTGATCGGGGCGACACGCACGCCGTACAGGCGGCCATCACTGGTGCGGGTAATGCGGTCGAGCGCATCCACGCAGGTCGGCGAGTTGATGTCCGCAGTACCCAGGCGGCAGTTCGCTTCGCTGGCCAGGATCGTGCGCACGTCCATGTCCTGCACCTGCTTGCGCATGTCGATGTCGAACCAGTCCACCGACAGGTCCAGGCCGATCGCCGGCGACCAGACGAAGCCGGCACTCCACGAGGTGCTGGTTTCCGGGTCGAGCTGGCGGTTGCCGGTGCGGCTGCGGATCAGGTTGTGCTCGTAGTCGGAACAGTCGACGGCATCGTCGGCGCGGCAGCTGTACAGGTCCACTGCGCTGGTCTCGTCGTTGCCCGGGCCGGCGAACACGTAGTGCAGGTCCGGTGCGCGGAACGCGGTGCCATACGAACCGCGTACCAGAAGCGTGTCGATCGGGCGCCATTCCAGGCCGCCGCTCCAGGTTGCCTTGCCGATGGTGTGGCCGGAATAGCGGTACTGGTCGTAGCGGCCTGCCACGCTCAGGTTGACCGTCTCGTGCAGTGGCATGCGCAGCTCGGCCGCCGTGGCCCAGCGGTTGCGCGAACCGTTGCCGTCCGAATCCTTCCAGCTGTAGTAGTAGTACTGGGTTGCCAGCGGATCGGGATTGAGCGAGTACGCCTGCTGGCCTACTTCCACGGTCGCGGCGAAGCCGGCATCACCGCCCGGCAGGCCGAACAGCGCGGAATTGGTCAGCGTGAACGCAGCCGTCTCGGTGCGCGACTTCGGGGTGTAGGTGGTGCGCGCCGCGATCGAATCGTACTCGGCGCGGGTCAGCGGCCGGTACAGGCGCGACGGGTCGGCGTTGTAGATCGGGAAACCGTCGTCATCCACGCCCAGCTGCGGGCCCAGGAACAGGTCATTGGCTTTGGCGGCGATGATCTGTGCCCAGCTGATCCGCGACTGGTACTGCGAATGGCTCAGGGCCGCTTCGTAGTCCCAGTTGCCGGCCAGGTTGCCCTTGAAGCCGGTGGTCACGCTGAAGGTCTTCTGCGTGCTGCGCACCATTGCATTGCGCAGGCCGCCCATCTCCTCGGGCGAGAACTGGCGCTGCCAGAACTCGATCTCGCCGGTGGCCTGGTTGTTGAAATAGCCCGACTCATCGCCGTTGGCGTCCATGCGGCCCCACTTGGTGACGTCGCGCATCAGCGACATCGTGTGGTAGCCCAGCTGCACATCGGCGAACCACTGCTGGCCGTTGTCGAAGTCGTAGCTCAGCGATGCGTAGCCATTGGCGCCACGGCGCTTGCTGAGGATGGTGCCGTAGCCGATCGAGCTGTCGCTGCCGCAGTAGTAACCGTAGCGCGGGCGGTAGGCGCGGTAAGTGCTGCCCTGGTTCTGCCCGGCCAGCGCTTCGCAGGTGGCCGCGCCCGGATCCAGGTAGTCGTCGTTGTAGTCCGTGCGCAGGTAAGCGCGGCGTGCGATGCGCGAGCCCTCGGTGGGGCCGTCCCGGGTCGAATCCTGGATGTCGCGCTCGTACGCCCACAGCGGGGTCTGCGACTGCAGTTCAACGCTGTACACCGCGTTGAAGTTGCCACGGCTGAAGCCACTGGCCAGGCTCATGTCGAACGACTCGCCACCGCCTTCGCTGGTGGTGCCCATGCGCATGTCGACGGTGGTGCCGTCGGCCTTCTTCTTCAGGATGAAGTTGACCACGCCGGCGATCGCGTCCGAACCGTAGATGGCCGAGGCACTGCCGGTCAGCACTTCGATGCGCTCGATCATGCCCAGCGGGATGTTGGAGACATCGGTGAAGTTGCTGCGGCCCTTGAACGGCATCGGGAAGTCGGCGATGCGGCGGCCATTGACCAGCACCAGCGTGTGGTTCGGGCCCAGGCCGCGCAGGTCCACCTGCTGGGCGCCCGGCGAGAAGTCGGCGCCGCTGGACGACTGCTGGCTCTGCGTCTCACCGCCGTTCTGGGTCATCGAGCGCAGCACGTCGGGCACGCTGGTGAAGCCGCTGGAGCGGATCTGCTCGGCGCTGATCACAGTGATCGGGGCGGGGCCTTCCACCTGGGCGCGCGGAATGCGCGAACCGGTGACCTGCACCGCATCCAGTTGTTGAACCGAAGAGGAAGCCGGTGCCTGGGCCGCCGCGGAAGCAGCCACGCCCATCAACGCCAGCTGGATCGACCACGCCATCGCCTGTCTACGCATTGGGAATTCTCGGAAATGAAGCCGGCCCGCAGAGGAGGGGCCCTGTCCCCCATTCAGATTTCCGGAATGGGCGCGCGCATTTAACGCCTTTTTTATGTCCTTGACTACTGGGTGCCTATCTGGCAAAGAGTGAAAACGCTTGCAAGTCGATTCTGTTCAGGGAGATCAAGATGCGACGCCTCCATCGCACCCTGCGTGCCCCCTTCGCCTGGCTGGCGCTGCTGGTGTTGGCCGTGCCGTTGGCCGCGCTTGCGCAGGACCTGCAAGGCCCGGGCTTCGCCTACTACGAAGCCGGGGATCTCGACGCACCCCGGCCCGGCCCGCGCGCACCAGCGATGATGCTGATGGGCGGTGGCGAATGGGTGCCGGAGGCCTTTCACTGGTGGCTGAAGCAGGCCGGTAACGGCCGCGTGCTGATCCTGCGCGCATCTGGCAGTGACGAGCTGCAGGACCGCCTGTATCGCGAGATTGGCGGGGCCACCGCAGTGCAGACGCTGGTCTTCGACAGCCGCCGCGGCGCCGACGATCCGGCCGTGCTGCGCGTGGTGGCTGCGGCCGATGCCATCTTCATTGCCGGTGGTGACCAGTCGCGCTACATCCGCTTCTGGAAAGGCACCGCGCTGAACCGCGCACTCAATGCCCACGTGCGCGCCGGCAAGCCGATTGCCGGCACCAGCGCCGGGCTGGCGATCCTGGGCGGCTATGCCTATGGCGCGTTGGACGGCGGCAGCATCAGCTCCGCCGGTGCGCTGGCCGACCCGATGGGCAGCGCGGTGACCATGGACAGCGGTTTCCTGCAGATGCCCTATCTGCAGCGCGTGGTCACCGACACCCACTTCGACAAGCGCGACCGCCTCGGCCGCCTGATCGTGTTCGTCGCCCGCGCCGTACAGGACAGTGGCGACCCGGACATCGTCGGCATCGGCGTCGACGAGGACACCGCCCTGTGCGTGGAGCCGGATGGCCAGGCGCAGGTCTACAGCGCTGACGGCGAAGGCAAGGTCTGGGTGGTCAGCCCCGGCCGTGATGCCGACCGCCTGGTCGAAGGCGAGCCGCTGCGCTTCCACGCCGTGCCGGTGACCGTGGTCGCCAGCGGCAGCCGCATGCGCCTGGATGACTTCCAGGCCGACGCCGACTACCGGGCGATGGCCGACGTCAGCGACGGCGAGATTGAGTTCACGCTTCGATAGTGCCGGCCGCGGGCCGGCAACTCGCCTTCCCTGATGCGCCCCTTGCCGGCCAGCGGCCGGCACTACCCTGCAATCCATTCCCTCGTTCTGCTGGAGACGTACCCGATGAAACTGCGCCTGGCGCTGTCCGCACTGTTGTCCCTGCCCATGCTTGCCCAGGCCGCACCGGCGGCTTCACCGCTGCTGGTCATCCACGGCGGCGCCGGCGTCGAGCGCAAGGACCTGTCGTCGGCCGAGGAAAAGGCCGCACGTGACGCGCTGCGGGCGGCCCTCTTGAAGGGGCATGCGGAGCTGGCGGCGGGTCGCCCCGCGTTGGCTGCAGTCACCGCTGCGATCACCGTCCTGGAGGACGATCCCACCTTCAACGCCGGCAAGGGCGCGGTGTTCACCCACGACGGCCACAACGAGCTGGATGCGGCTGTCATGGATGGCGCGAGCCAGGCGGCGGGCGCGGTGGCGGGCGTGCAGCGGGTGCGCAACCCGATCCTGCTGGCGCAGGCCGTGATGCAGAAGTCCAGGCACGTGATGATGGTCGGGCAGGGTGCCGAAGCCTTCGCGGTCGAGCAGGGGGTGTCTCTGGTCGATCCCTCTTATTTCCGTACAGAAAAGCGTTGGCAGCAGCTGCAGCGTGCACTGAAGGAAGAGGCCAGCGGCCAGGCGCATGCCGATCTGGAGACCGCAAAGCATTTCGGGACCGTCGGTGCAGTCGCATTGGATGCACGGGGGCACCTGGCCGCCGGTACCTCCACCGGCGGCATGACCAACAAGCGCTATGGCCGGGTGGGTGACTCGCCGATCATCGGTGCAGGCACCTGGGCCGATGCGCGCTGTGCGGTGTCGGGCACCGGCTGGGGCGAGTACTACATCCGCACCGCGGCCGCGCACGAGATCTGCGCACGCATGCGCTACCAGGGGCAGACCCCGGAGCAGGCCGGCAAGGGCGTGATCAACGAAACGATTCCGCAGATGGGCGGCGATGGTGGTGCGATCGTGCTCGCTGCAGACGGAAAAATGGCCACGCCGTTCAACACCCAGGGCATGTATCGGGGCTGGATCGGCGCCGACGGTGTCCCTCATGTCGCAATTTTCGCCAGCGAGACCCTGCCGGTCCCTGGGCAATAACCTTGCGTATCAATGGGTTTGCGACAGCGTGTGAAAAAAGTGGAAAAAAGCGTTGACAGCCCCCCGTCCCATCAGCAGAATAAGCGGCTCACCACCACACACCGCAACGCTTCGGCGGCAACGGAATGGGGTGGTAAGGAGGGATACCCAAGCGGCCAACGGGGGCAGACTGTAAATCTGCTGGCTTACGCCTTCGGTGGTTCGAATCCACCTCCCTCCACCAGTTTCACGTTGTGACATTCCCGGCGCGGGAGTAGTTCAATGGTAGAACCTCAGCCTTCCAAGCTGATGGTGCGGGTTCGATTCCCGTCTCCCGCTCCATTGAATGAACTTTGAATATTATCGAGTTCATGTCATAATGCAAAACTCGGCTCACGTAGCTCAGTCGGTAGAGCACTTCCTTGGTAAGGAAGAGGTCGAAGGTTCGATTCCTTTCGTGAGCACCATCTTAAGCATCACCTCTCAGACGAATTCGAGATAAGCAGCCATGGCCAAGGGTAAGTTCGAGCGCACCAAGCCGCACGTCAATGTCGGCACCATCGGTCACGTCGACCACGGCAAGACCACGCTGACCGCCGCACTGACCAAGATCGGTGCCGAGCGCTTCGGTGGCGAGTTCAAGGACTACTCCTCGATCGACGCCGCGCCGGAAGAAAAGGCGCGTGGTATCACGATCTCGACCGCGCACGTCGAATACGAATCCCCGGTCCGTCACTACGCCCACGTCGATTGCCCGGGCCACGCTGACTACGTCAAGAACATGATCACCGGTGCCGCCCAGATGGACG
>NZ_JAWIRS010000028.1:0-12899 GCF_036320005.1 Stenotrophomonas sp. SMYL11
CAATGGCTTTGACCGATGTGGAGGTCTTGCAGGCCTCCTTGGCGACCAGCAGTTTGAAACGCGCGTCGTATCTGTTCATGTATCCCTCGGGGTTGGATCTGGTGTCCAACTCCCGGGGGTCACTTCATGGACGGGTTCACGGCGTCCCCTGCGCAGCCCGCCCAACCGGCCAACCCACGGAATCTGCTTCTGACGCCAGCCACGAGGGGCTCAGCCGTTGGCCGAATCCAGTAAAATCGCCCGCATGAACGCCCCCACCTTCCCGTACGACACCGCGCGCCTGAGCGAACTGGCCCAGCTGCTGATCGACAACGTCCGCGAACTGGCCCACGCCGGCTGGACCCCGGCCACCAGCAGCAACTTCTCCCACCGCCTGGACGACCGCCACGCCGCGATCACCGTCTCCGGCAAGGACAAGGGTCGCCTGATCGAGGACGACATCATGGTGGTGGACTTCGACGGCCAGGCCGTCGGCCGCCCGCTGCGCCCATCCGCCGAGACCCTGCTGCACACCCAGCTGTACCGCCGTTTCCCGGAAATCGGCTGCGTGCTGCACACCCACTCGCCGGTGCAGACCGTCGCCTCGCGCCTGTACGCGCCGCAGGGCCATATCCGCCTGGAAGGCTACGAGCTGCTGAAGGCCTTCGCCGGCAACAGCACCCACGAGATGGCCATCGACGTGCCGGTGTTCGCCAACACCCAGGACATGAACGTGCTTTCGAAGCAGGTCGATGACCTGCTCGACCGTCAGAACCTGTGGGGCTACCTGATCGATGGCCATGGTCTGTACGCCTGGGGCCGGGACATGGCCGAAGCGCGCCGGCACATGGAAGCGTTCGAGTTCCTGCTGCATTGCGAACTGGAGCTGCGCAAGCTGCGCGGCTGAACCGGCGCGCAGGTGCAGATGCCGATCCGGAATCTGCACCCCGTGCCCACCCTGCTACCCTGTCTTCCCCCCGAGACGTTCAAGCTGCCGCCATGAGCCGACTGCGCATCTACGACGACACCCGCCCCGAATCGCCGCTGCTGGACACCCAGGACGGCGCGGTCATCGCTACCGAACTGCAGAAGATCGGCGTCACCTTCGAACGCTGGCAGGCCACCGCGCCGGTTGCGCCCGGCGCCAGCCAGGATGAAGTGTTCGCCGCCTACCGCGCCGACATCGACCGCCTGGTGGCCGAGCGCGGCTTCAAGAGCGTGGACGTGGCCTCCATCGCCCCGGACAACCCGAACCGTGCCGAGCTGCGCAGGAAGTTCCTCGACGAACACTTCCACAAGGAAGACGAGGTGCGCTTCTTTGTCGCAGGCTCCGGCCTGTTCACCCTGCACGTGGGTGACAAGGTCTATGAAATCGAGTGCGTGAAGGACGACCTGATCGCCGTGCCCGACGGCACCACCCACTGGTTCGACATGGGCGATGAGCCCAGCTTCGTGGCGATCCGCTTCTTCACCGAGCCGGACGGCTGGGTCGGCCACTTCACCGGCACCGACATCGCGCAGAAATTCCCCCGTTACGTACCTACCCAGGCGTCCTGATCCATGCAGCCCCGCGTCATCCTGACCGATATCGAAGGCACCACCAGCAGCATCTCGTTCGTCAAGAACGTGCTGTTCCCCTATGCCCGCAAGGCGCTGCCCGCGTTCGTCGCCGAGCACGGCCAGCAGCCGGAAGTCCGCCGTTGGCTGGATGCGGTGGCCGCCGAGATCGGCGGCGCCTGCCAGGACAGCCTGGTGGCCGAGACGCTGCAGGGCTGGATCGACCAGGACCGCAAGCACACCGCACTGAAGGCGCTGCAGGGGCTGATCTGGGACGATGGCTACCGCCGCGGCGACTACACCGCGCACTTCTACCCGGAAGTGGCGCCGGTGCTGAAGGGCTGGCATGCCTCCGGCCTGCCGCTGTACGTGTACTCCTCCGGCTCGGTGCCGGCGCAGAAGCTGTTCTTCGGCTTCAGCGACGCCGGTGACCTCAGCCCGCTGGTGTCGGGCTGGTTCGACACCGAGATCGGCGGCAAGCGCGAGGCCGACAGCTACCGCCGCATCGTGCAGGCCATTGGCGTGCCGGCCGGCGAGATCCTGTTCCTGTCAGATGTGGTGGAAGAACTGGATGCTGCCCGCGAAGCCGGCCTGCAGACCCGCCTGATTGATCGCCTGGATGACTACCCGCTCCCGCGCATCGGCCAGGCCGCCAACGGCCATGAGCGCGTCGAGAATTTCCAGCAGATCCAGCTCTAAACGCGGCCCGCCGATGAGCTCTGCGGCATCGGCTACCGGGTACAGCTCTTGGTAGATGCCAACCTTGGTTTGCATACGACCGATGTGTCAACCAAGGTTGACACCTACCAAAGCGGCGAGAGAGGAACTGGATGCTGCCCGCGAAGCCGGCCTGCAGACCCGCCTGATTGATCGCCTGGATGACTACCCGCTCCCGCGCATCGGCCAGGCCGCCAACGGCCATGAGCGCGTCGAGAATTTCCAGCAGATCCAGCTGTAAGCAAAATGGTAGATGCCAACCTTGGTTGGCATGCGACCGATGTGTCAACCAAGGTTGACACCTACCAGAACATGGTTCTCCTGCCCTCAACGATCGTTGAGGGTCTTCACCTTCAGCGCTTCGCGCAGCGTTGCCAGATCCACCGGACCGCGAACCGCAATGTCCAGGGTTTCGCCCGGCAGCAGATCCAGCAGGTTGTCTTCCACCTGCACGTCCAATGCACCGAAGTCGATCCACGCCGAACGCACGTAGGCCGCGCTTTCCAATCGCAGACGGTAGTGGTCGCCTTCAATGGACAGCGTGGACTTGAGCTTCTGCCGCGGCAGGATCTGATCCTTGGCTTCGACGAAGCCGACCACCTGGCGCGCGCTGACCTTCCCACCCTGCAGCAGTTCGAACACGGCCACGGTGCGCTTCGGATCGGCGCCGGCCAACAATTCGGCATCGCGGAAATCACCGATCAAGGTAACACCGGCAGCGGCCAGCGTCACCGCTTCCTCGCGACGACGCAGTACCTTGCCGTCCACATCCATCACCCGCAACCGCCAGCGTGCATCCAGCGCGGCACCATCATTGAGCAGACGCACCTGCGTACTGCCCTCATCACGCAATGCCGCCAGCGTGACCGGCGCGAAGAAGCGCCGCGCGGCGAAGTGCAGCGCCTTCCAGCGACCGAAGTAGTCCACGCTGGACCAGGAGGCGCCTGGCCAGACATCATTGAGCTGCCAGTACAGCGAGCCCATCGTGTACGGTCGCGACGCGCGATGATGCAGCGCCGCCAGTGCGATGCCATCGGCCTGCATCACCTGGCTCAGGTAGACGAAGTCCTCGAAGTCCTTCGGCGTGCCGTAGCCCAGTTCGATGTAGTGCAGCAGGCGGCTATTGCCCTCGCCGGCCATGAATTTCTGGTGCGCGCGGATCACCGGGCTGTCGATGCGCTGCTCGGCGCGGGTGGCAATCTGGTCCACCGTCGCCACCGACGGCCACGCCTGCAGCCCGTACTCGGACATGAAGCGCGGCGTCTCGCGCAGGTAGGCCTGCACCGGCAGCGCCGGATTGCCCCAGACCTGCCAGTAGTGCTTGTCGCCGCGGGTGGAATCGTTGGCCTTCTCATCCAGATCGTTGCTGGGCGAGCTGGACCAGTACGGCACGCCCAACCCCTCCTCGCCCACTACCTGGCGCAGGTCGTTGCCGAACAGGTCGACATAGCCCTGCCAGACCTTCGCCGCAAATGCCGGGTCAGCCGCCTTCAGGTCGCGGCCGTGACCCCAGTCCTTCCAGGCGGTTTCTTCCTCGTTGTTGCCACACCACAGCACGATGCTGGGGTGATGGCGCAGCCGACGGATGTTGTCTCGCGCCTCGGCCACCACGCTGGCACGGAAGGCCGGATCGTAGCCCGGCTGCATGCCGCCGCCGAACATGAAGTCCTGCCAGACCAGCAGGCCCAGCTCATCGGCGATGTCGAAGAACGCATCGTCCTCGTAGTAGCCGCCGCCCCAGTTGCGCAGCATGTTCATGTTGGCGTCGCGCGCGGCGGTCAGCACCTGGCGCAGGCGTGCGGCATCGACGCGTGCGGGGAAGGCGTCGAATGGAATGACGTTGGCGCCCTTGGCGAAGATCTCCACACCGTTGATGACGAAGGCGAAGCCCTGCCCGCCCTTGGCGTCTTCCTCGCGGCGCAGTTCGACCGTGCGCAGGCCGATGCGCTGCTCGCGCGCCAGCGTTGCATCGGCGCCACCGTCCAGGCGCGCCTGCACGGTATAGCGGTCCTGCGCACCATGGCCCACCGGCCACCAGCGCCGCGGCGTGGCCAGCTCAACCGGCAGCTCGACCGTGTTCTGGCCGGGCTTCAGCAACACCGTGCGTTGCACCTGGGCCACGCTGCGGCCCTGCGGATCGCGCACATCCACGTTCACCGCCGCCGAGCCGGCCGTCGCTCCCTGCTCCACCTGCAGCAGCACTGCCAGCTTTGCCTGCTCCGCGCTCAATGCATCGGTTCGCACGGCAAGATCGGTCAGGCGGTGCGCGTCCCAGGCCTGCAGGTCGACCCCGCGCCAGACCCCGGCGGTGACATAGCGCGGGCCCCAGTCCCAGCCGAAGTGATAGGCCGGCTTGCGCGCGAAGTTGCCGACCATCGCGTCTTTGGGCTCATCCCCATAGGGCGAAGGATAGTTACCGGCGATCTTGTGCGGCATTGCCTGCACACCCGGCAGCAGCGTGCGGATCGGTGAACGGAACACGATCTGCAGTTCATTGCTGCTCGCGCGCAGGCGCCCTTCGACGCGCGCACGCCAGCTGCGGTGCGCGTTGTCCGCGCGCAGCAGCCGCTTGCCGTTGAGGCTGACCTCGGCGTAGTTATCCAGCCCGTCGAAACGCAGCTCGGCATTGGGCTTGGCCAGCGTCGCCGCATCCACGTCGAAGCGGGCGCGGTATTCCCATGCAGCCAGGCCGATCCACTGCAGCTCGGCCTCGGGTGCGCCGACATAGGGATCACGGATCAATCCGTGAGCGAGCAGGTCGGTGTGCACGCTGCCCGGCACCGTCGCCGCCCGCCATTGCTGCAGGCCTGGGTGGGCTGCACCCTCGGCGTCACCGGGCAGCATGCGGAATTCCCACTGCGCCTGCAGCGGGGCTGCAGTTGCCTGGAAAGCGGACGCTGCGATCAGCAGCAGGAGCAGACGGACAACGAAGGAAAGGCGATGCACGTGATACTCCTGTTTTTCCGCCGGGCGAGGCCCGGCGCTACCGTTTCCGATTCATCATGCGTACGGCGCTACGCGCCTCAACGCACGACGTTCAACACTTCGTAGCACGCGCCCATGGTGTGGTAATCCACCTTGCCGGCCGGGCTCTTCTCGTCGCTGTACTTGCGGTTGTCGGCATTGAGGATGCGGAACCATGCACCGTACTGGTGGTCGACGAAGTGCTCCCACGAATACGCCCAGATGCGTTCGTAGCACTGCCAGTAGCGGTCATCGCCGGTACGCTTGGCCATCAGCGCGGCGGTGGCCAGCGTTTCGGCCTGCACCCAGAAATACTTGTCGTCGTCGCAGACGAAGCTGTCGCCACCGATCGGTGCGCCGTCCATGCCCGGCTGCCGGCGCGATTCCGGAGCGAAGCCGTAGTACAGGCCGCCGCGGGCGTCGTCCCAGCTGCGTGCGACGGCGACGTCGAACAGATGCTGCGCGGTCGGTACCAGCCAGTCGGCCTGCACGTGGCGATCCAGGATCAGCAACAGTTTGGCCCATTCGGTCTGATGGCCGGGCTGGAAGCCCCACGGACGGAACAGGTGCTTGGGGTCGTCCAGGTTGTAGTCCCAGTCGATTTCCCAGTTGGAATCGTAATGTTCCCAGACCAGGCCACCGGCCTTGGCGGCCTGGCGGCGGGTCATGTTGTCGGCCAGCTGCAGCGCGCGCTCGACATAGCGCTGCTCGCCACTGGCCTCGAACGCGGCCAGCATCGCCTCGCACATGTGCATGTTGGCGTTCTGGCCGCGGTAGCCGGTGAAATTCCACTGGCCATCGGCTTCGTCCTTGTACAGGCCGTGCTGCGGCTCCCAGAAGCGCGTTTCCAGCAGCTGCCAGGTCTCGTCCATCCACGCGCGGGCCTGCTCGACACCGGCCTTCAGTGCGCAGCTGTAGGCCAGCAGCACGAAGGCCACGCCGTAGCAGTGGTTCATGTCATCCTCGACCTTGCCGTCCCGCAGGGTCCAGGCGTAGCCACCGGTGGCCGGGTTGCGGTGCACCTCGCGCAGATAGCGCACGCCATGCTCGACGGCTTCGCGGTACTCGGCGTTGCCGAATTCGCGGTAGGCCATCGCGTAGTTGAAGACAAAGCGGGTGCTGCTCACCAGGTGGCGGTGGCTGGCATCGTAGATGCTGCCGTCATCACGGAAGTAGTGGAAGAAGCCGCCGTCCGGATCGATGCAGCGCGGGTGGTAGAAGGCCATCGTATCGGCGATATGCGCGCGCAGGAACGCGGGCGAACGGAAGTCGGGCGAGGTGCTCATGCGGTAATGTCCTGGGCCTGCAGCAGCTGCTGCACTTCATCGAGCGAGGGCATCGCGGCGAACGCGCCCTTGCGGGTAACAGCCAGCGCACCCACGGCGGCGCCGAAGCGCAGCGTGGCGGTGATCGCCTCCGGGTCCTGGCAGAAGGCAGCGAAACCAGCGCCCGCCCCGCCCCGCTCCAGCAGGCCGACCAGCACGCCACCAACGAAGGCGTCACCGGCCGCCGTGGTGTCGACCGTGGCCACGCGGAAGCTGGTGACCGTGCCGTGGTGGTCGCGGGTGTACCAATGCAGCGTGGCCGCGCCATCGGTGACGATCACCCAGCGCGCCTGCGCGGCCAGCAGGCGCTTCAGCACCACTGACTCGCCATCGGCACCCAGCGGTGCCGCCAGGTAGTCCAGCTCCTCGCGCGACAGCTTGACCAGGTCGGCACGCTCCAAAGCCTGCCACAGGCGTGGCGTCGGATCTTCGTTGGCCGGCCACAGCGCCGGGCGCAGGTTGAGGTCCAGGCTGACCACCGCACCGGCGGCACGGGCGCGGTCCATGCCGGCGAAGGTCGCCTCGGCGATGGCCACTTCGGTCAGGCTGTTGGAACAGACGTGGAAGCACTGCGCGCTGTCGAAGCAGGCGGCCTGGAAATCGCTGTCACGGAACAGCAGATCAGCCGCCGGCGGGCGGTAGAAACTGAAGCTGCGCTCGCCGTTGGCATCCAGCGCGACGAAGGCCAGTGCGGTCTTGGCCGCATCGGTACGCACGATGTAATCCGTGCCCACACCATGTTCGACCAGGCTCTCGGCCAGGAAGTCACCAAACATGTCGCGGCCCAGCATGCCGACGAACTGGGTCTTCGCACCCAGCCGCGCGGCCGCCACGGCGACGTTGGCCGGCGCACCGCCGGCGTACTGCAGGAACGCGCGCGGCGTATCGGCCGAGGACGGCGGCTGCGCTAGTAGATCGATCAAAATTTCGCCGAAGCAGACAATGGCACCCATTTCGGACTCAGCCTCCCTGCGTTGCGGAAGCCGGCGTACGTGCGCCGACCAGTCCGTAGAAAATGATGTAGCCGTAGCACAGCAGCGGCAGGATGAAGCTGGCCTGCACACCGATGTGGTCGGCCAGCACGCCCTGCAGGTACGGCACCACGGCACCGCCGACGATAGCCATGATCAGCAGGCTCGAGCCCTTGTTGGTCAACGGGCCAAGGCGCTCGATGCTCAGCGCGAAGATGGTCGGGAACATGATCGAATTGAACAGGCCGATCGCCACCACCGAGTACAGCGCGATGCTGCCGGAGGTCAGCATGGTCGTGGCCAGAAGAGCCACGTTGACCAGCGCGAAGATCGCCAGCAGGCGGCTGGGCGAGAAGCGCGCCAGCAGCGCGGAGCCCGCGAAGCGGCCGATCATCGCCATCGTCCAGTAGGCCGACACGTAGTGGGTGGCTTCCTGCTCGCTGAAGCCGCCGATACTCGGCATCGACAGGTAGTTGACCAGGAAGCTGCCGATCGACACTTCAGCGCCGACGTAGAAGAAGATGCCCAGCACACCCAGCAGCAGGTGGCGCTTGCGCAGCGCGTCCAGGTAGCTGTGGTGGTGGCCCTGGTCGGCCTGCTCGGTGGCATCACTCAGCGCCGGCAGGCGGAACAGGAACACGAACAGCGCCAGCAGCACCAGCGCCACCGCCAGGCCCACGTACGGGCCCTGCACGGCCTGCGCCTCGGCGGCACGGTAGGCCAACTGCTCGGCGGCCGGCAGTGCCGCGATGTCATCGGCGCTCTTGACCGTGTTGGACAGGATCAGCATGCCGCCGAAGATCGGCGCGATGGCCGTCCCCAGCGAGTTCAGCGCCTGTGCCAGGGTCAGGCGGCTGGAACTGGTCTGCTCCGGACCCAGCAGCGCCACGTAAGGATTGGCAGCGACCTGCAGCACGGTGATGCCGGTGGCCAGCACGAACAGTGCGCCGAGGAAGGCGCCATAAACGCGCAGCTCGGCCGCCGGCCAGAAGCCCAGTGCGCCGATACCGGCAATCACCAAGCCGGCAACGATGCCCTTCTTGTAGCCCAGCGCCGCCACCAGGCGGCCGGCCGGCAGCGACATCAGGAAATAGGTGCCGAAGAAGGTGAACTGCACCAGCATCGCCTTGGCGTAGTTCAGCTCGAACACTGCCTTCAGGTGCGGGATCAGGATGTCATTGAGGCAGGTCAGGAAGCCCCACATGAAGAAGATCGTGGTGACCACGGCCAGCGCCTTGCCGTTGGTGACGGCGGGTGCGTTGCCCGAAGAACCCGATGGACGGGGCGTTGCGGAGATCGGCATGCGGTACGCGCCTCGATGCGCGGAAAGTCGTTGTTGCGTGGAAGGGGTATATGGAAGGGATCAGTTCGGTCGTGCGGCACTGCTTTCGCGGATGCGCAGCTGCACCGGCGCGACCGTGCGCCGTGGCGGCGCATCCGGCTCGTCCAGTCGTTGCAGCAACAGCGCGGCAGCTTGCCGGCCCCGCTCGCGCGGATCGGCAGTGAGCGTGGTCAACGGCGGCACCGCGACCGACGCCTCGGAAATATCATCGAAACCGGTAACGGCAAAGTCACCGCCCGGACGGATGCCACGCGAATTCAAGCCCAGCATCAGGCCCAGCGCGACGGTGTCGTTGTAGCAGACCGCCGCACTCGGGCGATGGCCGTCGGCAAACAGCTCATCGGTGCGCGCCGCGGCTTCCAGGCGGTTCGGTGCCGACTCGATCATCCAGCCCGGTGGCAGCGACAGGCCGGCCTCTGCCAGCGCCTGCTGGAAACCGGCACGGCGCTGGTGGCACGAGCTCGATGCAGCGTGGCCGCCGAAGAAGGCGATCTGGCGATGGCCGCGCTCGATCAGGTGGCGGGTGGCCAGATAGGCACCGTGCTGGTTGTCCAGGGTGAGGAAGTCCCAGTCGGCCCCTTCCAGTTCGCGGTTGAACAGCAGCACGTTGGCATTGGCGCCCAGCGCCTGCCGCAGCAGCGCGGTGTCGCTGCCCTCGGCCGGCGACAGGATCAGGCCGGCCGGCGTGTGCTCCATCAACGTGGACAGCACCGCCTGCTGACGCTCCGGCGATTCGCCGGTGCTGCCGAGCAGGGTCACGTAACCGCGTCCGCCCAGCGCCTCGTCCACGCCGGACGCGAATTCGGCGAAGAACGGGTTGGACAGATCGTTGATCACCAGCGCGATGCTCGACGAGGTCCGCCGGCGCAGGTTGGCCGCCGCGCGGTTGTAGACATAGCGCTGGCGGCGCAGCTCGGCCTCGACCTTGGCCCGGGTATCGACGTTGACCAGCGGGCTGCCGCGCAGCACCAGCGACACGGTTGCCCGTGACACGCCGATGGCACGCGCGATGTCGGTCACCGTCACCGCCTTGCCGGCGCGCTTGCTGGGACTGCTGCCGTTGTCGTTCATCGTCTTCCCGGACTCCGCTGGAGGCTCAAGCCTAATGGATCAGGGCCGTGTCGTGCCGTGCCGTTCGCTGGGTCACCGCGAACGGCACAGTCCGTCTCAGCGCAGCTGGCTGCCCGGTGCCGCGCACCAGGACACCGGCAGGTCCTTCACCGCCGTACCCCAACCCTGCTCCGGCGCCTTCGCGTCGAGCGCGAACTGCAGGCGCGGGCCCTGCTGCAGCTGGTTCCAGTCCAGCCACACCGGCGCATGCACCTGGCCATCGACCTTCACGCCCTGCACGTACTGCAGGCGGCGGCCATCGGCACCCGGCGCGTCGATGCGAAGGGTGCGGCCATTGCCCATGTCCACTTCCACCTTGCTGAAACGCGGAGTGTGCAGCAGGAACTGGCCGCTGCCCGGCACCGCCGGATACACGCCGATGGCACTGAACAGGTACCAGGCCGACATCGTGCCGAGGTCATCATTGCCGGTCACGCCGTTCGGGGCATTGGTGAACAACTGCTGCGCGGCGCGCACCACGGCGGCGGTCTTCCACGGCTGGCCGATCAGCGTGTACAGCCACGGTGAGTGCAGGTCCGGTTCGTTGTTCGGGTTGTAGCGGAACTGGTTGTAGTAGCTGTACGGCCCGACCACCCACTCCCTGCGGGCGGCATTGAGTGGATCGGCCTGCAGCGCGTCCATCGCGAAGAACGCATCCAGGCGTCGGCCGGCCTGTTCGCGGCCGTCCATCGCTTCGACCAGGCCCGGCACGTCCTGCTGCGCCAGCCACTGGTACTGCCACGCCGTACCTTCATGGAAACCATGGTGCGAGCGCGGGCTGTAGTGGCCATCGGCCGGCGTGTACCACTGGCCGTCCTCGGTACGCGGGCGCGGGAAACCGGTGAAGCCGGTCTCGGCGTCACGCACCTGCGGGTCCCACACCTTGCGCCAGTTGCGGCCGCGCTCACGCAGCGTCGCCGCGTCCTGCGCGTGGCCCAGGCCATCGGCCATCTGCGAAAGCGCACAGTCGGCCAGCGCATACTCCAGCGTGGCCGAACCACCGTGGTGCGGATCAACATCCATGCCCTTGGATGGGAACGCACGGTCGTAGACCACGTAGCCCTTGTCAAGGTAGGTCGGGTTGCCGGAACGGCCGGCCATCCGCGAGTTCAGCGGCGGCGTGCCGAACGCATTGCGGCGCAGTGCATCCCACGCCTGCGATTCACGGCCCTTGAGCGCGCCGAAGCGCCACAGGTCGACCATGAACGGCGTGACCGGATCGCCGGTCATGATGTTGGTCTCGAAGTTGGCATAGCCCCAGCGCGGCAGCCAGCCCCCCTGCTCGTCGATCGCCAGCAGGGTGCGGCCAATGTCACGCGCGACGTCCGGGCGGGTCAGTGCCAGCCACTGGTTCTGCGCGCGGTAGGTATCCCATAGCGAGAAATACTCGTAGTAGGTCCAGCCATCGGCGCGATGGATGCCATCGTCATAGCCGCGGTAGCGGCCGTCGGCATCGTTGCCGGTCATCGGCTGCAGCAGCGCGTGATAGACCGCGCTGTAGAACACGGTGCGGTCATCAGACGTACCGCCCTGCACACGCACCCGCCCCAGCTGCTCGCGCCACGCCTGCTGGGACAGCGCGCGCATGCGGTCGAAACCGAGCAGCGTCCCTCCCTGCATGCCGTCCGCGCGCAGATTGATGCGCGCGCCTTCGGCGTCCACATGCGAGATCGCGCTGACCGCCGTCACCGACTGGCCCTTGGCCAGGTCGAAGCTGAGCCAGGCGCCATTCGGCTTCTGCTCGCCTTCCATGCTGTGGCGCGCGCCGGGCAGGCCACCGCCCTCACCCCAGGTGCCATGCGCCTTGAACGGGCGGTCGAACTCGATGCGGAACCAGGTGGTGTACTGATGGCCTCCGCAGAAACTCTTGGTGACCAGCTTGCCTTCCACCACGCGGTCGCCGACCACATCAACCACGCTGCCGATCACCGAGTGGCGCTCGTTGGCCTGGCCGACATTGACCAGCACGTGGCCATCGCCACTGCGCTGGGTGAAGGTGTAGCGCTCAGCGGCGGCACGCGTACGCGCGGTGGTCTCGGCGTCGATGCCGCCGTAGCTCGTCAGCCGGACCTTGTAATAGCCCGCCTGGCCGATCTCGCCGTCATGCGTGTACGACGCGGCATAGGCCTTGTGGTCGAACTTCTTCGCGTTGCCGGTATCGAAATCGCCGCCGGGACCGATCGAACCGGTCACCGGCAGCACCGACACCTGGCCGCCCTGCTCCCAGCAACCTGCGCCGGAGATGAAGGAGTGGCCGAAACCGCGGATCTTCTCGTCGTCGTAGCGCCAGCCCGAATAGTGGCTGCCGATCGGGCTGACCTGGATCAGGCCGAACGGTGCCGACGCGCCCGGGAACGTGTTGCCGTCGTCCTTGCTGCCGATGAAGGTGTTGACCTCGCGCTCCAGCGCGGCCGGCGCGGCCTGCAGCAGCATCGGCGACGCCGAAAGTGCGAACAGGCAGGCCAGGCGCGCCAGCGGGCGCGAGGACACTGGGACGGCGGGAGCGGACGGCACTGGACGCATGTCGGGTTCCTGTAGTCGATGACACGGAGGCAGACGGTCGGGGCCGTCCGGCACCGTTCCGCTGAGCCCCGCCATGACTGGCAGAAAGCTCGCCCTGGAATGACGCCAGACCCACCAGACCGTGGATTTAGATCGATTCAAGTAGAGCATGCAGCTTCAGCCGAATGCATTCTGCGGCGCAGCATGAGAGGGGGGTGTTCGGCAGGGCTGCGCCCTGCACCTGCTCCGAGCTGGAGCAACAGCAACAGCAACAGCAACAGCAGAAGCTGGTTTCCTGCGGGGAGTCGGGCTGGGTCCGGTTGCGGGGGACGCCGTAAACCCGTCCCTGGGGGCTTGGCCGCGGCATCCATGCCGCGGACACCCCCGCAACCGGACCCACCCCGCCGTCGACCGATTTCCGCGATCTGCCGG
>NZ_JAWIRS010000029.1:0-1428 GCF_036320005.1 Stenotrophomonas sp. SMYL11
TGAAGTGACCCCCGAGACTTGGACGGGGTCACGCGGCCGATTGGGCCTGCTCCCGGTACTTTACCGGGCTCAGACCTTTCAGTTTCAGTTTGATGCGTTCTTCGTTGTAGTACTGGATGTATTCCACCAGCCCAGCCTCCAGACTCTCGAGGCTGTCAAAGCTGTTCAGGTAGAAGAATTCCGACTTCAGCGTTCCAAAGAAGCTCTCCATCGCCGCATTGTCCAGGCAGTTGCCGCGCCGGGACATGCTTTGCTTCAACGAGTGCTTTTCCAGCATGTGCCGGTAGTTTTCATGCTGGTACTGCCAGCCCTGGTCGGAGTGGATCATGGGGCGCTCATCCGGGGAAAGCTTCTTGATGGCCTCCTCCAGCATTTGGCCCACCAGATCAAATACGGGCCGACGCTTGATCTGATAAGCCACGATTTCGCCGTTGTAGAGATCCATGATCGGCGACAGGTACAGCTTCATGCCCTGCACCTTGAACTCGGTCACGTCAGTCACCCACTTCTGGTTGGGCCGCTCGGCATGGAACTGGCGATTGAGGTCATTGCCAACCACAACATTGGCCGCCCCCTTGAAGGCCTGGTAGCGCTTCACACGCACCCGCGATTTCAGCCCCATCTCCCCCATCAGGCGCTGAACCCGCTTGTGATTGGTCCGATGACCCTGATTGGCTAATTCCAGCGTCACCGTGCGATAGCCATAGCGCCCTTGGCTTTGATCGTAGATTGCACGGATGCGCTCGCACAGCTGTGCCTCGTCCTGATCCGGATGGGCCAGGACATGGTTCTGGTAATAGAACGTACTGCGTGACAGCTCAGCTGCTTCGAGCAGAAGCGACAGCGTATGAACCTGCCTCAATCCTTGGACGGCTTGCGCTTTGCGTCCTGCGCCACCTGCTCTTCCCGGATCAAGGCATCGAGTTTTTTTAGGTAGTCGGTCTCCGCACGCAGATAGGCGACTTCCTTGAGCAGCTCATCGCGGCTCATATCCTCAGGCGGCTTGGACGAACGGGTCTTTTTCATCGGCTTTCGGGGCGGCGGCGGAGGGGGTGCCAACGCTTGGGCACCGCCTTGAGCATACAGGCGCCGCCATCGTCCCACCGCGCCGGCATCGCCAATCTGAAAGTAGGTGGTGGCCTCCCGCCCGGACAGGCCGTCCTGGCTCATTTTCTCCAGGACAGCCAGCTTGAACGGGAGGTCATAGGACCGGGCCTGGCGATGAAATCCCCGCCAACCATGCAGCCGATAGGTCGCCACCCAGCGCCTGACCGTGGAGAACTCCAGGCCGTGGCGACGGGCAATGGCTTTGACCGATGTGGAGGTCTTGCAGGCCTCCTTGGCGACCAGCAGTTTGAAACGCGCGTCGTATCTGTTCATGTATCCCTCGGGGTTGGATCTGGTGTCCAACTCCCGGGGGTCACTTCA
>NZ_JAWIRS010000030.1:0-842 GCF_036320005.1 Stenotrophomonas sp. SMYL11
CAAGGTCCGAAGATCCCCTGCTTTCACCCGTAGGTCGTATGCGGTATTAGCGTAAGTTTCCCTACGTTATCCCCCACGACAGAGTAGATTCCGATGTATTCCTCACCCGTCCGCCACTCGCCACCCAAGGAGCAAGCTCCTCTGTGCTGCCGTTCGACTTGCATGTGTTAGGCCTACCGCCAGCGTTCACTCTGAGCCAGGATCAAACTCTTCACTTAAAACGACATGATCCGAAGATCAAAATTTAAAGCTGCAGATGATTGATGCTGGCAACGTATCGCTTGCTTTAAAACAATTAATAGTTGCTTGATCAAACGTCTGCAAGATGGACAATCATCCTTCCTGCAGGCGCCTTCACAAGATACCTGCGCATACTTTCAAAGATCCGGGGAAGCGGCCTCAGCGCCGTTCCCGTGTGCTGCGAAGTTTCCTTCGTAGCGAGCCGCCCATTATAGCCGGCTTTTCCGCTTCGTCAACACCTTTTTTCAAGGTCGCCTCACCGGAGTGGACGTTGTTGCCGATGCTGCCTCGTCGTTGGACCCGAAGGCCTTTCGTCGTTGCGAGCCGCCTATTATGGCAGGCCTTTCAGCTTTGTCAACAACTTGTTTGAGGAACTTGAAGCTCTTCGTGAAGTTGTTGCCGCAAGCCCCGGTCAAAACCAGGTGCCTGCAAAAAAAGGAAAACCCCGCTGCGCATGCAGCGGGGTTCTCGGGTATAAACCCTGGCGATGACCTACTCTCGCATGGCTTGAGCCACACTACCATCGGCGCAGCTGCGTTTCACTTCCGAGTTCGGGATGGGATCGGGTGGTTCCACAGCGCTAATTTCACCAGGGAGGCGGT
>NZ_JAWIRS010000031.1:0-639 GCF_036320005.1 Stenotrophomonas sp. SMYL11
GGGGTACTTCGTGATTGTTGCCTTCTGCGGCGCATGCTGGATCGCGTTCGAGGGCGTGTGATGAGGCGAATCCTGCTACTCCTGTTCGTACTTGTGCCATCGGTGGCTTATGCGATCGATCAAGGTGAGGCGACAGAGCAAGCAATCAGCAATATTCGGCAGTCGTGTAGCGGAACTGTTGCCGGTGCCGCGATTGACTCGGGCACCATAGGGTTGATCGTGGGCCCCGGTAGCGTGAACGCGTTTGGTAACTGCCTCTTTCCAAACGGCGGATTCCAGGGTCGTCATAGTTCCACTGTCGCATACGATCAATCCTGTCAAGCTCGAGGCACAAAGACCACGCCATTTTTCCCGCCCTCTGGCTCCGTCTCATGTAGTCGTGGTTGTGAGGTCAAGTACGCAGACAACGGCGATGACACGACGTCTTATTGGAGCACCGGCCAAAGCTGTAACGAAAAGCCGGATTGCACTAAGCAGGGCGGCAATATGATTTGGAATGGCGCGCTGAAGGTTTGCCAGCCCGTGGAGCCTGAGTGTCCCGAAGGCAAGGTTAAGGTTGGCAACGCATGTACGGATGAGAAGCCCTGTCCCGATGGCATGGCGCTGGTAAACGGCTCCTGCAAGAAGAAGGACGAAGAG